>NZ_MUBK01000012.1 GCF_002127545.1 Xenorhabdus beddingii
TACAAATGAGAATGGGGAGTTGATTATCAAGGTCACCGACCCGGATGGGAAAGGCGTGAAAACTACCTTGAAAGTGACGGCTGAGGGAGCCAGTGGTTCTCTTTCGGCCAAGAATCAGGATGTGACCTTTACCGTGATTACCAGCCCGGATGTGTCTAAAGCCAATTACTGGGGGCACATGCAAGACACTATTGTAGCTGGTGGAATGACTTTTCACCGACCCACATTAAAAGCAGAGCTAGCCGGGGATACTCCTAGTGATAATGGTCTCATCAATAACGAGGAATGGACAACTGTTGCCACTGATAATGTGATTAGCTTTTGCGCTAATCGCGGTCTACAGACGCCATACGCTTCCGAGTATCAGACACTAGCGAACCAAGCTAATACAGGAGGAAAGACGCAGATGGTATACAAAAAATATGGATGGCTTAAAAATTGGAGTTACTATGCATACGATAAATTTACTTCAGGTAAAAACGAAGGGGAACGAAAGAAAGTAGATCTTGGGGACGGAGAAATTATAAAAGGTATTAAAGATAATCCAGTGGCATGCCGTAACAAATGAGAATATAAAAATCATTTAATTTAATAGCCAGATAGAATCAAAAACCCAAACTGCCCCAAGTTATCACCATCACCAACAAGGGGCAGTTTTTCATCCTCAGAACCGATTTCTATCCCGAACCTGAACAACCTGACTGACCCGCACCAATACACCGACCAATGCCAATCACCTATTTATATAAAACCATCCCGGATGTGTCGATTTGATTTTCCAACGGACACAGGTCATAAGTGCTCTGAAGACGCAGCCAGCGTAACGGTCAATGAATCGGCTGATAACTTGCATTAAGACGTTTAGCCAATATCTCAAGTCGCTTATCCAATGTCCAAAGTCTTGCTCCTGGCGTTATCAGGGTTGAGGCCAACAACGTAATATCAACCAAACCACATCCAAGCCCATACAGTTTTTCGTTTTCAATAAACGCCATCACTTCGGCAATACTGGCTTTATGACTCTGTGGTAACAGACCTAGATCACCAAGTGTTCGCAGTCTTGGAGCCGGAGGGGTACCACAAGCTATCTCTGTCAATACCATTGGGTGAATCAGAACCAGATCCCGGCTTAGCAACTGAATCAACCCGTCATTCCGGTTTTTGAAATGGTCAACCCAGACGGATGTATCAACCAAAATAGTCATTATTCGGATGTATCCTCGTGGCGGCGGGGGATCATCTGCATTTCAGGCGATGTACCACCAAGTGAAGCCAGCCTTTTTGCCGCCTGCACCCGAACAAACGTTTTCATCGCTTCGCGGAAAATATCAGCCTTATCCATGCTTGGATCGGCCATTTCCAGCGCCTGTGCATACAGCACATCATCAATCGTGACAGTAGTTCGCATTTGATTACCTCATTTGCTCCTATATTGATGTAACATTACATCAATATAGGAGCAAACACAAATAGGAGCAAACACAAGGCCGCATCGTTACGTTAGGACTATAAACGAACGTTTTTGCGTATAGTAGGATGAAAAAAAAGTTGGCAGTTATCGCAGCTATCCGGTCACTCCCCCTTGTCGCCAAACTAATATCAAAATTAAGGATGTCTTCAAGACACCGCGAAAAAAAAGCAGGTAAAAAAATATTGGATGTATGGTTTGAAAAATTTAATTATTAAGATTCTGTATATGAACCATAACTTATAATCAACTTGAGAATTTTTTAATTAATCTAATTCAGACATCATTCACCATTACCATGGAGTTAATTTATGAAAAAATTTAATGAAATTCATACTGATTCTTTTGAAGGAGAAGCTAAAGTTATACTGAAATTTGCCTATGCTGTATTAAAGGATGGTACTTTAGCGCCTCAATATGACGCTGAGTGTTTTAAAAAACTATCAAGTCCTGGATCAAAATATGTTGGTTTAAACGTGAACAACAGGTATAACATAAATATAAAAACTGAAATAATGTTTGCCAGGTCGGAGTTTATTTCTCCAAGCAATTACAGACCGTTAGTCGTTACTCTAGCGCCGTTAGGGATAAGTAATATATATGAATTTATGGGTAGCGTAGGGTCAGACATTAATATATTTTTTAGTCTTGATAAGGATTTAAAAAATCCAGCTAGCACATTTTTGATACTAAACAAAGAGAAAGAATATAATTGCGTTATTTCGAGTTCAGGTAAACATCACGATGGAATAAGGAGATGGTTGTATACCCATCGTCATTGAAGATCTTACCACCGCCAGACGAGCACATCTGCATCAATTCTGACGATAGAACTGCCCTTGTTCGGCTTTTTTCCAGAAGTCATCATCCAGTGGAGTATCATCACCAACAAGGGGCAGTTTTTCATCCTCAGAACCGGTTTCTATCCCGAACCCGCACAACCTGACTGACCAGCACCAACACACCCACCACGAGATAAGCGGCGAAAATGCCGATCAACCATTGCGGCATATCCAGTGTCAGGAATTCCCATTGCCTCATTGAACAATCCCCGGTGGCTTCAAATACCGCCGGCAGCCAGTGGTTTAACGGCAACCAGGACGGGAAATTGACAAAAAAATCGCAGGTGTTAAACGGGGAAGGGTAGAGCTGCATCATGGTGTGATCCCATGCCAGTCGCAGCCCCTGCCATGCGCTGTAAACCCACAGCAGGGCAGCCAGCCAGCGCAAGGGGGTTTTCGGCGCCATGGCACCCAGCACGGCGGCCGCAAAAACACCCCACAACGCCACACGTTCATAAATGCACATCACACAGGGTTGTAACTGCTTCACATGCTGAAAATAAAGCGCGGTGGCTTCAAGGGCAAGGGCGGTCAGCGCCATCAGTAACCATGCGCCTCGCCCTTGGGAACGCTGTTTTAAAAACTGGAACATTTTTTGTTCTTCCCATTGATTAAAGATAAATAACCGGCCTATTGTGCCGTTTCAGCCGGCATAAAAAAATAACATTAGCCTCAACCGCGCTATTTTTTCAGTCAATCAGAGCGGTGCGATCAAACCCAGCCTGATGAGATATTCCGTGGCCGGCACCAGCCAGAACTCAACACACAACAGACCCACTAAGGTCATCACAATCGTATAGGGCAACGCCATCATCACCATGCGGCCATAAGAGAGGCGGATCAACGGAGACAGGGCAGACGTCAGCAGGAACAGGAAAGCCGCCTGTCCATTGGGAGTGGCGACGGAAGGTAAATTTGTGCCGGTATTGATGGCGACGGCAAGGAATTCATATTGTTGCTGAGAAATCAGGCCGTCTTTGAGCGCCATTAACGCTTCATTAATATAGACCGTCCCTACGAACACGTTGTCAGAAACCGCAGAGAGCAAGCCATTAAATAAATAGAACAGGGAAAGCTGTGAAGCGGGTGAAGACTGCAAGACAAACTGAATAAATGGGGTAAACAGTTGTTGGTCAACAATCACGGCAACCACGGAAAAGAACACGGTTAACAAGGCGGTAAACGGCAGGGCTTCCTCAAACGCTTTCCCCAAGGCGTGCTCTTCCGTCACACCACAAAACGCGGTGGTCAGAATAATCACCGACAGACCAATCAAACCCACTTCGGCCAGATGAAAAGCCAATGCCGCAATCAGCCAAATACCAATTAATGCCTGAACGACAAGCTGGGCTTTTTCCTGACGGGTGCGTTTTTCACTGGCTTTTTGATTGTAATCTTCCAGAACCGCACGAACACGCTCAGGCAATTCAGCACCGTAACCAAACAGCTTAAAATGTTCGATCAGCACACAGACCAGCAAACCACAGACAAAAACAGGCATAGTCACCGGTGACATACGAATAAAGAAAGTGACAAAATCCCAGCCAACGTGCTTGGCGATAATCAGGTTTTGTGGCTCTCCGACCATGGTCATGACGCCGCCCAGTGCAGTACCGACGCCGGCGTGCATCATCAGGCTGCGCAGAAATGCCCGGAACTGCTCCAACGTCTGTTTTTTATCTTCACTGTCAATGAACTTGTCATCACTCAGCTCAAAACTGCTTTCTTGGGAAAGAAATTGGTGATAGATGGCGTAAAACCCGACGGAAACACTGATAACCACGGCAATCACCGTCAAGGCATCAAGAAAAGCGGATAAGAAAGCGCTCGCCAGACAGAATGCCAGTGCCAGCATTTTCTTTGAGCGGATACTTAACAGCAGCTTAGTGAAAACAAACAGCAGTAACTGTTTCATAAAGTAAATGCCCGCCACCATGAAAATCAGCAGTAAAATGACTTCCAGGTTGTTACTGATCTCATGGCCTATCTGTTTGGGTGACGTCATCCCGATAATGACGGCTTCAATGGCGAGCAGCCCACCGGGTTGCAGGGGATAGCATTTTAAGGCCATTGCCAGTGTGAAGATAAACTCAACAACGAGCATCCAGCCAGCAACAAAGGGGCTGACAAAGAAATAAACCAGTGGATTGATGATAAGAAAAACCATGATAACCAGTTTGTACCAATCCGGCGAATTGCCGAGAAAGTTTTTCACCACTGCGCGTCGGATACTGATTTCCATTATTATTAACATTCCTCTTTGTGTATACGTGGAACAGATCTAAGAAATAGATGGGCATAGTACGCCCAACACGATAACAATTTAAGGGCATTGGCACATAATTAATCCGTGAATTATTGCTTTTTTACGAGCTGTTTCACTGTTTCGCGGTTTATTTACCGGGTATCTATACCCAAAATAATTCGAGTTGCATCGCGGCGGCAAGGGAGCACATCCCCGGGAGCATAGATCACTATGTGACCGGGGTGGGTGAGCGTAGCCAACAAAGAGGCAACTTGAAGTATGACGGGTATATATCGAATCAGCACATTCTGGTATGATCAGCCGCTATTATTAGCCAAGAAAACTGCTTTGGAATAATTAAAATTATGGTCATTAAGGCTCAAAGTCCTGCGAGTTTCGCGGAAGAGTATATCATTGAAAGTATTTGGAATAATCGCTTTCCACCCGGTACCATACTACCCGCAGAACGTGAATTATCTGAATTGATCGGTGTCACCCGCACGACTTTACGTGAAGTGTTACAGCGCCTTGCCCGTGATGGTTGGTTAACCATTCAGCATGGAAAACCCACAAAGGTTAATAATTTCTGGGAAACCTCCGGTCTTAATATTTTGGAAACACTGGCGCGTCTTGATCATGATCGTGTGCCTCAGTTGATTGATAACTTATTGGCAGTGCGGACGAATATCGCCGCTATCTTTATCCGTACTGCATTCCGGCAAGATCCTGAGAAGTCGCTGGAAGTTCTGGCAGAAAAAGAAAATGTGGAAGATACCGCCGAGTCTTTCAGTGCGGTGGATTATGATATTTTCCGTGGTCTGGCGTTTGCTTCCGGAAACCCCATCTATGGTTTGATCATTAATGGGTTGAAAGGGTTATACACCCGCGTGGGGCGTTATTATTTCTCCAGCCCTGAGGCACGCAAGCTGGCATTGAATTTCTACCAGCAGTTGAGTTTACTGTGTCAGGAACAATCTTATGACAAGATCATGGATTGTGTGCGTACTTATGGTAAAGAGAGTGGAATGATCTGGCACGGTATGCAGAGCACCATGATCAATGAATTAACAGAAGCGCGTTTCGGCTGATTATTTACCCTTCGTCTTTCAAGTTGCAGCTTTATGGGCTGCACTTACTCACCCTTTGGCTGGGCAAATTCGTTCCTTTGCCGCCGTGATGCAATCCGAATGATTTTGGGTATAAGCATATCCATGATTATTCTTTCCCGAAATAATTTTCATTAGGAATAAAGTAATCCGTTTTGTCTCTATTGTTCTCTTTCTTTTTTGTTACGATTTATCAATTATCGATTATGAATTAAAAAAAGTGTTGTTTAGGTGTGGATATAAATAAGTTTTCATAATAGTGATACACTGAAATTCCGAAGATCCCTTACTCCCCGCGCAGCGGGGAGTAAGGAAGTGTTCTACAATTTTGAAATGTCATTTATATCCATTACTCATTCCCCTATATATATAAAATTTCATTTTATCCCATCAAAAAGATACCAGTATCTCAAATGAAAATTATCTACATGTTGTAAAGAAAATACTTCCTCTCAGTAGAATCCATACTCATTTTCCCAACAGATTGAAAGTACTACGATAAAAATTTTTTGTAAAAACAATCTTATTTATTACACCTGCCTTAATAATATGAATTACAAAAATATACCTGCACACAAGATTTTTTACTATTGTTGGAAAAACTATTTTTGAGTTAATAATATGAGTGAAATAATCATGTAATTTTATTTTTTTAAAATTACTTTTTGGGACTACTTTTAACAGCAATAATGAATGAGGTTTCATATGAACTTAAACAATAATACCGCAGTTATCTCCAGTGATATGTCAGACGCTGTGTACTTACTTAATCAAACAGTAGGTTATACTTATCAAGCTGCACTTCGTGCAGCCGCTGCTCTCGGTATCGCCGATCATTTGGTTGATGAACCAAAAACAGCGCATGAACTTGCCCAAGCCGTCGGAGCCCAAGAGCAACAGCTATACCGGATGCTACGGTTGCTTGCCACGAGAGATATTTTTTGTGAAATCGAAGAAAATAAGTTTGCACTAACACCCGCCGCTGAATTTTTACGGACAGACACACACTATTCCCTGCGGGCAGCCGTACTGATGCTGACTGATAAGACAGTTTGGAATCCTCTCGGTGACGTTGTGGAAAGTGTTCGGGGCAATCCGGCCTTCAAACACATCTACGGGCTTTCTTTCTTTGATTACTGGGCACAATCAGACAGACGGACTGATGACTTCCATGCCGGCATGTCATCAATGTCGGTGGTGGAAAATCTGTTTCTGGTGCGCAGTTATGACTTCCCGGAAAATGCAACCGTTGTCGATGTGGCAGGAGGATTTGGTGGTCTGTTATTGGAGGTGTTACAGGCGAATACAACCCTGAAAGGTATCCTTTTTGACCAGCCCTATGTCTTGGAAAGGCACAAACTCGGAGCGCTAGGAGACGATACACGGTGGGAGCTTGCATCGGGTGACTTTTTCGAGTCGTGCCCTCCGGGCGATATATACCTACTCAAGTACATTATGCACGACTGGTCTGATGAGCAATGTGTGCGCATTCTGCGTAACTGTCGGGAAGCGATGGCGCCTAACGGGCGAATTCTGGTGATGGACCCAGTGATCCCCAGTGGCAACATGCCGCACACAGGTAAGGAATTGGATCTCCTCTGTATGGGGATTTACGAAGGGGGACGCGAACGAACAGAAGATGAGTTACGACAATTGTTGGCTAATGCTGGATTGAAACTAAATCGTGTCATCAATACAGACTTCTACATTTCGATTGTCGAAGCAATTGCTGAATAAATGCCTTCGCATTAAATCAGCCAGATAAGGTTTTCTTATTTCACGATATATTGAGGAAATAGTGATGCCATTTCAAAAGAAAAGAAGTCTTGCAATTGTAGGCGGTGGAGCTGCAGGAGTGGCAACTTTCATCGCAGCAGTGCAACATCGTGTAGCGCAAGCCATTTATATTCTTGAGCCTAAATATATTGGTCCCGGAATAGCATTTTCCAATTTGGATAGCGATATACTCTGCAACACCTCGGTTGATACCATGTCAGTCGTGGAAGATAATCCTCTGGATTTTCTGGATTATCTGCATAAAATTGGCCATATCGTTACACCGGAATCTTTCGTGCCACGGCAATGGGTGGGGGATTATCTAAATGAAAGGTTTCTGGAATTCAGCGCCATTGCTTACAAGGTAGGTATTCGTGTTTTCCATATACCTCACTTAGTTAGGCGATTGAAGATAAACTCACACCGTCGTTATACACTTTGGCACGGTAACGTCTTTACACCTCAACATCTAGAAGTGACTGATGTCATTTTCTGTACCGGTGCCGGCGCTTCCCGGATGCCTAAGCTCTTGCAACCGCACTTGACCCATCCAACTTTTATTCCGTGTCCATATCCAGAGGCGAGTATGTTAGCCAAAATACCCCCTCAATCACGGGTATTGGTTATCGGAAGTAAACTTTCAGCAATCGACGCGGCTATCGTGCTCTGTCGTGAAGGCCATCAGGTGACTATGGCGTCGCCGTCAGGAGATATTCCTGCGGTTCGTTCGCGATTTATACGAAGCCTTGGCACCGTCTTTAAGCATGAAAACATGAGGTCGATAATGGCCCACAAGGAGAATCAATCGACAAGTTCCTTTCCTGACTCATTGAAACACAGGTATCTAAAATATTTTTACCGTGCACTCAAAAAACACACAAAGATATCATGGCGAGAGCAGTTTTCTAATGCCAATAGTTATCGAGAACGTCTTCGGGAAGAAATCGCTATTGCTGAACAAGGAAAGAGTCAATGGCAAGATATCATCGTAAATTTCATCGATGTCATTAACGCAGTTCATCTCACTGATAAAATCTATTTCGGCGGTTCGTTTCACCCCAATGCTGAAAAAATACTTCGTCGATATATCGGAGCCGTTGCTTTGCCCAATGCAAAAAAACTGCTGCAATACATAGATAATGGTTCTCTTATCATCCAGCAAGGAGAAATCTTAAATGTTGCCACAGAGGAGGGAGAGACAGGAACTTGGTTAGTCAATTTAGGTCAGGATGATCAATCGTTTGATGCTGTTGTCGCAGCGGTTGGTTACCATCGGCCTAATTTTGTCATTGACAAGAATAGGTCACTTGAGATTGACGTTTACGGACATCGTTCAGAATATGCCGTATCGATCTCGCCAGAGATGGCAGCCAGTCACCCTTACCTGCAAGAAAAAGAAAGTATTTGGTTTGTCGGAATACCAGCACATAGGCGGTTATGGGTGCCCAACGCCCTCATCGTGGCAGTGAATGTAGCTACCCGAGTTGTTAAGAATATGATGAAAATAGATATTCAGGTCACATCATCTGTCAACAACAATGAAAAAGAACTAGAAATTTGCGAATAATTTTGATTACACACTCAGCACAGATTTTCCTTCAGGTTCCGATTCCTGAAGAAGAAAATCCATGTCAAGCAAATTAATACAACGATAAGGTACGGTACGCTCCGGCGTACCGTACCATAAATAATCATTGCGTATTACCACGAAGAAGATCACTTCCTAACGCTGTTTCTCAAGTCATGATAATGGGTAGCGCATCAAATACATAAGCCATCCGGTTGGCGCGTTATATTTCTTTAGTTGACAGCCCCACTTGCTGAACATTTATCCAAACTGAATAATCCCTTTTTTTAAACTATTATTCTATTCAACTAATATCTTGACGATATTTTATATCGATAATTTGTGTTTTTGTGGATTTTATTGTAATTCTGCATTGTGAATTTAATGTTTCTTTTTTGCCGCAAAAATCACTTTAATTGATGAAAATTAATGGCGTAATCAGAATTTAATTCTATGGCAATGAGTTGATATTACTTAAATTTATTGTTTTTTGCCTGGTGTTTCAAATCAATATTTTATTGTTAACTTGTAATAAAATTGTGACTTAAATCTTATAAGTTAATTAATTTGTCGCAGTCTATTATTCTGTATTGGATTTTTATCCTTAGCATATTATGCTTATGGAAATTATTCACCAAGGGAGGACAAAATGAAGGTCCTTATTTTAGGCAGTGGCGTTATTGGCGTAACCAGCGCATGGTATCTTGCGCAGGAAGGCCATGAAGTTATCGTAATTGATCGCCAGAATAGTGCAGCCGAAGAAACCAGTGCCGGTAATGCCGGTCAAATATCACCGGGGTATTCAACGCCTTGGGGAGCGCCAGGGATTCCACTGAAAGCCGTCAAGTGGATGTTCCAGCGACATGCACCTTTGGCCATTCGCCCCGATGGTTCGCTATTTCAATTGCGCTGGATGTGGGAAATGCTGCGCAATTGTGATGCAAGCCATTACGTCATGAATAAAAGCAGAATGGTTCGCTTGGCAGAATATAGCCGTGACTGCATTAAGCAACTGAGGGCAGAGACGGGGATCCAATATGAAGGGCGTCAGGGCGGAACCCTGCAACTGTTCAGAACCGCCAAACAATTTGATAATGCTGCCAATGATATTAAAGTGTTGGAGCAAGAAGGCGTTCCTTATCGGCTATTGACTGCTGAACAATTGGCCATTGTGGAACCGGCTCTTGCCCATTCCTCTCATAAACTGACCGGCGGATTGCAATTGCCGAATGATGAAACCGGTGATTGCCAGATTTTTACCAAGACACTGGCAAAAATGGCCGAAGACGCTGGCGTGAAGTTTATCTTCAACAAACAGGTTAAACAAATTTTGGTGGATGGGAATAACGTCACTGGTATCCAATGTCATAATGATAACGGTCATAATGATAACGGCCATGACGATATCATGACTGCGGATCATTATGTGGTGGCGATGGGTTCTTATTCCACGGAAATATTGAAAGATCGGGTCAAAATTCCGGTTTATCCCATGAAAGGCTATTCATTGACGATGCCGGTTTTGGATGAATCAAGGGCACCCGTTTCAACCGTTCTGGATGAAACCTATAAGATTGCCATTACCCGTTTTGATAATCGCATTCGTGTGGGGGGGATGGCAGAAGTTGTCGGCTTTAATCTGAATGTCCTCCAATATCGGTGTGAAACGCTGAAAATGGTTGTGCAAGATCTTTACCACAATGGCGGCAAGATTGAGGAAGCCTCATTCTGGACCGGTTTGCGTCCGATGACGCCGGATGGAACGCCGATTGTCGGCCCCACCCAATATCCGAACCTTTATTTAAATACCGGGCATGGAACACTCGGCTGGACGATGGCCTGTGGCTCAGGAAAGTTGTTGGCTGATCTTATTTCAGGTAAGCGACCTGACATTGCGGCAGATGACCTCTCTGTATTTAGGTATATTGATGGATTCAATATCAAAGTGCTTCCCATGAAGCCTCATTTACATACTGCATAAATCATAAAAGGGGTCGTCATGCCACGTCCTATTTTGGCAACGATCCATCTCGACGCATTCCACCATAATTTAGCGATTATTCGCCAAAAGGCGGGTAACAGTAAAGTTTGGTCTGTGGTGAAAGCGAATGCGTACGGGCATGGATTGGACAGAATATGGCAATCACTCATGCAGACGGATGGATTTGCACTGCTTGACATGAATGAAGCTATTTATTTAAGGGAACAGGGTTGGCAAGGGCCGATTCTGTTATTGGAAGGTTTTTTCAAGCCGGCGGATTTACAAATTATCGATGAACATCGTTTGACAACCGCAGTACATAGCCATTGGCAGCTTGAGGCGATAGAAAAAACCAGATTGGACAATCCCATTGATGTCTATTTGAAGCTCAATAGTGGCATGAATCGATTAGGATTCACGCCAGAAGAATTCCCACAGCTCGTTTCAACAGTGAGAGGGATTAAAAATGTCAATTCAGTGACTCTGATGACCCATTTTGCCAATTCGGATCATGAAGTGGGTGTTGATGGGCAGTTTGCCGCTGTTGAACGTTTACAAATGAACTCCCTCCCTCATTGTTTGGCTAATTCTGGTGCTGTTTTGTGGTATCCGGAGACTCATGGGGATTGGGTACGCCCGGGCATTATTCTGTATGGAGCATCGCCAAGCGGAAAGTGGCGTGATATTGAGGAGGTTGGCTTGAAGCCAGCCATGACGTTGCAAAGTGAAATCATTGCGGTGCACGATCTCCCCAAGGGCGAAAAAATTGGCTACGGCAGTCGCTATACGACTCAGCAACCCATGCGTGTGGGTACCGTCGCCTGTGGCTATGCAGATGGGTATCCGCGACATGCCCCAACGGGCACCCCCGTTGTGGTTGATGGCGTCCGCACCCGATTATTGGGTGCCATCTCAATGGATATGCTCTCCGTTGATTTAACACCCTGCCCACAAGCCAATATCGGCAGTACGGTCGAGTTGTGGGGGCAAAAATTACCGGTGGATGAAGTCGCAGAATCGGCAGGAACCATTGGGTATGAACTGCTGTGTGCTTTGGCAAAACGAGTCCCTGTCGTCGTCGCTTAATTTTTTTAGTAGGGTGATTTAGTAGATTGATTTAGTAAATTGATTGTCCCGGCTTCCACCAAGGGGGAGGCCGGATACCACTGCCTATCAGGGTGGCAAGTGAAAAACCTGTCCGATATTCTATGTGGGGTTATAATGTGGAGCCATAGGTATGGCTATCCGGATAATGGAAGCCGGGCTATTTTATTGTTTGTACATAATCGTGTACATGTTATATTTTTTAGTATTTATTTCAATGCAACATAATTGTATTTAAAGGATATTTTATTGTTTAATTGTAACTATCAGTGGATTACTACCGATGCACAATTGCAGTCAATCTGTGAGCGGGCAAAAAAACACGCAAGAATTGCATTAGATACTGAATTTGTACGTACACGGACGTATTATCCCCAATTAGGTTTGATACAACTGTTTGATGGTGAACAGCTTTCTTTGATTGATCCCCTCGACATTTCGCAGTGGCAACCCTTTAAGGCGTTGTTGGCTGATCCCGACGTATTAAAATTTATCCATGCCGGCAGTGAAGATTTAGAGGTGTTTGGAAATAGCTTTCAGTGTCTGCCGGAACCGATGATTGATACTCAGGTATTGGCGGCATTTGTTGGTCATCCGATATCATGCGGTTTTGCAACCCTGGTGGCTGAATATCTGAATGTGGAACTGGATAAGAGTGAATCCCGCACTGATTGGCTGGCGCGTCCGTTGAGCGAAAAGCAATGTGAATATGCTGCGGCTGATGTCTATTACTTATTGCCTTTGGCCGATATTCTGATGGCGAAAACCGAGCTGGTGGGATATTTGGAGGCGGCAAAAGATGAAAGTCATCTGATTGCCCAACGCCGTAAAGAAGTACTCATGCCGGAATGCGCTTATAAGGAGATTGGCAATGCATGGCAATTGCGTCCAAGGCAATTGGCTTGTCTGAAAAAACTGGCGGCCTGGCGATTAAATCAGGCGCGGGAGCGTGATTTAGCGGTCAATTTTGTGGTCCGTGAAGAAAATTTATGGCAGGTCGCCCGTTATATGCCGACTTCTCTGGGAGAGTTGGATGCCTTGGGGTTAAGTGGGCAGGAAATCCGTTGTCATGGCCGTCGGCTGCTGGCGATGGTGGCTGAGAGCAAAAATATCCCAGAAGAAGAATGTCCGGCTCAAATTATGAACTTGATAGATTATCCGGGTTATCGCAAGGCTTTCAAAGAAATTAAGTCACTGATTACTCAGGTCAGTGAATCCCATGATTTCAGTACGGAGTTGTTGGCTTCCCGTAGACAGATTAACCAACTGCTCGGTTGGCATTGGAAATTGAAGTCGCCGGAGTATCAACCCGAATTACTCAGGGGTTGGCGTGGGAAATGGCTGGCTGAACCGATTGCCGAAATATTGATGAATTATTCAGAGTGATAGACGTCGCCGTTCCTAGTAAAGGATATCATTTTGATTCCCTGCCTGATAAAACAGGCAGGGAAGTTTGGCGGTTTTAACCTGAATTTCCGTCCCATCGGATCATAATAGTGAGTATTGGCGTAAGCATGTTGTAAGAATATAAAATCCAGTAAAATTAATGACATATCTATTACATTGAAAGATTTGCCTGATATGATTTATGACGCCATGTAATGATTATAAAGGAAATATTGAATGTTAAAAATTGAAAAGGTTCCTATAATAACCGTATTGATAGTCTGTGTGACAATTGGTTATTCCACATTTGTTTCATATTCATTGACGGATAGTTTTATCGGTAAAATAAGTATTATAGATCTAGTGAAATATGGTGGGTTAACACCAAATAGCTTATATGAATTTGAGTATTGGCGACTTCTGGTTTCTCAGTTCATACATGTTAAACAACTGCATATGGTCTACAATGTACTCTCATTTTCCCTACTGGGAATGTTATTGGAAAAACATCTCGGGTCTAAATTTTTATTAGTTTTATGGTTTACTTCTGGTGCGTTGGGAACCCTTTATAGCACACACTTTGTGAGTTACCCTTGGAATATTGGTACAGGAGCATCACAAGCTGTTTTGGGCGTATCTTCCTTTGCATTGTTGTTGGTTTTTGTCAAAGAGCATACCTCTAGGATATTAAAGTTTGCGGTGGTTTTTTCCATACTGCCGGCAATGACTTTAGATTTTATTTATGCTCATTACCCGAAACCTGGCCATGTTCTCGCTATTTGTATTGGGCTTGCAATGAGTTTGTTTTTCTACAGGAAAAATAAATCTTATTTTGATAATGTTGCTATCTGAACATAATCATTATCCATTAATAAATGAATAATGCGAAAATACGCTATGAAACTCTCAGGGCGAGAATCCATATCTTGCCAGTCGGCATGTTGTCCTTTTAGATAATCGCGGGAAAATAGGCCAATAATGCATCTGGATCCTAAATCGGGATACTATGGCATCCCGATTTATTATTCCTGAAAAATCACTGTATTAAATTAAATAGCATCATTTGATGCCGTTATTTTGGCGATTCTTCAATCTCAGGCAATGTTACATTAAGTTCTAATACAGAAATGTCATCATTCTTTTGCTCAAACTGAACAGAAAGCATATCTGGATCAATTTGTACATATTTACAAATAACAGCCAGAATATCTCGTTTCATTTCAGGCAAATAGGCAGGCTCGGAATCACCACGGCGTCGTTCTGCCACGATGATTTGCAGCCGTTCCTTGGCAATATTGGCTGTCGGTTTTTTTCTCGACAGGAAGAAATCTAACAAAGCCATGCGTTACCCCCCAAACAGGCGTTTTAAAAAGCCCTTTTTCTCTTCTTCGATGAAACGGAAAGGCCGTTCTTCACCAAGTAAACGTAAAACAGTATCTTCGTATGCTTTACCCGCATCAGATTCTTTATCCAGAATCACCGGCTCTCCCTGATTAGATGAGCGGAGAACAGATTGATCTTCCGGAATAACCCCAAGTAAAGGAATACACAGAATTTCCAGTACATCTTCCATACTCAGCATATCACCACGGCTCACTCGCCCGGGGTTATAACGTGTCAGCAGAAGATGTTCTTTGATGGGGTCATTCCCTTGTTCTGCCCGGCGTGATTTAGAGGCTAGGATACCTAAAATACGGTCAGAGTCACGAACAGATGAAACTTCCGGGTTTGTTGTAATAATGGCTTCATCGGCAAAATAAAGTGCCATCAATGCACCGCTTTCAATACCTGCGGGTGAATCACAGATAATGTATTCAAACCCTTGTTGATCTAATTCATTCAGAATTTTTTCGACGCCCTCGCGAGTCAGGGCTTCTTTATCGCGGGTTTGGGAGGCGGGCAGAATATAGAGATTCTCTGTGCGTTTATCTTTGATAAGCGCTTGGTTTAAGCCGGCATCACCCTGAATGACGTTCACGAAGTCAAAAACCACTCGGCGTTCACAGCCCATAATCAAATCGAGGTTCCGCAGACCGATATCAAAATCGATAACGACGGTTTTTTTCCCCCTTTGGGCGAGACCGGTAGCAATGGCCGCGCTTGAAGTGGTTTTGCCAACGCCACCTTTACCAGATGTAACAACAATAATGCGTGCCATGAAGCGATTCCTTGTTATAAGGGCTAGACTAAGGTTTCAATAGTTAATTCATTATCCACCAGACGTAATTTTGCGGCTTTGCCGACAAAATTTTCTGGGATTTTTTCGCTGAGCCAATATTGACCGGCAATAGAGGTGAGTTCAGCGTTTAAATGGGTGCAGAAAATCTGGCTATCTTGATCACCAGATGCGCCTGCCAATACTCGTCCACGCAGCACACCATATATATGAATATTTCCATCAGCGATTAATTCTGCACCAGCGCTCACATTATTTGTCACAATGAGATCACTATTGGGTGCATAAATTCTTTGTCCTGAACGAACAGGCGTATTAATTATACGAGTTTTTTTGAAAATAGGGTCAGCCGGATTATTTTCTTGAGTAAGAACTTTCTGACTTTTTCCTTCTTTCAATAAAGGGAGTTCGGATTTTAGAACAATTTTTCGTTGTTCTTCATCTTGACAACCGCTGATACCAACAATACGCAACCCGGCTGACTCAATGGCCCGGTGGAGTGCGGGGAGATCTGCCCCAACAGGGAGAGCAGATATATTGATCACTACGGGCGCATTTTTCAGGAATTCAGGCGCCTGTGCCATTTTTTCCTGCATGGCTCTGTGAATGACTTCCGGCTGGTCATCATACAAATGAACGACCGAAAGCGTAAAATTACTGCCTTTTAGCTCTATTGGCGATTGTGACATCGATATTTTGACTCAGCATGGTTAAGTTTCCCAAAAGTAGTTTACTAAAACATTTTCCTGATACAGCCTCTGGGAGACGATATTCTGAAATATAATAAGCATGTTATAGTTAGTGAATTATTCAAGCAAGTCGCAGAGTTAATTTAAAAGAGTTTATGACAATGATTTGTGTAATCTATAGAAGTTCAAAACGTGACCAGACATATCTTTATGTCGAAAAAAAAGGCGATTTTTCGCGCGTTCCTGAAGCGTTGTTAAAGACATTTGGTGATCCTCAATATTCAATGATGATTTCATTATCTGAAAGAAAAAAACTGGCCAATGCCGATATTGAAAAAGTGAAAACCGCTTTGCATGAACAAGGGTTCTACTTGCAGGTGCCACCACCAGTAGAAAGTTTAATCAATAAACATCTGGCATCAAATAAACCCACCGCATAATGAAAGAATAGCAGGCCATTGCCCGATCCTGAACGGAGGAGCTGATTTATGAAATTAATCACAGGAGTGACCTTATTGGCAGCGACTTTGCTGGCAGGGTGCAGTTCATCCAGTGGAAAACAGTTGTACGGCCCATCCATGTACAGCCCGTCCACGTTGAAAACGCAATCACAAACTGAAGTTAAAACACTGGTGCACCATTTTCCTCTAGACTCCCGTGAACCATCACAATTTCCTGCTTATGTGGCGTTACTGAAACAGCAAGCGAGGGCGCAGGGTATCAGCGAAAAAACATTGGATCGGGGATTTGCCAATATCCATTTTATTTCGCGCGTCATTAAAGCGGATCGTAACCAGCCAGAAAAAAAGATTACCTTGGAGAGTTATTTGAACCGGGTGTTGCCGGCCGGGAAGATTGAACAGGGGGTCAGGCAGTATGAAGATCATCTCCCCCAGCTAGAAAAAATCAGTCAGAAATACGGTGTACCTAAAGCCTATATTGTTGCTTTGTGGGGACTGGAAAGCGGTTTTGGCAAAATTCAGGGAAAAGAAGATGTCATTTCAGCATTAGCCACCCTGGCGTTTGAAGGTCGCCGGGAAGTGTTTTTTATCAATCAGTTATTGGCAGCACTGGAAATCATTGAAAATCAATATATCGATGCGGATCAAACATTGAAAGGCTCTTGGGCGGGGGCAATGGGGCAAAGCCAATTCATGCCAAGCTCTTATTTAACTTATGGGGCTGATGGCAATGGTGATGGAAAAATAGATATCTGGCACAATAAGGAAGATGTTTTTGCCTCAACCGCCAATTACCTGAAGAAAGAAGGGTGGCAACAAGGGTTACCGTGGGGATATGCCATCACATTGCCTGCGGGTTTTGATGCCACACTAGAAGGTATAAAGTCCGAACAGGGAAAGACCATTGCCCAATGGCAGGCATTGGGAATTTCATCTCCCCATTTTGCTGATTTGCCCGCGAATACCAAAGGTTGGGTTGTCATTCCTGATGATCCGACATCACAGGCATTTTGGGTAACGCAAAATTTCCGTACGATCATGCACTGGAATCGTTCTTACTATTTTGCACTGAGTGTGGGTATGATGGCAGATGGTATTACACAACGAACGCATTTTCTCACTCACTGAAAATTGGGTTCTGGCACCATCAGGGCTTGAAGTATGACGGGTATCAGTGGATTGAAAACGAAATAAGGGGAATGCTATGTACCAACATCGGGATTGGCAAGGCGTACTACTGAATTTTCCGGCCAATAAAGTGGTTTGTGTCGGCAGTAATTACGTCAATCACATGAAAGAAATGGGCTCTCAACCGACTGAAGAGCCTGTCATATTTATCAAACCTGAAACGGCGCTTTGCGATCTCTGCCAGCCGGTTTTCATCCCACAGGAATTGGGTTCTGTACACCATGAAATTGAATTGGCTGTCTTGATTGGATCGACACTCAAAAATGCCAATGAGGAGCGGGTCAGTCAGGCTATTGCCGGTTTTGCGGTGGCATTGGATTTGACGTTACGTGATTTGCAGCGTGAGTTTAAACAATCCGGACAACCGTGGGAAAAGAGCAAAGCCTTTGATAGATCATGCCCGATATCAGGATTTATTCCCGTGAATGCCTTTGGCAATCCACAAAATGCCCAACTTTCTCTGACCATCAATGGCGAATTGCGTCAGAATGGCAATACGAGTGACATGAGAACGCCGATCATTCCATTGATTAGCTATATGTCGCGTTTTTTTACCTTACGCCCGGGCGATATTGTCTTGACGGGAACACCTGAAGGCGTAGGGCCACTGCAATCTGGTGATGTGCTGAACGTCTCTCTGAACGAGCACGTTCTGACAACCAGAGTGATTTAACCATAAGGAATGACAGAAATTATGTCTCAACCTTTCTGGCAGGCGAAAAACCTGGAACAAATGACAGACCAAGAGTGGGAAGCATTATGTGATGGTTGCGGCCAGTGCTGCCTGAATAAATTGATGGATGAAGATACGGATGAAATTTATTTCACCAATGTCGCCTGCAATCAATTGAATATAAAAACCTGCCAGTGCAAGAATTATGAAGATCGTTTCAGATATGAACCGGATTGTATCAAATTAACGCGCGAGAATATGGTTACCTTTAAGTGGTTACCGAAAACCTGTGCTTATCGTTTGGTTGGTGAAGGGAAAAAACTGTTGCCGTGGCATCCCTTGATTAGTGGTTCAAAATCCGCCATGCACGCGGAACGTATTTCAGTCCGGTATATTGCTGTGCGTGAAGCGGAGGTTGTGGACTGGGAAGATCATATCCTCAATAAACCTGAGTAGTTGTTTTATTTGTTGATATAAAAGGGATTTTATATCAACAATAGGGGTTCGGGACACTTGTGGGGCATCTGCCATATCACACAAGTTCCGAAATTGTCATTAATATCGGATTTTTCTCTCTCTTTTCCAACTTTAAATAGTCAAGAAAAACTGATAGCTTGTCTGCTCAATAGTCAATACAAGGAAAGAAAAATGGCAAGTTATTTGATTCGCGTGGAACTTTATGGCACAGGTTCTGACGGCTATGAAAAATTACATAAAAGGATGACGGCGAATCAATTCAGCCAATCTATCCGTTTTCCTAACGGGAAATGGCATCGTCTTCCCAGTGGAACTTATGTTGGCAGTTCTTCACTGGAATCTGTCCAGTTGACGGAAAAGATTAAATCGATGGCTACACCGTTTTCAAACAAAGATCCCGCGATATTTGTTTGTACTTACAGTAACTGGAGTGCAGCGCTCTACCCTGAAAAACAACACACTGAATCCGGTTTCGGTGAGTGATTCAGCATATTGTGGGCTAAATAATTAGCCCAGTAAAATGTGAGTTTTTTGATTTAACGCGCATTATCGTTTGATTATTGTTCTATTTCTACGACAACCCTGCTAATTCCATACCCAGCGTAATAAATATTAGAATGGTACTTAGGCTGCCTAACTAATATATATGAAGGACTGTTGGTACGGTTTTTTTGTCAAACAGTCAAAGCCACTACCGTGCAGCTATGGAAATTTGTTTGATAACGAGGGAGAGTAAAAATGAATAACAGATGGATGAGCTATGTAACGTTTGTAGGGGTCTGGATTACTGTAACACTGATCATTGGTGTTATCTTGTCATAAAAATACGCAACTGAAATCAACACGATGACCTCGCTTCGGCGGGGTTTTTCCATATAGATACCACCAAAAATGCATTCCTGACAGGATAGTAACCCTTTCAAAGCCGCAGAGTTGGACATTATTTTGATGTTTATCCACTAAAGGCAACGTCTCTGACGATATTAAATAAACGCTACGTTATCTTGATTGGATATAGGCAAGAGAGACTTCATAGGAAATTTCCTAAAAAGTCAATCTGGTGTGATGGGTATCAGAAAATAATCTGTTTCTATGAATAATAGGCACCTGGCAGATCACTATATTATTAATGTTTTAATAAAGGTGGTCATGATCACATTTCAGGCAACGCCATGAATCCTTAACAAGAATGACACCTTATTTTGCTTGCATTGATATGCCTAATATTCAGGCAATGATATCTACATAAGAAAACCTTAGCAACACCATCAAATTCAGGTTTCTCTGAATCAGACCGCATGGAAAACCACTGCGCTATTGTTTTTAGAGGGGTCAATCTATTTGTAGAGTAGAAAGGAGCCTGACTGAAAAAATGAAAAAATTCGGGCAACATTTCCAGAACGAATTGAACTATCTCCGCGCCCTGCAAAAAAGAGCGGCTCAGGAAAATCCCCATTTGGATGACATACTCAGCGGACAAGATCCCGATGTTGAACGCCTGAATGAAGGCTTCGCTGCATTGATGGCGCGTCTGGGCCAGAAAGTGAATGATGCCAACCCTGAAGTGACGCTTCCACTGCTGCAACGTCTGCATTCTCAGCCGATTAAAGGGCTGCCTGCAACCAGTGTGATACAACTCAATGGAGACACCGCCGTTGATTTTGCTTGTTCACTACCGACAGGCACAAAAGTGTTTTCAGAGACCGGCGCGACATTCATCACCAGCCGGCCGTGTGATATTGAGCCATTGGCCCTGATCCGGCGGGAAATCAGTCATCAGGCACAGGAAACGCATCTCACTCTGACATTTGAATATACGGGCAAGGAGGAGTATTGGGAGATTAAACCCATCAGTCTGTTTCTCAGCCCGGATGAGACCCTGGCGGACACCCTGATGTTTTCGTTGTTGCAACGCTGTACTGATATTGTGTTTCATCAGGACGGTTTTCCTTATCCGATGGGGAGAATAGAACTGGAGCCGTTATCCGGCATGGAACAGTTGGTGTTGTCACCGCCACAGAAACACGGGAACTGGGCACTGCAAATGCTGATGGAAGCCCTGTATTTACCTCATGTCCATCATTTCCTGCGTCTGGTTTTGCCGACGTACACGCGGGATCGTTTAGCGATGAAAACGGCACGCGAATTCACTATCACACTGAAACTGGACGGTGAACTGGACGTATCTGCGGAACAAATGGCTGACGCTTTTCAGCTCCATTGTGTGCCCGTGGCCAATCGGCAGTTAATGCCCTTAACGGTTCCGTTTGTACCGGACACAGCCTGTTACCGTCTGCCCTTGCCGCCAGAAAAGGGGCTGCTGGAGGTGATCAATATCGAATTGGAGCAAGAGCCGGGTGATGGGCAGGAACGCGGTCATGAATACCGGTTCTATCCTGATCGGTTTCTGAACGGCATGAATCGCTACGCGGAGGAGGAACATGTCTGGTTCTATTCGCTGGCGGCGAGTGAGGATGCACTGGGCCGGTTGCAATGCGACCTGACGTTTCGCGACAGCCAAAGCCGGCTAATGGCGCAGCCGCCGGCCAGAAAATTTATTTGCCACATCATGGGTTTTGAATTCCTGACAACCCCACTGGCCCCGGGTGAAATTTGTTATGCAGAGGAAGCGCTGCCCGACCAATATCAGGTCAGAAACCTGACTCCCACCTCGTCGTGCTTTCCCCCGATAACCGACAGCCCCCACTATTGGACACTGTTGTCGCATTATTCCTCCAGCGCCTTCTTGCTGTATTCCCCGGACGCCCTGAAAGATTTTTTACTGGGTCACGATTTTTATGCCGATACAGACAGGAACGTGAGCCGAACGCTGCGGCGCAGAATTGCGGGCATTGTGGCGATAAATTCCGTTGCAGGGGACAGGATCATCAAGGGATCGCCTCACCGCTGTATGTTTGTGGATTTGGTACTGGATAAAACGGTCTACACCCATGATGGGGAAATGTTTCGGTTTGCCAATACAGTGCTCCGGTTTTTGCCTTTTTGCCTGACACAAAACATATACATGCTGATGACATGCAGCACAACGTCCGGTGAGTCCTATGCCGTGTCAGGTCGTCCCGTTCAGGGATATCGTCCGTTAATGTGAAAATAAGGATATGAGCGATGGATGGTTTAGTATTTACCTGTCAGATAGGCAGGCTTCCACCCACCACCTTTCAGGTGGTGAATTTCAGTTTACAGGAACATTTGTCACAGCTCTTTCATCTCAGCCTGACGGTGGTCAGTGGCCTGAATACGATTTCCCTGCGCGAACAACTTAACCGGGAAGCGTCATTAACCGTCACCCGCAATGGTGTGATTGAACGGACCGTTAACGGCATTGTGGCCGGTGCCGTCCAGGGGAATACGGATGGGAGGAAAACGTATTATATGTTCACGTTGCGGCCGGACATGTGGCGGATGACGCTGAATCAGGACAGCCGCCTGTTTCAGCGTCAGTCCGTACCGGATATTTTGCAACAATTACTGAAAGAGCACCTTATAAAAACAGACAGCAAATTCTATCATAGTGCCGGTTATCATGCGGAACGGGAATATATTACCCAAAAACGGGAATCGGCCTATGATTTCTGGTGCCGGTTGGCGGCGGAAGAGGGCATTATCTTCTGGTTTGAAGAAAAACAGATGTTCTTCAGTAACAGCCATCTGGGGATGACAGCGGGTCTGTCGCTGACCTATAACCCGCAACCGGAAACCGATGATACTGACTCCACGGTCTGGCAATGGCAGTATGGGGAATATGTGTGTCCTGATGAATTTATTCATAAAGATTACAACTACCTGCGCCCTTCCCAGCCAATGCAGACAAAGACAGCGCGGGAAAAAGAAGGCAACCATTCCGTGTTCGAAAGTTACGGCCGCTTTCAGTGGAGTAAAGAAGGCCAGCCCTTTGGTGACATTCGTTTGAACCAGTTGAACAGCGAAGGCAAACTGGGGTCAGCCCGTGCTAACTGCATCAAATTACGGCCGGGAAAAATCTTTACGCTCAGTGCCCATCCGTCTGAATCCATGAATGATAGCTGGCAGGTGGTGAGCATCTCGCATCAGGGTTCCCAGCCACAAGCGGCGGGTCTCGGCGGTGAAGGAACAACGCTAACCAGCGAGATGACCTTTATTCCGGGGCGGGATAACTGGCGTCCTCCCTATCGTTACAAACCCCTGGCAGACGGGGATGAACTGGCAACCGTCGTGGGTCCCGAAGGGGAAGAAATATTCACCAATGAACTGGGTGCCATTAAGGTGCATTTTCACTGGAACCGTTACGACAAGCCCGGCGATGGGTCGTCTTGTTGGGTACGTGTCGCACAGGGCTGGAACGGCAACAACTTCGGCTTTATGGCCGTCCCCCGTATCGGGCAGGAAGTGATAGTCTCTTACCTTAACGGCGATATCGACCGCCCGATTGTGACGGGATGTAACTACAATGGCCGCAACAGCCCACCGCTGGACTTGCCGGCACAAAAAACCCGTACCACGTTTAAAACGAAAACCCACAAGGGTGATGGCTTTAACGAACTGCGCTTTGAGGATGCGAAAGGCAGTGAGGAAGTGTATATCCATGCCCAGAAGGACATGAACACCAGGGTACTGAACAACCGCACCACCCAGGTTGATGTTGACCACACAGAGCAGGTCGGACGGGACCAAAAGTTAACGGTTATACGTGACCAGTTTCAGGACATTCAACGCAGCCGCCAGACGGTCATTAAACAGGATGATGATGAGTCGGTTTCCGGCCATCAGACCCTGCGGGTTGAAAAGAACCAGTCCAGTACCATTACCGGACAGCAAAGCCTCAACGTCGGCAAAAGTCAGTTGCTGGAAATTAATGACAATCAGGAAGTGCATGTCGGCAAGCATATTGTGCTGCAATCCCAAAGCGGCCAGATTACTATCGGTAATTCAGGTGGCCACATCATTATCGACCCCACCGGTGCCATCACGATTTCCGGTACGTCCATTTCAATGACCGAACATGCCGCCGGGAAAGCGGGTGCTCAGGCGCTGTTTGACTATTCCGGCCGTTATATTCTGACCAACAGTCAGAACGGGAACAAACCGCTGGCAAATACACTGTATCAGATAAAAACCCCTTCGGGTGTGGTTTCCGGCCGTACTGATGCGGCTGGTCGAACTGCTATCGTACAAACCCCGCAAGCGGACACGCTGGAATTCAGTCTCCCGGAAGCGCAACAAAAGAAAAAAACAAAGACCCTGTACCACGTGGGTGATAATCAGCCCGTGGATTACGTGATGGAATTTAAGGAGGGATCACAATGAGCCAGCAATTAAAACCGGGTGGTATGTGTCCGGCGATTACCTCAGTGAGTTGTAGAATGGAGCGTGTTGAGTTTCCCAAAGATGAAGACCAATGCTATCTGGCAAAAAAAGCCGCCCTGGCTATCTGGGCACCGAAGATAGTTATCGGTAAAAAGAGAATCTTATCTCTGAAACAGGCTGCCATGAGCCAACTGATTAAAGCAGAGGAGAGGAAGTCTGACTGGTTATGGCCCTACAAGGCGGAAGTCACTTTTTATATGAGAGGGACCAAAAGGACGCCGTTGCCTAAACTGGCGACCAGTGCACAAAAAAAGGAAGACTATTCCGGGAATCTCCCCCACTCTGAAAGCTGGTTTCCCAATTTATCCGCACAGGACATGATTAAACATGGCATTACGGGATTCCGGCGCCCCGATATTATTCTGGTGCAAAATCAGCAATTCCGCTGGCCGGGACGGGATGCCACTTATCTGGATGGCATCGAGCACGAGGACAACCTGAAGATACTGATTGAGGTGAAATTTCCGGGGGATACGTTGTCAGAGGGACAGAAAAAAGATTACCCTGTCATTGCCACTAAAGAACGATTTGGTATTTTGGTGGTGGAAGATAACCGGGATTCGAAGGAGTGGACAACGCAGTCAGCGGAAGCCCGGGCTGCGGAAATGGACAACATCAGAAACCATATGGCCTTGTTTGGTGGCCTTTTTCCGCCTGTGGGGGGTGGAAATACTCCGCCCAAACCGGTGCCATTGCCTGCCTATCCCGGAATAGCCCGGTACACACAGCAAAATCTCCCGTTAGTGAGCGAAAGCCCCTGGCAACATACCCCCGTTTTCAGCCTTTGGATGGCGTTATCCCATGATCAAGCGGTTCCGCCGTTAATTATGCCCCCTGATGAATCCTCATTTGAGGAACGGGTCATCGAGTACTATCACCAGGGTGTCCAGTGGGTGAAAGACGGGTTGACCTATACGCAGGACATGATTGTCCGCAGTTGGGAATGGACATGGGATTTAACGGCCAGTGGGTTCAGTTACCTGAGTGACAAAACCCGTGCAGCACTGGCGGCTTGTGGTGCCTGGTTTCGTGAATCGGGTAAATGGGTAGCGGATGAAATTGTCGATCCGGTGACGAAAAAACTGAGCTATGCCGTGCATTGGGTCAGTGAAAAAACCGGGGAAATCGTTCACCTCACCGAAGCTAAGATCAAGGAAGCCGTGGAAATGATATATCACTATACCGACCTGACAATAGAGGCATTAAAACAGGTCGATTGGTATCAGATAGCTGCAGATCTGGGTAATGGCACCCTTCAGTTGATGGTAAAAATCGGTGAAGAAGTCATTACCGTGATTGAAACCATTGCCGTTGTTGCCGCGATAGCGTTGCTGGCGGGGTTAATTATCTGGCTCGGCAGTCTTATCGGGGGGATTTCCGCCGCAGTATGGGCAATTTTGTCAGCCGCCGCTGCGGGTTTTACCGCATTAACCGCCGCCACCGCATCATAAGGAAAATGTTTTTTATGAATAAAGCCGCCTATTTCGAACATATCAGGGCACAATTAACCGGATTTACCCTGCAAAGTGAACGCGATATTACCGTCACCCGTCTGGGGCTGTCCATCACGTTGTTTTTCAAACAAGGTTACACCCGTGAAAAGAAAGAACGCATTCTGGTCTGTTATCGCCGTTTTCGGGAAATGTACGGTGACAAATTAAGATTCCATTCTCATGAATTCAAGGGTATGAAAAAATATTCAGCCGAAAATATTGCAAAAGTAGAACAGTTAATTTTGAAAGCGGATAACGGGCCATTCGTTGGCAATAAGATATGCGGGTGGTATGTCAGTGATGCGAAAAATGCGGGTGAAGCACCTCAGTATATTATGCGTTATCTTGATACGTCGGAAGTAGATAGTAATAACGCAAATTCTTATTTATGTTTGGTATTACCGTGGGATATGCTGGCAACAGACTCAGGGCAAACTGAATTTAATGAATGGCTGGCATTTCTTTGCGAACAACTTAATCCTGATCATGGGGAATGTGGGTACACACTGGTATTACCCTTTGACTATGAGATATATATGCCCCACGAGTATCAGCTTGCTATCCGTTATCCAGCGATGCAGGTCAACTCTAATGTTTTTATAGACGCGATGTATTTTTCTAACGCCATACGTAGTATTAACTGGATTACATTACTATCAACACGATTGATTAAGCGATTAGGGGGGGAACAATGGGTGAGAAAAAAATTGTCGTCCTACCCTGATATTGTCATTACAGAATATAATAATGGACTCATTATTCGTGCTGGCGAATACCCTGATTTAACCCCATTGCCTGCCAGTGGTCCAGAAAGCTATTTTGCCATTAATGAACTCATTCGTCCTATTCGTTATACCTTAAAAGATGAAGGATACTCTTTACATACTTACGGTGCCGGCCATTTTACCGGTAAAACCAGTGCCCTGTGGTACGCCCGTTATGACCGTGGCCCGTTGCAGGTTGATCCTTTAATGGCCGGTGAACCCGCCAGAGTGGATGGCTATTGGACCACGAAAGGACGCGAAGGATTGGAAAATATCATTCTGCAAGGGGATATTGCCCCTGATGTTGAGGGTAATACCCCCGGAACAACCGTATGGCGTTTGGTTCGTCAGATCGAGCACGATGACATGAAAGATTTGAACGAACTGGAGGCATGGCAGAATGCGGGCAACCATTGAGGGGAAAAAAATCATCCTGAAAGGGGATACCACGAACACCAACGGCACTGTGCTGACGGGGTCAGGGTTAACCAAACAGGGGGAACCCATTGCCTGTGTGGGTGACAGTGTGTTTTGCCCGGCCTGTAAAAGTACGGGAACGATTGCCGAAGGTTCATCATTGACAATGATCCAGGATAAGCCGGTTGCGCTGGAAGGTCACAAGGTCGATTGTGGATGTTCGTCTGGATGCATGCTTGTTGCTACTGAGTAATAAGACGATTTCAGGAAAGCCAGAATAATCCTGGCTTTCTTTATGTCATTAATTTAGCGGTTCGCATTTACCTAAAAGGAAAAAACGCATGGCTGAACCCCAATTTTTATTTGGAAGTATCCCGTTATCTCGTGCAGCATTTGATCGCTGGCTTAAGTCAGTTCCTCCTTCAGCCAATGATTGGCATGACTGGTCAGATGCCACGTTTTGGGAAAATAGCGACCAGCAGACAGTAGCACAAGCCTTAGTTCCTTATTTCACCGCTGAAGTGGATATGCAACGCTGCATGTTGATCCACGATAAAACAGAAAACATGTTACGTTGCGCTTTGTGGTTATACGCTCAGGAGATGCAAGATGATTTAATGCAATTATTGGCGCTAATACGTAGCGTAACCCCTTTTATGGCAAAAAATAAGCAAGCAATAGTTTGGCATGGTGAGAACATTAGTGGCACGTTAACGTTGTCCAAAGAAAAAACAAATTGGAGCGATGAGTGCGGAGAACTCATGATCCCTGACTGGGCTGAAGATTGGCTCTATAGTTTAGAAGATACCAGCGATGAGAATATCCAGAAATGGTTCGATACTAAACTACTTAATAAAATTAAACGTAAGAATAATTATTACTTACGCAATGCAACACCACAAAATCTTATCCATATAGAAAATACTGAGTATTTTTCTGATGGCTCTAATGTTGTCGACTATGAAGGAAATCCTTTACCGAATGCTAATCCACTGACTTTTAAGCGTCTTTGTCATAATTGGCAGTGGAATTTTTATACCGATGGGGCTGGGGTCTGGATCGAACATACTCTTTTCAGACACTCTAGGTATCAAATTGCCAATGGGTTGCGACCGGAGCAAATTCACGTCTGGAGTGGCGGTTATGATGAGGAATTTTTGATACAAGCGGGTGATGATTTATGGTTTTTTGTTCGCGGCGAAAAAGATTTTGAATTGAAGTCTCAACGGGTAGATTCTGCGACTTTTCAGGAAATCAATTATTCCGGCTATATTGATAAAAATGCCTATTATGCCTGGGATTCAGGAAATAAAGGTTTAATAAAAATAGAAGGTATTAATCTATCAGATGTTATTAAATTTAATGATAGCTTTAATCTTGCTGGGAACAACGTATTGTATTGGAAGGGAATACTTCCTAATGCAGATGCAAAAAGCTTCCATAAATTCAGTTCGTCATTGTATTGTGATGATAACCATGTTTGGTATGGAGGCTCTCTATTAGAAGGCTGTGACCCTAAAAGTTTGGTTCTCTTATCTGAAAGATACGATTTTGTAAAAGATGCTAATCATGTTTTTATACTAGGAAAAATAATTCCTGATGCCGACACCAAAACAGTAGAACTCCTTAATATAACTACCCAATTTTATTGGAAAGATAAAAACCATATCTGGTATTGGGATAGAAAATTAGCGTCACTGACCCTATTGGGCGATAAAATATCTCTATATCCTGACAGTTGCTATTGTCGGGTCGGTAATCGTATTTGGTGTCAGGAAAAGGAACTCATGGATGTGGATGTAGAATCTTTTGTTATCATTGATGACAGCAAAGCGCGTGATAAATATGGTTCATTTGAATACAGTGCAAGGGTATGAAGTATTGAAAGCGGGGTCTTACGGTTAACAAGAGACCTCGCTTCGGCGGGGTTTTATTATGCTGAATATCAAGCTGGTGGCAAAGTCGAAGAAGCAGTCTGGATTACCCAGTGTGTCACTGGGTAATCGGAATATCATGTGAGGTGAAAAATTCAAGGCAGGGAAAATGGGATACCAAACTGAGCCAGTGTTATATCCGATGAGAGATTAGTTAAGATCCCGCAGAATATAAACCAACGTGTTTCTGCCGTTCACCAATGTAAGTTGCTTGCCTTTTAAGCTAACTTTTGCGCCTTGAGTCAGCATTTCATTGATCACCTGATCCCATTGGTTAAGTTTTTCATTAATACAGTATATCTGGCTATTGTTCAAAATTTTTACTGTCAGAACGCTGTTCTTTAACTTACTGACTCCCCTAAAGCTATTGCACATGGCACCTGAAATGTCCATTTTTTCATCAAAGGTAATAGAAAGTTTGCTGTCTTCTTTATTTGCAACTTCCTCACTATTAACACTGACCAAAGCAAAATGATGATTTTTTAAATCCCTGACGGTGACATTCCCCGTGGCGCTAACCCCCGAAGATTGACATGCTGTGAGTAGCAGGGTGGCGACCACTAACGGAATCGCTTTTTTCATTTTATCTCCTGATGTTTGTTGAGATTACCCAACAATATTCGGGCAAGCCTCTCCGGAAGTTAATTGCTGGATATTTTGTAATGTCGTTTCACTGATGCTAGTCAACGCTTCTTCTGTCAAAAATGCCTGATGACCTGTGAACAGCACATTATGGCAGGAAGACAAACGGCGGAAAATATCATCTTGGATAACGTCGTTTGATTTATCTTCAAAGAATAAATCGCGTTCGTTTTCGTAAACATCCATACCCAATGCGCCAATTTTTTGTTGTTTCAACGCGTTAATGGCGGCAATGGAATCAATTAAAGCGCCCCGGCTAGTATTAATGATCATTACGCCATCTTTCATTTTGTTGAATGCAGTCTCATCCAGTAAATGATGATTTTCTGGTGTCATGGGGCAGTGCAGGGAAATGACATCAGATTCAGCGTACAAAGTATCTAAATCCACATATTTCACCCCCATACTCAGGGCTTCTGGATTTGGGTAAGGATCATGTGCTAATAAATGCATACCAAAACCTTTCAGGATCCTCAGCGTCGCCAGCCCAATTTTTCCCGTACCGATAATCCCGGCGGTACGTTTATACATATTGAAACCCGTCAGACCTTCAAGGGAAAAATTGGCCTCTCTGGTGCGTTGATAAGCACGATGAATACGCCGATTCAGGCACAGCATTAACCCAACGGTATGTTCCGCAACGGATTCAGGTGAATACGCCGGTACGCGCACAATTTGAATGCCCAGTTGCTTGGCGGTATCCAGATCGACATTGTTGAATCCGGCACAACGCAATGCCAGGACTTTGATGTTCATCCCCGCCAGTTCCTGTAGAACTTCACGCCCACCATCATCATTGACAAAAATACAGACTGCGTCTGCACCAATGGCGTTTTTGGCTGTTTGTGGACTCAGGGGGAAATCAAAAAACTCGATATGATAGTCAAGGCCAAGTTTTTGGTTGAGCATTTCAAAATGTTTACGGTCATACTGCTTTGTACTGTAAACAACTAATTTCATAACAATATCTCCGCCATACAGTAACTGTAGAATCATTCGAGCCATTCATTGAGTTCACTTTGCTGCAAAATTGCTTGCAATAATGATATCTTGTGAAAGTGCTAAGCGTTTTTTATCGCTATACCCGAATAAGTCGCTGATAAACTATTTTATCGTAATCGCATGTATAATAAATCGGCTCAGAGCCTGATATGAGACTATCATAACAGGAAGTTGATTTCAGGTTGAAAAGAAGATTTGTCGGAAATTCGACGTAAACTCAGTTTATTATAGAGATATTGTTAACATTATGAAACATAATAGAAATGAGGTGGGACGCTGGCGAATGATACGCCAAAATGTCCGCCGTCGCCGCCGTTGGTTGGAAGATCAGTCGCGCCGCAATTTTCGCATTTATAAATTGCATAAAACAGGTTCCTGCAAGCACCGCAGGTCGCTTTTGTTCATCCAAAATATCGAATGGCTTTAGTATTCAGTGCAGCATGATATATCCCCAATGGATTTCAAGATGTCGCCGACAAAGCGGCAACTTGAAAGACGAAAGGTACAGATGTTTTTGAATCATTATTGAATATGATAGTCATTTGCATTTAAACTAATGGTTATCTGAAAACTGACTATCATGCTGCGAAGTAAGAATTCTCTTATGCGTTGGATACATTGGCCGATACTACTTTCTGTTTGTTTACATATTTCTATTGCTGCGGCGCTTTTTCAGGCTATCAAGCCTGAAAAGCGGCTGGAAGCGGCTCCCATGTCTGTTGCCATGATCCAGCTGGCTGCTGAAGAGACTCCCGTCTCTGAGCCTGCCATGCTCGAATCTGCCCCTGAACCGCCGGCACCAGAGCCTGAACCAGAACCTATTGCGAAAATCGCTTTGCCTAAACCTGAAAAAAAACCGGAAGTGAAGAAGCGGGAAGAGAAAAAGATTGTTAAAAAAGAGTCTAAGCCAATAGAGAAAAAGACAGAAAAAGTTTCAGAGCAACCGCTGAAACCTGTTTCTGATCAGGACACTCAGGTGGCGAAGAATTTGGATGCTCAAAACACCACGGATGCTGCCATCAGCGATCAAGCTAAAGTACAAAGTGGGCCAAGGGCATTGAGCAGGCCAAAACCTGTATATCCATCGAGAGCGCAGCAGTTGGGTACAGAAGGGGCAGTCAAAGTCAAATTTGATATTGATGAAGATGGCCGTGTCAGAAACATCGAAATTCTGGCTGCAACTCCCAGAAATATCTTTGAACGTGAAGTGAAAAACATCATGAGAAAATGGCGTTATGAAAAAATACCGGCTTCTGGATATGTGACGACTATCGAGTTTAGAATGACCGGGATTACGCAATCTTAATCGTTCGAAATATTTCCTACCCAGGGTGGAGGAGCAATAAATGCTCCTTCATGTTCAATAAAGCTAAACATATTTAAGTACCTTGAGTTTATTCAATACTCTATTTGAGAGGGAATTATCTTACGGTCCAAAATAGTGTGAAAAAAGTATTTAACCTGGCTATCATATATCCTGGTGGTAGAGTAACAATAAAAGCATACTGAATATGATATCTTTCAATTTATTAACTTTCACCAAATAAAGAGGAGCGGATCTGTTGATCTCGCTCCTTTAATTCATGAGTTATTTTTTATAAACCGTTACTCTTTATAAACCGTTACTCTGAATCACTGCCCTCCAATTTGAAGTGCCTTTTATCTTCAGGTAAAGCGCGAGAACAATTATTTTCATCAACGGCGACATAAGTGAAAACCGCATCTGTTGCACGATAACGTTGCCCGACAGGTTCGGAAGCTACTTTTTTCACCCAAACTTCAATATGAATTGTGATTGATGAATTTCCCGTTTTGAGACAACGGGCATAACAGCATACGACGTCACCTACCGCAACCGGTTTTAGAAAACTGATGCCATTCACGCTAACAGTGACTACGCGCCCCAGCGCAATCTCTTTTGCCAGAATTGCGCCGCCAATATCCATTTGAGACATCAGCCAGCCACCGAAAATATCCCCATTAGCATTGGTATCAGCGGGCATGGCCAGTGTACGGAGAACCAATTCTCCGTTTGGTAAGCATTGTTGTTGTGTCATTAGAAAACTTGCTTTATTTGGTGAATATAACCATACCTGCCGCTGAATCGGCAGGTATCCATATGAAGGTCATTACGTTATTTTTGTTCGCGAGGCAGATGACGGTAGATATATACCACACTCAATACAGTAAAAACCAGTGTCAAAGCTGTTAACCCGAACACTTTAAAGTTTACCCAAACATCCTGGGAGAGCCAGAAAGCGACATAAATATTTGCCAGTGCACAGGCCATGAAGAAGATGGCCCAAGCCATGTTCAGTTTGTTCCAGACGAAATCAGGTAATTCTAACTCCTTACCTAACATTTTCTGAATCAGTGGTTTTTTCACGAACCATTGGCTGATAAGCAGAACCAGGGCAAAAATGGCATAAATGACCGTCACTTTCCATTTAATGAATAAATCGCTGTGGAAGGCGAGTGTCAGTGTGCCGAAGACCGCCACCATGACAAAGGTGATTAAGGATGATTTTTCGACTTTGCGATAAAGCAGATAAGTAATGACAACGGCTAGTCCTGTAGCCGCGATCAAGGCACCAGAAGCATAAAAAATGTCATACATCTTGTAGACGATGAAAAAAACGACTAATGGCAAAAAGTCTAACAGTTGTTTCATAAATTGGACCCATTGTGATGCCAATGATGGCATGTTCTTGAATTTGTGCCAGAGTGTATCAGATCTCAATGAAATGGTTTATTTATCAGACCAAAAACCTGTTTTATCCATTTTGGGTAATTTTATCACAATGAATAAAAAATGGGGCGGCTGTGAGGAGCTTGTGAGTTTTCATTTAACATCGCATTATAATGCGCAACATTTTCACGAGAGGACATAACGGTCATGTTGTGGGAAAGATTGCATCGCTGGATGCCGGGCTTGGGAAGTCTCCGCCATTATCGTAAGGAATATTTTAGTCATGATATGCGGGCAGGTCTTTCAGTGGCTGCGGTCGCGCTACCCGTCGCGATTGCTTATGCTGAACTCATGGGAATCAGTGCTATTATTGGCCTATATGCCTGTATTTTACCCATGTTTGCTTATGCGTTGTTTGGCACTTCCCGCCAATTGATTGTTGGGCCGGATGCGGCAACCTGTGCGGTTATTGCGGCTGCGGTGACACCGCTGGCGTTGGGAAATGAACCTATTCGTTGGCAGCTTGCTATCGTTATGACATTAATGACGGGGTTCTGGTGTCTTTTGGCAAGCCATTTCCGGTTGGGGGCGTTTGCGGATTTTTTATCCCGTCCGATTCTGAAAGGTTTTATTAATGGCGTTGCGATTACCATTGTGGCAGATCAGCTTGCTAAAGTTTTTGGTCTTTCTGGTTTGCCAACGGAATTGATTGAACGATTAATTGCGCTTCCCCATAAGCTATTGGGATCTCATTGGCCGACAGTGGCGATGTCTGTAATGACATTGTTGGTATTGGTCGGTGTGCGTTTTGTTCGACCCGGTTGGCCGGCACCACTGATGGCAATGTTAGTATCGACTTGTATCAGTTGGCAATTTGGGCTTGACCAATATGGTATTCAGATTGTTGGCAATATGGGGAATGGTCTGCCTACGGTTCCCATGCCGGAATTTGAACTGGGTATTTTGCGTGATTTGGTCGTTCCCTCCATTAACCTTGCCGTGATCAGTTTTGTCAGTTTTATGATGACAGCCCGTAGCTTTGCCAGTAAAAATGGTTATCAGGTTGATGCGGATTTAGAACTTAGGGCATTGGGGATCGCCAACATCGCGTCTTCCTTATCACAGGGCTTTGCTGTCAGTGCTGCCAGTAGCCGCACAGCAGTTAATGATGCGATTGGCGGCAAGACGCAGATGGTATCAGTGATTGCCGCCAGTGCCATCCTGTTGGTACTGCTATTTATGACCCAATTTCTGGAGCATATCCCTTTGTCATCGTTGGGAATTGTTTTGATATTTTCCTCATGGTCACTCTTGAGTTTAAAAAATATCTGGTCGTATCGAAAACGCAATCGTCAGGCTTTCATCCTCTCGATGTTTACGTTAGTCGCCGTGTTGCTGGTTGGGGTGATTGATGGCATCGGTTTTGCCGTTTTATTGGGGCTATTGCAATTTTTGCGCATCATTTTCCGGCCTTCAGATCAATTGTTGGGCGTCAATGAACAAGGTGTGGTTCGTTCCATCCACCAAAATAACGATATTAAGCCAGTCGATGGCATCATGATGTATCGTTTTAATTCTCCCTTAACGTATTTTAACGTCGGCTACTTCAAGAAGCGGGTATTGCAGCATGTGAATAATGAATTAAAGCGTCCTGCATGGCTGGTGGTAGATGCTGCGGTGAGTTTTACCCATGATGATGTCAGTGTCTTTGCTGCGTTGGATGAATTGATTACGGAATTAAAAGGGAAAGGGGTGACGTTGGTACTGGCGGGACGCAGAACAGAACTGAATGTTTGGATTAAGCAGAATAAGCTCCGTCGCGGTGATGAAGATTTGATTGTGGTGTCCGATCTCTACTTTGCCATTCGCCTGATCCAAAGTAAGCGGCAAATCGAGGGAAAACAGGCAGTGCTCACCCCGTACCCATGTAACGAGGTGAACGATTGATATTTACTGTACGCCGTTTGTCGCTTTATTTTGCGGTTTCACCAGCATATACAGACGGAACAGGTAAATCAGCAATAGGGCTGATAATAGGTTATCCAGCACTGATATCAACATTTCCGGCATTCTTACCAGCACCAGCGCAATGATCAGCTTTACCGCGAGCCATAGCAGTATGACCGGGATGAGCAGACGTAGGTTACCGAATGCTAATTTCCAACTCTCCTGCATGGAGGCAAAAATGTGTTTGCCTTTTTCAAACAGAAAAATAGGGGCAAGCGCGAACGCAATAGAAAACAGAACCCCGGGCAGGAACATCAAGGCGTAACCAATCTGAACCAGCAGGGTGCAGATGAACATTAACAAAAACATTTTAGGTAATAGCGTGATCGATGATGTACTGGCCTGAATGGCGTTAGTTTGCTGGCCGCTGGAAACGGCATTGATGAGCACTAACACGCTGGCCGTCAGTAAGGTATTGCCGAATATATTGGAAAACAGAATCCCGAAAGCGGTGCGCAAGAACATTAACTGTTCGTCTTGCGTCAGTTGGGCCACAAAATCTTTGACTCCCGCATTGCCTGATTCTTTGAAGGCATTTTGTATCCCGATCAACAAGTTGAGTTGTTCACCATTGGGCATCAGAAAATGCTCAAGCAGTGTTGTTACCAACGCGGCCAAGACAGAGAGTATGACAAGGTTCAACAGTTGATTTTTCAAAAAGTTGAGGCTGTCACGATACAGGGTATTTGCCGTGATGGGCATGAAAGTAGCTCCTATCAAATAAAACAACAATAATGCCCAATTGTACCCTGTCAGGGGGATTATTGGATACCTAAGATTTGTTTCCTTACCGTAGACCTGCAACTTGCCGTTGATTGAATATCAGAATTCTATTTTATGTCAGGTGACATTGGCGGTGAGTTTTATAAAAGTGATAAATGTATTATCTAAATGTTAATTAATTGAAATATTACATGGGGCATTCGAAATGTAATACTTCTGCTCTTAATTATTACGAATAAACAAAAATTGATATTTAAAGATCAATTTGAAACAGTAATAAATTTAATACACAGTTAATTTTGATTTAGATCAATTTAAAATATGCTACAGATGAAATAATAAAAATATAGCACCTTTATTTTTCAATAATTTCTAAAAGATGTGATCTGTCTTAGATCATAACAGTAAATAAACGAGTATATTTCTGACTATTTTAAAACCAGATAAATGGGATGGATAATGAAAAAGATTTCTGCGCTTATATTGGCTGCGGCTACGTTAGCTCCGTCATTGACCTTTGCTCATGAGGCAGGTGACTTCCTGTTTCGTACAGGCACAGCAACGGTAAGGCCAAATGCCGGCTCTGAAAATGTATTAGGTTTAGGATCGTTTGGTGTCAATAATAATACTGAGCTGGGTTTAACGTTTGGCTATATGATCACCGACAATATTGGAGTTGAATTATTGGCGGCGACCCCATTCCAGCACCGAGTCAGTTTACCGGGAGCGGGTGAGATAGCGGAAGTTAAACACTTGCCACCAACCCTAATGGCGCAATATTATTTTGGCTCGACGGAAAATAAATTACGGCCTTATGTTGGGCTGGGTGTTAACTACACGACCTTCTTTAGCGAAAAATTTAATAATAATGCAACGGTGCAGGCGACTAATTTAAACAGCCTGGACCTGAAAGATTCCTGGGGGATAGCCGGTCAGGTAGGTTTAGATTATCAACTGGATAACAACTGGGTGCTGAATACTTCACTTTGGTGGATGAACATCGAAACGGACGTGAAATTCAAAGTGGGTGATGAACAGAAAGAATATAAAACCCGCCTTGACCCGTGGGTCTTCATGTTCGGAGTGGGTTATCGTTTCTAACCAATAAACTACGTGTATGTTTGATATAAGAGAGAACCAATGGGGCATGTTGCCCCATTTTTGTTCCCGCATAAATATGAGGGAATTGTGGTGTTATAATTGTGTGGCATTCTTCATGGCACGAACAAAAGTCATTAATTTTTCCCGCATAATTTGCGGGTGATGAAGATTGTCTTCGATGATTTTTACGATCGCTGAACCTGAAATCGCCCCCGCCGCACCACTATGAAGTGCGGTTGTCACCTGTGAAGGTTCGGAAACACCAAAACCTTGTAGGGGAGGCGCTGCATGGTACTCTTTGAGTTTATTGACCAGATGGCCCAATGGCTGACTGGCGCGGTTTTCACTGCCAGTCACTCCCGCCCTTGACAGCAAATAAGTATATCCCCGCCCGTATGAGGCAATCTTACGCAGTAAATCGTCATCGGCATTCGGGGGACAAATAAAGATGGGAGCAACATCATATTTCATGGCGGCTGAACGGAAAGGTGACGATTCGGATAACGGGACATCCGCCACCAAAACGGAATCAACGCCAGCCTCTTTGCAGCGACGATAAAAATCATCAATCCCATTGTGGAAAACCAGATTGGCATAAACTAACAAGCCAATGGGGATATCGGGATGTTTGGCCCGAATGTTTGCCAGCAGTTCAAAACACAATGTCGGTGTGACCTTGGATGATAACGCCCGTAAATTGGCATTTTGGATAGTGGGGCCATCGGCAAGGGGATCTGAAAATGGAATACCTAATTCAAGCGCATCAGCGCCACCCGAGATTAAGGTATCAATAATTTCCAATGACAGTTCAGGATTAGGATCACCCAAGGTGACAAAAGGGACAAAAGCCCCTTGATTTTGGCTTTCTAGCTGCTTAAACCGTTGTTCATAACGTTTCATCAGATTTCCCCCCTGGATTTTAAGATATCGTGAACGGTGAAGATGTCTTTATCGCCACGGCCGGATAAATTGACAATCAATAATTGCTCTTTGTCCGGTGCCTGATGGATCATTTTCAACGCATAGGCCAGCGCATGAGACGATTCCAATGCAGGAATAATCCCTTCATTGCGTGAGAGTTCCTGAAAAGCGGTAAGCGCTTCATCGTCAGTGATTGAGACATAATCAGCCCTGCCGATACTATTTAAATAGGCGTGCTGAGGCCCGACAGAAGGGAAATCCAACCCCGCCGAGAGGGAGTACGACTCTTCAATTTGCCCGTCATCTGTCTGCATAATCGGCGCTTTCATGCCGAAGTAAATGCCCAATTTTCCATGTTTCAGCGGGGCACCATGCTTTCCCGTTTCGATACCCTGTCCGGCAGGCTCAACACCGATCAGGCGGACACGACTGTCTGGAATAAACTCAGCAAATAGACCAATGGCATTTGAGCCACCCCCAATACAGGCAATGACGGCATCGGGTAGGCGTCCTTCTTTTTCCAAAATTTGCGCCTTGGCCTCTTCACCAATCATGCGCTGGAATTCTCGTACCATTGTTGGGTATGGGTGAGGACCGGCGGCGGTTCCCAATAAGTAATGGGCTTTTTCATAGCAACCAGACCAGTCGCGGAGGGCTTCATTGCAGGCATCTTTCAGGGTTGCTGAACCGCTGTGGACAGGGATCACTTCAGCCCCCATCAAACGCATGCGAAAGACATTGGGTGACTGACGCTCAATATCTTTTGCCCCCATATAAATGCGGCATTTCAACCCCAATAGTGCACAAGCCAGGGCGGTTGCCACACCGTGTTGACCGGCACCTGTTTCAGCAATGATTTCGTTTTTCCCCATGCGTTTTGCCAACAATGCCTGCCCCAAAACCTGATTGGTTTTGTGAGCACCACCGTGGAGCAAATCTTCACGTTTCAGGTACAAACGTGTTTTTGTCCCTTTCGTCAGGTTTTGGCACAGGGTCAAGGCAGTGGGGCGGCCGGCATAGTTTTTCAATAAATCCTGAAATGCTTGCTGAAATTCAGGATCTTTTTGGGCATCAATAAACGTTTCTTCTAATTGATTCAGTGCCGGGATCAAAATTTGGGGGACAAATTGTCCACCAAAGTCGCCAAAATAAGGATTCAATTTACTCATTATGCTACCCATCCATTTTGTCTGAAGAATTCAGTGATAACAGCGCAATTGTTGAAATATATGTTTGATTTTCTGGCTGCTTTTGATGCCCGGAGAAACTTCAACGCCTGAGTTAAAATCCAGCCCATAACAACCCAGTGTTGCCGCTTGTTGGCAGTTCTCAATATTCAGGCCGCCAGCCAGAATGCTGTTATGTTGAAGTTGGGGATTGATTAACTGCCAATCAAAGGGTTTTCCTGTTCCTCCCGAGCCATTATCCAGCAATAAATGATCGACATGGGGGATTGCGGAAAATTCCGCCGCCTGAGACATATCGATAGCTTTCCAAATTTCACAATGTTCGGGTAATACGGCGCGCAATGCGTTGATGTAGCTTTCATCTTCATGCCCATGCAGTTGAACCGCCGTGAGTGAAAGTGAACGGGCGGTATTGCAGACAAAATCAATGGGTTGATTTTGAAATACCCCAACATATTGCAGAGAGGCTTCATTGATGATCTGTTGGGCGGTTTGCAGGTTGATTTTACGTGGTGATTTTTCAGCAAAAATTAACCCCCCGTAGACGGCGCCCATCTGTAAGGCGGTTTTGGCATCCCGGGGACGGGTTAACCCACAAATTTTGTTGTCACCCAAAATCAGGCGCCGCAACGCGAGATCGAGATTTTGCTGTGCCATCAAAGCACTGCCAATGAGAAAACCCTGCGCGAATTGGCTTAATTCGCGCACTTGACGATGCTGGTGGATGCCTGATTCACTGATGACAATCGTGTTTTCGGGTAAACCCACCGCCAGTTTGCGGGTGCGGTCTAAATCGATGGACAGATCGCGCAAATCCCGATTATTGATCCCAATCACTTTTGCCCCTAATGCCATTGCCCGCTGCCGTTCATCCTCATTACTGACTTCGGTCAGTACTCCCATATTAAGACGATGTGCCAGGGCGGATAAGTTACGATAAGTATCATCATCAAGGACGGAAAGCATCAGTAAAACAGCGTCAGCCTGATAATAACGGGCGAGGTAAACCTGATAGGCATCAATGATAAAATCTTTGCAAAGAACAGGCTGGTGTACGGCAGAACTGACCATTTTGAGAAAATCATAACTGCCTTGAAAGTATTTTTCATCGGTCAAAACAGAAATGACGGCAGCATAAGGCTGATAAGTTTTAGCAATGCTGACAGGATCGAAATTTTCACGAATTAACCCTTTTGAAGGGGATGCCTTTTTGCATTCCAAAATAAAAACAGTTTGCTTATGGGTCAACGCCTGATAGAACTGACGCTGACTCGGTACGATCTCATCAATAAAACTCTCCAGCGGTTGCTCCGCCTGACGCGTGTTCAGGTATTCCGCTTTATCATCAACAATTTTCTGTAATATGCTGGTTTCCATGATTAAGTCCTTGCCGCCAATGCGGTCACTTTTTCATAAGCATGACCACTATAAATGGTATTGAGTGCCAATTGCGTGTTCTCCCGGAGATTTTCTTGCCCGTGAATTTTCATCAAAAGAGCGACATTTGCTGCCACGGCATCGGCATGGGCTTTTTGCCCCCGGCCTTGTAGTAACATTTTCAACATATCGCGATTCTCCTCTGGCGTTCCACCTTTCAGTGAAGAGACTGGATGGTTCGGCAGGCCAAAATCGGTTGCGGTTAACTGATACTGGCTGATTTCACCATGATGGAGTTCGGCAACATCGGTTGGGGCATGTAAAGCCACTTCATCCATTCCGCCAGTGTGTACAACGGCGGCGCGTTGATAACCCAGCACCTGTAAGGTCCGTGCTATGGGTTCTACCAACTCAGGGCTGTAGACGCCAATGAGTGCCAGAGGCGGGCGGGCCGGATTGATCAGTGGGCCAAGTACGTTGAATAACGTCCGGGTTTTTAATTGCTGGCGAACGTGTGCCGCATGACGGAATCCACGGTGATATTGGGGGGCGAACAGGAAACAGACTCCGATATCATCCAAGGCACCGCGTGAAACTTCGGCACTGGCATCCAGTGCGATGCCGAATGCGGCCAGTAAATCGGATGATCCAGAACGGCTGGAAATACTGCGATTGCCATGTTTGGCGACTTTAAGTCCACAGGTTGCGGCAATAAAGGCGCTGGCCGTTGAAATATTGATGCTATTGGTGCCGTCTCCACCGGTGCCGACGATGTCACAGAATGGATAATCAGGACGCGGAAAGGGGGCGGCATTGTTCAGGAATGCCTGAGCTGCACCTGCAATTTCTTGAGGTTGTTCGCCACGCAGTTTCAGGCTCATCAATACCGCAGCCAGTTGTGCATCACTCAACTCACCCTGAATAACCGCGCTAAATAGCTGCTGGCTTTCCTGCTGTGTCAATGGTTGACCACAAAATAACTTTTCAAAAATCAATTGCATTTTCCCATTCCTTCAAGTTTAGCGCCTTTCAATACTTCTGAACCCAATATCCTTAAATCTAATCCCTCTACAACCAATTTCCTTAAACCCTGCATGGTTAATTCAATGCCCACATCAGCGTTTGCTCAAGCAGTTTGACGCCACGGGTGGTCAGAATCGATTCGGGATGAAATTGGAATCCACAGACTTTGTGTTCATCATGGCGCACGGCCATTATGGTATCCCCGCAGGATGCAGAAACCGTCAGCGTGGTAGGCACACGTACAGCGGTAAGAGAGTGATAACGGGCAACAGGTAAAGGGTTTGGCAGACCGGAAAACATATTTTGTTCATCATGAGTCGCTAATGTGGCCCTGCCATGCAGAATTTCCTTGGCCGCAGAGACCTCTCCTCCATAGGCTTCAATAATTGCCTGATGACCAAGGCAAATGCCAATTACCGGGATCTGGCCGATAACCCGCTTGATGAGTTCGGGCATACAACCCGCGTCTGAGGGTTTTCCGGGACCGGGCGATAGCATCAGAAGGGGTGATTCCATCTCATCGAGTTTGGCAATAATGAGGTTTGCTGACACCGTATTGCGGTAAATCACGACCTGATGACCCTGAGTGCGCAGTTGATCCACAAGGTTATAAGTGAAGGAATCAACATTATCGAGCAGAAGAATATTCGCCATCAGAATGTCACCTCCACATGATGGGCTTGGGCAATGGCGTGGATCACGGCTCTGGCTTTACTGTGCGTTTCATCCACTTCGGATTGGGGAATGGAATTCAACACCACACCCGCTCCGACTTGAACGGTAGCCTGACCGTTTTCTACATAGGCAGAACGAATGACAATGCAAGTATCAAAATCCCCCTTGCCGGTGAAGTAGCCGACCGCCCCGCCATAACTGCCACGCCGTTCACCCTCGTGCTCTGCAATCAGTTGCATCGCCCGGACTTTAGGCGCGCCGGTCAACGTCCCCATATTCATGCAAGCCTGATAGGCATGGAAGATGTCCAAATCATGGCGGAGTGTGCCGACAACACGGGAAACCAAGTGCATGACAAACGAGTAACGATCGACTTTAGTCAAATCGGCGACATATCGACTTCCCGGTTCACAAATCCGGGCTAAATCATTGCGGGCCAAATCAACCAGCATGACATGCTCGGACATCTCTTTCGCATCAGTCCGCATTTCCAATTCAATTCGGCTATCGAGATCAGCCTCTATTTCTCCTTTGGCATTACGCCCGCGTGGACGTGTACCGGCTATCGGATAAATTTCGATCTGGCGATTGCTGGCGTCATATTTCAGTGCGCTTTCTGGTGAGGCTCCGAACAGGCAAAAATCCTGATCTTGCATAAAAAACATATAGGGACTTGGATTTTGTTTTTTCAATGCATGGTAAGCATTCAGTGGAGCAGGGCACGGTAAGGTGAAACGACGAGAAGGGACGACCTGAAAGACATCGCCTTGACGGACGGATTGCTGTAGCTTCCGCACGGTATTCGCGTATTGCTCATCACTTTGATTGTCATCAATTGTGATGTTGGGCAATGGGGTTGGAGAAAGTGGTGGCGGTGGTTTTGAAATGGCGGCGGCTAATGTTGTTAACCGTGCTTGCAGGCGTTCTTTTTCCGAATCGGGTCCGCCAAACAGTGAAGTTTGCAGGCGTGAATGCCCACACCGATGGTCGATCACCAATAGCGTTTCTGCGAGATAAAAACAGAAATCAGGGCAGTGTTGATGTTTTTTTACTGTGGGTAAGGGTTCAAATCCAGCGACTAAATCGTAAGCAAACAATCCACCAACGAAAATGGCATCGGGTGATCCTGAGAAAGAGGCCAATGCCGTCAGAGCGCGCAATGCGTCAAACACGGAATCGGATTTTAGCCGACTGTCTTCGTCCAGGTTATGTGCAGCCGCAGGAAATTGTGCTCGCATAACCCGTGACCCGATATTCAATTGGGCTTTTTCTGCAAGTAACGTCGCGAGGATGGGAAATAGGTTTTGACCATTTTCGGTCAGCGCTTCAAAAGTCACCTGACGCTTATTGGCGGTAATGCGCATGGCACTGTCGATAATCAAAATGCTTTTGATATTATTTTTGCTCTGAATTTCAGCAGATTCTAGCAATAATGTCGCTGGGCGATTACTGCAAAGTTGATGAAAAAGCAGCGTTGGATCTGTCTGATAGACAGTATCTATCTGGTTTATAGAGATATTAAATTCTTTGCCAGTCATCTTCATACCCCGTAGCTAACTTTATTTAGCGAAAATTTATTCTCAAGCTATTTATTCTCAAGCTATTTATTTCTAAAGAATGACGGTATAAAAAAACCCGCCTTTTTGGGCGGGTTTTGGCACTTGCGTATCTGTACTTATACTGATGTGCGTGAGCCAACCGCCCTGAATGGGATGTTGTGCCACCAACGACTGACTTGCAGAGTTTGCATAAATACGATCATTTTCAAGTGCCTCATCTGTTCAAGGGTTTTTTATAGCGACTTTTAGCTAACCTACGTACTAGTAAACTGGTTCGAGGTTCACTTGTCAATCATTTTTTTAAACTGTCTAGAAACTCAGTCTTCTAACCGGTAAATTCCCCCTCCAATCTTATCCGCTGTGTTATTATCCCCGCTTCGTACTTGATATCGCATGATAGAGAGTGCCCTTGTTTTCCATCCGACAAAAACAGGTACAGGATAATGACTGAAGCCGCCAGTGCAATGACAAGACGCTATGATCTGCATAGCCATACCACCGCTTCAGATGGGGTTTTATCACCTGAGCAGCTTGTCGATAGGGCCGTTTCCATGGGCATTGATGTACTGGCCATTACCGATCATGATACGACGGAAGGTATTCCACTTGCCGTAGCGCATATCCGGCAAAATACTCTGCCATTGAGATTGATATCTGGCGTTGAGATTTCGACGTTATGGGAGAATTTTGAAATCCACATTGTCGGTTTAAATATTGATATCGATTCTATTGCCTTAAGAAAGTTACTGACCAATCAGAGTGAGTTAAGAAATCAACGCGGTATGGAGATTGGGCATCGGTTAGCCAAAGCAGGTATTCCTGATGCCTGGGAAGGGGCGTCCCGGCTGGCCAATGGCGGGCAGGTGACTCGCGGGCACTTTGCCCGTTATCTGATAGAGGCGGGGGTCGAACCGACGATCCCGAAAGTGTTTAAGAAGTATCTGGCAAAGGGAAAAATCGGTTATGTTCCGCCGCAATGGTGTACAATTGAGCAGGCGATTGAAACCATTCACCAGGCAGGGGGACGGGCGGTGATTGCCCATCCGAACAGGTATGATTTGTCAACGAAATGGCTAAAAAGACTGATAGCCTGGTTTAAACAACATGGTGGTGATGCAATGGAAGTTGCACAGTGCCAGCAAGCCCCTAATGAACGGCAACAACTTGGTCAACTGGCAAGAGAATATGGGTTGAAAGTATCATTAGGATCGGATTTTCACCAACCTTGCTCATGGATAGAACTTGGGCGCAATTTGTGGTTACCCGGTGATGTTGTACCGATATGGCACGACTGGTCACAGCTTGGGACTGCATAAGAAGTAGAGGTTATCTTTTTTATGAGCCAGTTTTTTTATATCCACCCTGATAATCCACAAAAACGTCTTATTGACCAAAGTGTGGATGTGCTGAAAAAGGGCGGAGTGGTTATTTATCCGACTGATTCAGGCTATGCCATTGGCTGCTGCCTTGGAAATAAGGATGCGATGACCAGTATATGCCGTATTCGTCAATTGGAAGGACACCACAATTTTACTTTGATGTGTCGTGATCTCTCTGAAATTGCCACTTATGCTCATGTGGATAATCAGGCGTTCAGGCTGATCAAAAATAACACCCCCGGCAATTACACGTTTATCTTACAGGCGACAAAAGAAGTGCCTCGTCGTTTGATGAATGAAAAGCGCAAAACCATCGGCCTGCGTGTACCTTCCAATCCCATTGCATTGGCATTGTTGGAAGAAATGCGTGAACCCCTGATGTCATGTAGCTTGATTCTGCCTGGAAATGACGTTGCCGAGTCCGATCCAGAAGAGATTAAGGATACTTTGGGTAAACAAGTTGATTTAATCATTCACGGTGGTTATCTTGGACAGCAACCGACGACGGTAGTGGATTTAACGGATGATTCACCCGTCATTCTTCGCGAAGGCGAAGGTGATGTAACACCTTTTTTATAAGGTGAATGATTGAAGTTCTTATTTTAAACACGACGCCTGTGAAGGCGACAAACAGAGGTTGCTCAATGAGCGATAAGACAGAAAAGTTACAAAAAGTTCTCGCGCGTTCTGGTCATGGTTCCCGTCGCGAAATCGAGGGGTATATCCAACAAGGGCGCATTAGCGTTGATGGCAAGACCGCAACGTTGGGCGATCGAATCGAAGTAAAGCCCTCAGTGAAAGTTCGTCTGGATGGACGGATCTTAAACATCAAAGAACCCCAGAAAACCGTTTGCCGTGTTCTGGCTTATTATAAGCCGGAAGGGGAATTGTGTACCCGCCATGACCCCGAAGGTCGTCCGACGGTGTTTGATCGTCTGCCGAAAATGCAGGATGCACGCTGGATTGCAGTAGGGCGTTTGGATATCAATACCTGTGGGTTGTTGTTGTTTACCACCGATGGGGAACTGGCAAACCGCCTGATGCACCCAAGCCAAGAAGTGGAGCGTGAATATGCTGTCCGCGTTTTCGGTGAAGTGGATAATGCAAAACTTCGTCAGTTGACGCAAGGCGTTCAACTGGAAGATGGCCCCGCGTCATTCAAGACCATCACTTTTAAAGGTGGGGAAGGCATCAACCAATGGTATAACGTCACGTTGACGGAAGGCCGTAACCGTGAAGTCAGACGGTTGTGGGAATCCGTGGGTGTGCAGGTTAGCCGTCTGATCCGTGTGCGTTATGGCGATATCAACTTGCCGAAAGGTTTGCCGCGTGCCGGTTGGAGTGAGTTGGGGCTGGAACAGACTAACTATTTACGTCAGTTGGTGGGTTTGGGTGAAGAAGTGGTGACTAAAGTGGCGGTTGAACGTGATCAGCGTCGCATCAAGGCCAACCAGATCCGCCGTGCAGTAAGACGACATGCTCAGGTCGCATCCCGTCCAGCGGGGAAACGTCCTGCAAGCAGTTCTCGTCAGAATGCAGGGAAGAAAACGACATCTAAAGGTCGTTAATTTCCTCAACCCGCTGTTTCAGTTCTGATAAGCATTCATGCTGACCTCAACTGAAACAGCGGAATAAGTTTACCAATCAATGCCTTTTTGCGCTTTGATGCCGGCATCGAAAGCATGTTTCACCGGACGCATTTCCGTAATGGTATCGGCATATTCCAGCAATTCTCGATGGCATCCCCGGCCGGTGATAATCACACTCTGGTGTGAAGGGCGTTGTTTCAGGGCCGTCAGAACATCGGCCAGTTCCAAATAACCGTAACTGACCATGTAGGTCAATTCATCCAACACCACAAGATGCAACGCAGGATCAGATAACATGATCGCTGCCTGTTTCCATGCAGCTTGGCAGGCAGCAGTATCTGCCTCACGATTTTGTGTCTCCCAGGTGAAACCTGTTGCCATCACATGAAATTCAACCCCTTGTTGCGCCAGCAGGTTCCTTTCACCACTTTCCCATGTCCCTTTGATGAATTGGATAACGCCAGCACGCTGCCCATGCCCGATTGCCCGGGTGACGGTACCCAATGCAGCGGTGGTTTTTCCTTTACCATTTCCGGTGAATACCATGACGATCCCCCGTTCTTGCTGTGCGGCTTCAATGCGGGCATCGACTTTCTCTTTCTGGCGTTGTTGCCTTTTTTGATACTGGCTGTTATCTCTGGTCATTATTCAGCAGGTCCCGCTTTCCGTCCGGGTTGAGCATCAAAACTGATACCGGAATCATGGCGGCTGTCATCCCCCATGACATAAAGGTAAACCGGCATGATATCCGCTGGGGTTTTTAATCGGGCCGCGTTTTCGTCAGGAAAGGCGCTGGCTCGCATACTGGTACGAGTTCCGCCGGGATTGATACAGTTAATGCGCAGGGAAGTGTCCTGATATTCTTGTGCCAAAACCTGCATCAAGCCTTCGGTAGCAAACTTGGATACCGCATAGGCTCCCCAGCCACTTCGGCCTTCCCGGCCAACACTGGAACTGGTGAACACCAAAGAACCACGGGCGGATTTCAGTAAAAGGGGGATTAACGCCTGAGTCAGCATAAACGTGGCATTGACATTCACCTGCATCACTTCATGCCAAAGTTGAACAGGCTGTTCTACGATAGGGGCAACCACGCCAAGAAGCCCGGCATTATGTAAAACGCCATCCAAATGTGAATACCGCTGTGCCAGATCGCTGACGAAAGTTTGACAGGCTTCTGCGCTGACAGTCAGCAAATCCATCGTATAAATGCCAGCCGGCAGCCCCCCTTCGTTTTCAATTTGCTGTTTGACGGCTTCCAGCTTTGCAGTCGTGCGTCCCAGCAAAATAACCTGTGCACCATGGCGGGCATAAGTCAGTGCAGCTTCACGTCCAATGCCATCGCCAGCACCGGTGACTAAAATAATTTTTTGTTGTAGCAGATCACGATTGGGTTGGTAATCAAACATCGGACAATCTTCCTGTATTGCTTGTGAATCGATGAATTGCCATTTCAGGATGGCGTATGCAGCGTATTATCAGAACAAAACTTAAGGTGCCCGTCAAATTTGCGCTAATTAGCGCAAGAAACAAGCAAAAGAAATGAGCAAAAAAGTTGAACTTTAATTGAGGTGGGGTTAAGCAAACTGTTAGAGCAAGGTTTTCGGTTTTTGGTTAGAATGGAACATATTGTTCATCATAAGTTAATAAAGGTGGGACTGTGGAATATTTGTCTCTATATGGATTGTTCTTAGCCAAAGTACTTACGGTAGTTTTGGCTATTGGCGTTCTGGCGGTAGTTTGTATCGGATTGGGTGTTCGAAAAACCATGCACAAAGGGGAATTGAAGCTGACTAACCTTGGTAAGTCATACAAGGAAAAACAGCGTCAGATGCAGTTGGCTCGAATGAGTGAGGCAGAACAAAAAATCTGGCAAAAGGCATTAAAAAAGCAGCAAAAAAATGATGCCAAACAAAAAAAAGCAGAAGCCAAAACCGGGCTGAAAAGTTTACAGAAATCGAGTCTTTATGTTTTGGATTTTAAGGGCAGTATGGATGCCCATGAGGTGGACTCTCTCCGTGAAGAGATCAGCGCAGTACTGGCCGTGGCAGACAAAAATGATGAAGTTTTACTGCGTCTGGAAAGTCCGGGTGGTGTCGTGCATGGATATGGGCTGGCAGCCTCCCAACTGGCTCGCCTGCGGCAGAAAGGGATACGTCTGACGATCGCCGTGGATAAAGTCGCTGCAAGTGGGGGTTACATGATGGCTTGTGTGGCCGATCGCATCATCGCGGCACCGTTTTCGATTATTGGCTCGATTGGTGTTGTGGCTCAATTGCCAAACATTCATAAGTTGTTGAAAAAAAATAACATTGATGTAGAACTGCATACTGCCGGTGAATACAAGCGTACCCTGACTGTTTTGGGTGAAAACACCGAGCAGGGACGGAAAAAGTTTCAGGAAGATCTGAATGAAACGCATAAATTATTTAAATCATTTATCCATCAGCATCGCCCATCTTTGGATGTAGAAAAAGTGGCTACGGGTGAATACTGGTATGGTACACAGGCAAAAGAAAATGGCCTGATAGATGATGTGGGTGTCAGTGATGATTTTCTGATTGAAAAAATTGAACATTGTGAAGTCATTGGCGTTACCTATTCCCGTCGTAAACGTGTGATTGAACGTTTCATGGGTAGCGCGATGGAAAATGTTGATAAGTTATTGATGCGCTGGTGGCAAAGGGGCGAAAAGCCTTTGTTATAACCGTGTGGCCTGTTGTAACAACAGGCTGATGAGCAGCACTGGCAAAGGGTGCGGGTATATGGGGGGCGTTTTTTACCTCCTTTATTGCCCGCATAATGATTAATAACTTGCCAAAAATAACACGATCTGTTTTTAATCGACTAAATGATACTTTTCGGACAGTACATGTGCTAAATGTTTAAACATATTAAACACAGCGGTACTTTTGGCTGTAGGCAGCCCGAATTCATCCAGAAAGTATTCACCCTGAAAGACGAATATCCCATTTTTTTGCTCTACACCCCCGACATGCATTCCCTGAATGAAATCTTCGTGTTTCTTAATGATTTCATTTGCTTTTTTTAGTAACTGTTCTCGCTTAATAGGCAGGGTTTCAGTTGGCATCTATTGTGCTCCTCCAAGAAATAAGTTGTTGCGCATCGTTTTTTATCAGGTAGAGTGTGGGCTTTTCGTCATGCAGATGGAAGATTTTGTTTACAACTGTTAAATCATACAATTGCATGGCCTGTGTTGGTATATAAAATACCTTAAATATTTCAAAGGGTTTTGCGCTTGAGCAAAAGTACAAGATAAAAATTAGTTGATATCTTGCAAATCTATCGCAATATAAAAAGAGATTATATTTTATATATCGCAACATAACGCCGTGATTTTCGCCATCTGAAAAGAAGATAATTAGGTAAAGGTAACTATGGCTAAAGCTCTTGTTATAGTGGAGTCCCCGGCAAAAGCCAAAACAATCAATAAATATCTGGGGAATGACTACGTTGTCAAGTCCAGTGTAGGTCATATCCGTGATTTGCCGACGAGTGGGACAGCGAGTCAAAAGAGTTCAAGCTCATCTACCGATAAGAATAAAAAGAAAGCAAAAAAAGATGAGAAAACCGCGCTGGTAAATCGTATGGGGGTTGACCCTTACCATGATTGGGAGGCGAACTACCAGATTTTGCCGGGCAAAGAAAAAGTTGTCGCGGAACTGAAAACGCTGGCTGAAAAGGCCAATCATATCTATCTCGCAACCGACCTTGACCGCGAAGGGGAAGCCATTGCCTGGCACCTGCGGGAAGTTATTGGTGGGGATGATACGCGTTTCAGTCGGGTAGTATTCAACGAAATTACCAAGAATGCGATCACACAGGCTTTTGATAAACCCGGTGAATTGAATATCGACCGGGTTAATGCCCAACAAGCACGCCGTTTTATGGATCGCGTGGTGGGGTATATGGTTTCACCCCTACTGTGGAAAAAAGTTGCCAGAGGATTATCTGCCGGACGGGTTCAATCTGTCGCGGTTCGCCTTGTGGTTGAGCGGGAGCGTGAAATCAAGGCATTTGTGCCGGAAGAGTATTGGCAACTGCACGCAGATTTAGTGGCTAAAGGAGACATCGCTCTCCATATGGAAGTGACCCATGAAAAGGGCAAATCATTCAAGCCAGTCAATGCTCAACAAACACAGGCCGCAGTGTCTCTGCTTGAGAACGCAAGATACAAGGTCATTGATCGTGAAGACCGCCCGACCTCCAGTAAACCGGGTGCGCCGTTCATTACCTCAACATTGCAGCAGGCAGCGAGCACACGGCTTGGGTTCGGCGTCAAAAAAACCATGATGATGGCGCAGCGTCTTTATGAGGCAGGCCACATTACTTATATGCGTACTGATTCGACGAATCTGAGTCAAGATGCCCTGGACATGGTACGTGGTTATATCGGTAACCATTTCGGTGACAACTATTTACCACCAAATGCCAATATTTACAGCAGCAAGGACAATTCTCAGGAAGCGCATGAAGCTATCCGGCCTTCTAATGTCGATGTTATGGCAGAAGAGCTGAAAGATATGGAAGCTGATGCGCAAAAGTTGTATCAGCTTATCTGGCGTCAGTTCATTGCTTGCCAAATGATGCCGGCAAAATATGACTCTACGACACTGACTGTTCAAGCCGGCGATTTTGAGCTGCGGGCTAAAGGTCGTACCCTGCGTTTTGATGGCTGGACGAAAGTGATGCCCGCTTTGCGTAAAGGGGACGAAGATAATACCCTGCCAGCCATTGAAGCAGGAACAGAGCTTGATTTGCAGCAGTTGATCCCAAGCCAGCACTTTACAAAACCCTCAGCCCGTTTTAGCGAAGCGTCTCTGGTCAGGGAACTGGAAAAACGCGGGATTGGCCGTCCATCGACTTATGCATCGATTATATCCACCATTCAGGATCGGGGCTATGTGCGTGTTGAGAGTCGTCGATTCTATGCGGAGAAAATGGGGGAAATCGTCAATGATCGTTTGGAAGAAAATTTCAACGAATTGATGAGCTATGACTTTACCGCAAGAATGGAAGACCAACTTGATCACGTTGCCAATAATGAGGCGAATTGGAAAGGGGTGCTGGATGAGTTTTTCTCCAACTTCAGTGAGCAGCTTGATGTTGCCAGCAAAGATCCTGACGAAGGCGGAATGCGTCCAAATCCAATGGTGATTACCTCAATTGGGTGTCCGACCTGCCGTCGTCCAATGGGTATTCGTACTGCGACAACCGGGGTATTTCTCGGTTGTTCAGGTTACGCATTGTCGCCTAAAGAGAGATGTAAACAGACGATTAACCTGATCCCAGAAAATGAAATCCTGAATATTCTGGAGGGGGAAGATGCGGAGACCAATGCGCTGCGTGCCCGCCGTCGCTGTCAAAAATGTGGTACAGCCATGGACAGCTACCTGATTGATAACCAGCGTAAATTACATGTGTGCGGTAACAACCCTGCGTGTGATGGTTATGAAGTTGAAGAAGGTGAATTCCGTATCAAGGGCTACGATGGTCCGATAGTTGAGTGTGATAAGTGTGGTTCAGAAATGCACCTGAAAATGGGGCGTTTTGGTAAATACATGGGTTGTACCAACGAAGAGTGCAAAAACACACGTAAGATCTTACGTAATGGGGAAGTTGCTCCTCCAAAAGAAGATCCGGTTCCATTGCCTGAACTGGCGTGTGAAAAATCGGATGCTTATTTTGTTCTCCGTGATGGGGCGGCGGGCGTCTTTTTAGCGGCGAACACGTTCCCTAAATCACGAGAAACCCGCGCACCATGGGTTGAGGAACTTGTTCGATTCAAGGATCGCTTACCAGAGAAGTTGAGTTATTTGGCTGAAGCACCGGTTGCTGACCCGGAAGGAAACAGAACGGTTGTACGTTTTAGCCGCAAGACCAAACAGCAATATGTCTCTTCGGAAAAAAATGGCAAGGCTACCGGATGGGCAGCATTTTTTGTTGGTGGTGCTTGGGTCGTGAAAGAGAAATAATAGCGAAGATGATTAATCAGTGAATTATACTGTTATTTATTAGGTCTAATTCATTGAGATGTATTCAGAGATATATTTCTTTTTTTGCTAAAAACATAACTTTTCTTTCTAAAAAGCCAGTCTTTAGTACTGGCTTTTTTTGTATTTAGATGAAATCTAAACACAATATATCCACAACGAATGTTTGATAATAGTTACTCAATCTAATTATTTGTTATATAAATATACAACTGGTGTTATAGTGGTTATATATCTAAATATAAATATTCTATATAGTTATAAGTGAATAACCATTAGCAATATAGAAATTGATTAAACGACAAAATATTCATACATTTGACTATTAGGGACAGTGCTGATATGAAACTACAGCAATTGCGTTACATTGTAGAGGTGGTTAATCACAACCTGAATGTATCTTCTACAGCAGAAGGATTGTATACCTCTCAGCCGGGGATCAGTAAACAAGTCAGGATGCTCGAAGATGAGTTGGGGATACAAATATTCGCTCGCAGTGGTAAGCACCTGACTCATGTGACCCCGGCTGGTGAAGAAATTGTCCGTATTTCACGTGAAGTTCTGTCAAAAATCGATTCAATTCGTTCTGTCGCCAGCGAACACACCTATCCCGATCGTGGTTCTCTTTATATCGCGACGACCCATACACAGGCAAGGTATGCTTTGCCTCCGGTCATTAAAGGCTTCATTGATCGTTATCCCAACGTATCTCTGCATATGCATCAAGGTTCACCCACTCAGATTGCGGAAGAAGTTTGCAAAGGAAACAGTGACTTTGCAATAGCAACTGAAGCACTTCACCTGTATAGCGATCTGATTATGTTGCCTTGTTATCACTGGAATCGTTCTGTTGTGGTAACGAAAGATCACCCGCTTGCCAACAGACAGAATGTGACAATCGAAGAATTGGCAGAATATCCAATAGTCACTTATACCTTTGGCTTTACTGGGCGTTCTGAGCTGGATGTTGCTTTTGACCGCTCAGGGCTGAAACCTAAAATTGTATTTACGGCGACAGATGCTGATGTGATTAAGACTTATGTGCGCTTAGGGCTGGGAGTGGGGGTGATTGCCAGTATGGCCGTTGAACCCGTTCAAGATAGTGATTTGGTACGCATTGATATGCGTGATAAATTCAGTTACAGCACCACTAAGATCGGATTTCGTCGTAGTAGCTTCCTACGCAGTTATATGTATGATTTTATTTGGCGTTTTGCCCCTCATTTGACGCGGGATGTGGTGGATAAAGCCATTGCATTGCGTTCCAATGAAGAAATTGAAGAAATGTTCAGGGACATCGAACTCCCGATAGTATAAAAATAGCATATAAAAAAATAGCATAAAGAAAATTAAACCACCTTCTGAAAAGTCAGGAGGTGGTTAGTCTTTATCTTCTTCCTCTTCTGGCACCTCTTCCTCCTTGATTACGCGGTGTCCTTACTGATCCTCTGCTACCGGTTGCGGCACCACGCCCCATTATTGGGTCTTGACTAACTGACTCATAAGGGGGAGGAGCATAAAGAGCAGGAGCATAAGGAGGAGGAGGGGGATCATCATGAGGTTGGAGAGAAGAATAAGCAGGGGGAGCATCGTAAGGGGGAATACCTGACTGTTGACGTCGTCTGGTTGGTTGTCCTCTCGAATCTCTGCTCTGGGGCAGCGGTAAACCTGTTGGGCGAGCTACACTACCTATTCTTACCGCTTCATCGCGTTCTGTTGTTGACGGTATATTCGATGATGATGGTTCTGCTGTAACCTCAATGTTTCTGATGACATGTTGAAAGCGTTCCAGCGCATTGGGTAAATTAGGATTATATCTTAGGCTGGGGAGGATGTCAGATTCGTACATGAGTGGGCTGATATGATTGTGATGCCCATACAATACATATATTCCATTATTAGTTGGCATGAATCCTATATCTACTATTTCATTAGTAACTGGTACGAATCCCATACTTACCAACCTGGCGTGAATAGCATTATCTGATTCTTGAGGTATGGCTGGACACCTTAATTGATTAATGTTATCGAAAACGATTTGTAGTGACTGCCTCCCGTCTGGTCTGAAATAGTGCCTGATAAGGTTTTGATTTTTTAAAAATTGCAGGTAATACGACAAGGATAATTCTGCGCTATTCATACAATCCCCCAGAAAAACAAAAAATGAAACACGTCGACAAAAGCTATAATCCCTTATCCTCCGATTTTCACCTGAAAACAAGCGAATAATGCTTAACAATATTTTGCCTGTTCAATCTGTTTTCTGACCTATTGTATCTGGGTATTTATCTACCCGTACCGATATCACGCATTTTCATATAATTCGCCAACGCCTTATTATCAGCTCTTTTACTCTCACTGAGGGTTGTGAACACTCCGTTCTGGTCACCTTGGTTTTTATGCTGTCCCAGCTTTTCTTTGGCCTGTATTTCATCAATAATGATTTTAAACCCGACAATGGCTTGCCGCTGTTTACTGAGAAATTTCTCTGGCATCAATTCGGTGTTTTCAATCAAGCCAATCTCATATTGGTTAACCAAGGCTTCCAAGGCCAGCTTGGTATCTTCATCGCTTAAAATTTTTGTGACACCGTAACAATGGACGGCGGTGTAATTCCAGGTTGGTACAGCGTGAGCAGATTCATACCAAGTGGGAGAGATATAGGCATGTGGGCCAGTAAAAACCACTAAAGCTCTCTGAATATACATAGCCTGTGGCCCCATATAAATTAAAGTTAAGATTTCTGGTGTGGATTTAATCACCATATCTTAAAAAGATTAATGCAACAATGAGTTCATGGCCGCTTTCTGATTACGCTCTAAATTCACCATTGAAAAAAACATTGGAATTTTCTATTGAGGATTTTTTGTTTTTAAGAATAAAATCATCAAAAGCGCTTTTTATTTCTGGATTTTCTAAGGCTTGATAATCAAATAATGCAACACAGGTGGAGTAAGTAAATTCGACATTAACATTTTCACTGGAAGCACAATTTGATGTCACTTCTGAGTTGGTTCTGTCAAAATCTATTTGATAGAGTTTCATTTTGGGAACATACACAACTTGATCATCAACTTCCATGACCTCAATAATACTCGCCAATGTGAGAGTGGAGTAATGGTCATTATTCCGCTTTAAGCCCATTCTTATGGCTTCTCCCTGTTTTTGCAGAAAATCAGCGAAGTTTTTCAGGCCGGGAGAGTATGTATTCAAAATAATATCCATGATGAGTTGGAGTAAATTTGTCGCAATGGAAAAACCTTTCATCTCATGCTGATAAGTTTGACTTTCGATATTTCGAATACTCATCAATGGCAGTTTTGCCATGATGTCTCCCCAAAATTGAATATCTGTTTTATATTTTGAACCATGATGTTCAGCATATCTGGTTATATAGTCAGCGACTATTGAGGAAAGGGATATTTGTGTTTTCTTGATATCATTTAATTGTTGCATGACCCCGGTTTTATCAGCAAGCTGCGAAGTAATAATAAATTGGACAAGGCCATCTGTGTCGCTAAATCGATAATCTGACAAGGAAAATTTGTCACTGATACTGGCAGAAAAAAACGTATCCGCCTGTTGTATGTCACATAAATAATCTTGGTTTTTTTCATCTGTTTTTACATTCATAACTCATTCTCCAATCTCAAATGAACACACCGAATACCTAGAATATACCCTCGATTTTTCGCAGTGTAATTTGAAATTTATTAGCCAGAATAACACTAAGGACTTTAGGGACAATCCAGACAGTCTCTTATGTGATGAATAAAACATATCTACTTTAGGGATGCATCACCAAAATTTGTCAATAAATGAGGATTTACAGAGGATTGGCAAAATGTGTGGTCATTGAACAACAAATGTTCGCTTATATGTTATGTTTAATGTTGTCGCTGATCATAATAAGAAATGGAGGAGTTATGTCGTTTAAATTGAAAACGGACTGTGCTTTAACACTCTCTATCAGTAGCAAATCGATTGAGGGTGGGATCATTGGCAGTAAAACCTATCACTATTACAGCTTGCCTTTGTTATCTGAACGATTGGGTGGTATTTCTCGTCTGCCCAAGTCTCTGAAGGTTCTCCTTGAAAATCTTCTGCGCAATATTGATGGTGAATCCGTTGTGGAAGATGATTTGAAAGCGCTGGTGGAATGGCAGAGAAACGGCCATGCAGATAGAGAGATTGCCTATCGTCCGGCTCGTGTGCTAATGCAGGATTTTACCGGTGTGCCTGCTGTAGTGGATCTCGCCGCCATGCGAGAAGCGGTGTTGAAGCTCGGCGGAAATGTAGAACAAGTTAACCCGTTATCCCCGGTTGATCTGGTTATTGACCATTCGGTAATGGTGGATAAATTTGGTACAGGGCAGGCATTTGCAGAAAACGTACAGATTGAAATGGAACGTAATTATGAACGTTATCTGTTCTTGCGCTGGGGGCAAAAGGCATTTAATCGCTTCCGCGTTGTACCGCCCGGAACTGGGATCTGCCATCAGGTTAACCTTGAATACCTGGGTAAGGCAGTTTGGTATGAGGAACAGGAGGGTAAATATTTTGCTTATCCTGATACGCTGGTTGGGACGGATTCCCACACCACGATGATTAATGGGTTAGGGGTTCTGGGATGGGGGGTTGGGGGCATTGAGGCCGAAGCTGCCATGTTGGGGCAGCCGGTTTCTATGCTAATCCCGGATGTGGTTGGTTTTAAATTAACCGGAAAATTGCAGGAAGGGATCACGGCAACCGACCTGGTACTCACAGTGACCCAAATGTTGCGTAAACATGGGGTTGTCGGAAAATTTGTTGAATTCTACGGGAATGGGTTATCTGATTTGCCCTTGGCAGACCGGGCAACCATCGCCAATATGGCGCCTGAATATGGCGCAACCTGTGGTTTCTTTCCCGTTGATGACATTACATTGGGTTATATGCGGTTAACCGGGCGCAAAGAAGAAGAAATTGCGTTGGTTGAAACCTACAGCAAGACTCAGGGACTATGGCGTAATTCAGGGGATGAACCCATTTTCACCAGCACGCTGGAGTTAAATATGTCAACCGTTGGGGCCAGTTTAGCCGGGCCAAAACGTCCTCAGGATCGGGTGGCGCTGGGAAATGTACCACAGGCTTTCCAGTCTGCCATGGAGCTGGATATTCACAAAACCCAACAACATTCATCGTCAGTCACCGTCACCCTGGATGATCAAACCTTTTCTCTGCTGGATGGTGCTGTGGTTATTGCGGCCATTACATCCTGTACAAATACGTCTAATCCCACTGTACTGATGACCGCAGGCTTACTGGCTAAAAAGGCGGTTGAAAAAGGTTTGCAACGTCAACCCTGGGTAAAAACCTCACTGGCTCCTGGCTCAAAGGTTGTGACAGATTATCTGGAGCTGGCCGGTTTCATGCCATATCTGGAGAAACTTGGCTTTAATCTGGTGGGATATGGCTGTACTACCTGTATCGGGAATTCAGGGCCATTGCCTGACCCCATTGAAGCAGCGATTAAACAATCGGATCTGACTGTAGGGGCGGTACTTTCCGGTAACCGAAATTTTGAGGGGCGCATTCATCCATTGGTACAAACAAACTGGTTGGCATCACCACCGCTGGTGGTGGCTTATGCTCTTTCCGGCAGTATGAAAAAGGATTTGATGCGGGAACCTATCGGGAAAGATCAACAGGGCAATGAGGTTTACTTGAAAGATATCTGGCCCAATAGTGCGGAAGTTGCAGAAGCGGTTGGAAAAGTCAGCACTGAAATGTTCCACAAAGAATACAATGCCGTATTTGATGGTGATGAAAGCTGGCAATCGTTGAGCGTCGAAAGTTCAGCGACTTACTCCTGGCAGCCGGATTCCACTTATATACGGCATCCCCCATTTTTTAGTGACATGACGGCTGAACCTAAACCGATTACCGATATTCATCAGGCCCACATTTTGGCGATCTTGGGGGATTCAGTTACGACCGATCATATTTCCCCTGCGGGAAATATCAAGGCTGACAGCCCTGCCGGACGTTATTTGCAACAACATGGTGTTGCGCCCAAAGATTTTAACTCTTATGGCTCTAGACGCGGTAACCATGAAATTATGATGCGAGGCACATTTGCCAATATTCGCATTCGCAATGAAATGGTCTCTGGTATCGAAGGAGGATATACCCGTCATATTCCGTCACAATCTCAGCTAGCCATCTATGATGCTGCCATGCGTTATCAGGAAGAAAATATCCCATTGGCCATTATTGCGGGTAAAGAATACGGTTCAGGTTCGAGTCGTGACTGGGCTGCGAAAGGAACGAGGTTGTTGGGGGTCAGAGTTGTGATTGCCGAATCTTTCGAACGTATTCATCGTTCTAACCTTATTGGTATGGGAGTATTGCCGCTGGAATTTCCTCAGGGTATCAGCCGTAAAACATTAAATTTAACCGGAGATGAGAAGATTGATGTTGTTGGGTTGGGAAACATTAAGCCCGGAGGGACAATGGCGGTGAAAATCACTGATGCCAATGGGCAGGAAATAGTGATGGATGCTCGTTGCCGAATTGATACAGGTACTGAACTGGCTTACTTCTATAATGGTGGCATTTTACATTATGTGATCCGCAATATGTTGAAATAATACCATAGGGAAGTGCAGTAACCGGATAAGCCATACTCAGAAATAAAAACTGCGCCAATTCCGACGCAGTTTTTTATGATAGGCAACAATGTATTACTTTAATAATACGCTGGCATTTATTTGAGTAACAAGTGCCCCATCCGGCTGGCTTTGGTATCCAGGTAGTAAGCGTTTTTGGGATTTCTGCCTACAATCAGGGGAACTCGTTCGATGATATTAATGCCTGCTTCTATCATGATCTCAACTTTTTTCGGGTTGTTGGTCAGAAGGCGGATGGCATGAACATTCAACAGCTTATACATGTCTGAGCAAAGGGTAAAATCTCTCTCATCAGCAGCGAAACCTAACTGATGGTTAGCTTCGACGGTATCAATTCCCTGATCTTGTAAGGCATAGGCGCGGATTTTATTCAGTAGGCCAATATTGCGGCCTTCCTGACGGTGGTATAGCAGTATGCCACGGCCTTCTTGACTAATTTGCGATAGGGCGGCTTCTAATTGGAAGCCACAGTCGCACCTTAGACTGAACAAGGCATCCCCTGTCAGGCATTCTGAGTGGATCCGTGATAATACCGGCTTATCACCGGAGATATCACCGAAAACAAGGGCAACATGGTCGCGGCCTGTTTCGATTTCTTCAAATCCAATCATTAGAAATTCGCCCCATGGCGTAGGTAATTTTGCTTCAGCTACTCGTTTTAGCTGTATTTTAGTTTTCATATGTTGATTTGGCTCGTCATAAATATGGCAGTAATCAGAATAATCTCGGTTGAGAAATCAACTAAAAACACGAAAAAATTTTTCTGATTACAACACACGCATGAGGCGCCATTATAACAGAATTTATTAATGTGCATGGATATAAAGCGCCGATTATTCAATCATAAGTATCCTATTAGCATGCTAGACTATAAGCTGATTTTTGCGGATGTACTGTGTCACAGTGTCAGCTTGTTTGGAAAAAAAGGTAGGATTTAGCGCAATCAAGTAGAATAATGTCACAAAAAGAGGGAAATCAGCGCCTATTGCAATAAATTGCTTCCTCTGCGTAGATGAGAAATGCTAATTTAACACGCCAGTGTGTCTGTAGTTTGGCATAATTAATCAGCAACAATAGATAACAGGAAGAAATGTGAAATATTTTCTGATTTTATTACTGGCACTGGTTGTTTTTGTTATCTCAGTAACTCTGGGAGCAAATAATAATCAGATAGTGACATTTAATTATTTGATTGCCAAAGGTGATTATTCTGTATCCACATTACTGGCTGTGTTATTCGCTGTCGGTTTCGTCCTCGGCTGGGGGATTTGTGGAGCATTTTACTTGCGCGCCTGTGTTTCCCTTCGACGTGCGAAACGTAAAATCAAACGCCTGGAAACCCAGTTGGAACAGCCACCTGAGTCATCCGCAAAAGCCGTATCGACTGTAGCCTTAAAAAAGGAATAATTCTCCATGTTAGAGCTGTTGTTTCTGTTGCTTCCCATTGCTGCCGCCTATGGCTGGTATATGGGGCGCAGAAGTGCTCAACAAGATAAACAGCAATCTGCTGATCGTCTTTCCCGTGAATATGTTGATGGTGTTAACTTCTTACTCTCCAATCAGCAGGATAAAGCGGTAGATTTATTTCTTGATATGCTGAAAGAGGATAGTTCTGCATTTGAAGCGCATTTAACACTGGGAAATCTATTTCGTTCCCGTGGTGAAGTTGAAAGAGCTATCCGTATTCACCAATCCCTAATGGAAAGTGCCTCCCTGACGTTTGAACAACGTTTACTTTCGATTCAACAACTTGGTCGGGATTATATGGCTGCCGGAGTCTATGATCGAGCCGAAAACATGTTCATTCAGTTGGTTGATGAAACTGACTTCCGTGAAAACGCCTTCAATTCTTTGTTAACTATCTATCAGTCAACCAGTGATTGGAATAAAGCGATCGAAATCGCCGAAAAGCTGGTCAAACTGGGTAAACACCACTTCCGTGAAGACATTGCTCATTTTTACTGTGAGCTGGCGCTGCAATCTATGGGCAATGATGATCTTAGCGATGCTATCGGTCATCTGAATAAAGCGGCGCAGGCAGACAAAAATTGTGCTCGTGTTTCAATCATGTTTGGTCGTATCTATATGGCGCAGGGCGAATATGCCAAAGCGACTGACGCACTGAAACGTATTCTCGAACAGGATAAACAGGTCATCAGTGAATCTCTGCCAATGCTGCAAGAGTGTTACCAGCATTTATCTCAGCCGGAAGAATGGGAAGCCTTTGTCCAACGCTGTGTAGATGAAAACTGTGGAGCCATTGCAGAACTTCATATGGCTGATATTATTGAGAAAAAAGAAGGGCGTGATGTAGCCCAGAATTATATTAACCGTCAGTTGGAGCGTCATCCGACGATGAGGGTTTTTTATCGCTTGATGGACTACCATCTGGCAGATGCAGAAGAAGGGCGAGCTAAAGAAAGTTTGATCCTTTTGCGTAATATGGTCGGTGAACAAATCCGGACAAAACCTGATTATCGATGCCATAAATGTGGCTTTACTTCCCGCTCGTTATATTGGCACTGTCCATCATGTCGCTCATGGGATTCGATTAAACCGATCCGGGGCTTGGATGGTCAGTGACACGGTTTGACTCCAGACATGTTTCTCTTCATCAGTAATTCAAGTAGTAATTCAATTCATTAGTAAATGAAAGGGCCTAAAAATGACCTCCTGCACAGCTCAAATTTTAGATAAACAGATTGACTCGCCTGTTATCGTTGCACTGGATTATGACAACCAGCGTGCAGCGCTGGAATTTGTCGATAAGATTGACCCACAATCCTGTCGTCTGAAAGTGGGTAAAGAGATGTTTACGCTGTATGGCCCACAATTTGTTCAGGCACTGCATCAGCGTGGTTTTGAGGTATTTTTGGATCTCAAATTCCATGACATTCCCAATACAACGGCAAGAGCGGTTGCGGCGGCGGCTGAATTGGGTGTCTGGATGGTCAATATTCATGCCGGTGGTGGCGCGAGAATGATGACGGCGGCGAAAGAAGCATTATTGCCTTACGGTAAGAATGCCCCACTGTTGATTGCTGTCACAGTATTGACCAGCATGGAACAATCTGACCTGTTGGACGCTGGGATTAATGCGACTCCGGCACAGCACGCTGAGCGTCTGGCATTATTAACAAAACAGTGTGGCTTGGATGGCGTGGTTTGCTCTGCGCATGAAGCACAGCAATTGAAAGCGGTGTGCGGACAGGCATTCCAGCTTGTGACACCGGGGATCCGTCCTGAAGGGGCAGATGCGGGCGATCAGCGTCGTATCATGACTCCGCCTCAGGCCGTTCAGGTCGGGGTGGATTATATGGTGATCGGGCGTCCGATTACTCGTGCGGAAAATCCGGCACTGGCATTACAGCAGATTAATCAATCTATTGGGATCGTTCATGGATAATCATTCTCGCTTGGTTTACTCGACGGAGGGTGGTCGTATCCGGGAAGAAAACGTTAAACCCGTTCGTCCGAAAGGTGATGGTATTGTACGTATACAGCGTCAAACGAGTGGACGTAAGGGGAAAGGCGTTTGCATTATCACGGGCATTGATGCTGATGATCAAACACTCACCAAGCTGGCTGCCGAATTGAAGAAAAAATGTGGGTGTGGCGGTTCAGTCAAAGACGGTGAAATCGAGATTCAGGGCGATAAACGTGACTTGCTGAAGCAGCTTTTAGAAGCGAAAGGCATGAAAGTGAAATTGGCGGGAGGTTAAGTCGGGTTTCCCGCCTGACAGGCTATGCAGCAAGTGCGCTGTATAGCCTGCAAATATCGATATCCCGCAAAGAATTATGCCCTGCGTTCATTCCGCTTCTTTATTTTGAATCATGATACGTGCAGCCTCAGCCAATACATCAGGTCGGGCGCTGGCATTTTGGTTATTTGGCTGAGTAAAGTAAGTAACCAAAACCCATGGAGAACGGTTTTTTGTTGGCCAAATTACGGCTATGTCATTTGTTGTACCATAATTGCAACGCCCGGTTTTATCTCCTACCACCCAATCTTTTGGTACACCGGCACGAATGCTGGCACCACCTGTCGTATTTCCTTTTAGCCACCCAACTAATTGTTCACGCTGTATCGTCGCCAGGATATTTCCCAATGCCAAATGATATAGGCTGTTCGCCATACTTTGTGGTGTTGACGTATCACGTTCATCTCCCGGTATAGCCGTGTTTAATTCAGGTTCTTTACGATCGAGACGAAAGTGATGGTCGCCGATAGTACGGGCGAATTTGGTCACTTCATGTGGGCCGCCCAATTGGTTAAGGAGAAGGTTCATCGCTGCATTATCACTATATTGTAGTGTTGCGGCGCTCAGTTCTCCCAACGTCATGCCATCTTTGAGATGTTTTTCCGTAATAGGGCTGTATTCAGTAAGATCTGATGATTGGTAGTGAATTCGTTGACTTAATAAATGGCCACTTGTTTCACTTTGCTTCAAGAGCGCGGATACCGCCATCAATTTACTGGTACTGCATAAAGGAAAACGTTCATTTGCACGATAAACGGTGGTGGAATGATCAAAGGTATCTATCAGTACAACACCGAGACGACCCCCGGCATTTTTTTCCAGCATTGAGAGCTGATGGGTAAGTTGATTCTGCCTGAAAGTGTCTATTTGGTGGGGCACTCCAGCCTGATGAAGGGCCGCATTGGCAGAAAATGTGAGTAAGGCACCAAATAGAGGAGAGAGTGCGGTTGTCACGTTGATTAATTTGAATGAAGAAAGCCGCATGTAGAACTCTTATCTTGTTGTAATGTATCGTTATTATAAACTGTTATTATAAAACTGCCGCCAAAGATGGCGGCAGTTCATGTTGCATACGAACTTCCCGCAAGATTAACCTACAGGACGAGCTACGATATTGCGGGTTTCCATTCTGACTTCTTCAATGCGAACATCAATGATGTCATTCAGACGGTAGGCAGCTTCACCTTTAATTAATACCGAGCCGGTTTCCTGACTGCATTGCAGCTCATCACGAACAGCGTGCAAGAATGGCCCGGGAACAAAAGCAATGGCACCATTATCAACCAGACGGACGCGTAAGCCCCCACGGGTGATATCGATAATTTCTGCTGGGAAAGTTTTATCTGTACCGGCATGAGGATGCAGGAAACGAGCATAGAGCCAGTCACCGACATCGCGTTCTGCCAGACGATTTGCCCGACGGCGATCTGTCAATTGCAGACAAATCTCTTCAGTCGGTTTTTCAACATCGGTTTGCTGAATAATGGCCTTCAACAAACGGTGGTTGATAATATCGCTGTATTTACGGATAGGGGATGTCCAGGTCGCGTAAGCATCAAAACCTAAACCGAAATGTGGGCCTGGCTCAGTTTTGATTTCCGCAAAAGTTTGGAAGCGGCGAATGCGGCTATCCAGGAACTGCGTCGGTTGTTTATCCAACTCACGGCGTAATTTACAGAACCCATCCAGCCCCAACAAGGCTTCGGCATTTGCATCAATGCCATATTCTTTCAGGACTTCAACGACTTGCTCAATATGAGTGGAATCAAAACCGGTATGGACATTGTAAATCCCAAAGCCTAATTTATCGCGCAGAACCATAGCGGCACATAAGTTTGCTGCGATCATGGCTTCTTCAACAATACGGTTGGCCGAACGTCGTTGTTCAATGACGATATCAACAACATGACCGCCTTCATCAAGCATAAACCGATAATCTGGACGCTCCTTGAAAACCAGTGCATGTTGATGACGCCAGTTATTGCGGCGTTCACACATCTCTTTCAGAAGTGTGATTTGTGTTTTGACGGCTTCAGATTTCGGCTCCCAACCTTCCTGGCCTTCTAACCAATCTGAAACTTCGTCGTAAACCAGCTTGAATTTTGATTCAACCCATGCAGCGAAAAATTGAATATCATCGCCTAATTGACCATTTTCCAGAATAGAAACCTGACAAACCAGAGCCGGGCGGCGAACATTCGGACGCAGAGAACATAAATCATCTGACAGTTCACGCGGGAGCATTGGGATATTGAAGCCTGGCAGATAGTTGGTGAAACTGCGCTGGTAGGCAATTTTGTCCAGTTCACTGTCAGCTTTGATATAAGCTGTTGGATCTGCAATAGCAATAGAAAGTTTTAGGCTACCATCATCATTTTGGGTGATGTACAGAGCATCATCCATATCTTCGGTTGTTGCACTGTCGATAGTGACAAAATCAAGAGCGGTCAGATCAGTGCGTTCAATGGACTCATTGTCTAACTGGCAATCCGTCATTACGGGTGCCTCACGTCCCAGACTATGACGTGTCAGAGTTACCCACCAGGGAGCATAATGGTCATCTCCTTGAGTGATATAGCCCGTGACTTCAGCTTGGAATCCGCGATCGCCTTTCAGTGGATGGCGGCGCATTTCCGCCACAGCCCAATCGCCATGTTGGAAAGTATGGGTAACCTGACTCGCAGGGCGGCAGGGGATGGTATCTTTTAATAATGGGTGGTCAGGGATAATCCACAGTCGATTATCATTTTCTTTCTTTTGGATCCTTCCGACAAAACGAGTCAGGAATGGCTCAACCAACGTTTCCGGATCAGCAATCTCTTTTTCTTTATCTGTATGAATAGCCGCAGTAATTCGGTCACCGTGCATGACCTTTTTCATGTAGGGAGGTGGAATAAAATAACTTTTCTGTCCGTCGACCTCTAAAAATCCAAAACCTTTTTCAGTTCCCTTAACTAAACCTTCTACGCGAGTGGTTTTGGCGTGAAGTTGCTGTTTTAGCTGCGCAAGCAGCGGATTATTTTGAAACATAATATCTGGGGAGTATGGAGTTATTATCGATAATTTTGGACAACAGTTTTACGCGAATCGACGTTGTGGAGCAAGTAACATCTTATCAAAACAGGAAAAACTGTGGGATAAGATCAAAAATCGGGCATAAAATTTCTTACCGAAACGGATAACAAATCAGAGATCGATTACATTGTCATTTTAGTTACAACATACTTATAAGTTAACAAAAAACCACCTCCATCAACATCAGATCATCAAAAAATAGCCTACTAAGTGAACGGAATCACCTAAATAAGTTTCCGTAATTGTGACACACTGAAATTCTGAAGATCCCTTACCCCCACACTGCGTGGGGTAGTTCCTTTTTTATGTAGGCTTGTAGAGTAGTCGGATTCGGCCGGTCTCCTATAGTAATTTATAGGAGACCGGTTTTTGAAGCACAGAGGTGAGAATTAAAGATGAAAGATGAGTCTGGGGGGCTTATTATTCAGTTTTATCCCTGTATTCACACAGATCTTCAATAATACAAGATCCGCAACGCGGTTTACGGGCAATACAGGTATAACGGCCATGCAAAATCAGCCAATGGTGGCAATCAACCTTGAATTCAGCCGGCACGACTTTCAATAGCTTCTTTTCTACCTCATCAACATTTTTCCCAGGTGCAAACTGGGTCCGATTACTGACGCGAAAGATATGTGTGTCAACCGCAATAGTTGGCCAGCCAAAAGCGGTATTCAAGACAACATTGGCTGTCTTACGACCAACACCCGGTAATGCCTCCAATGCTGTGCGATCTTCCGGTATTTCACCTTGGTGCTTTTCCAGCAAAATCCGGCAGGTTTTGATCACATTTTCAGCTTTAGTGTTATATAACCCGATGGTTTTTATATACTCTTTTAAACCATCAATGCCTAAATCAAGGATCGCCTGAGGGGTACGGGCAATGGGATATAGCTTTGCGGTTGCCTTATTAACACTCACATCTGTCGCTTGTGCAGACAGTAAAACTGATATCAGCAATTCAAAAGGCGAACTGAAAACCAGCTCTGTCGTTGGATGTGGATTGTTATCCCGTAAGCGGGTGAGTATTTCGACCCGTTTTTGTTGATTCATATCTAATTGCACCCTCAGCTTCTCGTGATATGGCTGCCACAGCCTTTTTCGACGTTGTATTGGCGTTCTTTATTTTCTGTCCGATTTTTGATGCGTTCGTCAATGATATATTTTCCTGCCAGCATCAAGCCTAATCCAACAAATGCCCCTGGTGGTAAGATGGCAAGCAAGAAGGGGGAATCCATATGGAGAATTTCAATGCGTAGTGATTTAGCCCAACTGCCCAGCAGCAAATCCGCACCATCAAAAAGAGTCCCGTTACCCAAGATTTCTCGTATAGCGCCCAGCACAAACAGGGAAAAAGTAGCGCCAAGTCCCATTGCCAGACCATCAATCGTTGAATGGTAGATGGAATTCTTCGAGGCGTAGGCTTCCGCGCGACCAATGACGATACAGTTAGTCACAATCAAGGGAATAAAGATCCCCAATGATTCATATAACCCGAATGCAAAGGCATTGATTAACATCTGAACGGCGCTAACGACGGATGCAATGATCATCACGTAAATGGGGATACGAATTTCATGGGGAACCCAACGGCGCAGGGCTGACACGGCAATGTTGGTGCACAGTAAAACCAAGGTCGTCGCCAATCCCAGCCCCAGTGCATTGGTCGCGGTAGAGGAAACGGCCAATAGAGGACAAAGCCCTAAAAGTTGAACCAATGCGGAATTATTTTTCCACAGTCCTTGGATAAATAGGTTTTTGGTTTCATTCATGATTATTCTTCTCCACAAATTGGAAGGGAAGAAAGCCGTGCAGGAACGGTCTCCAGATAAAGCGTTGTCCGCTTAACTGCATTGACGACAGCACGAGGGGTAATGGTTGCGCCGGTAAATTGGTCAAATTCCCCACCGTCTTTCTTGACGGCCCAATGGTGATCGTCTTTTGACATCACTGTCTTGCCAGAAAACGTGTTGATCCAGTCGGAAATACGGGTATCAATTTTATCCCCTAATCCCGGAGTTTCATGATGTTCAGTCACACGTACACCGAGTACCTTGCCAGAGAAATCAGCCCCAACCAACAATTGAATCGCACCTGAATAACCATCAGGGGCGGTACTTTCCAGTGCCGCTGCAACGGGGATCCCATTTTTACGGGCGAGATAAAGGTGATGGGGTTGTGTATTACCCAGTGTATTATCTGTCACCAGATAACACTCATCCTGCATTTTATTGTCATACAAATTCGGGGGAACAATTTGATCCAGCAAGACCTTATGTTGTAGTGCGGCTTGTTCTGTAATCCGGTCTTTTGTCAATGAATAAACAATGGCGGTTAATCCTGTTGTGCAGGCTGCAAAAATGGCGAGGATAACACCGTGACGTCGCATGGTTTCTAACATGGCAGTCTCCTTTTCCCTATTTATGACCGTAAGCACGGGGTTGTGTGTAATGGTCAATCAGTGGCACGCAGATATTGGCCAATAATACGGCAAATGCCACTGCATCTGGATAACCACCATAAACACGGATCACCCAAATGAGTCCTCCAATGATAGCGCCATAAATCAAGCGACCTTTTGGTGTCGTTGATGCACTGACAGGATCTGTCGCAATAAAGAATGCCCCCAGCATGGTTGCGCCGGACAGAAGTTGTAATAGAGGAGGTGAGTAACGGGCAGGATCAATGAGCCAGCTAAGTAATGCACAGGCACCCAATGACAAAATGAATGCGGTTGGGATTTGCCAGTTGATGACTTTTCGATTGATCATCATCAGCCCACCGACCAGATAAGCAATATTGACCCATTGCCAACCAATCCCTGCCAAAACTCCCTGTAATATCGGCTGCTGCAATACTTCATCCATATTGTGGGTCAGCCGGCCGGTTTTAAAACTATCCAACGGTGTTGCCTGACTCAGTCCATCAATCCCTTGTTGTAGCTGTAGTAAGGTAGAACCATCAGGGGCATGACCTGTGAAGATAACCATCAGGCTATCCCAAGGGGTTAAAGTGAATGCCTGTAGAGATGCGGGTGGCATCCAACTGGTCATTTGCACAGGGAATGAAATAAGCAGGACAACATAACCCACCATGGCGGGGTTAAAGGGATTTTGTCCAAGACCACCATACAGATGTTTGGCAATAATGATGGCAAAGAAAGTTCCGAGAACGATCAACCACCATGGTGCTAATGGTGGCAGGCTAATCCCCAGCAGTAATCCTGTGACTAAAGCCGAATTGTCTTTGAGATAAGGGATTACCCATTGTTTTTTCAGTGCAATCGCTGCGGATTCTGCTAACAATGCGGTAATGACTGCCAATAAGATTTGGAACAAGGTTCCAGAGCCAAATAAATAGGTTTGTACCGCAATGCCGGGGATGGCAGCTAAAACCACCCAAAGCATGATCTGGCTGGTGCTTTTCTTATTGTGTGTAAAAGGCGAACTCGCGATCTTTAGCTGGTTATTGTCAGTTTTTACTGGCCTGAATTTCATCGATAATGGTCACTATTCTGTTGGAATTTCATGTTTTTCTTGAGCGGCTTTTTTGTCCTTAACGCGGGCAATCGCGGCCGCAACGGCGGCTTTACGCGGATCGGTTTCTTCCGGTTCAGCGGCAACGGTTGGTTGCGGAACGGGTTCAACCTGATTTTGCGCGTCTTTTTTGGCCTTAACACGGGCAATCGCGGCCGCAACGGCGGCTTTACGTGGATCGGTTTCTTCCTGTTCAGCGGCAACGGTTGGTTGCGGAACGGGTTCAACCTGATTTTGCGCGTCTTTTTTAGCCTTAACACGGGCAATCGCGGCCGCAACGGCAGCTTTACGCGGATCGGTTTCTTCCGGTTCAGCGGCAACGGTTGGTTGCGGAACGGATTCAACCTGATTTTGTGCGTCTTTCTTGGCCTTAACGCGGGCAATCGCGGCCGCAACGGCGGCTTTACGCGGATCGGTTTCTTCCGGTTCAGCGGCAACGGTTGGTTGCGGAACGGGTTCAACCTGATTTTGTGCGTCTTTTTTGGCCTTAACACGGGCAATCGCGGCCGCAACGGCGGCTTTACGCGGATCAGTTTTTTCCGGTTCAGCGGCAACGGTTGGTTGCGGAACGGATTCAACCTGATTTTGCGCGTCTTTTTTAGCCTTTGCTCGAACGATAGCCGCCGCAACAGCCGCTTTGCGCGGATCGGGTGTCTCTTCCACACTGTTTTGTGACTCGTTTGGTGACATTGTCACTTCTTCACTTTGGGCGGCCTTTTTCGCTTTTGCTCTGGCAATCGCCGCAGCGAGGGCCGCTTTACGTGGATCATCACTTTCAACTGATACGGTTGTTTTTATATCCGCATTCGAACTTGGAGCTGTCTGTTTTTCTGCCTGACGAGCTCGCTGCTGTTCTTTTCTGGCCTTACGTGCTGCAATTGCGGCTGCGTTGTCAGGTAATTGTCCTGCTTGTACCGTGATAGATTCGCCAGCGTTACTTTGCTTCTCCTTGACACGAGCAAGCGCAGCTTCCACCGAACTTTTATCGCTACTGCTCACTGGTACTGCGGCTTTTTTATGGCGTTCTTCACGAGCCAATTTTTCGCGTTCCATACGTACCTGTTTGGCTTCAAAGCGTATTTTGGCTTCCGCAGAACGGCGTGACTCCACTTCTATCGCCCGTATTTCTGCTTTCTCTTGTCGGTAATATTGGACTAAAGGAATATTGCTTGGGCACACATAGGCACAGGCACCACACTCAATACAGTCAAATAAATGGTGGTTTTTAGCTTTTTCATGCTCTTGTCCACGGCTGAACCAATAAAGTTGTTGCGGCAGTAATCCGGCTGGGCAGGCTTCAACACATAGACCACAGCGGATGCAGGCTTCTTCAATCTCTTTGGGTTCCATCTCTTGTGCCGAGGGGACAAGAATGCAGTTACTGATTTTGACGATGGGGACAGTCAGATCCGGTAAGGTAAAGCCCATTAATGGCCCACCCATAATGACCATCTGTTCTGTATCAGGCTTAAACCCCGCTTGTTGTAACAGGAATTGAACCGGAGTGCCAAGGCGTGCCCAGAAGTTACCGGGGGAGGTGAGAGCTTCGCCTGTCAGGGTTACGATCCGTTCAATGAGGGGTTCACCATCAATGACAGCTCGCTTGATGGCCATCACGGTCCCCACGTTTTGCATGAGAACGCCGATATCAGAAGAACGTCCTCCGGATGGAACCTCTTTCCCGGTCAGGATTTTGGTCAGTTGTTTGGCGCCCCCAGAAGGATATTTTGTTGGAATAACCCGCACTATAATGGCGTTATCGCCCTTGAGCGCGGTATTCAGGGCATCAATGGCTTCGGGTTTATTATCTTCAATGCCAATCAACACCTGTTTGGGATTGAGCAGGTGCATCAAAATGCGGATACCTTCGATAACTTCGTTTGCATGCTCCTGCATCAAACGGTCGTCAGCAGTGATATAGGGTTCACACTCAGCAGCATTGATAATCAACGTACTGAGGTTGTGTTTTCCACCCTTGAGCTTTGTCGCTGTAGGGAAGCCGGCCCCACCTAATCCTGCAATTCCCGCTTGCTGAATGCGTTGTAATAGTTCATCGGCATCAAGGGTTGTGTAATCGGGGGACTGAATACGTTCACCCCATTGATCTTCGCCGTCAGGCCGCAACCGTACACACAATTCTTTCAGCCCGGAAGGGTGCGCCGTGACGCAAGGTTCAATTGCGGTAATTGTGCCTGAAGTAGAGGCATGAACAGGTACAGTCCGACCTGTGCCGATAGTCAAGGGTTGACCTTTCAGAACCTTATCACCCACTTTAACCCGCAATTCACCTTCCGGCCCCAAATGTTGCTGTAGGGGAATGATGAACTCATCGGGCAGTGGAGCCTGGCGCAATGGCGTGTGGCTGGATTGCAACTTCATTTCAGGTGGATGGATGCCACCTTCAAAATCCCATATTTTATTTTTGTTAAGCCAATTGAGCAGGTTAAACATTATTTTTAACCTCAATCGGATTAACAGGAGAGAAAAAAGGAGGTTCAGAGGTAACAGGAATATTTCTTACCGGAATGGTATTTAAATCCCATTTCCAATTTGATGTGGTAGCAGCGACTGGGATCATTGTAATGCAATCGGTTGGACAGGGAGAGACACACAGGTCACAGCCCGTGCAGAGATCTTCAATAACAGTGTGCATGGCGCGGTTTGCACCAATAATGGCATCAACCGGACAGGCTTGAATGCATTTGGTACAGCCAATACAGTTTTCTTCGTCAATGAACGCCACTTTTCTGGCCGGGTTTTGTACGCTGTCATCGCCATCCAGTGGTTGAGGTTCTATGCCCAGTAATTCGGACATCTTGAGCATCACTTGTTCCCCGCCCGGCGCGCATTTGTTGATCATTTCGCCGTTATTGGCGACGGCTTCCGCATAGGGACGACAGCCGGGATAGCTACATTGCCCGCATTGACTCTGAGGTAACAGGCTGTCTATTTTCTCAACGATGGGATCTTCTTCTACTTTAAAACGGCGAGCAGCAAAACCAAGAATTAGGCCAAATATTAGCCCAAGCACACTTAATACGCCGATAGCAATCCATAAAGGCATCATCAGAATTTCACCAAACCACTAAAGCCCATAAATGCGAGGGACATTAATCCCGCAGTAATAAGCCCTATCGATGAACCACGAAAAGGGGCAGGAATATTGGCAACGGCCAAACGTTCACGAATAGCGGCAAACAGCACCATGACAAGGGAAAAACCCGCCGCCGCGCTAAAGCCATATACCGCAGACTGGAGGAAGCCGTGAGATTGGTTGACATTCAGGAGTGCCACCCCAAGTACAGCACAGTTAGTGGTAATCAGTGGCAGGAAGATCCCTAAAAGCCGGTAAAGCGTCGGACTCGTTTTGCGGACGGCCAGTTCAGTAAACTGAACAACAACCGCAATAACAAGAATGAAACTCAGAGTACGCAAATAAACCAAATCAAGTGGTACAAGAATAAAGGTGTTTATCAGCCATGAACTGATGGAAGCCAGAGTTAGAACAAAGGTTGTCGCCAATCCCATACCAATAGCGGTTTCGAGTTTTTTGGATACGCCCATAAAAGGACATAAGCCCAAGAATTTCACTAAAACAAAGTTATTGACCAAAACTGTGCCAATAAATAACAAGAGGTATTCAGTCATTGCTATACCTGAAAATGAGATGTTGGAAAATAATACACGGTTATATAGTCTGAATAGAAATTCCTCACCTGACGGTGAGGCAAGTGGAGGCAATGATAACAATCAATTGTGGGGGGTGTTATCGATCTTGTGTGAAAGTCATTTTTACCCGGTGAGAGCGCTTAATATAAGGAACAAAAACGGCAGCAGCCAGTAATGGCCATAATAAGGTTCGTATTGCCATCTCATCATTAATGGGAGAAAAGGCAAACGTCTTTATGGCAATCAGAACAGAAACCATCAGCCAAATAATGAAAATACGCGGGAAACGTTTTGATCGAATAAAAAGTAACTGCAAAACCCAGACGGTAAAACACCACATAATTGCCGAGGTTAATACAGAGAGATACCACATAGTAGTAAAATTCCCAGCAACTTGGTGGATGGCCTCGTTTTTATGGATAAACATCATGGCATATAACAGCAACATCAGGCTGGCGGCGATGAAGGTCATGATGAGATAAGCCGCAGGAGCCAATAACCAGCCGTTAATACGATAATAATCATTGGATTGATACATAAAAGAATTTTCGCTCCATAATGAGTACTCTGATATAGAGAAATTGATATAGAAAAAAGAGAGTAACACAGGTATCAGGATTATTTGCTAACGTGTGATAGGTAGTGATATTTTCTGATGCTTTGAGGGTTATTAATGGGTTACCAGTTTGTGATATTGCGATTCTCACAGGCCGTTATGAGGGGCGTAGTTATGGAAAATAGTTATGGAAAATAGTTATGAGGAATAGTTATGAGTGATTTGTTAAAAGTGGGTTTGGTCGGTTATGGTTATGCCAGCAAAACTTTCCATGCACCATTGATTGCGGGGACACCCAACGTTGAACTAGTGGCTATTTCAAGCAGTGATGCAGAAAAAGTCAAAAAAGACTGGCCAACAGTGTCAGTCACATCTTCCCCGGAAACACTATTCAGTGATCCTGACATTGATCTTATTGTGATCCCAACGCCAAATGATACTCATTACCCACTGGCACAAAAGGCACTGGCGGCAGGTAAGCATGTTGTTGTTGACAAGCCTTTTACTATTACGGTGGAACAGGCTGAGTCCCTGAAAAAACAGGCAGAAGAAGCTCATTTATTGCTGTCTGTATTCCATAATCGTCGTTGGGATTCAGGTTTTTTGACAGTGAAGTCACTGATTAAAGAAAATAAATTGGGGGCATTGAAATATTATGAATCCCATTTTGATCGCTACCGTCCGGCTGTTCGTCAGCGTTGGCGTGAAGCTGCCGGTGCGGGCAGTGGTATTTGGTACGATTTGGCGCCACATTTATTAGATCAGGCTGTTCAGCTTTTTGGCAAACCAAACGGCATTACCGTGGATTTAGGCATGATACGCCCGAATGCAGAGACGGCGGATTATTTTCATGCGCAACTCAGTTACCCTGATTTGAGAGTGGTGCTACATGCGACCATGCTTGCGGCTGCACAATCCCCTATCTATACCTTGCACGGTATGGCAGGAAGTTACGTGAAATATGGTTTGGACCCGCAAGAAGAACGCCTGAAAGCGGGAGAAAGACCACCTCGGGCAGATTGGGGATATGATGCCCGTGACGGTTCAGTGACGTTGTCACAAGGTGATGACCTGATTACCCAAGTGATACCAACAGTACCGGGTCATTATGGTGCATATTATGCCGCTATTCGTGATGCTATCTTGTTTGGTAAGCCTAATCCCGTGACTGCCAGTGAAGCCATTCTGGTCATGAAACTTATTGAAGCGGGTGAACAATCGGCGAGAGAGCAACGCACAATTATTATTGATTAATGGTGATTAATTGACCAAGCCATAGCTTGTAAGGCAAAGGGAGCTATATTGATGAACGTGTTGCAGAAATTAAGAATTGATCCTTTTTTAGTGGTACTGATTACCGTGGTCATCATCGCCTCGTTTTTACCTTGTGAAGGCGAAGCCCAAAAATGGTTTCAGCACTTAACCACAGCCGCCATTGCATTGTTATTTTTTATGCATGGGGCGAAGTTATCCCGTAGTGCCATTTGGGCCGGCATTGGGCACTGGAAACTGCATTTGGTCATTTTTATCAGCACCTTTGTCTTATTCCCGATACTGGGTATGGGGCTGCATTTCATCGTACCGGAATGGATATCACCTACAATTTATATGGGATTTCTTTATCTTTGTGCGTTACCTGCGACGGTGCAGTCTGCCATTGCCTTTACTTCTGTTGCCGGAGGCAATGTCGCTGCGGCGATATGCAGCGCTTCTGCTTCAAGCCTGTTAGGGGTGTTTCTGTCTCCATTATTGGTGGGTTTTTTGATCCAAACCCATGAAGGGGGAGCACATGCCGATACCTGGAAAGCGATAAAAGATATTATATTGCAACTGATGGTGCCGTTTATTGTCGGTCACTTATCACGCCCCTTGATTGCCCGATGGGTGGAAAAACATAAAAAACTGGTCAACATAACAGATCGTTCCTCCATTTTGCTGGTGGTGTATGTTGCATTCAGTGAAGCGGTGGTGGAAGGTATCTGGCATAAAATCGATGCCTATTCACTGGTTATGATCGGTATCGTGTGCTGTGTTTTATTGGCACTCGTGCTCGTCATTAATGTATACAGTTCACGTTTGCTGGGGTTTGACAAACAAGACGAAATTACCATTGTCTTTTGTGGTTCGAAGAAAAGTCTGGCGAATGGGGTACCGATGGCTAACGTGTTGTTTCCTGCTTCAATGGTAGGGGTAATGCTATTGCCGCTGATGATTTTCCATCAAATTCAACTGATGGTTTGTGCTGTACTTGCCCAGCGTTATGCTCAACGTTCAAAACCTAAAAAGGCAGATTAATTTCTGCCTTTAGAGTTAATATTTTTAGCGAGTTGCCACTTTGTCTATCAGGGCCTGTTTTTCCGCTTCACTGAGGAACGCGCTTGCCAATCCATTCATCTGTGCCTGTCGGATCTGTTTTGGAGACAGTCCTGCTGCTGGCGCAGCAATATTATACTCATGGCGAATTTCAATACCTTCGACTGCCGGGTCATCGGTATTGATTGATGCCAGAATACCGTGCTCAAGGAATTGTTTCAGCGGATGAGTGGATAATGAGTTGACGGTGCTGGTTTGCAGGTTCGATGTCAGACAGGATTCAATACCGATACGGTGTTCAGCCAGATAGTCCATTAAGGCCGGATCAGTAATAGCTTTAACACCGTGCCCAATACGGGTTGCCCCCAATTCACGAATAGCATGCCAGATGCTTTCTGCACCGGCGGCTTCTCCGGCATGTACGCTAATGTTCCAGCCAGCATCACGCGCCTGAATAAAATGTTGCTCAAACAGATGACCAGGGAACCCAAGCTCATCACCCGCCAAATCTAATGCCGTAATGTGTTGTTTATGGGCGAGAAGGCCGGCTAATTCTTGAGAACACGCCTTTTCCCCAAAGGTTCTGCTCAGTATGCCAATCAAACGGATCGGAATATCATGTTGTTGGCTGGCTGAATGGATACCATCAATAACGGCTTCTACAACCCCTTCAACAGGTAATTGATGTTTCATGGCCATGTAATAAGGAGAAAAGCGCAGTTCAGCATAATCAAGACCGGCGTTAACGGCATCTTCAACATTTTCAATGGCGACTCTGCGACAGGCAGCTAAATCGGCCAGAACGGTGACACCCCAGTCCAGTTTTTGGAGAAAACTGATAAGGTTGGGTTCATTTTCAATGATCTGGACATGAGGACGTAATGCTTCCAGCTCGTCAGCAGGGAGCGGGATATTATGCTGACGAGCAAGAGCTAAAATGGTTTCAGGGCGGATATTGCCGTCAAGGTGACGATGTAAATCGGTCAATGGAAGCTGTGTATCAATCATCATTTTTTATCCTTTCGAATTATTTTGGGTATAGCAAATTTCAGATATACAAAAAAGCCAGTCAACACGTTGACTGGCAAGAAAATGAAAGCACTATCGATATTTTTTAGCTGTTCACTTATTCAGTTACAGGCGTTTCAGCATCATCATGCTGATTTTGCTCACCATCTGCATCATCATAGGAACCCACAAGCCCATTATCAAGCAAGAATTGGTGCAGGCTGGTTTCTTTGCTGTTTAATTTAACTTTGTCATCGGCGTAGTGGAAATTAAGACCAATAACGTCGTTTTCATCAGTGAGGACATTCAGTTTAATTCCCTCTTGAGCCAGTGTGTTGACTTGTTGTTTTGCCTTGGCTTCTGCGGCGGTTTTATCTTCACCTCCCAAAACATCTGCCTGGGTGATGGATTCCACCAGCATGGCCTTGGGTACATTAATGTGTAGTGACAGGCTTTGGATCAGGGTACGGATCACCTCTTCCGGCTCCATAAGGAGCAACGCATTTTTGTCTTCAGGAATGTTCTGTAAGGACAGTTTGAAATCCACCGTACTTTCGCCTTTACTGTTTTTCCAGCTAAAAGGAGAAAGGCTGAATTGCGGGTCCTTATTCAGGAGTAGATGCAAATTACTGAGAACGGCAGCGTAAGTGATATCATAAGATGAACCATGTGTGGTCAAGGTTTCTGCGGCTACGGTATCATTATAAGCCTGAGTAAACTTACGGACTGATTCGCCATCCAGTTTTTCCATGCCCAGAACAATCTTACCTGAGCCGAAATCCATGTTTTTAACTTTTATGCCGTCAATACTGTAACCAATTTTGATGTTTAGGTTATCTTTATCTTCTGTCAAGTTGGACGTAATTTTGAGTCCCTTGAAAGCAGTATCATTGGTTTCTGTGGTATCTGATTCACCCGCAATCCCATGCGTGGAAATTTCACCAATGCCATAGCTCTGATCGCCAATATAGATATCGAAAAGACCTTTTTTACCATTCCCTTTAAAATCGATGTCTTTCAGGATGATTGATTCTTTTTTGGTCGGATCACTGAAAGATAATGCATCGCTTTTGACGGAAAATGAAAATGCATTTAAATGACGGTCAGTCTCAGCGTTGATCTGTGCGCCAGAGAATGACAGAACCCGTTTTTCCCCATTTTCTTTCGTTTCCGTATGATTCACGGCACTCAGGTTGATGTTGGAAGAAAGGCTTCCGCCATAGCTGAATTCAGCATTTATGTTAAGCGGGGATTTTCCTTGGGTAAGGTTAAACAGATCTTTCAGTGGCTCACTTTGTTCGAGTTCAGAATGGATAGACGCCATTTTTGGCATCAAGTTGAATCTTTTCAGGCTTGAAACAGGAAAGGGACCATGATCAATGGTTGATTTGAAGATAATTTCTTCACTCTTTGACTTAGTACCTTTTATGCTGAGGATTAAACGGACATCAGAACTGAAAACACCGCGTTTGAAGTTTTCTGCTTGCCATTCAATGCCACTTTCAGGAAATGCTTCTTTGAGCTCTGTATTTGCTTTGCTTATGAAATGATCCAAACGTCCTTCAAGTTGTTTACCTGTGTACCATGAAGCACCTGTCCATACCGCTCCCAGAGCAACAACAACGCTTACAGCAACTAACGATTTTTTCATGTGGAAATCCCATCCTTTTAACGCATATGCGTGGTTGATATATGCGTTTTTATTTATGTCAATAATGGTTGTTAAGTGTATAACCTAACTAAGATATTTTAATCAATTTTCTCTGAAAATGTGACTAACAACCGATGAAACAGGAATAACTCTATGAATATAGACAATTAATTGGATACTTTGGCTATTTTCCCGTTACCATGAACAATAGCGGTTCTTTCTATAGCAGATAAGAAGATTGATTCCCCTGAGAATAATCTCAATTGCTGCTTGTCAGAGTTGATAACTATTTGACCTTCAATACAAAATATAATCGATGCTGAATTGTTCTCCAATGTGATTGGTTGTTCTGAAACAGCATAAACAGAAAAATGGAAATCATTGACGGGAACAGGATAGTTCAGTGCGTCTTTTTCCTGTTTTGGCGTGGTCAGCAAAGCATCGGCAGACTTCGGCATAAAATCCAGATTAGCCATTAACTCAGGAACATCAATATGCTTACTGGTTAAGCCGGCACGCAGTACATTGTCTGAATTGGCCATCACTTCCAGGGCGACACCTTCAAGATAAGCATGGGGAGTGCGGGCATACAGAAACATCGCTTGACCGGGTTTGAGTTCAACCACGTTAAGCAGGAGGGGTGAAAACAAACCGTTATCATCGGGGTAGAAAGAGGTCATCTTTCTGATGGTGTCCCATGGCTCTCCCTGATGGCTATTGAGTGCAGATTTTAAGACGGCAATGGCTAAATGTTTTTGCTCGCCTTGCATGTTCAATAATTGGGAGAAGAGAAACGACAGGTTTTGTTCTGTCGGATGCTGGAGGAATGTCTGGATATCGGGATGTGCCGCAGAAACATAACCCAATAATTGTGCGATCTCTGATAAGGGCCTGAAAGCGTTCATTGCCTTAAATGGTGTCAGCGCATAGACCAGTTCAGGTTTGTGATTATCGTCTTTATAATTGCGCTGTGCTGAATCTAAGGGAACCCCTTGCGCATTTTCTCTGGCAAATCCCATCTCCGCAGAAGTTTTATCAGGATGCACTTGAATTGAAAGCGGTTGAGCTGCACACAAAACTTTGAACAAAAAAGGCAAACGTCCGAATTGGCGGGCAACAGTGTCCCCAAGATACTTTTCTGGTTCCTTGGCAATCAGAGTATTCAGAGCGATGGTTTCACCGGTTTGAGGAACCGTCACCAGTGAGCTGCATTTTGGATGTGCTCCCATCCATAGTTCTGCCATTGGCTGATTGTCAGGGTTTTTGATGCCGTAAATATCCGTTAGGGCAGTTTTGCTTCCCCAATCATAATGTTGGATGTTATTGGTCATTTTCAGCATGGCGACTTTCCTGTAATAAAAAACTGTAATAAAAAAATAAACTCATTTATATGACAACAATACAATAAACACGGTCAGGTCGCATTATCGATCATAAATTTATGGCATGATAAAAAGATACCGACTACTTTATCTGCAAAGTTTGTTTCGGCGTATTCAATTATTCTGTGTGCTAAGGAGATAGTAATGGCAGCCACTCGCATTGAAAAAGACTCAATGGGACCTATCGAAGTACCTGCTGACCAATTATGGGGAGCGCAAACCCAGCGCTCACTGGAGCATTTCCGCATTTCTCAGGAAAAAATGCCTGTTGCGTTGATTCATGCTCTTGCATTGACTAAACAAGCAGCCGCCAGCGTGAATATGGACTTAGGTCTTTTGCCTAAAGAACGTGCTGACGCAATTATCGCTGCGGCGAAAGAGGTGTTGGAAGGTAAACACCCGACAGAATTCCCTCTTGCTATTTGGCAGACCGGTTCGGGAACTCAAAGCAACATGAACATGAATGAAGTGTTGGCGAACCGTGGTAGTGAGATCCTTGGCGGTCAAAGGGGTAATGAACGTCTGGTTCACCCTAATGATGATGTCAACAAAAGTCAAAGCTCCAATGACGTTTTCCCAACCGCTATGCATGTCGCGGCCGTTATCGCAGTGCGTGAACATCTGTTACCAGAGTTAAAAGCACTACAAAAAACGCTGGCAGATAAAGCGGAAGCCTTTAAGAACATCGTAAAAATTGGCCGCACCCACTTACAAGATGCGACCCCTCTGACTTTAGGTCAGGAGATTTCTGGTTGGGCGGCGATGTTGACACATAACTTGAAACACATTGAAGATAGCATTCCGCATGTGTGCGAATTGGCACTGGGTGGTACAGCGGTAGGCACCGGCCTGAACACGCATCCGGAATACGCTGTTCGCGTTGCGAAAAAAATTGCGGAACTGTCCGGCCAGCCTTTTGTCACTTCCCCGAACAAATTTGAAGCCTTGGCAACCTGTGATGCCTTGGTTCACTCGCATGGTGCGTTGAAAGGTTTGGCAGCATCACTGATGAAAATTACCAACGACGTTCGTTGGTTGGCTTCTGGCCCGCGTTGTGGCATCGGTGAAATTTCCATTCCTGAAAATGAGCCGGGCAGCTCAATTATGCCGGGCAAAGTGAACCCGACTCAGTGCGAAGCAATGACGATGTTATGTGCACAGGTTATGGGTAATGATGTCGCCATCAATATTGGCGGAGCGTCTGGTAACTTCGAGCTGAATGTGTTCCGTCCCATGGTGATCCATAACTTCCTGCAATCTGTTCGTTTGCTGGCGGATGGTATGCGCAGTTTCAATGAGCATTGTGCGATTGGCATTGAGCCTAATCATGACCGTATCACGCAATTGCTGAATGAATCGCTGATGTTGGTAACCGCATTGAATACGCATATCGGCTACGATAAGGCAGCAGAAATCGCCAAGAAAGCCCATAAAGAAGGTCTGACGCTGAAACAATCCGCGATGCAACTGGGTTATTTGACGGAAGCTGAATTTGATGCGTGGGTTCGTCCAGAAGATATGGTTGGTAGCATGAAGTAATGCTCACCCTGACGTGACCTTACCTGCGTTATTAAAACTAAAAAACCGGAGAAATACGTACTCCGGTTTTTTATTGCTTAAATTTCTTTATAGAGATGCAGACGAGGAATAACGAGTTCAAGTGGTTTGGCTTTGGGTTTATATCTGTGTTTAATGGCATTGACATTATAGTTAGGCAATGCACCAATTTTCGGTTTAATTTCGCTATCTTCTGTATAGAAAACCATAACCGGAAGTGGGCACGCATATTGAACCTGCTTTTGTAGCTCGGAATACCAAACCCGGGTAATGGGTTGTACTTTTACTGGCCTCTTGATTTTCAAGATCACATCATCGGGGAGTTTCTTGATATCTGTTATTTCCAGTGCCACCAATGATGCCCATTGATCGCTGGTGTAGGGGGGAACTGCACGCCCCGCATTATAGCTTTTCTCCAGCCGTTCCAGGACTTGTTGCTTAGTGACTTTATTAATGATGTTTTTGTTGGCCCAGCCGAAATTGATGGAATCAGGGTTTAACAGGGGAGTGATAGTGCGATAGGCATTCAAGGTGATGAGACCCCTCAAATGATTATGAACAAATTCAAATCGTTGCTCTTTGCTGACACCTGATTCTTTGGTCACGATCTTTTCCAGTTCTACTTTTAACTGATTGACGTCATTAACGACACTCATTGCTTCTTTATATTGCTGGTGGCTAACGGCAAAGCATAATGCGCCGGGAAGCCGACTTGCTGCTTTGCTACTGATATTGGGATTATTATGATGTATAAATAACTTCTGATAGAATCGTAAACCTAAATTAAGCGCTTCATTTCCCCGTAGTGAATTAACTGTAATTTCAGTCACTTCTTCATGTTCTTCACCTTTTTCGACTTGAGGTAATTCAAATACCCGGGCATCAATAAGTGGATAGTTCATTAATAAGGCAATAAGTTCAGATAATTTTTCCTCCTGATTCTTAAAGCAACGTGTAAGCGACTCAGTTGAAAGGTATTTATTCATATTATCATCCCCAACGATGGTGTCCTGAGAACTTTGATTTAATTAGTTACAACATACTGTTAACTATAAACACAAAGAAAACAAATCACCACAACAAAATCAAACGAAAACTCAATAACACAAAAGGAAGAAGAACACCTGTTGCGATGCATTTCAACATTGTGATAAAAATTAAGTAACTTATTAAGTTTTGATTCAAACTACCCACTTATTCCACATAAGAAAAAGTTTTCATTCGCTTTTCCATTCCGCATTTTTCAGCGGAGCAAGTAATACATCAAGGTTGTTAAATATGAAAAGATTAGTCAAGCCTGTGAATTCCTTTAAAAAGGTGATAGATGTATTATTACCCTATTCGGAATTAATTACATCAGACTCATCTTCACAAGGAAAGTTGATTGAAATTGAAGAGGAATTTGCTAAATTTTTCTTATTGGAACAAGGTTATGTCAATATACGCAGAATAAATGATGATTTAATCATAGCAACGTCTTTTTCACCTTATATCATCGGGTTATCTTTTTATTCCGGTTCGGAAATCTATTATTCCATTGAGCTAGGACCAAGCTGTAAAATTTACCAAATCCCTCGGGTCAACGCCTTGAATGCCATAAGAAAACATGACCTTTACCGAGAGTGGATGAGGATCATTTCGTATAAGATCTCTTTCTTTTATGCAAGAGATCTTAGCCTTTTTCGCTATGAAACCCGGGAAGTTGTATACAGTCTATTATCTCGTCTGATGACTTTGCCTGATGACTTTCGGGAAAACATCTCGGTCATTAAATATATAGAGCAGCGGTGCACTCTTTCCCGTAGCTGTATACAACGGATATTATTTTCATTGAAGAAAGCCGGGAGTATTGAGATTGTGGATGGCTACCTGATAAAAATTATTGCGTTGCCTACCCAATCTTACTATTAAAACCCCGATGCTTAAAACATCAACCTTCTAATTTATTGAGTTTAAAACCCAAATAAAGAGCGATAATGGCTAAAAATGAAATAAATATTGCTACACCATTCCATGCAAAATACAACCAGAATACTCCGCCCAATGTGCCGGTAATGCTTGAACCTGCGTAGTAACCAAATAGATACAGGGATGAAGCCTGCGCTTTAGCCCGTTTTGCCCGTTGTCCAACCCATCCACTTGCAACAGCGTGAGCCGCGAAGAAACCGGTCGTTAATATCATCATCCCAAGTATCACAGCCCAGACAGGAGAGAATAGGGTGATTAGGGAACCAACCAACATAGCGCTGATTGCTGCCAGCAATACTCTGCCACGTCCATACTTACCCGTCAGTGCTCCTGCTTTTGTTGCGCTGTAAGTCCCGGTTAAGTAAACAACAGACAATAATCCAACAATAGTCTGACTGAAATGATAAGGCGTTTCTAATAACCGATAACCAATGTAGTTAAACATCGTAACGAAACCGCCCATGATTAAAAATGCTTCAGCAAATAGAAAGGGAAGACCTTTATCACGAAAATGTAGCTTTAAATTGATGAGCAATGACTTAGGCTTTAGTGAACTGGATTTAAAATTCCGGGATTCCGGCAACATTTTCCAAAATGCGATAGCGCAAATAAAAGCAAATGTACCCAGTGAGATAGCCGCAAACCGCCAGGAGAAGTAATCTGCAATCACACCGGTAAGCAAACGGCCGCTCATTCCTCCCACTGAATTACCACTAATATACAATCCAATAGACAAGGCAGCATAGCTGGGATGAATTTCTTCACTTAAATAAGTCATTGCTACAGCGGCAACACCACTGATCGACAAACCTACAAGGGCGCGAATAAGCAAAATTCCGTGCCAGCTTGTCATAACGGAACTCAAAAGAGTAAAAATAGCGGCCGCAACCAATGACATGACCATAACATTCTTACGGCCAAGAGCATCAGATAGGGGACCTGTTATTAATAACCCAAGGGCTAACATCCCTGTAGAGAGAGATAAAGCCAGACTACTATTAGCCGGTGATACGTTAAATTCATCTGACAAAATCGGTAATATCGGCTGAACAAAGTAAAGTAGCGCGAAAGTTGCCAACCCGACGGCAAAAAATGATAGTGTTACACGCAGATAGGCTGCATCCCCACGCTGAATATAGCGTTGTTTACTTTCACGCCCTTGTCTGAACGTGTTTTCTACATCACTTTCAACGCCAGAGACTACCGACTTTTCACCGACGCTTTGAATTGTGTTCACGCGACTTCCTTCTTTAAATAATTTTTTAAGTAAAAAATGTTAAATACTTGATTGAGATCAAGAATAGGAATTCATGAATATTTTGTCTAATATATTAATCATTCCAAAATGATATGTTTAAAATATCAATTGAAGTAGATAGGTGTTTTTATTTGATTTTACTGTGGAAAATTGGAGGGTAGAGTATGGCCGTCAATATTGAACTCAGGCATTTACGTTACTTTATTGCTGTCGCAGAAGAATTGCATTTTGGGCGCGCCGCAGAGCGGTTAAATATCTCACAACCACCATTAAGCCAACAGATCCAAGCTCTTGAGGCGAATATAAACGCCCAGCTACTTATGCGTAATAACCGAAATGTCAGCCTGACACCCGCAGGACAGATGTTTCTTCAGGAGGCATACCAGATAATTGCTCAGGTTGATGCAGCAGCGATTAAAGCGGCCAGAATGCATCAAGGAGAATTGGGGGAGATATCCATTGGCTTTACATCCACCGCCCCCTTTATGCGCAAGATAACACTGAGCCTGCGTCAGTTTCGGGAATCTTATCCTGATGTGGCCATTCATATGCATCAAATGAATACCAAGCAGCAAATAGCGCCTTTGCAGACAGGTAGAATTGATATGGGGATTATGCGCAATACCTCATTGCCAGATAATCTAGAGTATCAACTGCTCTTCCGGGAGCGCTTTATGCTCGCGGTATATGATGGTCACCCCTTGCTTGCATACGCAAATGAAGGCGTTAACCTGGAAATGTTATCTGATTATCCACTGGTGTTTTTTGAACGTGATGTAGGAACGGCTTTGTACGATGAAATTATCTCTTTGTTGGCAAATGCCGGTGTGACTCCCGTGATTTCACAAGAAGCCGGGGAGGCGATGACAATACTTGGATTGGTTGCCGCCGGATTAGGAATTAGTATTATCACTGAATCATTTACCCGCATGAAACTGGACGGCGTCCAATATCTGCCTTTAGCACAGAATCCCACTTACTCAGAAGTTTGGTTAGTTAAGCATAAGAATTACAATAATGGTGCAGCCGTAGATCGCCTGACTCATCTCTTAATCTCCAATATCTTAGACCAAAATGAGTAAATGAAATGGTTAATCAAAAGCAATAATCACGATAAGTTCGTGTGAAAGATCACATTTCTACTTCAAACGGATATCTTCTCGCTTAAACAACGACATAATCGTCATTAATTTTTTAGCGGCGCGAAATAAATAGCGGGAGGCGAGGTGAGTGTCGATGTTCATCCAAATCATATTGACCAGATTAAACAGACGAACGTGGGGTTGGTTTATCGGTTAATTGATCAGTACGGACCTATCTCGCGTATTGCACTTTCCAAAAAATCCCAGTTGGCTCCGGCTAGTATTACAAAAATTACGCGAGAGCTTATTGATGCCCATTTGGTGAAAGAAGCCGAATTTCCTGAACTTGGCTTTCGGGGGCGTCCTGCTATCGGGCTAAAGGTAGATAGCGAAGGGTGGCAGTTCTTGTGTATTCGTATTAACAAAACGAGCATTGTTATTGGACTTCGTGATTTAAGCAGTCATCTCTTGGTTGAAGAGGAATTGCCTTTCTCAGTACGCTCCAACCAATCTTTCTTAGGCTGCATTGTTGATGAGATTGATAACTTCTTTTTTCGACATCAATGTGCCCTTGAACGTCTGACAGCCATTAGCATTATCATTAATGCGATTATTGATCCGATTAACGGGATCATTCAAAGCTCACCGCACTACGATGTGAAAGATATCCCCATTAGAAAATTTTTGCATCAACGCACGGGACTGCCGATTTTTTTGCAGCACTGCATAACCGCATGGACAATAGCTGAATCGCTCTATGGCGCCGGGAAAAACTACCAAAATCTTATCCAGCTAGTCATTGATGATAATGTAGGGGCCGGGATCATGACGGCAGGGCAAATGCTCCATACTGGAAATCATAGCGTTGTAGAGATCGGGCATACTCAAATAGAACCGAATGGTACACGTTGTTACTGTGGTAACAGGGGCTGCCTTGAAACCGTTGTCAGCATTAACAGTATCTTGCGAAAAGCCTGCCAACAGGCAGCTAACCATCCCTGTTCCTTAATGAATACGATGGTGGTTAATAATGAGCCATTGACGATTGAGCGCCTTTGTCAGGCCGCGATAGCCGGTGATCCTCTGGTAACAGAAATTATCTATGATGCTGGAGAGCGAATCGGACGTATCATGGCGATTTTAGTCAATATATTTAATCCCGAAAGGATCTTGATCGGTTCGCCGCTGAACAATGTACAACATATTCTTTATCCAGCCATTCAAAAGCAAATATCTCAGCGCTCACTTCCCGGCTATAGCCAACAAGTTGATATTGTCGCCACTCAGTTTGACAACACTGGCACACTTCCCGCAGCAGCGTTAATTAAACAATCCCTATATAGTGGTAAGTTATTGATAGAACTCATGCAAGGATAAGAAGAATAGTTTACATTAGGTAAAACATTGAGCTAACGCAATCCCTCCCTCAAATACATCCCATACACTCTATGCCTGCTCGCTAAAAAGCGTCACCGATCTATCTGTTCTGTATTATGGAAAACGGAAATGAATTTATGTTAACTCGCTTATTTGTTACAGGCACGGATACCAACATCGGTAAAACAGTTGTTACCCGCGCATTACTGCAAGTCTTTAATCGTGAAGAAACAACCGCAGTAGGGTATAAACCCATTGCGACAGAGAAACGGGAAACGCCGGAGGGAATACGTAATCGTGATGCCTTGATTATACAGAAGTCCTCACCCGTTCAAGTGGATTATGAAGAAATCAACCCGGTCATTTGGGAAAATAATTATAGGGAAGCCAATAGGGCTGACTTTACCCAAATGACAAAAGGATTAAAAAACTTAGAACATAAAGCCGATCGCGTGATTATTGAAGGTAATGGTGGTTGGCGAATGTTACTGGAAGATGAGGTGTCTTATTCTGATTGGGTTGTACAAGAAAAGCTCCCTGTCATTTTGGTGGTTGGAATTCAGGCCGGCTGTGTCAATCATGCCATTCTAACCGCTCAGGCCATTATTAATGATGGCGTTCCTCTCGTGGGGTGGATTGCCAACCGGATTAATCCTGGGTTAGCTTATTACGCCAAGACGCTGGAAAGGTTACAGCGTCACATACCGGCACCGCAACTTGGAGAAATTCCCTATCTCTTAAGGCCAGAAGAACGAGATTTATCCTGCTATCTGGATGTTTCTGCCATGTCGGATATCGATATTTGATAGTCAGTACGTAAGTAGTAAAAAAGTAAAAAGGGGCACATATTATGCCCCTTTTTATTGGTCCAGAAAACTATTCTTGGCTTTTCTTATCGCTTGAAGTCTGGTTATCCGTTTTAGTATGAGCAAGACGGATGTACACTATTTTCTGCTTGCTGTTATCACAATGGCCAACAACTTTCCCATTAGCCGCATCGCCTTTAGCCACCTGGTCGTTAGGGACAACCTCAAGCCTAAAGCCCGTTTCAGGAACACCATTTTTAATGATTTTCTGTGCAATTTCCGCTTTCAAACTCTCACATGTCACCTTTTGTGAAGCCTGTACTGCAAAGGGAGAAAGCGTAAAAAACAACGTTACAGTCAGTAGGATCTTTTTCACCATCATCTCCTTACTTTGACGTTGGTATTGAAACTATCAAGGTTTGATCGGACGGCCTGTATTGATATCCAAACAACGTTTAGTATTTGGTTCCCAATAAACATTAATATCGGCGCTTTCCAAACATGCCTCACGATTATCAGCTTCTACTTCGTACTTATCAAATGCTTTCTCTCTACGTTGATCCATTTTCTTACGTAGGTTTTTCTGTTCATCCCATACTTCTTTGCTTTGACGGGCCATTTCTTTGCTCATCGAATTGTCACCGCCTCCATTAATGGTTACACATGTGCCATCTGATGAGCAAGGTGCAGAAAATGCCGGTGTTTGCCAAAAGAGTGGCAACAATAGGGCAAGAGCAGAAACATATTTAACAATCAAAGAACTATGAGCACGCATATTTGAACCTCTTTCAATGTGTCAATTACGACAATGTGTCATTACGATCATTGGTTTCTATGTACACTTAAACCTGCGAATGATTGACAAACCGGCATCATCTCTAATGTATTAATATTGACACGAGAAGGGAGATTCGCAACCCAAAACACCGCCTCTGCAACATCATCAGCCGTCAGTGCATCAGTCCCTTCATATGTTTTGTCAACTTTTTCCTCATTGCCTTTAAAACGGATGTGTGAAAACTCTGTTCCACCGACAAGCCCTGGCTCAATATCCGTGACCCGAATATTTTTACCTTGCAAATCAGCCCGCAATCCTAAACTAAACTGTTTTACGAAGGCTTTAGTCGCACCGTATACGTTACCTCCTGCATAAGGCCAGCTTGCTGCGGTAGAACCAATATTAATAATATGCCCACTATTCACTTTCACCATATTGGGCAGTAGGACTCGTGTCATGTTTACTAACCCTTTAGTATTGGTGTCGATCATGGTGTCCCAATCGTCAGGATTGGCTTGATAAGCTGGCTCCAGCCCTAAAGCAAGCCCGGCATTATTTACAAGCACATCAATATTGCGCAGTGTATCTGGTAATTGCTGAATGGCTTTTTCAATTGCAGAACGATCTCTCACGTCAAGTTGAATAGTATGGACTTTTTCACCCAGCTCTTTTTTCAGTTTTTCCAATCTATCCTTACGACGACCGGTAGCAATGACTACGGAACCATGCTTGATAAATTTTCTTGTAATTGCTTCACCAAAACCAGAAGTTGCCCCTGTTACAAAAACGATCATAGTTATCCTCTACTTGCGAATTGTTATTGTTAGCTTCCATATTAGTAGAGAAAGTTATTTAGTATTAGTCAAGGTTAAATTACCTTAACAATTGATAATTGATTGTTTTTAAATATAAATTTCTAATTTACTTAAAAATGGAATATTTTATGTCATAAAATACTTGATATTAAACAATAACTAAAATAAATTATTTGAGCCAAATCTACATGGATTGTTAAATTTTCTTTATAGACGTAAATAAATGTAGATCCATCAGGAAAAAACATGCCGTTTCATCAACCATTCAGAACTCACTTTGAGCAGGGCGATCTTGTTTTTGGTTTATCTAAAGAAAGAATCAAATATGCTCAAAAATACCCACAGTTTGCCGATTTTCTTGATGTTAATAACATCGCAACCATTGATAGATATTCAATTACCCAACGTGAAATTTACATACGTCAGATGTATGAACACAAAATTCCATCCAATCAGGAATGTTTTAATAAAGCGATAAAAGAACATCGTAAATACAATTCGATAAGGAATTCTGACGATACGTTGAGTATTGAGTATGGTAGTGGAAAAGTTAACTATCCCAGACAAATAACCAGTCGAAAATGCAAAGCGGGATTATCTTGGTTCTCCCAAACCTCACGCCGATCGTGTATCCATTTTATTTTAGATGGAATCGACATGGAAAGCGTTGTCCACAAACATTATGAAAATAAAATAAGAAAGGGAAGTTCATACACAGGAAGTGAATTAAGGTGGATATACCGCAACAGAAGGGACCCGAAAGTTCGATCTTGTATTCAATTTTGGAGAAATGGTATACCAGTGACGCCTCCATGGGTAGAAGGAGATAATGCCGCTTTATGGCAAAATTATCATCCGAAATTTGAAAAATCCAGAATAGAATTGGGAGAGTTTGCTGAAACAGCGCTAGACATCTATTAGTACAAAAATGGCCCGAAGTTAACGGGCCATTTTTGATTAATTTGTTGCTGCTTGGTTCATATACTCCTGAAGGAAGCCGTCAAATACGATTTGGCCTTTATCGATTTTGATAACCCGATCAGCGAGTCTAAATACACGTGGGTCATGGCTTATCATAAGTACAGTCTTACCATGAACAATATTGTTCAATGACTCTGCAAAGCTGTTTATTTTACTGGAACGTGGATTAAGGAAATCTTAGATTCTGATTGGCTTCCTTGTCAGAACTTTTACGTATGCTGATACGAAGACAGCAGAGTAAAACAACGGAACATACAATAGTCCAATTGCAATCAGCATAGTTCCTATAGAAAGCATTATAGCTACTGTGCTATCAGGGGAAGTGATATTCATTAAACCTTCTGATAATCCTAGCAAAAACTCTTTTTCTTGCAGTTTTGCGTAAAGCCAGGAAGCCCCAACAAGAACGGTCCCTAGCCAAAATGAGATCCAGCATATTGCGGATGTGAAAGAGGTTGAGTTGTTTCTCATGCTTTGCCTTTTTATTCCTTAGATTACAGATAAAAACAGTGAAATGTGTATCTATTAGATAATTAACTATTTTGTTGTAATAGTTAAATTTTTTCCATGTTTGGATATTTTAATGCAATGCTAGTGCATTGCAACTGTGTATTGTTGTGTATTCCGGCCGCACAGCCACATCTGCGCGGTTAATGAGCATTTTTCGTCTTCAGTTGTCTTGAGGGAAGATCGGCTAAAATTTAGCACGAAATATTTTTTCTTTAATTTAATTACATATTAATATGTATGATTGCTTCTTTAATTCGCTTTGTAATTAAGTCATTATGCGAGTAGAATATAGGCATTTATGTTTTTTTAATTAAAAATTAATATATGAATAAATTTAAAAATAAAATACCAACCTAAATTTTAGGCAAATTTTGAAAATGGAAATATACTTTAGTTATCTATTTTGATTTTTATAAATCCAATGAAATGGAGATTAAGTATGTTTACAGTAAATTATTACGATAGATTTGCAGCACTAGATCTATACGCAGCAACTATGTATGATCAATATCCAAATAACCTTTTACCACCTCCAGACTCACGCATAGAAAAAGATGGTTGGAAGCTAAGAGGCTATATTTCTTGTAATTATTATAATTATTCAACATTGATGAACATCAAAACAGATAAAGATGAATCAATGATTATTGATGAAAGAGTTAATTTTGGATATATTGCAGAGAGAATAGAAAATCCAGGCGAATACGTTATTACTCTCCGAGGAACCAAAACTTTTGCAGAAGCAATTAATGATATTAACTTAGGAGGATATATATCCCCATGGTCTGATACACCTGAACAAAAGGTTTTTGATGGTTTTTATTCAATGTATAAATCTTTGGATCTCATTATTTATGACAATACAACAGGTATTGATTATTCCCATCTTAAACTAGCAGATGCTATCGAAAAATTTATCGGAGTAAATGGTTACTGTATGATATCAGGTCATAGCCTTGGTGCTGCAATGGCAACTTATCTTATGAGGGATTTTTATGATAAATATCCTAACTATAGATCTTGCTTATTTGCTAGTCCAAATGTAGGGAATTATGAATTTGTTACATATGTTAGTCAAAATTTTCTTGATTATGCTGTTGTTAATTATGTAAATGACATTGTTCCTAAATTACCCTTAAATTCTTATCAACTACCATATGTTACTGAACTGTATCCAAGAGACGATGTGAAAATAAATGATTCAATAAGTTGTAACCATACCATACTCACTTACCTTGCTTTATTGAATAAATTCAAGTTTTACGATGTTCTTGAAAAAAAAGTTCCAGAAGAGTATGAAACATGGAATGAATGTCTACAAGTTACAATACACGGTTAACTAATAAAAATACTTGGATTCGCCTAATAAGTGCAATTTCTAAGAAAGGCGGTCAGTTACTATAGTAGGCATCTTTCTCGCCAAAGGAAAATGCACTATGGCCTATATGCAACTGACCGAAATAGAAAGATATCAGATTTTCAGTTTAAAAGAAGCCGATTTTACACAATGCCTTATCGCAACATCTCTCAATCGAGCCCATCAACGATTAGCCGGGAATTGAGACGAAACAGAGAAGCACAAACATACGGCCCTAAACAGGCTCAGCTTAAAGCCGCCACGCGGCGGTAAAAGCCGTCAAAGTGACACCCGAGATCGTCAAGTTGATTAAACAGTTAACTTGGCAAGATTTAAGCCCTGAACAAACAGTCGGTTATCTCAAAAGGGAAAATATCATCTCTTTGCATCATGAAACCGTTTATAGATTGATCTATAAAGATAAACTTAATGGTGGTGATTTATGGCAGCATCTCAGAATAGCTAAAAAACCGTATCGTAAACGCTATGGAAGTCGTGAACGCAGAGGAAAGATCAAAAACAGAGTCAGCATTGAACAGCGCCCAAAATGGGTTGATAAAAAGCAGCGTATTGGTGATTGGGAAGGAGATACTATCGTTGGCAAAGATCATAAAAGTGTATTATCAACATTAGTTGAACGAAAAACGTTATTTGCGTTCATTATTAATCTTGAAGATAAAACAGCAGAAGGCGTCGCAAAAGTGGCAACAAGACACTTATCAATGATAAAAAACAAATTTAAAACAATCACCTTTGATAATGGTCTCGAATTTGCTTAACATGAACTTATCAGCAAAAATTTATTTTTCCATATGAAAGGTTAAAACCACCGACTTTAGTCGGTCAGCTTTAGCTGCGATACTGTATTGCACGAGAGGTGCAATATGGATTACAGATATGGCAGCCACACAGTATTTCAGATCGAATATCATTTTGTGTGGGTAACGAAATACAGGTACAAAGTGCTGACAGGTGAAGTCGCCCTACGAGTGCGAGAGTTAGTCCGTCAGACATGTGAAGCGTTTGAAATCAGGATGATTGTCAAAGCAGTTTTAAAGTGTCACCTCTTTGTGCAAGTTAGAAAGGGCACTTTTGGTCTATGTTATCGTCATGAAGTACAGTAGAGTTACTTCTGCATCGACAAAAACTTTATCCACATGATTTTGAACCAGTTACATCTCTGGATGTCTGGTCAAATTTTCTTTTTAAATGTATTAACAATTTTTTTCATGAAATTGACTATTAGAAAATATAAAAATTACTGATTCGGAGGGATTATGAATAAATCATTAGATGAGCTAATTGTTAAATTAACTGGTTATCTTGGCGCTTTAAGGGAACAAAAATCCAACAATAAAAGCATAGATAAATTCCCGAGTAAAAGAAATCTATTATCCAATAATGAAGCACACATAAAAATCATTATTGAACAAGGAGAAAGATTGTTAAGCCTTAATAAGGAGAACGAACTATTTGGTTTAAAATCCCACCAAAATGATAAAGCAGTTTTAATGGATAACTTTTCGTCAGACCTTGAGCAATTCGCCACAACAAAAGGGCTTTGTTTAGGCGGAAAACATATACTCTCGTACGGTCAATCCAGGATACCAGAGCATGCCTTTTTCCACTTGGCCACATCGTCACTCCTACCCAATACTTACGCATCAATAGAGCAACCTGCTGGGCAGGCTTTTAGTGTTTATTCTATTCCGTTCAAAATAAGAGTGGCACTTGAAAATAAGATTAAAAGCATTATCGGATTTAGAAGTCTAAATATAATAAGAAAGAATGGAAGGAAAGATGAATCTTATGAGTTACCTTTTACGCACATCCTCAATGAGTTAAAATACACAAAGTGTTTAGACTTACCATGTTCATTAGATGATATAAAAAATATATATCAATGGAGCTGTAATTTTTGTCATACAGGAGAAAAAGAACCATTATGGCTTTTAATGAAGGCATTGGAGATTATTTCACCACTATTTATCTATAAGTATCAGAAGATACATGAAATTGATATTTCAGATCTGTGGCATAGATATGTTTTATCGGAAGAATATATTATGTCTAAATTATATGATTATAAAGGCTTTGTTCGCCCAGTGTATCATTTTAAAAAAGGGTGGTCCGTCCAAAAATTACAATTACATCTAAACAACCCTGAAGATCCGAAAAGAAAATACAGTAGAAAAGATGCAAATGAAATTACGTTTAACTTATCTGAAACGGAACTTTGTGAGGTTTCATGTTATTGGTGTTCTAGGACAAAGGAGCACTATTGAACTGTAAAAACCTATATAAATGAAATTTCAAAGTACCACTTTTACTTGTAAGGTATAAGTGGCACTTTTCAATGCTTCTCAATCTCCTGCGGAAAATTGGGCCGCAATTAGTTTCATTGTCCTTTCCATGCCCTGATAGACAGTCGCATCTGTAATATTTAGCCTTGCGAGTTCCTTCAATATTCTAGCTTTGTTTCTGATCACTATTTTTTCTACTTTAAACTCTTGCATAGAATCATCAGGATTTGATACTAAATCTGGATAAACAGCATTGTTTCCGAATAATAAGAATGCACCTGACTGTGATGACATTCTTTCATTATTATTTCGTCCTTTAACGAAAATTAACCTTTCCAAATCTGTTGGTATAATTACATCTTTAAAATAAGGCTTTTCATCCTTAATGTAATGTATGAGCTTTTGACAAGCTTCAATTTTATTGAAAGTCTCCTTGTCCATATTGCAATCCAGCTGATCTTTCAAGGTTTGGCTTAGCATTGATATGTTTGAGATGCAACTTACTGTATCAGAATCAAAAAATTTTATACGTTCCCTTTTGGTTTTGAAAATAATCACATGTCCATCAATCTCATTTGTTAGTTCTTTATTACTAATGTCACAACAAGCGAAATACAGAGCGATTAGTGGATTTGATGTTATATCCAACAAACGAGTTGGTAGTCCGTAATGTTGCATCCTTACTAACTTATCTAGCATTGTTTTATCATCAACAAACTCAGCAGGCCTTGCTGTTAGGGCTTCACGGACTAAGCTTGATTCATTGTGTAAATGCTTAAAGTTACCTTTTTTGTTTTTCCTGAAAACAGATGGGGCTAACTCATAAGATACGTCAGAATGCCCACGATAAAAGATTTCTTCATCTTCTTTATGTTCTTGCTCTAAAACACACGCCATGAAACTTTGAACATTATCAATTATTGGGTAATTATCGATTTCATCGGGAAGTGCTTCGACAGGAGGGAGTGGGGTGCTTCTTGTTGTTATATTTAGAAGGGCTAGTGTTTGATTTAAATCGCTAGACTTTATTCCCCAGTGAGTACGTTTCAATCCATATGAACCTAATTCTAAAACTTTTTGATATAACTCTTTGTCTATCACGACCACATCATCTTGTGAATGAGTGATTTGAAAATCAAACTCAACGTTTTTGTTAACTGTTCGTAGGTTTGATATAACCCCAAGCCGAAGAGTAATGTACTCAACATTATTTCTGGAATAAAGCTCTGATATGAATAACGTAGGTAATTTCTCAATATAAGATAGTGCCTTGTCATTCAAAGGGGTTAACTTCAGTCGGATGTCCTCAGAGGTGCCTTCTAACATACGTGAAATTGGGAAGTCACAACTACCATTAACCTTTTCATACATGGGCCAATGTTCAAAATAGTCAGGTTCTCCGCCCATAATTAGATTAAACATTAAAAATAAATCCTTATATTAAATTAGATGAGTGTTTGACAATCCATTCTATTGCAGTAGGTGTTCTTATCCATGACTTAATATTATGATTTACATAATCAATGGCCTCATCCAATTCACCTAACGTAATATATCCACTGTTGGACTTCGGTTGCATACGGCACTTTGATAACAAGCCGGGGATGTGGCTGTTAGAATCAATCGCAGTTCTGGCGATATCATCGGCATCAGGTGATGACTGTCTGTAGGCGAGGAGGGCGCGTGTATACTGAAGATACGGACGCACATCTTCTGAATAATCATTCAGTAGTAAGGTCAGCTCCTCCACCATTTCCAGTTCGAGATAATAGCCAGTTAATAAATGACGAATCCCCTGGTTGTCGTTCGGGTTGAGCTTGAGCATTTCGCGGCAATGAGCCATGGCTGGGTAGAAATTACCTGACTCCCATAAGGCATCAGCCAAAGCTGCTTTTGCTCTCATATATGGACGTGTTTCGACAAATCCCCAGAAATTGCCCGCAAATTCCTGAAAATCTTCGCCTAGTGCAACACTGGCCGCATATAACGCCGTTTCCAGAGTACCGATTTTTGACTCAGGGGGCTCTTGAGATATCTCGCAGTAGAATGAGTATGCGTCAGCACAGAGCGGGGATTTCTTGATAGCTTTTCTGATGAGTTTCAGTACAACTTCCAGGTCATCAGTTTCCCAGGCATCGAACATAAATTCCTGAGCCGCAGCCAGATCCAGCTGTAATTGCTCAGAAGTGATGGCATTTTTATATAAATCAACGCGCTTTTTAGTCGGGAATTTAATCATCTCAAGTATCCTTTTGGGAACTCACTGTTCCGGCACTTTGCAGCACTGATGGTCGATTCTACCGCTTTGAACTTGCCACAAACAAGCTCGGGTCTGCCAGAACGGGATTTATAGCCCGTAGCTGTTCCTGGACGCGCACCTGAGCCTTACGGCTGGGCGATTTTTTGCTTCGTTCCCGCTTGCCTTCGCTTTCCCGCTCATCCTGTTTTACCTGAGCGAGTCTGAGTACTGTCCCGAGGCGTTTGTTATCGACAATCTGTCCCTGATCGACACAGGCCAGCTTATCAAATGCCTGGCAATCAAGACTCCGATGCCCGTAGTGGAAGGCGAGGGTGCCATCGGGATAATCCAGTACTTTAATTTTTTCACCGGCAAGACGGCTATTTTCTTCTGTGGGGTCCATGAGATAAAGGATCTTATCGTACTGGAAGGTCAGTGATTTCGACACGGTACGAACATCATGCCAGGCAAAGATGTCTCTTAATTCATCGGGGCTTTCCTTCACCGGACGATGCAAATCTTTCGGGAACCTGGCCGGACGTGAGAATCGGCGGTTAAAGTCTGCAATGAAAGTGGCAAGCCAGGCATTTGCAGCCTCAATGCCGGTAATATCTTCCAGACGCATTTCTTTGATCAGTCGATCCTGAAGTGTCTGATTCGCACGTTCCACGCGGCCTTTAGCTTCAGAGCTGTTGGCACAAATAAGCTCGATTGCCAGGTCATAAAGCACACGTCCGAACTGGGTAACAGTGGTATTGCGGTTCTCCGGACCACTGACTCGAAATATTGCATGTTTGTCACTGTACAGTGATACCGGCTTTCCGTGTTGCTCGATGTATTCCCGGGTTGCAAGCATGTAGTCAAAGGCTGTTTCTGACTCGCTGAACCGCAAATGCATCAGACGACCGGTGGCATCATCGATAAAGACCAGCAGGCAGCATTTTGGTGCACGGCCTTCAAACCAGTCATGGTGGGAGCCGTCGATCTGGATCAGTTCCCCCAGGCAATCACGCCTATGTCGGGGTTGATATACCCGTGACTTGCGTCGGGCATGCGGAACCCAGAGTCCGTCAGACGTCATCCAGTTGCGGACGGTCTCGATTGAAAGCCGGATATTATGGCGCTCTCTGAGTTTTTCTGCGGCCAGTGTGGGCCCAAAGTCAATGTAGTTTTCACGTATCAGCGTGAGTACACGCAGTTTGAGAGATTCGGTCAACCGACGGTTGCTGGGTTGACCACGTTTGCGGCTGACAAGTCCTTCAGCACCAGAAACCCGGTAGCGATTTATAAGCCGTTGCGCCTGACGTTCTGTGATGCAGCATCGCGACGGCGCAGACGCTTTTCACAAACTGCCTGTATCACTGGCAAGCGATGAATCTCTTTATCTGACATGGTCACCAACATCCGTTGAGTCCCTTAGAATTGCATTCAGTTTAGCTTACTCTAAGGTGACATTTCTATCTGGATAAAAAGTGACATTACTAAATGGTTCTAACAATGATGATTCGCACAATCTATATTATGTTAAATTGTATTGATAGATATTTCAGTTCATATCTTCTCCCCTTATGCAGCATGAACAAAAACCATAACAGACCGTGTTTATGCTCGTTTTTATCAGGATTCGCCTTACCGCATGGCTGTTTGTTGCAGGTAAAAAAATTTCTGTTACTGTAAAAAGGAAGAAACAGTGGGACGAGGTATAATATGTCATCAAATAATTGCTCCCCTCAACATGGTTTACATAACAAAATCAGGTTGCTCTATACCCTTCTTTCAGCTAGCGCCATCGCTGGCGTTTTACTCAGTGCTTCTGTAAATCCATCATGGAGTTGGCTCCACTATCTGACTAAGCCCACAGCCACAGTACTATTAGTGTTTTGGGTTCTGTTGATCCGCGAACCTGTTTCAATACGTTATCGTAACGCCATTGCTTTTGGACTTGCATTTGCCGTAGGTGGCGATTTGTTTTTGATGTTGCCGCAAGACTATTTTTTGGCTGGATTGTTTTGTTTTCTACTCACCCATTGCGCTTACATTTATGCGCTATGTTGCGACAGTGTTTATATTTCTGATGTTAAAAATAACCATTTCAGCTCGAAATTTATAATTCTCCGAACGATTGTCATTATATTTGCCGTTTTTATCCTATTTGTAATAATCGCATTCTTAATACTCATCGGACTGTGGAATAATCTACCTGACGGCATGAAAATTCCGGTTGCCATTTATGCTGTTATTTTGGCTATTTTTGCCCATCCCCCGATAGGGTTCAAAGTTACTTTTCAAGCCCTTCCACTGTTTATGACTTTAATCTGTAAATAATGTCGTCAGGTCAACCGACTTGACGAACTCACCAACGCTAAATGTTGTCGCTATGTCATTAAACTCAAATCGACCGTAGAAATTAATATGTTGCCACGCCACTGGCGATATTTTACCCAGCTTTTTACCCAGCTGTCCCATCTCAAATAAACCGTCAGGATCACCTCTCTCAAGCAAACTGGACAAGAGTTCTGCGTTGAAATAAATAACTGCATTGGCTATGAGTCGGGTACATTCGTGGATAATATGTTGTTCATTTTCACTTTTTACATTCATTTTGCCCCCGTTGACATGCGCTATCGCTTTTTTCAATCGGTGGTAAGCTTCACCACGGTTTAATGCTTTGGCAACGTATTGGCGCAGGGAGTTATTATCAATATAGTCGAGCATATAGATGCTTCTTATAATATTATCCAGCTCCCACAACGCTTTTTTTGTTTTATTTTGTCGGGCATAAGAGCTTAATTTCCTAACAATGGATGATTGCGTCGTTTCCTTCTGACCAAGAGAAGCCATTATATGTTGAATATTTGGCCACTCTTCGATAATCCGTTCTTCATTCACTTTACGAACAGGCTTAAGAAGGAACTCTTCACTGTATTTCCCTGGCGGCTCAAACCCAATGATACTCTCTGTTTTTGTTGGAAAATTTTTATAACGTGGGGCAAACTGATAGCCAAACGCGTATAAAATCCAAAAGTTAACCTGATTAGTGCCGTGGGTATCTACAGAGTGGCGATCGGGATCTATCTCTGTCGTATTATTGTAAAGGAGGTCGAACACAAAATAACTCTCGTGCTCGTGGGTGCCTATTACTTTTGCATTGATTGGCACATGATTACCGACCAGTGTTAACGCTGAAATTCCTTTTTTAAGACCGAAGTATTTTGATGCATATCTTGCGTTGGCTGTATTTCTTTGGCTCTCAAACCGTTGTCCATCACTGCTGGAGTGGATCACATCCGACTCAATATCGTAGTGTCGGAAAATAGATAATTTGGCGGTCGCATTAGCGACAATATCATTGGACTCCTTTAACGTTTCCAGTCGGAAGAAGTTTTGATATGTCATTTGTAGCACCTGATGACTTATGTCAGAAATCTCGCCCATCCTGCCCAGGCTCATATTGGTGCCAAGGGCAATAATACAGGCAATAAGTGACTTTTTATCCTGGTTGACTTTAGTATATCTGCCTAAAACATGATTGAAACCCGCTAAAAATCCTGTCTTTTTCTCCACATAGCTTAATAAATTAGCGATGCTGATCGTTGGCACAAGATGATAAAAACGATGATTATCTTCGTCTTCTTCCTTTTTATAAGGCAGAGTCCAGTTAACGGTACGGCCTTTACGGTAATTGTTAAATTTAACGTCCTTATTTTTTCGGCTGATTATCCTTTGATTTACATGTTGTAGTTTTTCTTCAAGCTCATCTTTAAGTTCTTGCAAAGTTTGGGATATTGGTCTCTGTAATACGGGCAGATCTAGGTCATTCAGGACACTTTCTTTGTCGGCTTCCCACCTGTTCATGGGAATTAAGTCGTCTGTAAAACTTCGATATTTAGTGGTGTTCTGGTTAAAAACATCCCCTGATTCAAAAGCTGTTTTAAGCATCCTGTATACGGCAAATTCATATCGGTCAGGAATGAGTTGAGGTGATTTTTCCCGGCTGTAAAGGTATTTTTGAAGTGATTTAGTGAAAAAATTAACAGGGAAATCTTTGTCGGGTATTCGCCGTAAAATTTTTCCGTCCCTAAGACAAGTCTGGACAAAGATTGCGGCTTCAAGAAGTCCTGACTCATCGGTATGACTACTAAAGTCCAGTACCCGGATAATTTGACGCAGATTCTTTTTAAAGGCGGCCGATAAGGTATCCAAGTGTTGCCAATGAAACTCCTCTTCATCAAAGCCTGATGACCCGATAAAGAGGGTTACTATCTCCATTTTTTCCCTGTTCAACAACTTAAATGCTTTGGTTCGTATCTCACCAAAAGAGACATTGTCAGTGATATCGGGGTTCAAGAAAAAGCCCAATATTTTGCCTGTGGCCTTGATATCTTCATTCGTTTGAGCCTTCCTTTTATACACCATATCCTTAGCAAACAGTTTAGCGGCTTCTTCATACTGGCGGACGTGGCAAATAAAGGCTTCGACCAGATTGTCATTGATGACATGCGTTCGATGGTAGGTGTAGCAAAGAAGATAAAAATAAGCGATCAAAGGGTCAAATCGCCGAAGCTTATAAACTGAATAATATTCAATCAGTGTTGCGTAATAGCGGATGCTTTCATTTGATATGCAAAGTGAGGGTAACCACTGACAGGCAAATTCATAAAGGGGACTGAGTTGCTTTACCCAGGTGGATTCTCTGACAATTTATGTATAACTAAAGTCCCTTAGTGCCTTTTTTAGTTGGGTTATCCAGTGCAGACCCCCTGATTCTTCAGATAATAAATTTGTGAGTGCCTCTTCCATATCAGGATTAAGATCTGATTTTAATTGCTCACAGATACGCCTCCTCTCATCCGATAAACATCGTCCAATCAAATCTTGAAAGGTACTGTACGCAGGGGTAATGATCTGATTTTTATTGAGGTGACTTAACAATTCCCGCAAGATAAACACAGGCTTAGCTGACCTTTTAACAACCCGTGCGGCCAGTTCAGCTAATTGTTCTGCCATGACACTGCCATAGCGTTGATAATTCAGATGCTGACAAATAAGTCTTTGCAGTTGTATCCGGGTCGTCTTGCCTGAAACTTTTATATTGGCGGCAGAATGATCAGGGAAATGGCAAGCCAGAATATAAGAGATATCCGTGATGACATCTTCCCGCGTGTAGGTAAAGAATATTTTCCTAGATTTAAAATACCCAAGCATAAGAATGAAGTTCACTCTGGAGTTAACAGACCAACCTTGCGGTATTATCTGATGCTCCGTATCGGATAAGGTGAAATAGTATTCTCGCTCCTCCAAAGTAAATCGAGGCAGGCCAAAATAGTCCTGAATTTCAGGTTGAGTCAGTATAGTCAGGCGCTTTTTATTGGTATTCATTTTTTTAATTCTTAATATGGCAGGGTCACATTGAGTATGTCACTTTATCTTTTTCTTACCACCTTTAATGGACATAGATTTATATACAGTTTATATTACATCTTTCCATCCGTATTTAGGCTAAAACAAGGCTGTCATTTAAACCTTCGTTTAACTGACACACCCAAAGCGAGAAGAAAGGTTTATGGCGCAAAAAATTGATGTTAGGGGTATAAAAGTCTCTGTCTTTTCCGACAAACAAGATGACTATATATCGCTATCTGACATCGCTAAGTACAAAGATGGCGACCGTGGTGATTACATTCTGCAAAACTGGATGAGAAACCGCAGTACCATTGAGTTTATCGGTTTGTGGGAACAGCTCCATAATCCCGATTTTAATTCCATCGAATTCGATGGATTTAAACATGAAGCGGGCGCAAACAGTTTCTCTCTCACGCCAAAACGCTGGATCACAACCACCAATGCAATCGGGATCATCTCGAAAGCGGGCAGATATGGCGGAACTTATGCGCATCGGGATATTGCTTTTGAGTTTGCTTCCTGGATCAGCGCAGAGTTTAAGCTCTATCTATTAAAAGAATTCCAACGGCTCAAACAAGCAGAAAATGAACAGAAAAATCTGGAATGGAATGTTTCGCGCACTCTGGCCAAGGTCAACTATCATATTCATACAGAGTCAATAAAAACGAACATTATTCCCGCCCTGGAGCTTAACCCAAAAGCAAGAAACTTTGCTTACGCTAATGAGGCCGATATATTGAATCTGGCTTTGTTTGGCAAGACAGCCAGCGACTGGCGTAAAGAGAACCCGGAACTAAAAGGCAATATACGGGACTATGCCACACTGGAACAGCTTGTCGTGTTATCTAATTTAGAAAGCTTCAATGCTGAACTTATCGAGCAAGGCCTCTCTGCAAACGACAGGTTCCAAAAGCTGAATCGCGTTGCGGTCAGTCAAATGAAGATCCTGATAGAAAACAAATCCATTGAAAAACTTAAACAATTAAAATAGGTCGTTCATGCGAATTGGGTATGCCCGTGTCTCCAAATCTGATGGAAGTCAGGTGCAGGATCTCCAACTGGATGCTTTACTTGCTGCCGGTGTTAATAAAGAAAACATTTATCAGGATGAAATATCAGGGAAGTCAGACAAACGTCCTGGATTGGATGCCTGTTTGAAAGCCCTCAGGGCTGGCGATGTGTTAATGGTATGGAAGCTTGACAGGCTTGGCCGAAGCTTAAAACACCTGGTGAATACTATCCATGATCTGGCGGATCGAAAAATCGGCTTTAAGGTACTGACCGGGCAAGGTGCAGAAATTGATACGACGACGGCCAGTGGCAAATTGGTCTTTGGGATTTTTGCCGCGCTGGCCGAATTTGAACGGGAGTTGATCAGTGAACGAACAAAAGCAGGGCTGGCAGCGGCCAGAGCAAGAGGACGTGAAGGCGGACGTTCTTTTAAACTCACAAAATCTCAGGTTCGCCTGGCACAAGCTTCCATGAAGAGTAGAGATTGTAGCGTATCTGAATTATGTGAAGAGCTTGGGATTAGCAGACAGGCTCTCTATAAGTATGTAGGGCCAGATGGGGAACTCAGGGAACACGGCAAAAGAGTATTAAAATCTTAGCGCTAACTGAGTACCCATTTTTTTCCTCATCAACTTTGAACCTTATCGGGGGATGGGTAAAAATAGCCATTTTGGCTTTCATGGCTTGGTTAGCGGTTAATAGAGCGATTATTTATCCACTTAAAAACCCGGAGCCTCCAGCACAACATGCAGCAAATACAGCAGCTCTTGGAGGTATCTTTTTTGTTATCAGCGATAGCATGCTCGCTTATGGTCGTTTTTACTTTGAAACTCCGTTAAGTCCGCTCTTGGTACTCAGTACTTATTATATAGCTCAATGGTGTTTTGCCAGTTCTGTGGCCAAGAAGTGACCAATGACAGAATTAATCAAGGCTAAATTTGACGCACTGTGTCAAGCATGGGAACAGAATCGACCTGATGAAGACCAACGCCGGGATGATCTGCTGCGCCTGCGCGCAAGTTTTAAAGCCAGTCTGAATGAAATGGTGGAAGCCGTTTCCTGCGATTTTGGTCATCGTTCCAGCCATGAGAGCATCATGGCAGAAGCGATAATTGTGTTACAAGAAATTGATCTGTGTCTGCGTTATCTTAAAAAATGGATAAAACCGCAAAGACGCAAGGCGGGATGGCAGTTGTGGCCGGCCAAGGCTGAAATACGCTATGTACCACTTGGCGTTGTTGGCATCATGGCGCCGTGGAATTATCCGGTTAATTTGGTTCTCACCCCATTGATAGCGGTTATTGCCGCAGGTAATCATGCATTTATCAAACCTTCAGAACATACACCGCATACCAATGCCTATTTAGAAAAACTGCTAAGCAAAACTTTTCCTGAAAATCGTGTCAGTATTGCACAAGGCGGAGCAGATATTGCAGCCGCTTTTTCTGCCCTACCCTTTGATCACCTGCTTTTCACTGGCTCCAGGGCGAACGGTAAAAAAGTCATGGCCGCTGCCGCACAAAACCTTACGCCTGTTACGTTGGAACTTGGCGGCAAGTCTCCAGCACTGATTGCTCCCGATGCCGATCTGAAAAAGGCTGCTGCCCGCATTATAACCGGAAAACTGTTCAATTCCGGACAAACCTGTATAGCACCAGATTACGTATTATTGCCGGAAAGCATCATTGAGTCGTTTATTGCAGAAGTTAAAGAACAGATTTCGCAACGCTATCCCCAACCAAACAACTTTCCGGACTATACAAGCATTATCAATAACAACCAGTATCAACGCCTTATCAAATTGCTTGAAGATGCAAGCATACGCGGTCATCAGATCATTCCGCTTATGCCTCTTATTGATCCGGAGCAAGCACTTAAGCAACGTGTTCTTGTTCCTACACTAGTGCTAAACCCTAATGATGACAGTGCTATCATGCAGGAAGAAATTTTCGGTCCACTGCTACCGATTAAAACCTACCGCTCTTATGGTGAAGCGATCCATTATATTGCAAGCCGTGAACGCCCATTGGCCTGTTATTGTTTCAGCAAAAATAACAAGCAAATTGAAGCTGCTTTATTGCACATCGTTGCAGGCAGCATTTGCATCAATGACACGCTGTATCAGTTTGCATGTACAGATTTACCCTTTGGTGGCGTAGGCCCGAGCGGTATGGGGCAATATCACGGCCATGAAGGCTTTAAAACCTTTTCCAAGGCCATGCCTATTTTGCGCAAATACAATCCGGCACTGACAGATCAGCTACGTCCTCCTTATGGTAAGTTTGTTAATATGATTCTCCGCTTTTTCACACGATAAAAAATCTCATGATAAGGCGATCTATAAACAGCACCATATCGGCTTTTATCTATGATAATTGCTTTTAAAAGAATTTATAAAACAATTGGATACGTTATCGTTTCAAGATGCTTTTTTTTGTTGCAATAACCATTTATCCAGTTCATTTGCGAACCGTTGGCGATCACGTTGGTTTAATGTAGCCGGTCCTCCCGTTTGGATCCCACTCGCTCGCATCGTATCCATAAAATCACGCATAGTCAGACGTTCACGTATTGTCGCTTCACTATAACGTTCACCGCGCGGATTGAGCGCTATTGCACCTTTTTCGATCACTTCAGCAGCAAGAGGAATATCGGCGGTAACGACTAAATCACCTATTTCTGAGCGACGAACAATTTCATTGTCAGCGACATCAAATCCGGCGGGAACTTGCAATGTACGTAAAAAAACGGATGCTGGTACACTTAATCGCTGATTTGCCACAAATGTAACCTGTACTTTTTCACGTTCAGCCGCCCGATATAACACTTCTTTTATAACCTTAGGACATGCATCAGCATCTACCCATATAGGCATAACAAATTCCTCTCAATTTCATATTGTTAGCTAACTATAGGATATTACGACTATTTTAAAATAATCACATCTTTTAGTTGATTTATATTGTTCTTAAACGATATTTTCGTCTTTTATTGTTTTTGTTGGTTGATTTGAAAACAAGATGGGCACTAAATCAAGGACAGATCACAACCACCTTACTGAGATAGCATTATGAAACTCGCTTATTCACATTACATTAGGTGTTTTTTAATTTTATCAATACATGAACGACTATCGCTCACAACAACAATCTTAGGTACAAAGACCGGATGCATATCAAAGAAGTTATCTAAACGATTATCAAACTGTTTAGCAAAGCGTAATAGTTCCAGAGTGTTATAAAATGTCTCTTTAGGGCGTGTTCCTGTTAGTTTTGATAATAAAAAACGTTTGACGGCGCATTTAACCCAATGTTCAGCGGCGTAGTGCTTACAACCTTACCCCCGTTTTCACTGTTCGCTATTTTGATGGGAGTTAGCATATTAGCCTGGTTGTGTATGCTTAAAGGTATGCGGATAAAAACAGTGCGAACAACGTATCTGATGTGAAGATATTTCTTCGATTGTAAAAAGGTGATTATATCAATGAATAAAGTACATATCATTCAATCCGAAGACTTTACACTAAAAGTCATTGAACAAGGTGTGGGAGAAACCCTTCTGATTATTGGCAGTGCTGATTACTATCAGCGAGTTATGCCCGAATCCTTTTATGGCCACTATCATTGTGTGTTTGTCGATCATCGCGGATTTGCAGTCTGTAACCGTAAAGTTGACGAGTCTGATGTTTCTCTGGCTCAGATTACGCAAGATATTGATCGAGTCTGTTGTGAGCTGAATATCGAGCAATGTTGGATATTAGGTCATTCCGGTCACGCTTACATGGCACTGGATTTTACTGCGAACAACAATGACAGGATTAAAGGAACCATTCTGGTTAATGCTCCACCCTGTTTATCCAAGTCCATGCAAGCGTTACAGTTTGCCAGGTGGGAAGCGGATGCGGATGAAAACAGGAAACAGATTTTCAACAACAATATCACCCAACTGGAGTCTGATATTCAGTCTGAACCTGAGCGGAAATTTGTTCATCTTTGTTGCCGATTAAGTGCTATGCGCTGGTTTGATGCAAACTTTGATGAAATGTTTTTATGGGATGATGTACCAACCCACACTGTCATGTTTGATAAATTGTGGGGGAATGTGTTTGCTGAGATCAATATCTTGGATTACACGACCAGAATCACTTCTCCTGTATTAATTATCTCATGTTCACATGATTTTAGTATTGCCCCACCCGCTGTATGGCTTGATGTTCATCCAATGTTTGAAAATGTGGAACATGTATTGATCAATAACAGCGGCCATACTCCCATGCTGGAACAGCCTGAAGCGTTTGACAAAGCTCTGCAACAGTTTCTGAAAAGAAAATAATAGCCACTATTACATGTTAAAGTTAATAACTATTTCAAAATGAGCGCCTATATACTCACCAATATTCTTACTGATGATTTAATCAGCATGCGAGACTTGTTTGTGAATTTATTGAATTTTCATATTGAATATGAGTCTGACCGGTTTATTTCAATGTCTTCAGAAAATGTCTCTGCGCCAACCGCGCCACTTGACCTCAGTTATGGATAAGATAGGCTTCATCTTTTATTAATATATTTTCTGACATAGATAACCTTAAATATGCGTAGAACTGATCATCTGGGTGGGATAACCGCGTTTGTCACAACAGCGCAATTGGGAAGTTTTACAGCGGCGGCAGAACGCCTTGGTTTGACAAAATCTGCTGTAGGTAAAAGTGTCGGGCGGCTTGAGAACCGCTTGGGGATTAAACTTTTTCAGCGCTCGACACGCCGCTTGAGTTTAACACCCGATGGAGAAGCCTTCCTGATAAGTTGTCAAAGTGCTCTTGATATTCTTGAACAAGCTGAAGCGGCGCTTACTTCACATATTCCTCATCCTGCTGGTCGATTGCGGATTGATCTGCCGGCTGCTTTTGGGCGTCAGCGAATATTGCCCGTTCTGCTGCAAATGGCGGGTGATTATCCCGAACTGGCTCTTACCGTTTCATTCAGTGAACGTTTTGTCGATTTGATAGAGGAAGGTATTGATCTTGCTATACGGATCGGAGAACTCGCTGACAGTAGTGGATTGGTCGCCCGTAAATTAACGACGCAAAAACTGGTTATCTGTGCTTCACCGGATTATTTACATTCTAATGGTGAACCCGGTACTCCAGAAGAATTGAGTCAACATCAATGTGTGGTCGGGTTTCGCAGAAATCAGCCTATCTCTTGGTTATTGAAAGAAAAAACTGGCGAGACAAGACGTTACACTCCACCAGCAACGTATGAATTTTCTGATGGAGATGCCATGTTATCTGCGGTACTGGCAGGATGCGGCTTCGCACAGCTACCATTATGGATGGTAGGGAGTTACCTTGAAAGTGGAAAACTCAAGGAGGTATTGCAAGGACATTCTGGCGTAGAAATTCCGATTAGCGCGTTATGGCCTAAAAACCGCCAACTGTTACCCAAAATACGTCATGTCGTAGATGCCTTGGTAGAAATGGCAGAAAATGGCTTGTTGGATTAACGCTTAAGCGTGTTTTTAATGCAAATGCTAAGAAATGCCATAGATGCAAAGAGGATACTGCTTAGTACAACGGTATGCACGCCGAACTGAGAAAGAAACCATCCGCCTGTAACGGAGCCAATGGTGATGCCTAAATTAGAAAACGCAATGTAAAGGCTGTTGGCAAATTCAGGGGCTTCATTGGCTTCCTGCATAAGCCATGTTTGGCTGACCATTAGCCCCGCCGTATGTAGCCCACCCCAAAACACGGTCAATACACACATAGCCACTGGCGAAAAACCCAGATACCAGACTTGGATATAGAGAAGGATTAACAAAATCGGATAAATATAGGTCGTGTTTATAACGCTTTTTTGCAGGAAATGGCTAAAGACAAAATTGCCTAAAAATCCACAAAGGCCAAATAGTATTAAAATTGCGCCAATAAAATCATGATCAAATTGAGTAATTTTCGATAAATAATCCGCTATATAGCTAAAACTTGAGAACATTGCGGAAAAAATTAATGTCACGGTAACCATCGCCAACCATAGCTTTCCTTTACGCAGTACGTTTAGTTGTTCAATAACAGGATTGTTTTTTGTTGCCGGGATAGAAGGAACAAAAAACAGAATACCGATAAAAGCGAGTGCACAAGTCGCCGCCCCAAAATAAAAGGCAGCGCTGAGTGATAAATGTTCGGCGATAAAGGAACTCAGTGGCATTCCTAATACCATCCCCACAGCAACGCCAGCAAAAACCTTTGCAACCGCCCCTGCACTTTTTCTTCAGAAACGGAATTCGCGGCAATGACAAGAGCAACCGCAAAGAAAACAGCATGTACCAATCCGGGAAGGATTCTGAATAGCAGCATCAAATTAAAGCGATCTGTCATAGCATAAATAAGGTTAGAAATCACAAAGATCAGGAGAATAGAGAGAAGAACATGCTTCTTGTTATATCCAGACAAAATCAGAGTGATAAATGGCCCGGCTATTGCCACAACGATGGCATAAATCCCGACAAGAAAACCGACTTGGGTGGGTGTTACATGCAATTGCGCTTCCAGTTGTGGCAGCAATCCAATCACCGCAACTTCCGTTGTAATAACGCCAAAAACGGCAATGGATAACGTCAACAACAGCATAGCGCTTTTATTTTTCATCATGGGAGTTTTGGGAGTTTATTGAATATCTGTTTTTAATGGATAAGCAAAATAATGGCAAATCATCTGTAAAAACAAAAGGATGCTTTGGTCTATTCTCTGTAGACATAATTTCTTAAATGATTTTGTCTCAATAGATTTCAAGCCGCAGTAAGGCGGCTTGAATCTCTGTCGGAAATTTAAGGGATTAGTTAGGGGGAAAATCAACGGTCTTAAATTCGATAACAATAATTTCCATGTCGGGTGAAAAAACACCCATGCGCCCAAAAAAACGTTGATGCTCCGCTTGCCAGTGAAGCAAACTTCGGTCTCCCTCTCCTTCTTTCCAGGCCAATTCTGTCGTCATTTCTGAAAATTGCATTAAGTGCATAGCAATAACTCTGACAACACAGATCGGACGTTCTTTACTGTCGAAGACAATATAGTGATTGCCAACGGTAATTTTGTCACCTTCTGACTCATCAGAATCATATAAATTAAACGAGCAAGTCGTTGCTGTTTTGATACCTTTGGCAACCAATTCAGCCAGTTCATCATTCATGGCAGGAGAATCACCAAATACCCAACGTTCAGCTTTTGGATATTTGTCTTTCATCAATTCCATAATGTGGTCTGTTTTCATATTTGTCTTTTTAATGTTGGGTTAAATTTTGGCGGCCAAGGGCACCGCCCGTTAAATAAATAATGATGAAGATTAATTATTGCTGGGGAAAGCAAATTGAGCGGCTTCATGGCGTTTGCGTTTAATCCAACGCTGAGTGATCGTTTTACGGCGAGTATAAAAACGGACACCATCCGGGCCATAAGCATATAAATCACCGAATAGTGAACGTTTCCAACCCCCAAAGCTGTGATAAGAAGCAGGAACAGGCAATGGAACGTTGATCCCTACCATACCCACTTCAATTTCATTGGCAAACATGCGAGCCACTTCGCCATCATTTGTAAAGACGCAAGTCCCATTGCCATATTCGTGGGCATTAATCAGTGTTATCGCGTCTTCCAAACTGGCAACCCGCACAATACATAGCACTGGCCCAAAGATTTCTTCCTGATAAATACGCATTTCTGGTGTAACACGATCAAACAGGCAACCACCAATAAAGAAGCCATTTTCATATCCGGCAACAGAGAGATCCCTGCCGTCAACCACCAACCTGGCTCCGGCGTTGACACCTTCGGTAACATAATTTGACACCTTTTTTAAATGCGCCTGAGTCACTAATGGCCCCATATCCAGACCACGTTCAGTTCCGGCCCCAATTTTGAGCGTCTTAATTTGTGGCGTCAGTTTTTCAATTAAGGCATCAGCGATTTGATCACCGACACAGACCACAACAGAAATAGCCATACAACGTTCGCCACATGAACCATAGGCAGCGCCCATCAACGCGCTGGCGGCATTATTTAAATCTGCATCCGGCATTAAGACAGCATGATTCTTCGCTCCACCCAATGCCTGAACCCGTTTGCCGCGTCGCGTTCCTTCACGGTAAATATATTCTGCTATAGGCGTAGAACCGACAAAACTCAGTGCCTTCACATCGGGGGATTCAATTAAACCATCAACCGCTTCTTTATCGCCGTTGACAACGTTCAGTACCCCTTTGGGTAACCCTGCCTGCTGGAATAACCCTGCGATAAACAATGCTGAACTGGGATCACGCTCAGACGGTTTAAGGATGAACGTATTACCACAGGCAATCGCCAGCGGATACATCCATAAGGGAACCATCGCAGGGAAATTGAAGGGCGTTATACCGGCAACAACGCCCACGGCATGAAAATCGCTCCATGAATCAATTTCTGGTCCAACATTGCGACTGTATTCCCCTTTCAATAGTTCCGGCGCTGCGGTGGCGAAATCCACATTTTCGATTCCCCTTTTCAATTCTCCTGCCGAATCTTCCAGCGTTTTCCCGTGCTCTTCACTGATCAACCTAATTATCTGTTCTTCATGTTGTTCAAGTAATTGTTTAAAACGAAACAAAATTTGAGCGCGTTTCGCGGGTGGTGTATCACGCCAAGCCGGAAGCGCGGCTTTCGCGGCAGCGATTGCTTGCTGTACGGTTTCCTGGTCGGCCATTTCAACTTGACGGATCACATCTCCGGTAGAGGGATTAAACACGGCGGCGGTTCTGCCATCTGCGACGGTTATTTCACCATTAATTAAATGCGTCACTGTTTGCATACTTTCTGATCCCCTTTATTTAAGCTGGTATAAAACATCACCCACGGCATTGAACAGGCGATCAAGATCATCCGTTTTAGCATTGAACATTGGACCAAATTGCAACGTATCACCTCCAAAACGGACATAAAAACCCGCTTTCCATAATGCAACACCTGCATCAAAAGGCCGAACAGTCGCATCTCCATCCCTTGGCGCAATTTGAATGGCTCCCACCAGCCCACAATTACGAATATCCACAACATTCGGGCAGTGCTTCAACGCATGGATTTTTTGCTCAAAATGGGGTGCCAATTCGGCGGATTGTTGCGGTAAATTTTCTTTTTCCAGCAGTTCCAATGAGGCCAATCCTGCCGCACAAGCAACCGGGTGACCTGAATAGGTATAACCGTGGCTGAACTCGATCATATGATCAGGTAGAGATTGTGACATAAAGGCATCGTAGATCTTGCTGGACGCAATGACCCCCCCCAAGGGAATTGCACCGTTGGTAATTTGTTTGGCAACGTTGAGAATATCCGGAGTGACCCCGAAATATTCAGCGCCGCTCCAACATCCCAGACGCCCGAATCCGGTAATCACTTCATCAAAGATCAGCAGGATATTGTGTTGAGTACAGATTTCTCGCAAACGTTGTAAGTAGCCTTGTGGTGGGATAATAGCGCCGGCAGACCCAGAAAGTGGCTCGACGATAACGGCAGCGATATTACTGGCATCATGCAGTTCAATCAGCTTAAGCAATTCATCGGCCAGTTCTGGGCCACCAGCCGAGGGTATTCCTTGAGTAAAAGCCATATTGGGTTGTAATGTATGCGACAGATGATCCACATCCATAAACTGGCCAAACATTTTACGGTTCCCCCCAATCCCGCCAAGACTGGTCCCGGCGATATTGACGCCATGATACCCACGCGCCCGGCCGATAAATTTCGTTTTTGCGGGCTGCCCTTGTATACGCCAGTAAGCACGGGCCATTTTCACTGCGGTATCAGCCGCTTCTGAACCTGAGCTGGTAAAAAAGACATGATTCAAATCGCCGGGCATTAAACGGGCAATTTTTTCTGCCAGCTTAAATGACAAGGGATGACCATGCTGAAAGCCGGGAGAATAATCCAACGTGCCCAATTGCTCAGAAACCGCCTGACGAATTTCAGTGCGTGAATGACCAGCCCCGCACGTCCATAAGCCTGATAAGCTGTCATAAATGCGCCGGCCTTGATCATCGACCAACCAGTTTCCATCTGCTGAAACAATTAAACGTGGATCTTGTTGAAAATGACGATTGGCACTGAATGGCATCCAATGTGCTTTAAGATTTAGGGTTTGAAAACAGTTTTTCGCTGACATTTTTTCACTCCTCGCACAAGGTTGTGACAAAAAAAGAGGGTTGTAACAACGAGTTTGCAATGAAACTATACTCAAGTTAAATCTCAATTATCAAATCATTAGTTATGAGTTTACTTACGTAAATGAAATCCACAAATCTTAGGCAAGTGACTGATTTTGATTTGAAACTATTACGGATCTTTAAGGTCGTGGTAGAATGCGGCAGTTTTTCTGCGGCAGAAGGTTCACTGGGTATGACTCGTTCAGCCATTAGCCTCCATATGAGCGATTTAGAAAAACGTTTAGGGATGCGATTGTGCCAGAGAGGACGTGCCGGATTTTCTTTAACGGATGAAGGCCGTGAAATTCTTTGTGCCAGTGAAACCATGATGGCGTCAATTGAAGAATTCCGTCAGCATGTTAATCAGATGCACAAACAGTTACGGGGAGAATTCAACATCGGTATTATTAATAATTTAGTGACACAGCCGATGATGCGCATCACTAATGCGCTGGAGCATCTACGATCAGCCAGTTCTCACATCCAGATTAACATCAGCATGAGTACACCAACGGAAATTGAACGAGGCGTGTTAGATGGAAGATTACAGGTTGGCGCCCTACCGCTGATTATGCCCCTATCAGGGTTGAATTACGCCCCACTCTACAATGAACGGGCTTACCTATATTGCAGTCATAAGCATATGCTGTTTTCAGCCGCTGATAATTTTGATTATCGCCGGCTCAATCAACTGGATGCCGTTATTCCCAGCTATCGGATAAGTACGGAAGCCATGAATCATCATGCGATGCTGAACAGCGCGGCAACAGCGTCTGATCGTGAAGGCATCGCATTTTTAATCTTAACGGGTCAGTTTGTTGGATTCCTTCCGGATCATTACGCTTATTTTTGGGTGGAAAAAGGCTTAATGAAGGCATTGGCACCAGAGCAAATTTATTATGATTCTAAAATTTCAATAGTAACCCGTAAGGGAAAACGAAATAATTCGATTCTTGAATTGTTTTTAGATGAGTTAGAGTGCAAATGACCCCAAAAAACGGTTAAACACTCTCTTCTATTTTAGAATAAAAACAATAAGATTATTGAAAATAAATATTATCCATGTGTTTTTTGTTGTCTTTATTTTGATATAACGCATTCAATTATCTTACACAAAGAATAAAGACAAATAGACATATATATGCAAGAGTGTGTTTTAGCATCCCTGTAGTTATGTATTTGGTTGCAACTGGTGATTGTGTTTCATATTCATCAGATGTTAAGTAAAATATTAAAAAGATCTGGGAGGCATCATGCATAAAAACAATTATAGGGTTTCTTTATGTGTTATTTTAGTTAATCTCCTTTTTTTATCTGTTTTTTCTCGACCATCAAATGCTGTGGAAATGATAAGTTATAGAGCCAGCATTCCAATAAATGAAAGTCCATTAATAGAACCTAGTAACGCTGAGTTAACATATTAAGTGCAACAGGCGGAATATTAAAAGGCGTGAGTCAACTGTGATACATTTCACGGCTCTCACACCCGAAATCATGGCCTGATA
>NZ_MUBK01000120.1 GCF_002127545.1 Xenorhabdus beddingii
ACCGTAATCCGGGGGAAATGTACCATTTCTGCCGCTTGATCAACTACGCCATGGCCTGTTTTGTCAGCCAGTCCTCGTTCGTCAAGCTGGATGTCTATATCCCGAACAAAAACACTGCCTTATGGGACTTTTGGCATGTCGACGGATTACGCAGGGAAATGTAAGCCATCACACCATCACAACAAGGAGCAACCACAATGACTATGCTGCCCCCCGCCCAAAGCGGGTTACGTTTTGTTTTCCGAGTCGCCGGCCTGCCTGACACCCCGTTCAGCGTGGGGGAGTTTTCCCTTCAGGAAGGGCTGTCTGAGCTGTTTACCCTCAGCCTGACGCTGGTCTGCCCGCATAACCGGTTTAAAAAGCCGCCCGATATAGATTTGGCCTCACTGCTGATGCAGGAAGCGGTACTGCACATCTTCGACGGGGAAAAAGAGCAGCGCAAAATCACCGGCATTATCTCCCATGCCGACTGGACCGGCACCGATGGCAACCAGACCCTGTACGCCTTTACCGTCCGGCCTTACCTCTGGCGCCTGACCCTCAATCAGGACAGCCGGATTTACCATCAGAAAAAGGCCCCAGACCTGTTAAATGAGTTGTTGAAAAAACACCGGATACGGGCAGATTCGAAGCTCTACGACCCGCATCAGGATCGGGAATACGTGACCCAGAAACGCGAATCTGACTACGCCTTTTTCAGCCGCTTGGCGGCCGAAGAGGGCATCAGTTTCTGGTTTGAGGATGAAACGCTGTTTTTCAGTGACAGCCATCTGGGCATGACCGCCGGCCTGCCGTTGCAGTACAACCCGCAACCGGACACCGCCCACGGGCTGGATACCATTTATCAGGTCCGTCTGGGCATCGGCATGAGTCCGCAACGCAGCCTGCATAAAGACTACAACCCGGACAGCCCGCGCTATCACCTCTCCCATATGCACAGCAGCGAAGGCTTCCGCGATTTCGGCAGTAAAACGCCTTATACCGTGTTCGAAAGCTACGGGCGTTTCCAGAAAGATGCCGCCGCCAAACCGTTCCTGAAATACCGCCAGGAAGCGCTGGATAACCAGAAGCAAAGC
>NZ_MUBK01000121.1 GCF_002127545.1 Xenorhabdus beddingii
ATTACCAATTAGCCCCATTTCGTTTTGAACAACTTGGATTGACGCCGGAAACGTTTGGTTATACTGGCCTGTTATTGGCTTGCGGTGCCGGGGTCGGTTCGCTATTAAACTCATTGTTGTTGAAAAAACCGGGGATCTCTGCGAAGTTAATACCCCTTGCCTCACTGATGACATTATTGAGTGGAGTGGGTGTCTATCTCCTTGAGAATAGCTGGCTATTGATTTTTCCGATGTTGGGGATCGTTATCGCTTACGGGTTGGCCATCCCGAATATTCTGGCCGGCGCATTAAATAACTACACCGATCGATTGGGTACGGCGGGAGCCTTACTGGGGCTGTTTTACTATTGCCTGCTGGGTCTGGGTTTAGCCTTGGCAGGCTGGAGCCAGGCATTGGGCAGCACATTAATCTGTTGTGGCATAGCTGCAATGCTTTTAGCACGCCCCATCCAATAGCACATCAGTTTTAAAAAAGCCTCCGACTTCCATTCAGGGAATCGGAGGCCATACCAATCTACCAGAACATCACGCCGGATTAGGGATATCGATGAAAGTCACCTCCAACCCATGATGTTCCGCCAGCCATTCACCGAGCACTTTGATACCATAGCGCTCTGTTGCATGGTGTCCGGCCGCGAAGAAATGCAGCCCCATCTCACGGGCAACGTGGATCGTCTTTTCTGAGACTTCGCCCGTCACAAAAGCATCGACACCAAACTCGGCTGCCTGCTCAATAAAACTTTGGCCGCCGCCTGTACACCACGCCAACGTGCGGATTTCTCCTGGCCCATGGTCTCCGCAATGCAGCACCTCTCGTCCTAGCCCTTTTTCCAGACGCTCAGTCAATTCTGCGGGTGTGATCGGTTGATCAAAGGCACCATGAGGCAGCAAGGCATCAATATGGCCGGTGATCTTCACCCCCATCTGTCGTGCCAATTGAACGTTGTTACCCAATGTAGGATGGGCATCAAGCGGGAGATGATAGCCATACAGGTTGATGTCATTGCAGAGCAAGGTTTGCAAACGACGACGTTTCATGCCACGGATCACAGGAGATTCATT
>NZ_MUBK01000122.1 GCF_002127545.1 Xenorhabdus beddingii
GCCCGGCCGGTGCTGATGCTGCTGGCTCAGGCGTTGGCTGAAGTTCCCACCCTCACCCAGAAAGCCATTCCGCCGGCTGACCGCACTCAGCCCCTGCCGTTGTCCTTTGCCCAGCAGCGCCTGTGGTTTTTGGCCCAGCTCGACCCGGCCGCCAGTCTCGCCTACCATATTCCAATCGCCCTGCGTCTGAGCGGCCAGCTTGATCGTCAGGCGCTGATCCGTGCCCTTGATCGTCTGGTGGCCCGCCATGAAAGCCTGCGCACCCGTGTTGTACTGGTCGCCGGCCAGCCTTACCAGCACATCGACCCCGCTGACACCGGCTTTGCCCTGTCCTGCCATGACCTGCGCCTGTTGTCTCCAGCGGCACAGACTCAGCATATTGCTGAACTTACCTCCCTTGGGGCACAGACCCCGTTTGATTTTGCCCAAGGCCCGCTGATCCGGGGTCAACTGCTGCAACGGGCGGATGAGGAGCACGTATTGCTGCTCACTCAACACCATATTATTTCTGATGGCTGGTCCATCGGAGTCTTGCTGCACGAACTGACCACGCTCTACCGTGCCGTCCTTGAGGGTCATGAAGATCCTTTACCGCCACTGCCCATTCAGTACGCGGACTATGCGGTCTGGCAACATCACAGGCTGCAGGAAGATGCCCTAACGCTACAACGTCACTTCTGGCACACCCGGCTTGAAGGCGCACCGGCGTTATTATCACTTCCGACCGATCGGCCACGCCCGGCGGCACAGTCTTATGTCGGTCGTCAGGTGTCTTTCCATCTGGAGCCGGCTTCACTGAGTGCACTCAAAACGCTCGGACAGCGCCATAACACCACCCTGTTCATGACCGTGCTGGCGGGCTGGAGTATCGTACTCGCCCGGCTCAGTGGTCAGGATGATCTGGTGATCGGGACGCCGGTCGCCAACCGTCCGCACCGTGAACTGGAGGGCCTGATCGGTTTCTTTGTCAATACCCTGGCCTTGCGCGTCCGCTGCCATGACGGTCTCAGTGTCGCGGATTTACTGGCGCAG
>NZ_MUBK01000123.1 GCF_002127545.1 Xenorhabdus beddingii
GTGCATGGCGTCTAATGGCTATGATGAAAGTTTACAGAAATTATTACTGATCTATGCCACCGTCCGCTTGGCGTCCCTGTCTGGTGCAAGAAAGATTGCTTCACAAGGCTCACCTTCCGGTGGCTCCCGCACATTTACTTATGATCCCGCTGGCACTGATTACCTGCTGAAACAAATCAGGGCGTGGGATAAACAGGGTTGTTTGTCTGGCTTGCCGCTGGAGAGTAAAACGGTTGGCTTCTTTGATGTGGTGGGGTAGCTATGAGTAGTGTTGCTAATTGGGCATATACCGCTATCGCCACAATCTGGCGGCAAGCAGGGACTGATGAATGGAATAAATCGACATTCCATAAACCAGAATTGTTTCTGTGTGACTACGGCGGCGATGCCAAGCGGGTGATGTCAGGCGTCAGCGCCGAGGTTGTTATCAAAAACATATTCTGGACTGAGTTCTCACAGGCGAAACAGGGGGATTATGTTTTACTGGGAGAACACACGGAACCCGATCCATTAAAAGCCAATGCTGACGAAATAAAGCACATTATCCGCTATGCAGACACATTCGAACGCATCGCGGATGATTATGCGTTAGTCACAGGGGTGTGATATGGGCGTAAAGGTCAGAGGCATCAAACAGGCAAAATCCAAGCTCAATGCGTTAGTTGGTGATATTCGGGGGAGGAAGATTGTTCGCGCCATGTATCAGGCACTAGACATCGGAAGTACCCAATCTACGCTTTACACCCCCATTGATACTTCCACGCTAATTAACTCTCAATTTCGCGATATTCGCTTTGATGGCGTCATGCTGACTGGACGTGTGGGCTATTCGGCAAACTATGCCGTTTATGTCCACGATCCACAGGTTAAGCAGAGTTTCCGCAGGGCTACGGCGAAGAAAGAGTTTTTGAAGTTGGGATTCGATGAAATGAGGTCTCAGATTGACAAGGCCGTAACGAAGGAATTGAAATCATTATGACCGTATTTGAACAGTTCCGCCATTATTTGGGTAAATCTG
>NZ_MUBK01000124.1 GCF_002127545.1 Xenorhabdus beddingii
AACTGAGAGCTTATAGAAATAGAGCCTGAGAACTATCGCTGGGTGGCGACCTCTCTCAGGGCGGTATTTCTATGTCAGCAGGCTCTAATTTCTATAGGTATACGCAAGATGAATACAATTACAGTCCCTTTTTATGACGATGAACTTTATGTTGTGGAGCACAACAATGAACCCTATGTGCCAATGAAACCCATTGTTGAAGGTATGGGGATGGATTGGACAGGGCAATTAAACAAGTTAAGACAAAGATTTAAATCAACTATAGAGGAAATCTCTATGGTTGCTGCTGATGGGAAGATGCGAGATATGATTTGTCTTCCACTGCGCAAATTAGCTGGATGGCTACAGACTATTTATCCCAATAAAGTCAAACCTGAAATTAGGGACAAGGTGATCCGTTATCAGGACGAATGTGACGATGTGCTTTATGAATACTGGACAAAGGGTATCGCAGTTAATCCCCGCAAGCGCAGTGTCATGGAAGACCTGAATCAGGCGTGTGCTGAATTAAAGAGAGATAAACAAATCGCCAGTGTGTTTGGCACTGGCCTCAACGAATGGAAGAAGGTCAAACCAGAGCATGAGATCAAGATCAATAACCTCGCAGCTCAGGCGGCTGATTTGTTCCTTGATTTTGTTTGGGCTGAAATAGGGAAAGGTAAAACAACGCGCACCGAATAAGGCGAATGACATGAAACTTAACAGCCAGTACTTCACTCTCGGTGCTTTGGTGATTGTTTCTGGCTTGTTCTGGTTCTACCACGGTAAGTATCAGGACAAGGCCAAAGAATACGCTAGTTTAAAGCTACAGTATCAGGAACAAGTCGCCATCAACACCACCCAGCAAGAGCGGATCAAACACCTTGCAGAACTGGACATTAAACACACTCAGGAGCTGACGAATGCCAAATCTGAAATTGACACTCTTCGGGCTGATGTTGCCGCTGGCCGTCGCAAGCTGCGAATCAAGGCCACCTGCCCTGTGTCTAAAACCCCTGCC
>NZ_MUBK01000125.1 GCF_002127545.1 Xenorhabdus beddingii
AACCCGAATACCGCTTAAGCCGTTGCTGGAAAATCTTCGTCTGAGTAGAAAATTTTCAGTGACGGCTTTTTCCATTTAAGGCAGTAAGCAATCAGTCCACTTAAAACGTTCAACAAAAATCCTTTTATACTTCGGTGGCGAGAGTGTTCTATTTGAGAAATGGTTTTTAATTGCCCATTAATTGTTTCGATAATAAAACGCCTTGATAACATTATCTTATCCCACTCAGCCAGCACACGTGCTTTCATGTTACGGCGTTTTTTCGTGATGAAAGTGACACCGGTTTGCGCTAAATCATCTGCCAGTTTCTGGCTAAGATAACCTTTGTCACCATAAAGAGAACCCGTTAATTCTTTTGCTAATTCGCGAACCGGTTCCCGATCATCCACATTACCCGCCGTGACTTTCAGTGCCAGAATTTCGCCCTGATGGTTAACAATCAGATGTAATTTGAAACCGTAAAACCATCCCATTGACGTTTTTCCGCGTTGGGCTACCCCCTCAAACACCTTATGCCGAGGAATACGGATGTTATGGCAAACTTTCAAGCTGGTGGAATCAATAAAAGCAATGCCTGTGGGTTTGCCTTTTAATTGAGTCAGATAACTGCACAGTGGCATTAACACGGAAGGCGCGACACTGACAAAACGGGTATAACTGAGCAAGTTTGGAAAATCATTATGGTGATATTTCCAAATATGTTCCAGGTAAAAATGTTTAAAATTACGGTCATGTGACATGTGAAAGAGGATCAAAATGGTCATGATTTCACTGGGATACATGTGACCTTGTCGACGGCGCAGACGATACCCGTTGTCGAGACAAAATTGCTCCCATTGAGGAATGAAAAAACGACAAAAGTCATCGACATCGCAGAAAATTTCAACTAATTTGTTCATTGCCTGTTCCTCCCCAGAGCGGTTTTTGGTGTGCACCAAAACTTTGCTCTTGGAACAGGCACTTCGTCAATTCCTTATCCGGAATTCGGGTTA
>NZ_MUBK01000126.1 GCF_002127545.1 Xenorhabdus beddingii
CTCATTTTTAACCTGCTCACGAAACGCTTGAACGCTGATATGCTTACCTAACAATTCCAGATTCTTCACCTTATCCGGCCATTTGATCTTCTTAAGCAATGCCGCAACATCCTGTCCCATCTCAACCACTTCCAGACCGGACAATGTAGTACGCCAGACTTTCGGCCAGTCTTTGACGGGTTTCAGCTCGCCGCCATCCGTCAGAATGTCGAGTACGTCCATTTGGTCGATTTCCACCAACCGCTTTAAGACGTAGGCCGCATTGATGCCAACATCTTCATTACGTTGTGCCTTTAATTCGGTAATCCTGTTTTGAATGTCAAGTTTTGACAATAATTGCGCGGCAATACGGTTCGCAGTCTTCTCGCTGTACCCCGCCCGAATAGCCGCTTGTGTAGCGTTCAAATCAACGAGGTACTCGCGACAAAACATTTCTTGTTTGTCGGTGAGTGCCATTTCTTGTTACTCCATATAGTAAAAAACCACCCGAAGGTGGTTAATATATATTCTTATTGCCTATGCCATCTGGAACGGTGAGATTTGCATTCATTGATAACTGAGTTAATATTCTTACCAGGGTATGGCTCACGCCTTACTTCGCGTTGGAGTCCCCCATTTTTTGGCGGCTCAAGGTGATCTAGCTCTATATCATCATCGCCCTTGTTCCATACTTTTAATTCAGTTCCATTAATGGTCAGCTTTTCCAGAGAATACACCATAACAGAGTGAATATTTTGCTCACATTCTCCAACAATCTCATACTTCAAAAAATCGCCGTCATTGTTATCTATATAAACCGTTTTTAATACATTATGTAGAGTCATATTTTTCCCTTGCAAGGTGAGATAAGTGACTCATTATTATACAGTGCGAAATTTAATCCACAAAACTCTATCAAGCACCCGTTTTTTGGATGCTTTGCAGAATTTTGTGAAATAGTTATTTTTGCTCTTTTAAACGCTTTTCTTGTTCACTCTGAAACTGAGCT
>NZ_MUBK01000127.1 GCF_002127545.1 Xenorhabdus beddingii
CCGGTCAATTTTCGGCCTCTTAAGGCCTGTTTATACGCCTTGATGACCGAGTCTGTTTTTAGGTTATCGTGGACATGATACCCCACGATTTTACGTGACCATGCATCCGTGACCAGACTTAAATACGCCTCCCCTGTTTTCACCGGAAGGTAGGTGATATCGGCAACCCAGACTTGTTCCGGCCCCGTTGGGGTGACCTGATTGGGACCGGCTTTGAGTAAATTAGGGTGACAGTAAAAACGATGATGGCTGTGCGTCGTTTTGTGATAAGCCCGTCTGGGCAGGACTAGCTGATGATGGTTTCTCAGTAAATCGAACAGACGATCACGGCCTATTTTCAAAGCACATGAGTGATACAGCAGGTGCTGAAGCTTTCTCGTGCCAATACGGGGCTGTGTCAAACGTATTGACTGAACTTGCATCAACACCGCTTGCTCCTGCCTCGCTTTTATGGCTGCCCGCTGACATTGCTGATAATAGGCCTGGCGTGTGAGACCCAGATAACGACAACACTGAACCACCGTGAAGCCCGCTATTTTTTTCTCCTGGATAGCCTGCCTCGTGGCTTTTTTACGATACTGACCCCATAGTCCCGTTTTAAAACCTCAACGACGGCCTCAAAAAATTCGGCTTTCTTTTCCATTTCAGTCAGTTGTTGTTCAAGTTCTTTGATACGTTGCTCAGGTGTAAGTGAGGAGGATGTAGTCATAGGTGCTCCGTGAGGATGGAAAGGGGTACAACCCAGACTCCAATCTAACTGACCATGCTTCCTAAGCCAAACTAAAACGGTTGAACGCCCTTGAATACCGTATCGAGACTGGGCTTGTTTGTAAGTCATCTCGCCTTTTTCAACTTGTTCAACAACCGCCAATTTAAAAGCCAATGAATAATCACGCTGAGTGCGTTTACTTTCTGATTTCATAACACTCTCCTAAAGAGATGAAGGAAAGTGTCAACTTTATTTAGGACGG
>NZ_MUBK01000128.1 GCF_002127545.1 Xenorhabdus beddingii
GGCTCAACATCCAGCCCTGCGCCCTGTAATTGGGTGCGTAAGTGGGTGGCGTTCCATGTGTCAAAACCTACCAGTTTGATATCAAAGTGCTGGCTGTCTTTGAGAATATCATCACGGATACGGTCATAATCAATGCAATCGCCTTGCGTGGTGCGTATCCAGCCCATTTGCGCCCATTGACGATATACCGCCCGGTTCTTATTGGCGGGATTCTGTAGCTGGGCTTCGGGTAAATAATGGCGGGTCAGTAGTAACAGTTCATTGTCTACGGGGAATGTGTAACAAATACTGGTGATATCGCCCGTTGAGGATAAATCGAGTCCGGCGTAACACTCCAGCCCTTTGAGGTCGTTTTCATCGTATTCTGTCTGGCAGGCTTTCCAAGCCCCGTCACCCATCCACGGCATTTCACCCTGACACCAGATATTAAAGCGTTTGGTAAGCATTTCTGTCCACTGCGAGGGAATACCGCGCGCTTTCTGGATAGTGTCATGCAAGGCGGCGCTGTCTACCGATATATTCAGGTTTGGATTGGCCTTTATCCAAAGCTGCTCATCATCAATCTCGTGCTCGTCGTCCAGTTCGTAGATCAGGGCAAACAGCGATTCATTTTGCTCTTCGCCCTCCAGTATCTGGCAACAATAATCATAGTGCTGTTTACAGGCGGAGATCACGTTACTGCCCGCTGTGGTAATGGCAAACAGAATGCCTTCGGGACGTGCGCCCATGCCCAGTTCAAGAGCAGAATATACGGCATTATCAGGGTGCAAATGGTACTCATCGACAATCGCCAGACTGGGATTAGTGCCCTCAATGGTGGAGGCTTTGGCGGCCAGTGGCTTTAACAGGCTGTTACTCTTTGGATAGGTCACTTTGTGTTGCTGGATAGCGACCCGTTTCTTGAACGGCTTGGATAGCAGGCACATCTGACGGGCATCATCAAACACAATGCG
>NZ_MUBK01000129.1 GCF_002127545.1 Xenorhabdus beddingii
GGACCGCCCACCTACACGCTTAAACCGGGACAAACCGTCGCCCGGCCAGCCTAGCCTTCTCCGTCCCCCCTTCGCAGTCACACCGAGTACGGGAATATTAACCCGTTTCCCATCGACTACGCCTTTCGGCCTCGCCTTAGGGGTCGACTCACCCTGCCCCGATTAACGTTGGACAGGAACCCTTGGTCTTCCGGCGAGCGGGTTTTTCACCCGCTTTATCGTTACTTATGTCAGCATTCGCACTTCTGATACCTCCAGCCTGCCTCACAGCAGACCTTCTGCGGCTTACAGAACGCTCCCCTACCCAACAACACCTGAGTGTCGCTGCCGCAGCTTCGGTGCATGGTTTAGCCCCGTTACATCTTCCGCGCAGGCCGACTCGACCAGTGAGCTATTACGCTTTCTTTAAATGATGGCTGCTTCTAAGCCAACATCCTGGCTGTCTGAGCCTTCCCACTTCGTTTCCCACTTAACCATGACTTCGGGACCTTAGCTGGCGGTCTGGGTTGTTTCCCTCTTCACGACGGACGTTAGCACCCGCCGTGTGTCTCCCGTGATAACATTCTTCGGTATTCGCAGTTTGCATCGGGTTGGTAAGTCGGGATGACCCCCTAGCCGAAACAGTGCTCTACCCCCGAAGATGACTTCACGAGGCGCTACCTAAATAGCTTTCGGGGAGAACCAGCTATCTCCCGGTTTGATTGGCCTTTCACCCCCAGCCACAAGTCATCCGCTAATTTTTCAACATTAGTCGGTTCGGTCCTCCAGTTAGTGTTACCCAACCTTCAACCTGCCCATGGCTAGATCACCGGGTTTCGGGTCTATACCCTGCAACTTAACGCCCAGTTAAGACTCGGTTTCCCTGCGGCTCCCCTATGCGGTTAACCTTGCTACAGAATATAAGTCGCTGACCCATTATACAAAAGGTACGCAGTCACCC
>NZ_MUBK01000013.1 GCF_002127545.1 Xenorhabdus beddingii
GAATTAAGATTAAATATGACACCAAGAAAGGTTTTAAATGGGCTAACCCCCATCGAAGCCTATACGGGGCGCACATTGCACTTATTGTGTTAATCCAGCACTATAACCCAGTTGAAGCTTATAATGGGGAAATACGTTATTCAATTTCTCCAGGAGGTGCAGTTGTTAGAGTTGAATATGATGGTCAATCCTATTCCATTGATTATACGAGTGAAATTGAATCGGCAGTGAACTATTGGCGAAGGATTATTCCTAACATATATCCAGGTTTAACCATTAGACATACAAATCAAGGAGAATCAAATTTTGTCATTGGTTATTCCTCAAATATGAATCTATTCGGATCACGTCAAGATCGTGAGCCCGCTATATCATATATCCCAAATTCCGAACATGCCAATTCTGAGGCCATGAGAAACCACACATCAGATAACGCGGTCGTTAGCCATGGAATATATATTGATAATTTCCTTGTGGGAATGAATGATGATCGCATTAGGATGATTAGTACAATATTTGGTGATGTACATAATACAGGAGACATAATAAAAAGATATATGTATATATTGCTCGTCCGTCACTTGGGTTATGCTCTTGGTTTTGCTCCGGACGATACTAATGTTCATATAGGTGGTAATACAATAGCCTGGTATTCCCCGGAAATATCCTTTATATCGCGGAATGATAGTCTAACTCCCAGGCTAATGCAGCACTACAATACATTTGATTATATTGAAGAATTGTTGCGGCTTATTAACGAGGAAGAAGATTTTAATATAAACAACGTCGTTATTTCCCCTCAGGAGGAGATTGTTGCCAGAATATGTTTAGGTGGTGGCGCAATGATAGAACAGTCTGAAGAAATGAAAGAGTTTTATCAGATGTGTAATCCACGAAAGATAACATTTCCATTAACTGCACAAATGATGACAATACTTAACACAAAAAGAATTACCTCTAACACATCCGACAATTAAAAGTCGAGTAACAATGAAGAAACATAAATATAAAGGAGTTACCCAAAATGAGAAAAATCTTACAGAAAATAACGGTTGTTTCCTTAATCTCATCGTTATCACTTTTTATGACCCCAATAGTGCATGCATGGACAATGACGGATCTTCAATGCAAGAATCAACGTGCTTATGTAGGCTACATTACAGCGATATCTATAGGTTACTATCATAGTAATAGTAAAGATGATCATATAGCATTAGTATTTCGAGATGAGGGTAAACAAGATCAACCTGGAAAAATTATACTTACTGATGTAAATTATTCCGACCCAGCTGGCCCCGCCTTTTTTTCTATAGCGCAAGCAGCTTTGCTTACCGGTCAGAAAATAGAGATGTGGTGCAATGGGACTTGGATTAATGGAATATGGCTTGGAGAGGGTGCAGGAGTACCTTTGGGTTATGGATTACCATAAATGACTTTTTATGCTTTACTGTTCAAAATAAAAACACCGGAGTAGAGTAATAACTGCTATTCCGGTGTTATAACTTCTTAATTATCATCAATAAGTTAATGCTAATTCGTTGTCCAAAAAATATTTTAACAATCCTCAGCCAAAATACAGTAAGATTAGCGCCCAATCGTAGGAACTGATCTGGATCATCAACTTGTCATTTCTTTTTCGTCTATCACAAAACCGAACATCTGCCTTTATCGCCTTGCTGGCGATTTTGATGCTGTTCATTGCGCCAGTGGTGTCAAAAACCCTGGAGCACCATCGTGATGGCATAAAAAGTGAAATGAATCATTGTATGTCGATGTCTGACATGCAAGATAACGGCAAGAATATTCATCACAAAAACAGTCACCCTCAAGCGGCATCACATAGCATGAATCATGGTGCTGATCATGTCCATATGGGATTGATGGATGATATTGCCTGTGGTTACTGTCAGCTTCTGATTAACCTGCCGTTATTGGCGACTGGTTTTGTTCCTTTCATTTTACTGACACTCATCGTGTCCCGAACGCCACCAGCATCGTGCTTCTCTGGCCCAATCATTCGGCTGTTCTACGGCGAGTCACAGCCCCGCGCCCCACCCCTTAATGAATCGGCTTAATTGGAATAAATGATTTTATTTTCCTTGCGTTACGTAATTTTTACGGCAAGTCGGTATTACTTAAAACAAAATCCAAGAACAGGATTTGTGGCTAATTAAGGGTTATTTTTTATGTCTGCAACACAATTGTTCCGTATATCACCTTTGACAACGGCTTTGACTCTCGCACTCACCCTACCCACCTGTGGTTTGGCTGCCAGCGCAGATCATGCCAACGAAATAAAAAAGACCCATGACGTCAATGGCAAAGAATCTGTCATTATTGTCACGGCTCCGGCCATTTCCCCCCTTGAGGTGGTTTCTTCACTAAAAACCCCTCGTCAGCCAATACCAGCCAGTGATGGTGCTGATTATCTGAAAACGATCCCCGGTTTTTCTCAAATCCGTAATGGAGGGACTAACGGCGATCCTGTATTCCGGGGCATGTTTGGCTCTCGCTTGCGAATGCTGATTGATGACGGTGAAATTCTGGGTTCTTGCGGTGGTCGTATGGATGCCCCCAGCTCGTATATTTCACCCGAGAATTATGATGTTTTGAGTCTCGTTAAAGGCCCACAAACGGTACTGTGGGGATCAGGTAACTCAGCGGGGACCATTCGTTTTGAACGTACCCGCCCCCAGTTTGAACAACCTGGTGCTAAAGGCAATGCCAGCACAGTTGTCGGCTCCAATGGGCGTTTGGATGGGAATGTTGACCTCAGCTTGGGCAATGAATTGGGTTATATTCGTTTGATTGGCAATAAGTCCCGCGCCAATGATTATAAAGATGGTGATGGTCATCGAGTACCTTCTCGTTGGGACAAATGGAATACCGATGTCGCATTGGGATGGACGCCTGATGAAAATACCCTGCTGGAACTGAGTGCCGGACAAGGTGATGGTGAAGCGCGTTATGCCACTCGCATGATGGACGGCTCCCAATTCAAGCGTAAAAGTTTTGGGGTTCGTTTTGAAAAGTCCAATATCGGCGAGGTATTTGACAAGTTCGAAACCCATTTCTATTACAACTACACCGATCATGTGATGGATACCTATTCCCTACGCAGTTCAAAAATGAAAGCAATCTCAGAACCCGATCGCCTGACTATGGGTGGCCGCATGATGGGAACCTGGATTTGGGACGATTTCAAATTGCAAAGTGGTGTTGATATGCAAACCAATACCCATCGTTCCAACACCGATCGCAGTAAGGATAAAGCGAAAAGAGTTGGTTGGAGTAAGAATGCCCGTTTCAATGATTATGGCATTTTCAGTGAATTAACCTGGGATACCACGGAACAGAGCAAGGTTATCGGCGGTGCCCGTTTGGATCGCGTGATGGTATACAAATACGGCACCCAACAAGAACGCAAAGATACCCTTCCCGCCGGTTTTATTCGGTTTGAACATAACCTGAAAGACATGCCTGTTATGTTCTATGCTGGGGTGGGTTATACCGAGCGTTTTCCTGATTACTGGGAACTGTTTTCAGGTAGGGCAGGTGAAAATGCGTTCATGGATGTGAAAGCGGAGAAAACCACCCAGTTGGATATCGGTGCACAATATAACGACCAATCCCTGAAAGGCTGGGTATCGGCATATGTGGGCAAGGTTAATGATTTCATTCTATTTAACTATAACGGCAAAAACTCAGCCAACAATATTAATGCAACCATTATGGGCGGAGAAACGGGCATCGCTTATCAGTTAAACGATCATTGGAAAACGGATGCAAGTTTGGCCTATTCCTGGGCGCAAAATACGACCCATCGTCGTCCACTGCCGCAGACCCCACCTTTGGAAGCGCGTTTTGGCCTGAGCTGGGAACATGGCGATTGGAGCAGCAGTGGTCTGTTGCGTCTGGTAAACAGTCAGCATCGAGTGGCAATCAATGAAGGTAATGTGGTAGGCAAAGATTTCGATCGCAGCAAAGGTTTTGCCATTCTGTCTGCAAATACAACCTATAAGGTGACCCAAAATGTTCAGATCAGCGCGGGGGTTGACAACATTTTTGATAAGACTTACAGCGAACACCTTAACTTAGCGGGGAATCAGGACTTTGGTTATTCCGGCAACACAGCAGTAAACGAGCCTGGACGGACTTATTGGGCAAGAGTTAATGTTAAGTTCTAATATCTTTTATTTTTAGACCTATCTCGCCCTGGCTTTTATGTCAGGGCGGATCTTGCGAAAATAGCGTTATCTCAGCAGGTTGATTCATTTTCATTGGTCAGCAACCAATGCCGCAGCAGTGCTGCCAGTTGTTCTTGTTCCGTTTTTGTCAACGGTTCGAGAATCGCTTTTTGATTTTCCACATGACTTTCCACCGCTTTATCGATTAATGCCCTTCCTTCCGAAGTCAGCAAAACCTTGCAGCTACGCCGATCTTCTTTATTGGCAATACGCTCAATCAATCCGCGTTGTACCATATGCTCAATCCGCGTACTCATTGCGCCAGAAGTTAGCATAACGGATTGGTACATTTCTGTCGGAGTAATCGGAACGTTATTACGACGGAGTGTCGCAAGGATATCAAACTCAATGGCACTCAGACCGTGTTCTTTGAAAGCCTGTTGCAAACGCTGCTCAATGATTTTACTTACCCGAAATAGCCGGCCAATGACGCCCATTGACGATGGATCAAGGTCTGGACGCTGCTGTTCCCACTGTATCAGTAATCGGTCGACGTGATCGTACTTCATGCTTTTTTATCCTATTCATTTTAGTTTGGCAAAAAGATACTTGATAAAAATCGATTAAGCTATTATTTTGATTTATCTTTACGTAAAGATACTTTATGTGGTGGTATATCAATGCTTATAACTGGCAACATATTGATATGCAGGGTGAAGAAATGGATAAATTAGAAGGAAAGATTCATGTTAGAAATTAGAGTTGTCCGGAATATTTTACTGACTGCATTGGCTCCAATCGTTTGGGGCAGTACCTACATCACCACAACGGAAATGCTGCCACCTAATATGCCGTTGTTGGCTTCTACCGTCAGGGCATTACCTGCCGGTCTCTTATTACTGCTGATTTGTCGTACTTTTCCCCAAGGGATTTGGTGGTTACGTATTGCAATATTGGGACTACTCAATATCGGTGCTTTTTTCTATTTTCTCTTTGTTGCCGCAGGCTATCTACCTGGTGGAACGGCGTCATTAATAATGGCTTGCCAACCCATTTTTGTGATCTTATTAAGTGCTTATCTATTGAAAACTTCCCTTACGGCAAAACACATTATTTCTGCAATCTTGGGCGTTATTGGGATCAGTTTATTGGTATTGAATTCAACCACCAGCCTTAATTGGCAAGGCGTTATTGCAGGTTTTGCGGGATGTGGCTGTATGGCCTTAGGTGTTGTACTCACTAAATACTGGGATCGCCCCACTCACTTATCGTTACTCAGTTTTACGGGTTGGCAATTAACCCTTGGAGGATTGATGTTATTGCCCATCGCTATTTATACAGAAGGGGTGCCGCAACATCTCACAATGACAAACCTGCTTGGCTATGGTTATTTGTGTCTGGTGGGTGCTGTTTTCGCTTATATTATTTGGTTTCGGGGAATTGAAAAATTACCGGTAGTCACCCTCTCTTTTTTAGGATTTCTCAGCGCATTGTCAGCGTGTTTTTTGGGTTATTTATTTTTAAAACAAACATTTTCCTTGCTCCAAATGCTTGGGGCATGCACCATTATTATTTCTGTTTGGCTTTCAGTTCCCCGGAATCAGATAGAAAAAAACGAGAACCCTATAATTTAAGTCACCAATAAAAAAGTAACAGGAAAATCAATGAAACTGACTATAATCTCAGGCAGCCAACGCCCCGATTCTCACAGCCAACGTGTTGCTTGTTATTTACAGAAGTTGAGTCGTGAACACGGTTTTACCGATATACAGAACTTAGATCTCTCCAATGTAGAATTACCCTTGCACGATGGTTATACAACGGATATCTCCGCAGAATCTCATCCTTGGCAGGCGATTGCCCGGCATCTGATAGAGAGCGAAGCATTTATCTTTGTGACTCCGGAATGGCATGGAATGGCGACCCCGGCATTGAAGAACTTTTTATTATATTGTTCTGTGACAGAATTGGGCCATAAGCCAGCATTATTGACGAGTGTATCTGTTGGGATTAATGGCGTTTATCCTCTCTGTGAATTACGCATGACAGGGTTTAAAAATAATCATGTGTGTTTCTTGCCTGATCATTTGATTTTCCGTCAGGGAGAGAATTTAATTTCAAGCGATCTGACTTGCAACGATGCTGAATTTGAAGGGCGTGCCAATTATACGTTGAAACTCCTTAAATCCTATACTCAGGCACTGAAACAAGTACGCGAAGATATAGGTGAAGAAAGTCAAAATTATCCGTATGGGATGTAGTGGGAAGCCAAGAGACGAAATATTTTGATGGATCAACCTCGGCTCAAGTTTGCGAGCCGAGAATATGGATATCAAGCTCCATGACATATTTTTCCTATTTTTACCCAATAATGTGTCTATTTTCACTAAATCTGTATAAAAACACAGTGCCCCGTATTTTTGGCACTTTTGTTCAATGATAAAACACAATTCGCTTTGACTTTGACCAATAAGAACAAAAAGACAGTTTGATCCGCTTTGAATCTTATCCAGATGCGCCGTAAAACCCTAAATTTTGATAACAGCCAGCATTTCTTCAACTTCCTCATCCATGCCAACCTCAACGAAACCAAAGCTGGCATAAAGATTTTTTGCAACGAGATTATTCGGATCATAACTGATTCCTATTGCTTCCAACTGATCTGTGCGCCTGATTTCATCAATCGCCAGCGATAGTGCTTTACGCCCAATACCCTTGTTTTGATGGTTTTTATCTACCATAAACCGCCAAATCGTTATTCTTTGGTCAGCATCTGGTACCCACATGAAAAAACCAACAGGCTCCCCATCCAGACAAATTGCGCGTGTTTGATATAAAGGGTAAAATTTGGATTGGGCAAGGGACCACACATTTTCTGCAATATAATCAAGTTGGTCATCAGTTACTGATAGTTCGCAGACAGCTTCATAATTATTTTTATTTACGTCAGTTAAGGTGATTAACATACACTGCTCCAATCCAATATAGTGGCTAATATTGCTGATTTACCGTCTTAAACACATAAAATATTCCCGACATCCCGTGTTCTCATCCACTTCTTCGCGGATAACGTGAAATCCTTGCGATAAGTAGAAATGATAACTGGCCAGGTTTTTCTGATAGACCGATAATGTCAATTCCTTTCTGCGTTTTTTCGCATCATTAACTAATGCCTTGCCAATTCCCTGCCCCTGCTTGTCTGGTGAGACAAAAACAGCAGCCAGATTGTTTTCGTGAAGCGCATAAAACGCGACGACATGAGTATCCTGTACGTAAACATGTACCTCTGAAGCCGGGAGATAAATATCTCGCATATTCTTCACTTGTGATTGCCAGAATTCAGCCGCCACAAAATCGTGGGCTTTAATGGAAGCCGCTAACCAAATGGACAGAACCGCATCCATATCTGCTGCTGTAAATGATCTGATCACTTGTTGATATCCCCGTGAAATACTCTATAACTCTTTTCGATGTAATAGTTTCAACAAACAAAATGTAATAAAAGTGGCTGCAATATTGTAGAACATACTGTGAACAAAGGCATTTTGGTATGTGCTAACAGTGAGAACATCCACATTATTAAAATGCCACTGAACTAAAACACTGACTATAGCAACCCCAAAGGCAGCCCCAACCTGTTGCAAAGTAGCAATTATTCCTGATGCCATACCCGCAAATCGGATGTTCACAAAAGACAAAACAATATTGAGCAATGGTGTCATGACAAAACCTTGTCCATATCCGAGAAGTATCAAAATGGGTACGATCCCAAATAATAACGTGGTCATTGATAACGTTACTGGGGAACACATCGCAATGGCCACAATAAGAGCAATGAAAGAGAGTGTATAGAGCAGCGAACCGATCACGATGGCTTTGCTGCCAAAGCGTTTAACCCAATAAGGCGCATTGAGTGAAGATAAAACAAACCCTACACTTGCAGGCGCAAAAATTAATCCGGCATCTAATGGAGAGAAGCCTAAACCGTTTTGTAAAAATAAGGCGAAAACCAGAAAAAATGAACTGGAAGTGGAGTAAACAAATAACACCAATAAACAACCTAAACTGAATGGCTTGTTTTTCAATAAATCAAAATTGAAGAGAGGTGTTTTCCCTTGGGCTGCGTAATATTTTTCATGGCGTAAAAACTGTAGTAACACCAAACAAGCCAGAAAAAGTAACCCCAGACACCATATTGGCCAGCCAAAGGTTGGCCCAATCAAAAGTGGCAGCAGTAAAGCGAAAATACCGATGCTAGAAAGTGCCACCCCAACCAAATCTAACTCAGGTTTTTCTTGTGCGAGACTTTCATTGATATAACCTGAAAAAACTAAAGCCAATATGCCAATTGGCACATTAATTAGAAAGATAGAACGCCATTGTAAATCCCATAGATTGGCAGAAATCATCCAGCCACCTAAGGTTTGCCCGGCAATTGCGGCAAAACCTAAAGTCATTCCCAATAAACCAAACGCCCGACGACTGTTATCTCCGTCAAAACTGACACGGATACTGGCGTAAATCTGTGGAAATAGCAGCGCTGCTGACAATCCCTGTAAAAACCGGGCAAAAATCAAAAGCGTTGCGCTGGGCGCAAGACCACAAAGCCATGACGTCAGAGTAAAAGCTAACATACCTAACTGAAACAATCGCCGCCGCCCAAATAGATCACCTAAGCGCCCTCCAGTAATCAGTAGCAAGCCAAACCCCATTTCATAGGCCACAATGACCAGCGTAACCTGAAATAAAGTGGCCTGTAATTGTGATTGAATATTGGCAATGGCGATATTAACAACGAAAAGATCAAAGATAGTCATAAATCCAGCCGACAACAAAACTGATAGGGATAAGTAATCCTTTTTAGACATGACGTGGAGCCTCACAATGTTTGATATAAGCAGATGTTAATCGCTTCATTACCCTGTTACAATTTAACAACTTATACTATTACTAATAGTAATGGATTGAAAACAATGACAAAACTGAAAAGATCCCGTAGCGAGTTAGCCAATTTCTTACGTACTAAAAGAGAAAGTATCAGTCCTGAATCCGTTGGATTACCTCACGTTAGACGTCGCCGTACCCCAGGGTTAAGACGCGAAGAAGTGGCAGCGTTGGCAGGTGTTGGGGTCACTTGGTATACATGGTTGGAACAGGGACGGGAAATCGGCGTGTCAGCCTCTTTTTTGGATAATCTGGCTAACGTTTTAAAATTGAATACGGCCGAACGAAGGCACCTATATTTACTCACACACATGCGTGAACCTATCGAAACCGGGCAAACTTGGTGTGTCGTTTCTCCACTCATCCAACGGCTTATGGATGATTTGTCCCCTCACCTAACTTATGTGCTGAATTTGCATTGGGATGTTTTAGCCTTTAATCAACCCGCAGATGAATGCTTTTATTTCAGTCAGGTGGAAGATAAGCAACGCAATTTTTTGTGGTTATTGTTTACCAATGAGCATTATCGTGAGCTATTGCCCGATTGGGAACGGGATGCCTATCGTTTGCTGTCCAGTTTTAGACGCGACCATGCTCTTGCTGCTAAAGACAATTATATTCAAGAACTGGTGAATAAATTGCTGAAAATCTCACCTGATTTTTATCGTATGTGGCATAAGCACGAAATCTATGAACCTTGCAATGGTGTACGAGAACTGAATGTCAATGGACAGGCCACCGTTTTCGATTACACCTCCATGATTACTGATGTAGAGAAACACTTGCGCTTGATTGTTTATGTGAAAAATTGATCAATTCAGCCAGAATGGCATAAATGCGGGAATCGACATGCAATCAATATTTGAATGAAATAACCTATTATTTGTTAGTTGATATATTTAATTGGGATTAAATTTTCTGGGGAAGTAATATTTATATATAAAATGTAATATTTTATTTATATAAAGTGTTTTTTTGAAGTATGGAATCATCTTATCCTCAGAAGATTTTAAAAAACAGACCCATTTCAAACGGGTTATCAGGAAGAAAATCGCGATAAATTATACCCTTTTGAAAATATAACAATCACTCACATTAAACAAAGAAATTACATATCATTAACACAATTCTTTGGGTTAATCTCTTTCCCCGCATTTCACAATACCTTGTAAATTAAGTCATAAATGTGATTTTTCATTTTTGTTATAAAATAGTAATAAAAAAGTTAATCTTTCGCTTGCATTTTGGTTTTAATTATTATGCTATAGCAGCTCGTGGGCGAAGAATATTATGGTCGGTATATTCCTATAGATAATTAAAAAGATAGGGATATAAGGTCGCGCCTGCCTGTTGCAGTTTAATCATCGGTTTTATTAATAAAAACTTTTCAAGGAGCAATCTGCCAAACCGCGAATTGAAAGTTGCCACTTTTTGAAAAATGGAATCTCTCTTATGAAAAAAAACAATTCGGCACGACCGATCTTTTTGTGGATGACATTATTTTTTGGAACATTACCTGTTAGCGCTTCTATGGCAGCTACTGAATATCAGGAACAGGGTAAGAAGAACGCTCCAGACAGTTGGCTATCAGAGGAATTTAATCATCAATGGGGATTGGCGGCGATTGGTGCTCAATATGCTTATGCCCGTGGTTACACGGGTAAAGGCATTAATGTGGGTGTATTGGATGAAGCTGTAACCAACCATCCTGAGTTCGCCGGAAAATTGAAAATTCTTAGTCCAGAGGACACTTGGAACTACGATGAAGATTCCGACACCAGAATGATCAGTTTCGGTGCCCACGGTAACCATGTTTCGGGAATTATTGCGGCCAACCGGGATGGCAAGGAAATGCACGGCGTGGCATTTGATGCGGGTTTAATCACCGGAAAATATTTACAGAATGACTATAACCGTACAGAAGCCATGATCCAAAGTAATGTACGTGTCATCAATAACAGTTGGGGTGTTCGTCCTCGCTATCATACTGATGAGTACGGTAAGCCTAAACGAAGACCGGATGGGACGGTCGATTACGTTGAAATCAAAATTCAGGATGTGATTAATTATGTTACACCGATTAAAGATGAACTGGACCGGTTAAGCCGTTTTCCCATTCCTGAACTCGATGACTATACAACCAGAACTGCGGGTCTATTACGTGCGGCCCGTCATGGCAAATTAGTTGTTTTTGCGGCGGGAAATGCAAATAACTATAACGTCACCTGGTTACATGCGGGTATGCCGTATTTCTTCCCTGACGCATTAAAAAACTATCTCAGCGTTGCCAATCTGACCAGAGAAAATAAGATTAACGTCTCATCAACGAGTTGCGGATATACTGCCAGCTATTGCTTGTCCGCACCCGGCACAAAAATCTACAGCAGCACGGGGGATTTCGTTTCCAACGTTAATGGAAAAATCGATGAGGAGGCTTTCAAAAATGGTGAGCTGACCATTGATCCGACCTATGATGAGTATACGGGAACATCCATGGCGTCTCCTCATGTTGCTGGAGCTGCAGCCGTCTTGATGCAGCGTTTCCCCTACATGACTGCGGGACAAATCTCTGACGTCCTCAAAACCACGGCGACTGACTTAGGCGCTCCCGGCGTAGATAATGAGTATGGCTGGGGAATGTTGAACCTGAAGGATGCCATTGATGGCCCCAAAATGTTCATTACTGAAAAAGATATTCCCAAAACCTACTACATTCCCGGTTCCTATACGGAAACCCAATTTATCGCCAATATTCCCGGTATCGGCGGGTTGGTTGAAAAAGGTACTAGCGTAGAACGGAGATGTGACAGTATTGAGTGTGCTTATGACAGTTGGAGCAATGATATTTCCGGTCACGGCGGATTGACGAAAATCGGTAATGGTATTCTTGATCTTGCCGGCAAAAACAGTACCTATAAAGGCCCGACTTGGGTAGAACAAGGGCGTTTACAAGTCACTGGTTCCATAGACTCTGATGTCACAGTGCATGATGGCGCAATTCTCGGTGGATCAGGGACTGTCGGTTCGATTATGGCCAACACCGGAGCAAGTATTGCACCGGGCGATTTAAGCTCAAAGGGTACGCTGAGTGTTGATCGCGATGTTACCTTCCAAAACGGTTCACGTTATCTGGTAGAGGTGACACCCAATAGCAAAGGCCATAGTGATCGCATTGTCAGCAATGGTCTGGCAACGCTGAAAGGGGGTGAAGTACAGGTGATGCTGGAAAACAGCAGTAACTTGTTATCGAAGCCAGAAGTGAGTAGCTTGCTTGGTCAGCAATACAATATCCTGCAGGCAAAGCGGGGCATCAACGGGCAATTTACCTCCGTAGTACCAAACTATTTGTTCGTTGGTACTGAGCTGAGTTACCCCTCTGATCGAGTGATGTTGGATATAAAACGCAATTCCACCCCATTCGCCAGTCTGGGTATGACCGCTAACGAACGCGCTGTAGCCAATGCTGCCGATGAGCTGGATCTGGGCCACCCGGTTTATGAAAGTATTTTGATGTCTGATACGGCGGATCAAGCCCGCCAAGCATTTCAACAACTTTCTTCTGGACAGATTCATGCTGATATTGCCGCAGCACAAATCAACAATAGCCGCTATCTGCGTGATACGCTGAATACCCGTTTGCGTCAGGCTGAGGGTGGCACCAGCGGACAAGATATCAAAGCGGATGAAAACGGTGTCTGGGCGCAGACCATGGGTAACTGGCAACGTGCTAGTGATAACAGTGAAGTCAATGGTTATCGTGTATCCAACTATGGTGTGTTACTGGGTGCGGATAAAGAACTGGCCAACGATTGGCGGTTTGGCGTAGCCACGGGTTATACCCGCTCTTCTCTGAAGGGAGGTCATAGTACTTCAGCACGCAGTGACAATTTCCATCTGGCGCTATATGGTAGCAAGCAAATTGATGCCCTGGCGTTGCGTGCGGGTGCTGCTTATAGTTGGCATCGTTTCGATACAGAACGTTCAGTGGCCTTTAGTAGCCAGTTCGATAATCTGAAAGCCAAATATGGCGCTCAGACAGGTCAACTGTTTACGGAAGCGGCTTATGGAATCAATACCTCTTGGTTGAATCTGGAACCCTTCGCCAACTTATCTTATGTTAATTTCCACAATGAAGGCATCAGTGAGCATGGTGGTGCCGCTGCACTGAGTGGTAACAAACAATCGAAAAATACGACCTTCTCGACGTTAGGTTTACGTGTCGATCAAAAATGGCAGACTGAAAATGGTCTGGCTGTGGGCGTATATGGAGAGTTGGGTTGGCAACATCAATTTGGCAATCTAGATCGTGACACCCAATTACGCTTTAGCAATAGTCATGCGACGTTTACTGTCAACAGCGTCTCAGCAGCACGTGATGCCGGTGTCATCAAAGCAGGTACAGAATTAGGCATTAATGAAAACACCACATTGTCACTGGGGTATAACGGTATTCTATCGGGCAGCCATAAGGATAACGGCGTGTTCCTGAATGCCAAGTGGCGCTTCTGATTCAGTAATAATTACACCTATTTTCAATAGCAAAAACTCACTGTTGGCCATGGCCGGCAGTGAGTTTTAATTTTTAAGGCATTTGTATATGCTTTTTATTATTTGTATAATTATGTGATGCTTAAGAAATCAGAGGTAATTCAATATGGAAAAAATCACAGAGGAACTCATGATTGAATATGGTTTTACATTAAATGAAATTAAGCTAATAAAATCAGCTTCTCAGAGAGCTTGCCACGATATAAGAAAAGAAATCATTATTCTAAGCAATGGGTTTTATGGTTTGATGCTAGGCTTGATAATTATATTTTTATCTTTTGTTTTTGTGGTTATATTTATTAATGATGTCAACTACTTAAGTGTTATACCAACTGTTTTTATTGCCTTGTTCTTTGCGTTGTTTTTTTCTTCTCCAAAGTTAAAGTATAAATCCTTTATGTTTTTAAGGAAACATAAAGGATAGATTATTGATTTTTTAATGTTTAGAATATTAATTATCATTAAGGTAAATTTAACCAACTTCATCACTCTGGGTGATATATTTACTATATTATATTTTTTTGATTATTGTAATTATTATGGGGAATGATTTCTCATTTTTCCATATCTTAAATTTCTCACTGATTTTTCTGAACGATAAAAATCATTTCTTCTGCCAGATCATTATAATTATCTCCTTGCCAGTTACCCAGTACGTCAATCGCGATTAGGTTTGTTTCAGCAAGCGCCTGCTGAATATCAGAAAAACTGGCAAATGCAATGGTTGAAAATGCCTGATATTCCTGTTTATTGCTTAGAATTTGGTAATAAGTGCCGTAAGTAACGATATTATCGTCAATTCGAAAATCATTCCATGCCAAAATAGAGCCTAATGCGGGATGGATAAATTCACGTTTAGATAGCGTTTTTGTCCAGGTCAGCCACTCTTTTGCCAAAGGGTTGCGGCTATCAAAAATACAGCGCCCGCCTTCTTCCAGATGTTCATAGATACGTGTAAGCACAGATACCCGATCTTGATGAGTCAAAAACACTTGAAAAACATGGCCGGACAAAATGATTAAATCGAATTTCTGAGACAATGCCAGTTTTTTAGCATCAGATTGAATCCACGTAATCAGCGAACCGGCGGGTTTAGAGTGGGCAATATCCAGCATGGAGCCGGCAATATCACTGCCAAATACCACCTTATCGGGATAAGTCAGGGCTATTTTATTGGTCAGCATTCCTGTACCACAACCCAGATCTAAAATGGAATGGGCATCTTTGGCCAGTGCAATATAGTAGTCATAACCCGGTGTCCATTCGTTATCGAAATCATAAAACTGGGCTAATGTGCTATCCTGATAGAGTTGATCAATTGCCATATTGAATAAACCTTAGTATCATTTTAAGCCTCTCCTGAGTATCTTATTGCTTTCTATATCATTCCATCAATCTTAAATATTCCTGCTGAAATCTCAATCAATCAAATTCTTATCAGTCCACTCTTTTGATCCTGTTTTTTATAAAGGAGGCTTGAATATGCCACCAAATACTGTTTCATCGGTCATTTCACCAGCGATTCTGCCGATATTGTCATTTGCGGTATTTTTCATTGGTGCGACAGAATTTATGTTATCGCCGATGCTCAAGCCATTGGCAGAAGCATTTAAAACGACAACGAATCAATCTGCCTGGCTGGTCTCTGGCTATAATGGTAGGCATTGGATTGTCACTGCGGGATCTTATAGTGACACTGTCACCTGCTCAGAGTCATTAAAGCGGGGGCGACAAAATCCGGAGAGTTTTAAATGCGTTTCCCGGAACTCTTTTTTTAACCATTCAAGAAAAAGGGTCTGAGGTTCATTGGCTTCAAAAGAATCGGGCGATATCAGATAATAAGCAGAGCCATCTGGAATAAAACCGTAAGGTGCACTTATTCGTTGATGGCTTAACTCTTGCTCGACCATGTATATCGAGCTTATCCCCACCCCATGTCCGGCCATCACGGCTTCCAGTAGAATATAAAAGTGTTCGAACCAATGTTCATGATGCTTTTGGATAACGTGCTTAGCCCCTGACATCCAATCATTCCAGGCTTCAGGGCGGGTATGTGTATGCAGTAACGTGAGGGGTTGGTTTGCAATGACACTGTTTTCTGCATCAGGTAAACAGATAGGCGCTATCCACTCTTTTCCCAATAGTTCAGCAGCGTAACGCTTATTCCAGAGAAAATCATTGCGACGGATAGCCAAGTTCGCTGAGTTTCGTGAAAAATCGATATGACCACCACCAGAGACCAGGTGGATTTCAATCTCAGGATGACTTGATTTAAAGGCCATCAATTTGGGGATCAGCCACTTCATCATAATAGTAGGTTCACAAGAAACAACCAGCGGCGTTGTTTGCGATGTCTTCTGGAGTCCATCAATGGTTAATGTCAGTAGCCCGAAAACTTGTTGGCAGACTTGTTTAAGTCTTTCGCCGGCGGGTGTTAGAAAAAGCCCCCTATTTCTGCGCTCAAATAATGCAATACCCAAATCTGTCTCTAATTGCCGAATTTGACGGCTTACTGCTCCCTGCGTCACAAACAACTCTTCAGCCGCTTTAACTAAATTTTGGTAACGGGCAGCCGCTTCAAACGCCCGCAATGCGTTTAGTGATGGGAGATTTTTCATTAGAACCCTTTATCGTTGATTTTTTTTCAATCATTCCAGCGTAAATTAATCGTTATTCTTTAGTCAAAAGAATCAAGATAATAAGTTATTGAAAAATGACAACCGATAATTAGAGAACAAAATGACAGAGTTAATTGCTGTAGCCGTTATTACCATTCTTGCTGTTATCAGCCCAGGCGCTGATTTTGCGATGATCACCCGTAATAGCTATCTTCATGGGCGACACGCAGGCATATTAGCCGCATTCGGGATCGCATCAGGCATATTGGTACATGTTGCTTATACCATTCTTGGCATGGGGATTTTGATCGCCCATTCTCCCAATATATTACTGGCAATAAAAATTGCAGGGGCCATTTACCTTATCTACATTGGTTATAAGACACTCATGTCAAAAACGAAAATTGATATTGAGATGAACTCAACAAAAAATGTCTCAATTGACTCATTCAGAACGGGTTTTTTAACGAATGTATTGAACCCTAAGTCAACACTCTTTGTTGTGAGTACATTTACCCAGATTGTTTCCCCGTCAACCAGCCTGGGTTTACAAATAGGCTATGGGATTTTTATGTCTCTTATGCACCTTATTTGGTTTATCAGTGTTGCCATCTTCTTTTCTCATCGTAAACTTAGGGCGGCGATGTTAGAAAAACAAACGATGCTCAATCGAATCATCGGTGTTATCTTAATAGGACTGGGCGTTTCTTTAGGTGCAATGCCTATGGTTAATGGATAGAAAGCGACCATAAATCAGTTAATTGTATATACCCAAAATAATTCGAGTTGCATCGCGGCGGCAAGGGATCTCATCCCCGGGAGCATAGCTAACTCTATGTTTATAAGAACGGTGACCGGGGTGAGTGAGCGTAGCCAACAAAGAGGCAACTTGAAGTATGACGGGTATAACATAAGCAGCCATGAGGTTCTTTATTATGCCAATCAACTTTAATGCAGAAGAAAACAGACATACCTATGTTGGTCGTGACGTTCAGCAGGACTGGTTTGATTTAATCCAAAAGCTGGTGGACCCTGGAGATAAAGAGATCGCAGATATTGGTTGCGGTGGAGGTATTTATTCGCTGGCATGGGTAAAAATGGGCGCGAAGAAAGTCACTTGTGTTGATTCTTCACAGCAGATGCTGGCTGATACGGCAGAAAACACCGCCGGAATTCCGAATATCATTATTAAACAAGGTGATGCCCTTTGCACAGGTTTACCTAATAATAGTCAGGATATTGTTTTTGAAAGAGCGCTTATTCACCATATCAGTCCAGAAAACAGAACAGCATGTTTTGCTGAAGCCCATCGTTTATTGCGTTCTGGAGGCGTATATATCCTACAGGACAAAACGATGCAAGATGTCCAGCTACCGGGTTCACCAGAAAATATCCGTGGTTATATTCTTGACGTTTATCCTCACCTGCATCATTTTGAAATGCAGCGCAGGCCGAATAATATTGAAGTCAGTCACGGTCTAAAAACCGTAGGATTTAAACAAATTAAGACGATTTCTCTTTTGGAGAAATGCACCACGTATAAAGATTTTTCACAATTGGCGACAGACTTTCAGCTACGTAAGGGCCGCTCTATTATGCATGAATTAAGCAATGAAGAAATTACTCATCTTATCAACCATATTAAAAAATTCCTCGGTTCTAAAACTGATATTGTTGAGAAAGATTTCTGGACTGTTTGGATAGGCATAAAATAAGAAATATCAAATAGATGGTAGATAAAGAATATCGATTTGTAATAATAAAAAGAGCCTATAAAAATAAGCTCTTTTTGATTAATATTCAATATGATACCAACTAACCCATCAATGGTGCATCAAGCCCTAATTCTAACCGGGCTTTTTTCTCTTCTTCGTCAACCAGTTGGTTTAGTTTCTTAACAAAAATAGATTGAAGCTGTTCCCAGAATTCGTTGAAGTGTTCTTCATCACGTAAACAATAAGTCATTACCGCAGCCCGTAACACATAAATACGGCGAACTTTTTCCCATTCACTACGGCTAAAACCACATTGTTCTGCGTAGTGCCTTGGCGTATCACCATACTCTTTGTAATTGAGTATGGTTGATGATGTGAGGAAATCATTGGCATAAGCGCGTCCTGTGGAATATGAGCAAAGTTCATAGAGCCGCTTATTGAGGGCATTATGGCTATTCAGGTTTTCATTACCCACTTCTTTGAATGTAAAATTGATCATATGAAAATCTGGGGATGGCATAATATGAACTTCAAATTGATGCTTGCCGACGGCTATCGGTGGCAAATTTGTCAGTTTATCCAACAATCTTTGTGCCGTGACGATACCCGCAGCAATGACTTTCCCATAACCACTTATATTTAAAGGCAATAAGCGATGGGCAGCCCAAAGTGCTGCCGCCGTTGCTCCTGATTTTGAACCTTCCATAATCGATGAACCAAGGATCCCTCTATTTCTGGCGGCGGGAGTGGTTTTATCCGCGTTTTCTTCAAAAACATAAGCTGCATGGGAGGAAATTAAATCGAGAATGCGTTTGTCTTTCATACAAATCGCCCCCGCTGCGTATTGAATAAAACCGACTTTATGCGGATCAACGGTAATCGAATCGGCTTCCTTTAATGCCCTGAAACTTTTATAAACTTCTGGTTTCGGCCAACTGATATTTTCCGGCATAATTCCTATCGAACGGTGACAACTGGCCAGGTCATCATATTCGATAAATTCGCCCTGCTCATCAAGCAGCATGGCGCAAGCGTATCCCGCATAAGCCGCATCAACATGGAGATAAAAAGACTCGCCATAACGTTCTTCACACTCTTTTCTCAATGCAATAACTTCATCAATCCGATCTATCGCCCCAACTTCAGTGGTTCCCACCACCGCAATCATCGCCAAAATTGATTCACCTTGCTCAATTAATTCAAAGGTGATTTTCCGCATTTGAGCAATGTCAATTTGGTAGTTTTCATTAACAGGCAATGGAATAATATTTTCCTGACCAATCCCGAAAATATCCGCCGCTTTCATCCAAGAGTAATGTTTGGATTGTGGAACCAAGAGTTTTCCTAATATTTCTGGTTTAACTCCGGTGCCTCGACACGTCATATCGCGTATTTCTTCAAAAATTCCACGTTGTTGCAGTTCGCTGATTAAATCCAGAATTTCAGCCGTTGGCATATTTTTCAATTGATTGGGTGATTTATGGTTGACCAGATCTTTTGCTTTAGGATGTTGAAATGCAGCAAAAGGTAATGTTTTTAAATTCCTGGCTACCCACAATCCTTCATAGTTGGCGACTGTACCACCGGAAGTAATATGCCCCCAAGATTGCTGGGGGTTATAACCAAACATGCGACAGAGATCCAATCCCGATTCCAGTTCCAGTTCTGTTGTTGTCGGGGATGCTTCATAACTACAGTTATTCGGGTTGTACATCATGGCCATAACGTAAGCAAGATTAGAAACCATCAAGGTATCACTGCTGATATGACCAAGGTAACGGGGGGAAAAGAAAGGAATTGATGTATTTTTTAGTTTTGCTGACAGTTGATTTAAAATGCCCTCTGTCCGATAAAGGGTTTCTCTATAATTATGTTCATAGCGATCAACGGAGGTGACCGAAGCTGAATCTTCAGGATGAAAACCTGAACGCCAGTACATATGTTCGTTAACTGCATAGTCCATCATCTCTCTAAAAAAAACAGCATTCTCTGATTTTGGTCCTAAAAATAACGCATCTACATTTAAATTAGGATGAAGTGGCTTAGTCATAATTACTCAACCTTTTTTTATTTTCTATGCTAATAACGAATCTATTGTGATGATGATAAAACACCCACAATAACTAATTGAAAATAAATTTGTCTGATTTTCGTGCGGCGCATAAAAAACATTCTGCACATAGGCTAACTAAATCTATTTCCATAGATATAAAACATAGTTCTGAGAATATTAATAATAAGTTACTAATTAACTTTAAATTTGTGCGCTACCCCAAATAAATGAGAGAACACCTCATGATTTATAGTTAAAAATGTTACTAATAAAAACTATATTAATGGCAATATTCACACATAGCAAAATTCGTGACATTGTCACAAATCCTGCTATGTGGAACATAAAGAGCAGAATGATTAATTGAAGTAGTATGAAGTCTCTGTTATACGTTGCACATAATAAAAAATGTATATTGGTTAACCACTTCAGCAATGAATATGAATGTCGAACCCATAAGGATAGAATAATAGTTATTAATCAATAGATTATCTTTCCCTTTCCATAAAGCATAAGTCCAGCTTGCCATTGCAATAATAGATAAGCACCATGAGAGCATTTTTAGCCCAAAAGCACTTTTGATATTCAGTTCAGTTTGATGTGGGAAGATGATGTTGTCATTCATCATTGCAACCCCTGCCAGCCACTCCATATAGGCGGGATGTTCAATTAACCGTACCGTCACACTGATAAAAACAACAAACAGGGCTGCCATTACCAGTTTAACCGGGAGTGCACCTCGAATGGATTTCCTGAGTGGATAGCCGATAAATGATACTGCCAATGCAGGCCCTAACGTAAACACGGCACCATAAAACAAAAAATAAGTATTAACGTTTGTCCACGTAATCATGGCGCTATTGACGTAAATAATCGCCATATAATGGATATTGATTAAACCAACAATGCCAATTGCCAGCATAATATAAACATGCGCTCGTTTTCTAACCACAACGTAAATTGTATATAATGCGAGCAACCCAAAGTAGATAGCGGCAAAAGTCGTTTCTATGTTTATCCACTTCTGCATAACATTGCGTAAGGAGTGATAAACACTAAATGGATATCCCAAGATATTTAAAGAAGCTATCAGCCCTATCCCTGCCAGTACGCTGCTTACGAGTAATGCTCTTAATACTATTTTTTGCACAAGGAGGGTCACCGAATGCGACCATGTGTTTAGTTCGTGCTTAAACCAGTAAATATAAAGTACACTCATCAGTACCAGCCCCACAGAGCTTTGTACTATCATTGTAAATATAATCAACAACCACTCACTCATGTCAATCCTATTCCATTCCATTTGTCTGTAACCAAACAACATCGACGCGTATTATTTCCATATATTATATATATAAATCCAACTTTATTGAGATATTATATCGAATGGCTAAAACTTTACGCAAATTCAGCGTTAATCCAAAAGAATTTCATCTTTTTTCATTAGTGATGATACATACCGTGATTAATGGGAGTATCTAGCCCTTACCAGAACAACCTAAATATGTTAAATTTACCTATATTAATCACATCTAACGAGCATTCCCTATGATCCCGGAAAAACGTATTATTCGTCGGATTCAATCTGGTGGTTGCGCAATCCACTGTCAGGATTGTAGCATTAGCCAACTCTGTATTCCTTTCACCTTAAATGAACATGAGCTTGATCAGCTTGATAATATCATCGAGCGTAAGAAACCCATCCAGAAAGGGCAAACCTTGTTCAAGGCGGGTGATACATTAAGATCACTCTATGCCATCCGTTCTGGAACCATTAAAAGTTATACCATTACTGAAGAAGGTGACGAACAAATTACGGGTTTCCATCTTGCCGGGGATTTAGTTGGATTTGATGCCATCATCAACACTGAACACCCAAGTTTTGCTCAAGCTCTGGAAACATCAATGGTATGTGAAATCCCATTTGAAACGCTGGATGACCTTTCTGGGAAAATGCCTAATCTCCGCCAACAGATGATGCGCCTGATGAGTGGCGAAATCAAAGGGGATCAAGAAATGATCTTGCTGTTGTCCAAAAAGAACGCAGAAGAGAGATTGGCCGCATTTGTCTATAATTTGTCACGCCGCTTTGCACAACGCGGGTTTTCACCTCGCGAGTTCCGCCTGACGATGACACGTGGCGACATTGGTAATTACTTAGGTTTGACGGTTGAAACCATTAGTCGCCTGCTGGGTCGTTTTCAGAAGAATGGTATTTTGGCGGTCAAAGGTAAATATATTGCCGTTGAAAATATGGAGAAATTGACCGAATTAGCCGGTAAAGCTCCCGCCAATGTTGCCTGACATTATCTAAACTTTAAGCCAGATCACTATATTTTGCTGATCTGGCGCTCTTTTATCCTGTTATAGTTATCCATCTTGGTTTATCTTCTGTATTAAAGAGGCATCCAGACTCTGCGAGGAACTCAATATGGCAAACTACCAAAACCTCTTAGTTGCAATTGATCCCAATCAGGATGATCAACCCGCATTAAGGCGTGCAGTCTATATCGTGCAACGCAATGGCGGTCGCATTAAAGCATTTTTACCTATTTACGACCTTTCATATGAAATGACCACGCTCCTTTCTCCGGAAGAAAGGAACGCTATGCGAAAAGGTGTGATTGGTCAACGAGTCGCTTGGATAAAGCAACAAGCCCACTATTATCTTGAATCAGGGATTGATATTGAGATTAAAGTGGTTTGGCATAATCGTCCTTATGAAGCCATCATTCAAGAAGTTATCACTGGAAATCATGATTTATTGTTGAAAATGGCACATCAACATTCCCGATTGGAATCCATGATTTTTACCCCGCTTGACTTACATCTGCTGCGCAAGTGCCCTTGCCCAGTCTGGATGGTAAAAGATCAAGTATGGCCAGAAAATGGCTCTGTTGTTGTTGCTGTCAATTTGTCCAATGAAGAAACTTACCATAGTGAATTGAATTTGAAATTGGTACAGGAAACCCAGGACCTTGCCAATAGAATTGTCAAAGAACCTTTGATTCATCTTGTTAGCGCTTATCCTGTTGCACCATTAAATATTGCAACTGAACTCCCCAATTTTGATCCCAGTGTTTATAACCAAGCGTTACGTGGTCAACATTTGATTGCGATGAAAGCGCTGCGGCAAAAATTTTATATTGATGAGCCACATACACATGTGCATGAGGGAATTCCTGAAAAGATCATTCCAGAAGTGTGTGATGAATTAAATGCCGGTGTCGTTGTTTTAGGTATTCTTGGCCGAACTGGGTTATCGGCTGCGTTTCTTGGTAATACCGCAGAACAGGTTATCAACCAACTTAAATGTGATCTGTTAGCTATAAAACCTGATGGATTTGTTTGTCCGATCAAGATAGATGAAGAGTAGCAGGTTCAAAAAGTATTCGATAAGTGACAAAGGCTTGTTGATAGATAAGTGGATAGATTGCCCGAAATATGCTTCGGGCAATCACCACGGGATCCCGTCAGAAATTCAGATTTCGGGCAGCGTTCTTGAGGCGTTCATCTCCACGCCGATCATATTTCTGAGTTGTGGTGATACTAGAATGCCCCATCGCATCTTTTACAGTGACGATATCTTCACCATTATCCAGCATGGCTGATGCAAATGTTCGTCGTAGATCATGGGGGGCAAATTTTTCCAGCCCGCTCTCTATTCTGCGTGTTTCAAGAATGTGATAGATTGCTTGATCTGACAAACGGCTATCGGTTACATCATCATGGCGGCGAATGCGGGTAAAAAGTGGGCCGGAATGATCTCCGCGTACTTCATCTATCCAACGGTTTAAACGTTCCCATGTTCCTTCTGGCATATAAGATAAACGTTCTTTATTACCTTTTCCCATCACTCTTAATGCTTGCTCTCGACGGATAATATGTTTTATATCTAAAGAAACAATTTCTGATCGCCTAAGTCCACAACCGACAAGCACACCAATGATAGCGGCATCACGCAAACCTTTTGTGCTCATATCGTTTTCGCAGGTAAAAAAGAGATCTTTTAGTTCGTAGCGTTCGAGCGCCCTGCCTTTTGGTAATCGGTTTCCTCTGACAGAACGCACCTGTTTTATATGCTGGAAATTGTCGGTATCGAGTTGTTTCATTGTCCATGCTTCCAACGCGACTCCTTTCAAAGCAGAAAGATAAGTATTAATTGTTGCTGGTGCTTTACCCGAATCTGAAAGCATTTCCATAATCGCCTGAACATGATGACGGCGAAGTGCGCTCCAATTACAGTCCTGTACATTCTGATATCCCAACATTTTTGCCACGATATTCAAAAAGGATTTCATGGTTTGGCGGCTACGTTTTGATCCGAGACTGACAAGATAGGCAATTGCGGGATTTTCATATATTTGTGTTCCCGGAGCTGATAATGACATCAGCATACCTTGCCCTTGTTGCGGATGGGCCAGCACAAGTGGTGATTTTTCATCACCGCTATTTTCGTGCTTATCTTTATTTTGATTACCGTGGCTCAAAATTGCCTCCCGACGTCAATGTCTACAGTTCGCCAAAAACATAATTCATAGATAAGGCTTGAACGAAACAGCACTCCCATTTCTCTACTCCAATTCCATATGGTTTATTTTTTACGCAATTTAAGCGTGTTTTAATGGTTAAGCTCCGTAAAAATTACGGCTAATCACTCACACCATTTTATTTGATTAATCTTACTTTTTCAAATGTTTCTTTTAATAAGTAGAGGCTTTTTAAAGTCGATGGTTTATTTAAAATATTGAATATTAACGATAATATTTTCAACATGGATCTGAAGGTTTGTACCTAGTGAATTTTCTGAATGTATCATTTGGGGGTAATTTTTTGATTATAAGGCTGCTTGCTATAACTAACAGTTGGATGCGGGGTTAGAAGCTACGAGCTGTTTAGAGCGTATAATTTCTTCGAGTTGCCGTCAGTCCGACAGGTGCAGTAAGCTGTTCGGCAACTGTAAAGAAACAGACTATTTAGAGTGAAGTTAACGCCACATTGTGCTAAGCCTTTTCATCACTATGTTCTCTGATAATCGGAGCTAGTGAACTGCCTACGGTTTTTACCTCAAACCTGGCAGGCATTTTCTGGAATTCTGGTGAGTTTAAATGTGCGACTACATAGCCTACCTCCCAATCAGCCATGGTGTCGTAAATCGCGAGATGAATTGTTTCTCTAGTCATGCATAAAATTCCTCTTTAAATTTGACAGCACAACACCAAAGTGACAGTAAGCTGTTTATACAGTGTATTTAGCCAAGTCTTTAGGGGTGATTTTCTCAGACACATTGTTTTTATTAATAGATAAAACTATCTTGCCATGTAACCCATCCAATGTGTTATCACCTATTTTCTCTATGGTCAAAATTGCAGCTCTATTTTTTACCCCTGAAAAAATGGAATCGTCTTCATTTTTTAGTCTATTAATATCCCTTGGAGAATACATATCATTAATCATTATTTCTTTAGAGATATCCTCAGGGAAATAGAGTTGACCTACAAAATAGAATTTATCTTCCTGTCTTTTTTGTACATTCGCATTCCTTGCTGATAGATGGATATGTATCGCTCTTCCGGCATAGAATCCGGGGAAGATGGTGGTAAATCTGACTATGCCTTCTTTGTCTGTTCTTTGTACCCCACGAAGAAATGTGCTTTCATCCGTTCTGGAAATTGTTCCTATATCACCAGATGGCGCTTCGAGGTCTGGATTCATGTATTTCCAACCTGAATATTTTCCCATTGCATTACAATGCCATATATCAATAAGGATATCATCTAAAGGTTTACAGGTTACAGAATCAATTATTTTCATTGTCAATAAAAGAGGGATTCCTGATTCATCCTCTGTTATATTCCTTCTCACCAATTTGTTATTTATAAAATATGGACCTGACATTTCCTCCGGAGTCATCTCGCAAACGCCTATATCAATACCCTCTTCTTTCTTTGACTGACTCTGTGAAGAGGCGAAAGCTCCTGCTGGCATCAGAGGTAATAATGAAAATACGGCACCAGTAACACTCGCTTGTTTCAGAAAAAGTCTTCTTCCATTTTTCATAATGTGGTTCCTTATATGCCATTGAGTAATATGATTTGTTGTATAGTGAATAAGTGAGCCATAGTTTAATTGCGGATTCAGATAAGTGTAGCGGCTTGGGTTTGCAATATGACACTGGTATCTGCTTTAAGGAATTATAAGTTTTATCCACTAGTAATAAACTTTATTGTTCCTACCCACTTGTTGTTTATAAAAAATAAAATTGACCTGATCTACCAATACCGTACTAAACACACATTTCAATCAGGAAAGGATGATATTTTGAAAGAAGTGGTAGGCCAAGGTAAACCTACCTGTCTATTGAGATGATGCACTCTTTGGGTGAGGTTATTATGATCTTCCCTGCCTTATCATCGCATACGTTACAGGACCATCGAATGGGAGTGGGTATGCCGCTGTCACCTCGAATCCCAAACGTTCATAGAACTTTACGTTTTTGTCATCGGAAGTCTCAAGGAACACTGGCAATCCCTCGCGTTCTGCCCTCTCGATGCCTGGCTCAATCACTGCACGACTCAGCCCCTTCCCCTGAAAATCTGGGTCCACGGCAACCGCACCCAAGAACCAACATGGAAATTTGGGGCGTTCTTTCGCCATGACTACTTCAGATGCCTGCATTACGTTTGCTCTCGTACCCGCGATCTTTTCGAATTCGATGGACAGAGGAGCAAAGACTGCCTCTGAATTTTCAATGTCGGGGGCCGTCCATATTGACACGGCCGTTCCATCATCGGTAGCCCATACGTGTCCTACTGTCATGCCTACTTTTCTTAGGAAAGTCTCCTGATAGCGTTGTACTCTCTGCCGGTGATCCTCTTCAGCGAGGAAATGATGCATTAAGGGGTATCCATCAAAGGCGCGTGTCAGTGTCTGTACGCAACGCATCAGTTGTGTTTCTGATATTTTTTTAGACTCAAGGACGATCATATTTATTCTCCGGAGATATTAATCACGTACTCGTGCAGAAACTGGCAGAAAATTACTATATTTATTTAATTACAGTAAATAGTATATGTAAGATTAAGAAAGTAAAGCCACTTACCCTGCCAAGGATCACATTTTTGGCTACAAACTTGAACGCATAAAAAGAACACTATTTATGCTGGACTGGTTTCGTGATAAATTCCTTTTATGCCCCTTAAATATATATCAGCGATGGCAGAAACATGATGAAAAAGAAGCAAATAAAAAAGTTACAGAACACACTCGATATGTTAGGGGTTATTGAAAAAGATCCCAATGTTGTCGGTTATGTTTTGTTTAACACACGTAATCGCCGGTTCGCGACACTGGATGAAAATGAGTTTGGAATGGTGATTTACTCAGACGATATTGAAGAAGCTAATCTATTCACGTCAAGGTTTATCGCATTGATGGATGTTGATTATTTTCCAGAACCAGACAAATTCGATATTACTGTTGTTCCCGTTGTCGAAAATTCTTTATTTGGATTAACGATTAAAAAAGAAGATTAATCAGGATTGATAAATTTTTCGGCTGTTCTGGCTTAGAATTAAAATTTGCATTTTAAATGCATCATCTATCAAATTTAATAGCCCGAATTTGACGAGTCAGGTTGTGTCCCGTCAGGTAACTGTTGGAGTCTTTGCCGGAAAGCATGGAAGTTCATGGACTGGAAGAGGGATTTATCGCCCAGCCTCATTATTGAAATGATAAAAAGAGCCTCACGTTACATGAAGCTCTTGGAAATAAGCTCGTCTTATATTTATGCAGCTATAAAGCGCGAAGAATGGCTTCGACACTCATTTTGGCATCACCAAACAACATCTGGGTATTTTCTTTAAAGAATAATGGATTTTGCACCCCGGCATATCCTGTGTTCATCGAACGTTTAAACACGATAACGTTTTGTGCTTTCCAAACTTCCAACACCGGCATTCCCGCAATAGGACTTGAAGGATCTTCCTGAGCTGCGGGATTTACTGTGTCATTAGCCCCGATGACTAAAACGGTATCTGTGTCAGAAAAGTCTTCATTAATTTCATCCAGTTCCAAAACAACATCGTAAGGAACCTTGGCTTCAGCAAGCAATACGTTCATGTGACCCGGCAAACGTCCGGCAACAGGATGAATACCAAAACGAACATTTATCCCCTTTTCACGTAATTTTGCTGTGATGTCGTGAACCGGATACTGTGCCTGAGCAACGGCCATGCCGTAGCCTGGCGTGATGATCACTGAAGTGGAATTTTTCAGCAGTTCAGCAACGTCTTCCGCCGTTGTTTCCCGATATTCCCCCATCTCCTGTTCATCACCAAATGAAACGCCATCTGTACCGAAACCGCCCGCGATGACACTGATAAAGGAACGGTTCATCGCCTTACACATAATATAAGAAAGGATAGCCCCCGAAGAACCGACTAAAGCTCCTGTCACAATCAGCAAATCATTACTGAGCATGAACCCCGCAGCAGCAGCAGCCCAACCTGAATATGAGTTCAGCATGGAAATAACGACGGGCATATCTGCTCCGCCAATGGAGGCGACTAAATGCCAGCCAAAAGCAAGAGCGATGATTGTCATCATCAATAAAGTGAAAACTTGCCAGCCAACACTGTCTGTTTTTATAAAAGTGAACATGAGGATCAAAGATACGATCAAAGCGGCCAGATTAAGTTTGTGTCGGTGTGGCAACATCAATGGCTTGGAAGAGATCTTTCCACGTAATTTACCAAATGCCACAATTGAGCCGGTAAAAGTGACCGCACCAATAAAGACCCCAAGGAAAACTTCTGTCAGATGAATGTGTTCCATAATGGGGGTGGCAAAAATGTCATGGGTAATGAAGCTGTTGAACCCAACCAAAACCGCCGCCAAGCCAACAAAACTATGCAGGATAGCGACTAATTCCGGCATTTCTGTCATTTCCACTTTTTTGGCGAGACGAATGCCAATGACGGCGCCAATGATCATGGCCAGGATAATCCAGCCGATTTTGCCGGCATCCGGTCCCAAGATAGTGGCGATCAACGCAATGGCCATACCCACGATGCCAAGAATGTTGCCCCGTTTGGCGCTTTCATGGCGAGAAAGCCCCGCAAGACTGAAAATGAATAAAATGGCAGCAACAATATATGCCGCTGTAACTACTCCGTTCGACATAAGTTACCCCTTATCCTTTACGAAACATTTTCAGCATACGTTGAGTGACAGTGAAGCCACCGAAGATATTAATGCTGGCGATTAACACTGCGATGAATGAGAGGAAACTCACCCATCCCCCTTCACCCATTTGCAATACGGCTCCAACGACAATGATCCCTGAAATCGCATTGGTGACCGACATGAGTGGTGTATGTAATGAGTGGCTGACGTTCCAGACAACGTAGTAACCTACAATGCAAGACAGCGCAAACACGGTAAAATGAGATAAAAATTCTTTTGGGGCAACATGTGCCAAGCAGCCATACAGGATTATCGCCAGCGCGAATGCCCCATATTTCAGCCACGGAGAGTTAGGTTTTTCTGCTGGTTTTTCCTCTTTTTTGACTGATGCTGGTTTGGCTGTGGTGGGTTGGGCTGAAACTTGGATGGGAGGAGCGGGCCAGGTGATTTCACCCTCTTTAATGACAGTGATACCTCGAACAACGACATCATCAAAATCAATGATGATTTCTCCATTTTTCTCTTTACACGATTTCTTTTTACATAATAGCTTCAACAAATTGACCAGGTTTGTTCCATAGAGTTGTGATGATTGAGTAGGCAGTCGGCTGGGCAAATCAGTATAGCCTATAATTTTCACCCCATTAGATGTTATGACAAGCTCATCGGCCTTGGTGTATTCACAGTTACCCCCATTCTGGGCAGCCAAATCGACAATAACGCTGCCAGGTTTCATGGAATCAACCATTTCTTTAGTAATCAGACGCGGTGCAGGTTTTCCCGGAATTAAGGCGGTGGTGACGATAATATCAACTTCTTTTGCCTGTGCAGAAAATAATTCCATTTCTGCCTTGATAAAGGTTTCTGACATGACTTTCGCATAACCATCGCTTCCGCCGGCTTCTTCTTTGAAATTCAATTCCAAAAATTCAGCCCCCATGCTTTGTACCTGTTCCTTAACTTCCGGGCGTGTATCAAAAGCACGGACAATCGCACCGAGGCTACCTGCTGTACCAATTGCAGACAATCCTGCAACACCCGCCCCAATAATCATGACTTTAGCTGGTGGAACTTTACCTGCTGCTGTAATTTGCCCTGTGAAAAAACGACCAAATTCATGGGCGGCTTCAATAATGGCACGATAACCGGCAATATTCGCCATTGAGCTAAGGGCATCCAACGATTGTGCTCGGGAAATCCGGGGAACAGAATCCATGGCCATAACGGTAACTTTACGTTCTGACAACTTTGCCATTAATTCCGGATTTTGTGCTGGCCAGATAAAACTGACCAACGTAGTACCTTCTTTCATCAAGGTAATTTCACTATCTGTGGGGGCATTCACTTTCAAAATGATATCTGATTGCCAAACTTGATGATGTTCTGCAATATCAGCCCCCGCTTTTTGATAAGCAATATCATCAAAACTAGCAAGCCGCCCTGCTCCTGCCTCAACTGTGACGTTGAATCCCAACTTGCGTAATTGCTCTACCGTTGAGGGTGTGGCAGCAACGCGGGCTTCATTCGAAAGTCGCTCTTTTGGTACACCAATATGCATAATGTTTCCTTCTTTAAGAATGAAATATTGCCGATTATTACCTTATTGAAGCCTATTTAACGATTAGATTGATTTTATTTCTGCCATCAGCAAAACCTATCAATAGAATATAAAATAGTAACGCAATGAAAATAATGTCAATGATTTATCATAAGAATGTCAGAAAAACAAAATGGCTTTTCGAGCGAAATGATAACTTATCTCATATAACTCACTCTATTTATTAAAATTACCAGTGTCATAGACTAAAAACTGATGATAGTTTATTTAGAAAGTATAAATTCTTGCGACAATGAGCATTATTACATGTAATAATTGCGATCTATGTGATACATAACAATGTTCAGCACGTTATAAATATTTTAATGCGCAAGGCGAAAGGATTTTTTATGAAGCTGAAAACAACGATCATCGCGACTGCGGTGCTCTCATTATCTACGATGACTGCTGCACATGCGGCTAAAGAGTTGACTCCAGAACAAGCCGCAGAGCTCAAACCTTTTGAGCGAATCGCAGTTACAGGTCGTTTTAATGCAATTTATGAAGCTGCTGATGCAGTTTCTCGTCAGGCAGATAAAAAAGGCGCTGAAAGTTTTTACATCCAAAGTCTCGACGATCTCAATGGACGTGGTAATTTGCGTGTTGTGGCCGACTTATATCATAAGGATGCAGAAAAAGTAGTTAAAACACCTAATTATCGCATCTATCGTGGTATCAAAGAATTACCTAAAACTGAAGCTATTTCTTTGGAACCTTTTGATACTGTTACGGTGAATGGCTATTTCCCGACTGATCCTGACATGAAAGAAGCCATCGCCAAAGAAGCTAAAAAGAAAAATGCCGCATACTTCTTTGTTGTTCGTGACATTACCCCCAATAATGGTGGAAACCAAATCGTCACCGCCTATGTCTATAAAGAAGACGCACCAAAACGCAAAGTTCAATCTAATGATGCCGTCATTCCGGCTGATTCTGACGCCGCTCGTCAGGCTCTGGCGCAAGGCGGCGATCAAGCCAAGAAAGTAGAGATCCCGGGCGTTGCTTCTTCAACTTCAACAAGCAGTGTGGTGGGTCGCTTTTTTGAAACCCAGACATCAAAAGGCGGTCGTTACACGGTCACCTTGCCTAATGGCACAAAAATTCAGGAACTGAATAAGGCATCCGCAGCACAGATGGTGCCTTTTGATTCCATCACTTTCTCTGGCTATTACACGACGGCTCCTGAAGTTTCTTATCAGGTTGCTAAACGTGCAGCCGAGAAAGGAGCGAAGTACTACCATGTCACCAGAGAGTGGCAGTCTAATGGTGGTAACGTTACGATCAGTGCAGATTTATTCAAGTAATCAAAACGTTATTTATCCATTCATGAAAAAGGCACAATATTTTATTTGTGCCTTTTATCTGTTGGCGGCCTAAGAAACCGGCAGTGCAATTAATGCCGGCCAGTCTGCATTAATTTAACAACAACCCTTTTATAACGTAGGGGGGTCTGATACTCTCGCTACTAAGTGCGTAGGAAGGAGTTTGCGCTGAATTCCTGTGAGCTGTTGACCTGCTAACGCTTATTGCCCGTAGCATGTAAAAACAATAGAAAAACAGGAGCGTAACAGAAATGAGTGATCTTACGAGAATCGTTGCGTTAGAACAAGGGGTTGGTGTAAAACTTTATGACAGTATAAATAACAAGTCGGGGTTTTATGTTAATACTGTAGGAAATACTATTGGCCAAATTCTAACAGCTCCCGATACTGTTATTACCTATTTTCCTGTAGTTCCTGGGCAAACATATGAAATAAACTGTCAAGATTTCAGAGGTCATTGTTTTGCTATCACATTGAAAGAAAATGACCAATTAACCGGTAAAGTGTTAGGGCTAGTAACGCTAACTGGAACAGGGAATACAAGGTTTTTTACAGTGGCTGACGACAGTACTGCAGCGTTCGCCTTTATGAATGTCGTTATTCCTAGTGACCTCTTCGACATTTCCTCAACGGTGTTTGTTAAGGTTGACAGTGTACGTCATATTGAAAGAATTCCTATTATTGATTCTGATGTAAGGAAATCAATTGAAAAACTTTCTTCCCCTCTGAAATCACAAAAATGGGTTGTGATAGGAGATAGTATCACTGAACATAATTTCAGGACGAAAAAAAATTATCAAGATTATGTATCAGAGAGTGTTGGGGGGATGACTGTTTACAATTACGGTATTAGTGCAACAGGGTATTACGACCGTTATGACGTTGCAAATACAATTATACAATCACCTGATTTTCTAACCGTGTTCTTCGGTACGAATGACTGGGGACAAGTCAAGAACACTAAGGTTTTAGGTAAATTTTTGGATATGGGGACGTCGACCATTTCCGGTTGCATTAACACCTGTTTACTCGGATTGATTAAGAAATTCTATCAGAAACGTATTGCGGTATTCACTCCGTTACCGAGAGAAGACAACTGGGGGAGTAATGCTGTGCCGAATGCTGTTGGCTACACGCTAGAGCAGTTAGCCAATATGATTAAGAGATACGCTGACCATTATTCTCTTCCCTGTCTGGATCTGTATCATAAAAGTAATCTTCCTGTTTATACAACTGAGGGTAATGAGTTCTATTTCACTGCCTCTTGCTGCTCGGCACCGGATGGCTTGCATCCTAACGATGCGGGACATAGGGTGCTGGCCGCAAAAATTCAAAAATTCCTCGAATTGATTTAGGAAATTGAAATAATTGGTTCTGTCGCATTTTCTGACGCCTATTTTCTTACTCCTTTACATTATTTTATGCATAAAATTTATATTTTTTTGCATAGTCACCCATTGCATACAATCCTTTCACTCCGTAGAATCGCCTTGTTTTTTAGATTTATCTACTGAATCTTCCCTGCAATCCATAGCATGGATGCAATAAATGTCCAATATGTGTTCGATATTCAGAACAAGTGTTCTGGCTAATCGTGTCGATTATATTATTTTTAGGAACGTATCTTTGGAAAAGAAATTAGGCCTCACGTCTTTGACAGCACTGGTACTCAGCTCCATGGTTGGAGCAGGCGTATTCAGCTTGCCGCAAAACATGGCACAAGTGGGTAGTCCTGCTGCATTAATGATTGGTTGGGGAATAACTGGCATAGGTATTCTCTTTTTGGCCACTTCCTTGCTTTTGCTTTCGCGTCTTCGTCCTGATTTGGACAGTGGTATTTTTACGTATGCAAGGGAAGGATTTGGTGAGTTAGTTGGGTTCTGTTCTGCGTGGGGGTATTGGTTCTGTGCCATTATTGCTAATGTTTCGTATTTGGTCATCGTCTTTGCTGCGTTAAGTTTTTTTACCGATAGCGAACATTCAGTGATTTTCGGTGATGGAAACACATGGCAATCACTGATAGGTGAATCCATCTTACTTTGGTTTGTTCACGGGCTGGTACTTCGTGGAGTACAAACTGCTGCGGGAATCAACCAATTAGCTACAATGGCAAAACTATTGCCATTGGGCATGTTTATCATCCTGGCTGTCATTGCGTTCAAAATGGATGTGTTCTCTTTTGATTTCACTGGTGTTGAAATGGGTGTTCCTGTCTGGCAGCAAGTTAAAGACACGATGCTAATTACTTTATGGGTTTTTATTGGCGTTGAAGGTGCAGTTGTTGTTTCAGCCCGTGCCAGAAAGCGTAAAGATATTGGCATTGCCACCGTACTTGCTGTTATTTCAGCACTGGGTGTTTACGTACTGGTTACCTTACTTTCGCTGGGATTAGTCACAAGACCTGAATTAGCGGCTATCCGTAACCCTTCGATGGCAAACCTCATGGTAGGGTTAATGGGTTCTGCGGGTGAAATTGTGATTATTGCCGGTTTAATCATTTCTGTCTGCGGTGCTTATCTGAGCTGGACAATCATGGCAGCAGAAGTGCCATTTATTGCTTCCTTGCACGGCTCATTTCCCAAGGTATTTAATAAACAGAACGATAAGAAAGCACCAGAATCCTCACTTTGGATTACTAATGGTGCGGTTCAGGTTTCTTTGATTTTAATTTGGCTAAGTGGCAGTAATTACAACACATTGCTTTCAATTGCATCAGAGATGATCCTTGTCCCCTACTTTTTAGTGGGTGCATTTTTAGTAAAAGTCTCCTTTAAACGTAGCAGCCGTGCGTTATTGTCTATTGCCATTGGTGCTTGTACTTATGGATTATGGTTGCTTTATGCTTCTGGCTTAATAAATCTACTACTTTCAGTTGTGCTATACACCCCTGGATTATTGGTTTTTTTGTATGCACGCAGGCAAAATAAGGGAAGTCATCCACTCAACGTCATGGAAAAGCTGGCTATTATAGTGTTGTTTTTGACAATGATCCCCGCCACATGGTTATTAACGCATTAACAAAATAACAAAAAATCCATGCCATTGATTATAAGTTAATATAACCCATTTCGATTACAAACTTTATTATAAGGGGAGAAGTTAAACCTCCCCTTTTTTACCACAGTATTTATATTAATTTTCATCTATTCCGCAGGGGCATTTTTCCGATGCTGCATTAGGCTTTTTAGCTGTTTTTATATATAGCAAGGTGTTACGTTTTTTTGTTAATTGGTTGCATAAGTATTTTGTTTTTATTTAAAGTGTATGTTGTAACTAAATGAGAAAAATAGAGATCAAACAGGCCTCATTCATAAATATTTATTCTGTTTTATGTGTTACGCATTTGTTATGCTTATGGGAATAGCCTAAAAATAAGCCACTAGAGATTACTATAGAGCAAAGTAATTTTTACTGAATGTTATTATTTTAATTTAGGATAAGTTAGGAAATTCAGCTCGATTTGTCTTAAATCTTCAGGGTAAATCTCAGATAATTAAATGTCGTTCACAAAAATACAATATTTAATTAAATTAAGTAACAAGGAAAAATGAACCATTTTCTTTATTTTTTATTACATTTATTTTTACAGAGCATCACTAACTAATAATTAAATTTATAAAATAGAATAAAAGTTCATTCTCGCTGGAGAAATACTATGTTTTGCGATAACAATTCTATTAACCTCAACTAAACGGGACAAAAACTCCGAATAATGACCTTAGTCGAGTTATTATTTTGACCTTTTATAATTGTTCGCTACTATATTCTTCGCCTTATCTGCTGATAAGGAAATGTGAACTACTGTTTTTTTGTTATCTCTTAGGTGTAGTTCTAACTAAACTAAGTAATCCATTTGCTGTATTTTTATTAAGGTACGGCTTTAACGTTAACTCAATAATCTATCTCTCTGTCGTATATATGAATTCGGCAGAGGTGGGATGTATTAAAACATGAAAACCAAGTTAATTATTTCATCTCTATTTGTTTCATCTGTACTTATGTCTGCCGCCCATGCTGCCGACGGGCAAATCAAATTTACGGGAAAAATTACTGCAACTGCGTGTAAGATTGATTCAAACTCAACTGATCAAACCGTAAATATGGGAACGATTAGCTCCAGTACATTCACTAATGCTGGCAGCACTTCTTCCCCTACCCGCTTTAGTATCAAATTAACCGATTGCCCAAAAGAGTACAAAACAGCGCAGGTCAAATTTGATGGTCAAACGGATAAGGGAAATAGAGACTATTTAGCATTGAGTGGTGCTGAAAATTCGGCCAAAGGTGTTGCCATCGCGCTGTATGAAGATAACAGCAATGACATTATTCCTATCACTCAAAGCTCACGCGAACAAGCATTGACAGCTCAAAAAATTAATGAACTGAAATTCGTTGCCAAATATATCGCAACAGCTTCGCAAGTGTCTCCAGGTGCGGGTGACGCAGTCGCTAACTTCACCATTACCTATAACTAAAGGAATATATGGCAAGGAAGCCGAAAAAAGATAAAACCAATCTTAATGTTAAAAAATGAATGAATATAGTCATCGGCTATATTCATTCATTAAAAAATATAAAAATAATATTGTTTGGAGCAACCACTTTGAAATACCTTCGAATTTTTTTTCTTATGTTTATCTACATTTTCAGCACTAATGCTTCTCTTGCGGGTGTTGTCATTGGAGGTACTCGAGTTGTTTATACTAGTGACAAAAAAGAAGCCTCGATTTCCATTAATAATCCGGAAACCGATATTTCTTATCTTATCCAATCATGGGTTCAGAATGAAAATGAACATGATGAGACTAAAGTTCCGTTTATTATCACTCCCCCGCTTTTCAAGTTAACGGCCGGGAATGAGAATATTTTACGAATTGTTAAAACCGGAAATAATTTACCCGATGACAGAGAATCTTTGTTCTGGCTCAATATCAAATCTATTCCTGCGACAACCAAATCAGAACAAAACCAATTGCAAATCACGGTAAAATCTCGGTTTAAGTTATTCTATCGCCCTGCCAACTTAGCAGGCAATGTCAACCTTGCTTATCAGGCACTGAAATTCAAAACCGAGGGGAACAAATTTATTGTAGAAAATCCAACACCTTACTACATCTCTTTTTCTGAGCTAGCTGTCGGTAATGGCGTGAAAAATTATCAAATTGAATCCGCAGGGATGATCCCACCTTTTGATCAAGTGAGCTGGGACGTGCCTATCAAAAACATCAATCGGGTCACTTGGAAAACGATTAATGATTTTGGCAGCATAACGCCAGAAGAAAAACGCGAACTGTAATTTAAAAATTATACAATCTATATACCCAATAAATTTCAAGAAACCGCTTGGATGATGGAGGGTATATCAAAATTAGAAAATTATCATGGGTAACTATCGTCATTATCTTCAAAAAAACATTTCTGATAATTGGTCGTTATTTATCAAGCCCGGCTTGAGTGGTCTATATATTAAGGCGCCTCTCTGTGCATTGTTAACCACATCTATTTTTGTGTATAACAATAAATCTTACGCTGAAGAGTATTTCAACATTAATGCGTTGGAAACCCATTCGGGCTTTCCTGAAAATATTGATCTATCCATTTTCACTCAAGATGATCAACAACCTCCCGGCCTTTATTGGGTAGATATTTATCTTAATCGGGAAAAAGTAGATACCGGAAATATCGATTTTATTGCCGTAAATAATAAGCTATCTCCCAGGCTGACAATACAACAACTCAAAAGCATGGGCGTCAATATTGAGTCAGTTCCCAAATTGCTTAATCTGCCGCAAGACACGGAATTAACTGATCTGGGTCAATATATTCCATCAGCATCGACAGCTTTTGATTTCAAACTCCAGCGGCTGGATATCAGTATTCCCCAAGCGATCATGAATAGTCAGGCGAAAGAGTCTGTTCCGCCTCATTTGTGGGATCAGGGATTAACCTCCCTGTCAGTCAACTATAGTTATAATGGTTCCATGAACTGGCAGGATAATCAGCCCGGCTCCACAAAAAACCATTTTCTCAACCTCAGAACGGGCGCCAATTGGGAAGCGTGGCGTTTGCGGAATTATTCCACTTACAGCAGTCAGAATAGAAAATGGCAAAACATCAATACGTACCTTCAGCGGGATATTCATACACTAAAAAGCCAATTAACATTAGGTGATAGTTACACGCCCTCACCTATCTTTGATAGCTTCCAGTTTCGTGGAATACAATTGTCTTCCGATGACAATATGTTGCCTGATAGCTTAAAAGGATTTGCACCGACGATTAGGGGAATTGCCCAAAGCAATGCTCAGGTGACCATCAAACAAAATGGTTACATTATCTATGAATCTTACGTTTCTCCCGGACCTTTTGTCATCAATGATCTCTATCCAACAACGTCAACCGGAGATATGGAGGTCATTGTCAAGGAAGCCGATGGGAGAGAACATCGTTCTGTGCAAACGTTCTCTACCGTACCCGTAATGTTACGGGAAAATAATCTGCGCCACTCGCTGACTTTGGGAAAATATCAATCTAGTTCCCCTCATGGCAAAGAACCCTACTTCATGCAGGGTTCGGTAATTTATGGTATTTCCAACCGTGTGACTGCCTATGGTGGAACCACAATTGCAAAAGATTATCATGCCATCGCCTTGGGTACAGGCTATAGTCTCTCTGATTGGGGTTCTTTTTCTTTTGATGCGACTTATGCCAAAACCCATTTAATGTCAGGTTCCCGTGCTTATGGTCAATCTTATCGCTTCCAATATGCCAAAGATCTTCCCCAGACGAAGACTAACTTCACTCTCACGGGTTATCGTTACTCGACACGAAATTTTTACGATTTTAAAGAAGCGAACGAGTTAGATTCTGCAATTAATGGGATAACCCACAATGGCACCAATAGGCGCAGTAAATTGCAGCTACATATTAATCAGCCTCTCGGCGATTGGGGAGCCATTTATTTATCGGCTTTCCAACAGGATTATTGGCAGCAAAAAGGTTACGAAAGGAATATCAGTGCTGGCTATAACACAAGTTATAATTCAATCAATTATACCTTAAATTATTCTTACAGCGCTTTTCCCGGCTCGGCTCATAATGAACAGATTGTCTCATTCAACGTTCAGATCCCCCTTGAGCATTGGCTAAAAAATAGCTGGGTAAGCTATAACATGTCCAACAGCAAACACAGTGACACCTCTCATCAAATCAGTTTAAATGGCACCGCGCTTGAAGATAACCAACTGACTTATAACATTCAGCAAAATTATACCAATCATAATAAAGGCGTAGGCGGAAATATCGGAGCAGAATATAAAGGAACCTATGGTCAAATCAACGCCGGTTACAATTACGATAAATATTCCAGGCAACTGAATTATGGTTTAAATGGCGGGATCGTTGCCCATCCTTATGGCATCACTCTTTCCCAATCTTTAGGTGATACCTTGGTATTAGTGCGCGCCAATGGTGCTTCAGGCGTCAAAGTGCAAAACCAGACCGGCATCAAAACCGACTGGAAAGGCTATGCCATTGTGCCTTATGTCAGTAGCTATCGGAGAAACCGCATTGCGCTGGATACTTATTCACTGGGGGACAACGTTGATATTGATATCAATACGCAAACAATTATCCCAACTCAGGGTTCTCTGACGCTGGCCAATTTCCAGACTCGCATCGGTTATCGCGTTTTGATGAGCCTTTCCCATCAAGGCAAAGAAATCCCATTTGGTGCCATGGCAACATTGGAAAAACAGCATGATATTGATAACCCCAACAGCGCCATTGTCAGCAATGATGGACAGGTTTATCTCAGTGGTATTCCTGAATCGGGTCAGATATGGGTTAAGTGGGGACACAAAGAAATACAAGAGTGTCGTGTCAATTATCAGCTCCCTGATGAAGTCCCTGCTTCAGGTTTGTATCAGGTTGAAGCCTCTTGCGAATAGCAATGTCAATACATGTATTTGATATATAATTAGAAAATAATGGAAATCATTTTATGGCCAACAAATTAAAAGTCTTATTGGCAAGTCTATTTTTCATCGGCACGATGAGTAGCTTTGAGAGTTTAGCTGACTATTCTTGTCAATATTCACCGGGCTTTGTGCCCGGCGGCACGACTCGCGTTTCTTTCGGAACGGTTACCGTTCCCCGACACCATCCTATCGGGACGACGATTAAAGAAATACGTCTGGATCAAGTGGATGAAAAAGGAAATATAGCCATTTGTAATGCCCATCTACCTGCAATATGGGGAAAACCCGCTCTTAAACCTGCAAGCTATAACTATGATGCCATTTATGAATCGGGTGTTCCGGGGGTGGGTATTCGTATTAATACCTGGGCACCGGGATATGGTATTGAGTGGCTGCCCAGAACCGCAATCTATCCCGTCAGTTGCCCTCGCCCATCACACGTTCACTGGGGAAAACAATATTGCGGTCAATCGTGGGGTTATTTAACAGTACAGTTAATCAAGATTGCGCCAACAACCGGCTCAGGTGTCATCGGACCAGTAAGACTGACTCGTGCCAAATTGGGTCACCGCATCCTTGTTAATACTTTCTATTTATCAGATACCTATATCATGACCAAAGGTTGCTCTCTCACCCAAAAGGTGATTTCAGTCAATATGGGCGAGGTTAAGAAAAGCGACTTTCGCGGCATTAACAGTACAGCAGGAACGCGAAATTTTGATCTCAAAATAAATTGCGATGCTGATGTGAATGCCAGATTAACGCTGGATGGAACTCCGGAAAACTGGAATAACAGAAATATCTGGGCATTGGATCGTAGTGACAACGTCACGGCAAAAGGAATCGGCTTGCAAATATCATATCTAAACCGTCTTGTATCAATGGGCGAGCCGGTTGTATCTGGTTCTACCCAGTCAGGCGGTGATATCACCATTCCATTGGCTGCACGATATATCCAGACAGAAGCGAATATTACCCCAGGGAAAGCGGATGCTACTGCAACCATTACTATTACCTATTACTAGATGAAATGTTATTTGGATGGGATCACCAGCACAATAATATTGTGCTGGTGATTCTCTGGTTTGTTGAGATAGCAGTATGTTGTAACTAAATTCGTAATATGTAGTGACTAGCAACCTACAACCTAAATAGGTATGTTGTAACTACAAAAACAGAGGTGGCATTTTATATAAAGCAACAAGTGTAAGGAGGCGGTTAACGACAACCGCCCCTCCCCTATATGTACATAGGGATATCACAATGCGATATTGTCCATGGCTTGCAAAATACGCTTGTCTGATATGGGATACGCCGTACCCAATTGCTGGGCAAACAAGCTAATCCTCAGCTCTTCAATCATCCAACGCACTTCTTTGACTTCAGACAATTGTTTCTGCTGAATAGATAATTTTGCCTGCCATTGTTGCCATTGCCGTTGAATATGTTCAATCTTGCTCATGTGCGCCCTATCCTTGTGAGGGTCCACCGCCAATTTTTCCAATCGGCGTTCGATCCCATTCAAATAGCGCAGAACATCCGCCAGACGTTTCCAACCATGGGACGTCACGAATCCATTAAAAACCAAGCCGGAAATTTGTTCTTTAATATCCGATAACGCAAGTGCGAGAGCAATATCTACCCGCCCTTTTAGACGCTTATTGATGTTAAAGACCATGGTCAGGATCTGTTCTACTTGTTGAGCAATATCAACCACCGCCTCATTCAGATCGGCACGCACTTTATCCTGCAAACCAGAAAATGCCTGTTCATTCCAGGCTGGCCCGCCATTTTCTGCGATCAATCGATCAACACCACAGGAAATACAATCATCAATCAAATCCAACACTTTTCCATATGGATTGAAGTACAGACCCAATTTGGATTTGTTCGGCAATTTCTCATGCAAGTACTTAATGGGTGATGGAATATTCAGCAATAACAGACGGCATGTTCCTTGCCACATGGCATTTTGCTGCTCAGACTCCGTTTCAAACAGTTTAATGCCGATACTGTCTTTTTCATCCACCAGTGCCGGAAATGCCTTAACGGAATAGCTACCGCGTTTCTGCTCATAGCGTTCAGGCAATTCGCCAAAACTCCAGATATGCAGCCCGCTTTGTTCTATACCATCGTCTGCAACCGCTGACAGTGTTTCCTGCACTTTTTCTTTCAATTTTAGTTTCAGTGCTGAAAGGTCTTTGCCTTCCGCTAACAGTTTATTTTTCTCGCCAGATTTTTTATCGCCCACAATACGGAACGTGATTTTCAGATGATCAGGAACTTGCTCTAATTGCCAAGCATCACGTGGAACTGTCACGCCCGTCATCCGACGTAATTCTTTTTCAAGACAATCCAGTAAAGTAGCCTGAGGTTGTGTGACCCGCTCCAAAAATGCTTGTGCATAGTTAGGTGCCGGTACAAAGTTACGACGTATGGGTTTTGGCAGTGATTTAATCAACGCAACAACCAATTCATGACGAACACCCGGAATTTGCCAGTCAAATCCTTCATCCCTGACCTGATTCAATACCGGTAACGGAATATGCACAGTCACACCATCGGCATCAGTTCCCGGTTCAAATTGATAACTCAAACGGAATTTCAAGTTATCCTGATACCAATAATTCGGATAATCCAATGCACTGACTTTATTGGCATCGCCCTTAATCAACATGCTCTTTTCAAAGTTGAGCAATTCCGGCTGATCTTGACTTGTTGTTTTCCACCAGCGATCAAAATGACGGGAGGAAACAACGTCTTTGCCTATTCGCTGATCATAGAAACTGAATAATGTCTCGTCATCCACCAGAATATCCCGGCGACGGGATTTATGCTCCAGCTCTTCAATTTCTTCGCGCAATTTCAGATTCGCGCGGAAAAATGAGTGACGTGTCTGCCAATCCCCTTCCACCAGTGCATGGCGGATAAACAATTCGCGGCATAACAAGGGATCAATCTGGCTGTAATTCACCAAGCGACTTGCCACTATTGGCAAACCATACAGGGTGACTTTTTCCGATGCCATCACTGCCCCCTGCGATTTTTGCCAGTGTGGTTCGCTGTAATGATGCTTAATTAAATGGGCGGCCAACGGCTCTATCCATTCAGGTTCGATACGGGCAGCAACACGCCCCCACAACCGGCTGGTTTCCACTAATTCAGCCACCATTCCCCATTTGGGGGGTTTTTTGAATAGCCCGGAACCCGGGAAAACAGAAAAGCGGGCATTACGCGCACCCGTATATTCCTGTTTATCTGCGTCTTTTTGCCCGATATGGGATAATAAACCTGTCAGCAAAGCAACATGAATGCTTCTATAATCCGCTTCCTGACTATTAATCGGTAGGCCAATTTCTTTAACAACTTGCCGCAGTTGAGTGTAAACATCCTGCCATTCTCTGACACGAAGATAGTTCAGGTAATCTTGGCGGCAAAGTTTGCGGAATTGGGAGCTGGAAAGCGCTTTCTGCTGTTCCACCAGAAAATCCCACAATTTCAGGAAGGCAATGAAATCTGAATCTTTATCCGCAAAGCGACGGTGTTTTTCATCAGATGCTTGCTGTTTTTCCAGTGGCCTTTCCCGTGGGTCCTGAATCGACAATGCTGACGTAATCACCATGACTTCACGGACACAGCCATGCGCCTTGGCTTCCAATACCATGCGGGCCAAACGAGGATCGATGGGCAACTGTGCCAATTGCCTTCCCATGTCTGTCAGTCGGTAATTTCCTTCTGACAGGGATTCAGGGTCAATGGCACCCAGCTCTTCCAAAAGACGAACACCATCTTGAATATTCCGTTTGTCCGGGGCTTCAACAAATGGGAATGCACTGACATCCCCCAACCCAATAGAGGTCATCTGCAAAATAACCGAAGCCAGATTGGTGCGCAGAATTTCAGGATCGGTAAATTCAGGACGTGATAGAAAGTCATCTTCTGAATAGAGGCGAATACAAATCCCGTCTGAAACACGGCCACAGCGCCCTTTTCTCTGATTGGCAGAGGCCTGGGAAATAGGCTCTATCGGTAAACGCTGCACTTTGGTCCGATAACTGTATCGGCTGATGCGGGCAAAACCGGTATCGATCACATATTTGATGCCGGGTACAGTCAGCGATGTTTCCGCTACGTTAGTTGCCAAGATGATCCGCCGACCGACATGGGACTGAAATATCCGGTTTTGTTCACTGTTAGACAATCGTGCGAAAAGTGGCAGAATTTCGGTATGGCGGAAATTTTGCTTACTGAGCGCATCCGCCGTATCCCGGATTTCACGTTCACCGCTCATGAAAACCAGTATGTCCCCTGAGCTTTCTCGTCCCAACTCATCCACAGCGTCAATGATGGCTTCAAGCTGATCCCGGTCATTGTCATCACCGGCTACTGGCCGATAACGTACTTCCACCGGATAAGTCCGACCCGATACTTCAATAATGGGGGCGTTGTTGAAATGACGAGAGAAACGTTCAGGATCAATGGTTGCAGAAGTGATAATAACTTTCAGGTCTGGACGTTTTGGTAATAACTGGCGCAAATATCCAAGAATAAAATCGATATTAAGGCTGCGTTCGTGGGCTTCATCGATAATTAACGTATCATATTGCAATAACAAACGATCTTGCTGTAATTCCGCCAACAAAATACCGTCGGTCATCAACTTGACCAACGTATTTTCACTGACCTGATCATTAAAACGGACTTTATAACCGACCGTTGAACCAAGCGGTGTTTCCAATTCATCCGCAATGCGGTTGGCGACTGAACGTGCCGCCAAACGACGGGGTTGGGTATGGCCGATTAGTCCTTTGATGCCTCTGCCCAGCTCAAGGCAGATTTTGGGGATCTGAGTCGTTTTACCTGAACCGGTTTCCCCGGCAATGATAACGACCTGATGATCGCGGATCGCTTTATAGATATCGTCTTTCTTCTGGCTGACTGGCAGGTTTTCAGGATATTGAACCGAAGGGCGTGATGCCTGACGATGAATGATTTTCTGTTTTGCAGTAGCAATATCCGCAGAAATGGATTGCGCCACCGCCTGCAAGGAGGTTGGACTCTTGATTTTTGCTGCCCCATGCAGGCGTTTTCTCAAACGGAACTGATCGCGCAGCGATGTGTGATCAAGTTCAGCGAATAATTCAGCAAATGGTGCTGTCAAAGGTGATTCCACGTGATAAATCCTTGTGACGTTTTAACTGAGTAGCGCTGACTTTGCAGGCTAAGAGGATTGTTTCTTATGATTTAAATATTAGAAGTGTAACATATCTTATGCAATTCCATGTACTCCATATATATCCTTCATCCCGCCAATTTGCAGCGTTATGACATTCAATGAATTTGAATGCTTACCTCAAAATATTGAGCTATTGACTGAGCCAGTCTCTATATAAAATAAACCTCAGTCGATACCATGAACAAAGTTATAGCATTATAGATAACTAAGGACGTAAAAATGAGTAAGGTACTGGTTCTGAAATCCAGCATTTTGGCGCAATATTCTCAAAGCAATAAAATGGCAGATTATTTTGCCGAAAAATGGCTCGCTAACCACTCAGAAAGCAACATAACTGTACGTGATCTGGCTGAAAGCCCAGTCCCGGTACTGGATGGAGAATTGGCCGAAGCCTTGCGTTCAGGCGGTGAGTTGACCGAACGCCAAAAAGCAGTATTGGCCCTGTCAGACGAATTGATTGCAGAATTAAAAACACACGATGTTATTGTCATCACTGCCCCGATGTATAATTTCACAATCCCTACCCAGCTAAAAGCCTATTTTGACCTGATTGCCCGCGCCGGACTGACTTTTCAATATACCGAAAAAGGCCCGGTAGGTTTATTAAAAGGTAAACAGGTTATTGTATTGAGTAGCCGTGGTGGTGTTCATAAGAATGGTCCAACCGATATGGTAGTACCCTACTTGCGTGTTTTTCTCGGATTTATCGGTATGACCGACGTAGAATTTGTATTTGCTGAAGGTCTGGCACTCGGTGCCGAATCCACAAGTCAGGCACATCAAGACGCCCGTGATGCGATAAATAATGTCATAGAAAAAATAGCACAAACGGAACACGAAAAAGCGGTTGCTTAATAAAGATCCGTAGGTTGATAAAAACTGGATTGATAAAGAATAAGTGCGCCAAACGGCGCGCTTATTTCTTCACCCAATTGCCATTGATACCAAGAACATACTCTCCTGAGGCTACCCGGCTCACCAATTTTTCACCCGCGATTTTCGCGACCTGATCCGTTGTCATGTTATTTTGAGCGGCAATTTCAGCGTATCTTTTTTCCCGCTCATGGTTAATTTTTTTAACCACGGCTTGAGCGTTCTGAGTATTTTTTACGGGTGCCAGATAACCACTGAATGTTTCACCCACCAGCCCTTGTTGTTTTGCTTCATTCAATGTCATGCCCATAGCAAATGAGCTAAATAACAGGCTCAAAAGAAAGATCACCCCTGCTTTTTTCATATTCTAGCCCTTAGAATAAATTAGAGTTATTTTTGAGCATATCTTCAATTTGTCGATCGACCTTAATATGAATTTCATGCTCAATTTTCACGTTCATATTGATATTGATGGGCTTATCGGGTGTCGCCACTTCCAGCCTGACACAGCCAGCCAATGCAATGTTGATTAACATGATACTCACCAATGTCATGCCCATCCTGACAATCGGTAATCTGCATCCAACTTTTGTTGTCATTTATTACTCCCATTTTACAGGAAAAACCTAAAGCCAATAAGTTTGTATCCCTAATCGAATTCATTCATTACAGAGATATTTTTCTGTAACCATTCTTCCAGATTACTGCCAAAACGCAGACTGCGCCATAACTGAAAAATATTCTCCTCATGGCGGTAGTTAAGCCTGATCTCACGTTTTCCATCTACCACAGGATTGACTCCACTGATTTCGGAATGCAAGGTTAAAATTCCCAAATTATTGAGGGTCACATAGGCTTTCGAACGGCTGATTTCTAAATAACGCAACCAATCCATTGCCATACCGGCGGATAAGTCGTTTTTTCCTATGGAATCAACCGTGTCCTTATCCAATCGCAATGTCAGGTAGCCCTCATTAGATACCCATCCACGCTGAATAATCCAATGTTCATCATTTAATAAGATCGGCAATTCACCACTGATCCTTCCTGACATGGCCATTTGCTTGACGTTGAGTACGCCAAATAATTTACTCAGATTCAACGTGTTAAAGCGCAATACGGCCGCGTCTTTTTGTGGAAGCTGTAACTTATTCATCTCCAACTTACCATCCAGCATGTCAACATTCACGTTGGTCAGTGCCAGCGGCTGAGTTTCGGATGGAGGATAAAAACCCAGCAAGTCAGCAGTCACATTCTGCATCTCAAACAGCCCTTTAATGGCTTTGATGCGTAACCGGACAGGTGATGTTAATCCCAACTGCCAAGTATGTTCCTGCAAACGCCACGGCAAAATAAAATCCAGACCATCAACTTTGCCATTTTTCAGCCACATATTTGCATCTCTCACAACCCAGTGGCCACCAGCACGTAACCCTTGCCCTTTCGCCGCTGAAAAAGCCGCTTGAGCATAAATATTACCGCTACGCACCGTTACCCCCAGATCAGGGGGAATCAAAGATTGGAAAGCCAATAAAGATTGCTGCGGCCAACGGGCTTCTCCCCTCAATCGTTCACCATCCCAGCGAGCATAAAATGGAATCGAGCCAATACCTTTGGAACGCAATTCACCATTCAGCATAAAATTATCCGGTGATTGGCCGATCACGGCGGCATCGAAATTAAATGGGGGTAGAAAACCCCCCGATCGAAATTCGGTTTTTTGCGCGGATAGCTGAAAATTCCCCATTAATGTCGGTTCTTTTGCCGCACGCTGCCAGATTAATGGCTTGGTCAGTTTTAAGCGTGGGGCTTTCATCTGCACAAGACCATATTCGATGCGGTCAAAGCCCGTGTTTAAAACATCCACCGTTATCTGTGATTGCTTCCAGTTTCCTGCCCCCGCAATATCCCATTTGGCTTGCAGTGGTGGCAGATGTCCATTACCCCAATAACGCCATTTCCAGTGTCCCTGATCAGGAATGAAATCCTCTGCATACCCATCCAGATGTAATTTAAATTCTCCCCAATAACTATCTTGCGCTTTCACAATCGCCTGTAGGCGACCCGTAAAGCCATCACGAGTCAAGTGAGTGCCGGCCAAAGGTAAACGTGCTTCTTTGACCGTAAAAGTTTCACTCACCTTTCCCCAGGCGCGAAACAACGCGCCTGACTGGAAAGTCATTTTAGGTGCGACTAGAGGCCCCGTCACAACAGCAGGCAATGACATTGCCATGATCATGTGTCCGCTATTCACTTGTCCTGTTAACTGAAATGGAATATGGGCATGAGTCATGCTGATGGGCGTGGGTTGTACAGACAAAACCACATTGCCTTTACCTCGATCATTTTGAGTCACTAAATTGATCCGTCCACTGACAGACAGACCAGCCAAGCCTTTTTTCCATTGATCCAATCTGATATTTACCCCTCCGGATAAGGGTTGGCTGGCTCCCGACCATTGCCATTTACCATTACTGATCAAAAACTGAGACGCATCAAATGACCAAGGTAATTCCGCCAGGATTTGTTGCTTTTTGGCTTCAATAACGGAAAACACTCCACTTTGTCCTTTCCATTTCAATGCAAGCTGCAATGGTTCTGGATATTGGCTCAGTGATAGATGGGCGGTTAGCTGACCTTGCCCGGGGAGCGCCCTCATATCTAACGGCAAGGTCAGATCCCCATTCAGGTTAATTTCCTGTTCCGGCAATTTCACAAAAAACTGATTAACAATGAGCGATTGTCTATCTGCAATGTGTGCATTCAGTTTTAACTTCTCACTTTGATAAGAGACTCTTTGTGCTTGGGATGAGGAATCAAATTGGAACCTGCCCGCAAATTCCTGCCACGGCATGACAGCAAGGCGATCAACAACAAGACTCACCGAGGGTATGGAAGATAATATTTCCTGTACAGATAATGGAGTTACCTGTTTTTCCGTAACAGGCAATTGAGCCAGGCACTGGCTTTGAGAGTCAATATTGGCAACATGAATATTCCAGTCACGGTTTTCAGTATTTTCTCGAGGAGAATACGCTATGGATACCCCAGATATGTTTATCCATTCACACGCCTTTGCCTTTAATGACAGATTATCCAACCATAGTGCGTTTTTTCTCCATTTCGGTTGACTCAAAGAAAGAGTGACCCCTTGCGGCAGCCAATGGCTGGCAACCAGCGGTAACCAGCGCGGCAATGTAGACCACCCCGACACGATCAGTAACATCAGTACAGTTATCGTTACTGCAAACACTTTGAATATTCTTGTCATAAAAACGTCTAATACATAGGTACATTAACTGATTTTACACCATTAAATAGAATAAATTAGAATCAGTTCTAAGATAAAAGGTAGATTACGAAACCATAAAAAGCTCGGCATATCAATAAAAGACAATAACCTCGATAACCCTCTTTATCAGCTCATTGTTAAATGGGTTCGCTGTTAAATTAGGGTTCTTTGTTAACTTATGGTTTTGTTAAATTATGGTTTTGTTAAATTATGGTTTTGTTAAATTATGGTTTTGTTAAATTAATAGTATTAAGTTGATAGTTTGCCCAAATTTCTAGAAACTTGTGGTAATAACAGTAGAAATACTTAAATAAACAGGATTGATTGCCACGTATGACAACCTTTTATTCTGTACTTAGCTGGCTGGCGATTTTCTTATACTGGCTGATTATTGCGGGTATCACCATTCGTGTTTTGATGAAACGTCGCCCCGTGACATCAGCAATGACCTGGGTACTCATCATTTATATTCTCCCTTTGGTGGGAATTGTCGCCTATCTGTCATTTGGCGAATTGCATCTTGGCAAACGCAGAGTGGAACAAGCCAAACAAATGCGTTCATCCGTCGCCAAATGGCTTGCAGAGTTAAAAAAATCCCCCCATATTTTCACCGATGAAAATAGCGAAGTTGCCACGCCGCTATTTCAACTGTGCGAACGCCGCCAACAAATCAAAGGCGTCAGGGGTAACAAAATGCAATTAATGACGTCTTATGATCATTCCCTGAAAGCCATTATTAATGATATTGAAAATGCCAAATATAATATTGAGATGGTATTTTATATCTGGCAATCCGGCGGATTGGTTGATCAGGTCACCGATGCCCTGATGCGTGCTGCCAAACGCGGCGTTAAGTGTCGCATTATGGTGGATTCAGCAGGAAGCTGGCAATTTTTCCGCAGCCCATATCCTGATATTATGCGGAAAGCAGGTATTGAATTTGTCGAATCGCTAAAAGTGAATATCTTCCGCTTGTTCTTGCGCCGTATGGACTTACGTCAACATAGAAAAATTATTCTTATCGATAATTATATTTCATACACTGGAAGCATGAATATGGTTGACCCCCGCTTTTTTAAACAGGATGCAGGGGTCGGGCAATGGGTTGATATTATGGTAAGAATGGAAGGCCCGGTCACGACAACGCTCGGCATTATCTACGCTTTTGACTGGGAAATGGAAACAGGGCAATGCCATCTTCCGACGCCACCAGACAGCGCCCTCATCCCTTTTGAACAGGCCAGCGGGCATACCGCTCAAGTGATTGCTTCCGGGCCGGGATTTCCTGATGAGTTAATCCAACAATCCTTAATGACCGCGATTTTTTCGGCCCGCGAGCAACTTATTCTGACTACACCCTATTTTGTTCCCAGTGATGATTTGATGCACGCAATTTGTACCGCAGCCATGCGCGGAGTTGATGTCAGTATTATCATCCCCAGTCAGAACAATTCCTTTCTTGTTCGTTGGGCCAGCCGGGCATTTTTTGCTGAACTATTGGAAGCGGGTGTAAAAATTTATCAATTTGAAGATGGGCTATTACATGCCAAGAGTGTTTTGGTAGATGGACAGCTCAGTATGGTCGGCTCAGTTAATTTGGATATGCGCAGCTTATGGTTGAACTTTGAAATCACGGTGGTGATTGATGATGAACACTTCGGAAATGATTTAACCTTGGTTCAGCAGGACTATATTATGCGCTCAACCCTGCTTGCAAACCATGAATGGGAAAAACGCCCGGTCTGGAGTCGTATTCTTGAACGTGTATGCTACTTTTTCAGTCCTCTGTTATAATTCGTGACAGAAAAAGTATGCATTCAATAGCGAACATGTTTTAATTTTGCCCTGTTATTAATCTCGGAAAATACCATCATGGAAAATCAATCGATACATTCTATGCCATTGGATGTTAACAACCGAATGACTGAAGATGAGGCGCTTGAAAGAGCCTACGATATTTTTCTGGAACAAGCCCTCACCCATCTCGATCCGGCTGATAGTCTATTGTTTAATTTGCAATTTGAAGAACGGGGTGGTGCTGAATTACTGGAGCTTTCAGATATTTGGTCTGAGCATGTTGATTTTAATTTGAACCCGGATTTTTTCTCAGAAGTCATTATCGGTTTGGCAGAATCAGACGATGCCGAAATTGATGATGTTTTTGCCCGCATTTTGATTTGCCGGGAAAAATCGCACCCTATTTACCATATCCTATGGAAAAAATAACAGCCTATCGCCCCTGCGAATATTTTACTGGCCAAAAGAATGCCCTCATCATGAGGGCATTCTTTTTATCCGTGACCGTGTCACTTTATATGTTTTAATCAATGTATTTTAACAATATATTAACAACCCAAGTACTCTAATCACTCACTATAGCGGATCGACTTTAAGACAGGAAACCGCATGTTTAAAGCTACCTTCAAGCAATGGGCGAGTATGGGCACATTCAGCATCTGCCATTGGGCAGCGAGTGCGAAACACACATCCGGATGGAGGATCAATCGGTGAAGGGAGTTCCCCTTCCAATAATTCAATTTGTTTGTTGCGTTCTTTGTCTGGATCAGGGATCGGCACCGCTGACATCAATGCCTTGGTGTAAGGGTGCAACGGGTTATGGTAAACCTCGTCGTAAGTCCCTAATTCTACAGCATTCCCCAAATACATCACCAATACGCGATCTGATATGTGTTTCACTATAGAGAGGTCATGCGCAATAAATATCAGGGAAAGCCCCATTTCCCGCTGTAATTCCTGCAATAAATTAACGACTTGTGCCTGAATGGAAACATCCAGTGCTGAAACAGGTTCATCACAAATCACTAATTTAGGCTCCAGGATCAAGGCACGGGCAATGCCGATACGTTGACATTGTCCGCCTGAAAATTCATGAGGATATCGGTTAATCAGATTGGGCAATAATCCTACCCGCATCATCATCTGTTTAACTTTTTCTTTTATTTCCCCCTCCTTCATTTTGGGATAATACGTTTTCAACGGTTCAGCGATAATGTCACCAATGGTCATACGCGGGTTCAGTGATGCCAAGGGGTCTTGAAAAATCATCTGGATATCGTTGCGAACCTCCCGCCATTGTTTGTCACCCATCTCCAGCAAGTTCTGCCCAAGCCACGTAACCGCACCACCAGAGGCTTTCACCAACCCAATAACCGCTCTGGCAAGTGTCGACTTCCCACAGCCAGATTCCCCCACGACGCCCAGTGTTTCACCTTCGTATAACCTCAGGGTCACACCATCCACCGCTTTTAAGGTCTTGGCCGGCTGCCAGAACCACTGTTTTCCGTCTTTGATATCAAAGTAAACTTTGAGGTCATCAACTTCCAATAGGACTCGTTTTTCAGCGATTGTGCTCATACTAATTCCTCCTGGCGTTTAAAGCAGGCACGCAAGCGCCCAAGGTCAAATCTTTCCAGTTGCGGCTCTTCGTGAACACAACGCTCAGTGGCAAACTGGCAACGAGGCTGAAATGGACATCCTTTCGGCAAACGCAATAAGTTGGGAGGGTTACCTTGAATGGTTGACAGTGATGATTCGTTTCCATCCAAGCGGGGAACGGCGTTCAATAGCCCGATGGAATATGGGTGCGTCGGATGATAAAACAGGTCACGCGCTGTACCATATTCCATCGTTCTTCCCGCATACATCACCAATACTTTGTCACAAATACCCGCCACCACCCCCAAGTCATGGGTAATCATGATAATGGCGGTATTGAACTCACTCTTCAGTTCATTAAGCAATGTCATGATCTGTGCCTGAACCGTCACATCCAATGCCGTTGTCGGTTCATCTGCAATCAATAACTTAGGCTGACACAACAGTGCCATGGCTATCATCACTCGCTGACGCATTCCACCAGAGAATTCATACGGATACATTCGCATTCGCTTGCGTGCCTCTGGCATCTTAACAGCATCCAACATGCGAATGGACTCTTCAACAGCTTCGCTTTTGCTCATACGTTTATGCAGCATCAGTACTTCAGTAAGTTGCTCACCGACCCGCATATAAGGATTCAGGGAAGTCATGGGATCTTGAAATATCATCGAGATCTCTTCCGCCCGCATCCTGTTCAACTCTTTTTCTTGCAGGTTGAGAATTTCTCGCCCATTAAAGTTAGCGGAACCACTGACAGAACCATTGCTGGCCAATAATCCCATTAGCGCAAATGCCGTCTGAGATTTACCAGAGCCAGATTCTCCTACGATCCCCAGTGTTTCTCCCGCCTGTAATTCAAAATTCAGTTTATTCACGGCAGTCACATTGCCATCAGGAGTGCTGAATATCACATCCAAGTCTTTCACTGATAATAGGTTTGCTGATGATGATTTTACTGATGATCGTGATTCAGTATTTTTTGAAGTTTCTACGCGATTCATAGGCTCTCCTTAACGGTCTTTCGGATCGAGGGCATCCCGCAGACCGTCACCAATAAAATTAAAACAAAACAAGGTCATGACCAGAAAGCCTGCCGGAAATAACAGTAACCACGGGGCCACTTCCATCGAATTGGCGCCATCACTTAACAACGCTCCCCAACTACTGAGTGGTTCCTGCGTTCCCAGCCCAAGGAAACTCAAGAAAGATTCAAACAAGATCATACTGGGTACGAGCAATGAGGCATAAACCACAACAACACCCAATACGTTTGGCACGATATGACGCAAGACGATATGGCGGCTGGAAACACCACAAACCAACGCGGCCTCAATGAATTCCTTGCGTTTTAAGCTCAATGTCTGACCACGGACGATACGTGCCATGTCCAGCCACGACACCATGCCGATCGCAACGAAAATTAACAGGATGTTTTGACCGAAGAAAGTCACCAGCAGGATAACAAAGAACATGAAAGGGAAAGAGTTAAGGATTTCCAATAAACGCATCATGATCATGTCAATTTTGCCGCCAAGATAGCCTGACGTCGCACCGTAGAGAGTGCCAAACAACACAGCGATCAAGGCAGCGGCAATCCCGACCATCAATGAGATGCGCCCGCCAATGGCAACACGTACCAGCAGGTCGCGTCCTGATGAATCGGTGCCAAAATAGTGTTTGGCTTCAAAATCCGGTGGCATCGTCATCATATTCCAATCTGTGTCATCGTAAGTAAATTGGGATAGCATCGGGGCTAAAATCACGAATAATGTGATCAATAACAGAAGACATAAACTGGTAATTGCCGCTTTGTTATGTATAAAACGGCGGCGTGCATCTTGCCACAAACTACGACCTTCAATTTCTAGCTGCTCAGAAAAACTTTCCAGAGCTTCGCTATTTTTTTTGTTCAGTAACATGGCGCGCTCCAGTCTTAGTAACGAATTTTGGGGTCAATGACGGCATACAGCACATCAACAATCGCATTAAACATAATGGTCAAGCTCCCCACCAGAATCGTCAAACTCAATACCAGTGAGTAATCACGGTTTAATGCGCCATTCACAAACAATTGTCCCAGACCCGGTAAGCCGAAAATAGTTTCGATCACCATTGAACCGGTAATAATGCCGACGAATGCAGGTCCCATATAAGAAATAACAGGTAATAGCGCCGGTTTTAACGCATGACGAAAGATAATTTTGCGTAATGGCAAACCCTTGGCTCGTGCTGTACGAATAAAGTTGGAATGCAATACTTCTATCATCGAACCGCGGGTAATACGGGATATACTGGCAATATAAGAAAGGGAAAGCGCAACCATGGGCAAAAGCATATATTTAGGTGCCCCGCCATTCCAGCCTCCCCCCGGCAACCATTTTAATGTAATGGCGAATATCAACACTAATAAGGGAGCAACCACGAAACTGGGGATCACCACCCCCGTCATGGCAAATCCCATCACGGTGTAGTCCCATTTGGTATTCTGGTTCAATGCCGCAATCACTCCTGCACTGACACCAAATACGACCGCCATGACAAAAGCAGCCAATCCCAATTTAGCAGAAACAGGCAGAGCCTCTGCAACCAGATCATTGACACTGTAGTCTTTATATTTGAATGAAGGGCCAAAATCCCCTTTAGAGAGTTGGATTAAGTAATTGAAATATTGTTTATAGATAGGATCATTAAGATGATATTTCGCTTCAATATTTGCCATCACTTCTGGCGGTAACTTCCTTTCCCCTGTAAATGGGCTACCCGGCGCAAGCCGCATCATAAAAAACGAAATAGTAATCAGTATAAAAAGTGTCGGGATCGCCTCTAAGCAGCGGCGTAAAATAAATTTCAGCATTGCCCGTTCCTATTGTTTAGCCAAACCGTGGCTTTTAATGACCTAACACGCAGATGGCGCCAATTCATTGCGCCATCTGCTGATTCCTAATGTTTTATTATGTACAGATTTTTTGTATGGTAATTATCCAGAGGATCTTTGCCGGTATAACCCCCCACATAAGGTTTGACTAAAAGAGAATTGGTATAGTAAAAGATTGGGACGATCACAGAATCTTTATCCAATTGCGCATTGGCCTTGGCATAAATCTCAGCGCGTTCTTCATCGTTGTTGACTTCGAGTGACTGTTTCATTAACGCATCAAATTCTTTGCTCTTATAGTGAGCCGTATTGTTACTGCTATCGGATAACATGGGGTTCAGGAAGGTAGTGGCTTCGTTATAATCAGCGCACCATCCGGCGCGGGCAACGTCATAGTTGGCTTGGTGGCGGGAATCGAGGTACGTTTTCCACTCCTGATTTTCGAGTGAAACATCAACACCGATGTTCTTTTTCCAAATAGAAGCGGCAGCGATAGCCAATTTTTTATGCAAATCGGAAGTGTTGTATAATAGTTTGAATTTCAAAGGGTTATCTTTGGTGAATCCAGCTTCAGCCAAAAGTTTTTTTGCTTCTTCGTTGCGCTGTTGCTGATTGAGTTTGGCATACCAGTCTGGTTTTTCATCTTTAAAATCGGCGATATAAGGTGGGGTATAACCATAAGCGGGTATATCACCCTGATTTTTCACCTTATTCGTCATAATATCCTGATCCATCCCCAGTTTCAGCGCGGTACGTACCCTTGGATCATTAAAGGGGGGTTTTTCGTTATTAATTTCATAGTAATAAATGCACAATTTCGGATTAAAAACTAACTGATCAGGGATCTCTTTTTTCAGTTTTTGGAATAATTCAACGGGTAAGTTGTTATAAGTCATCTCAATCTCGCCCGCGCGATAACGGTTAACATCCGTAATTTCAGAGGAAATTGGCAAGAGAGTGATTTGATTAATGACAGTATTTTTATCATCCCAATACTGAGGATTACGTTCGAGAACCAGGCGTTCATTGATCACCCAACTTTTCGGTTTATAAGCACCATTACCGACAAAGTTCTGGGGTTGTGTCCATCTATCGCCATATTTTTCTACGGTTGCGCGATGGACGGGGGAAGTACTGGTATGAACAAACAACCTGACTAAATAAGGAACGGCTTCACTGAGCGTTAACTGTAATGTGTGGTCATCTAATGCCTTCACCCCCAAAGTTTCAGGTTTTTGCTTGCCTTTGATGACATCATCAACATTAGCAAGATGAGCATATTGCATATAACTTGCGTAAGGCGATGCTGTATTGGGATCGACTAACCGGCGAAAACTGTAAACAAAATCCTGTGCGGTGACCGGGTCACCATTTGACCATTTTGCATCTTTACGCAAATGGAATGTCCAAACTTTAAAATCCTTATTGTCCCAGCTTTCTGCAACACCCGGTATAATTTTCCCGTCAGGCTCATTGATCACCAGAGTTTCAAATAAATCACGAGCAATGTTAGATTCTGGTACACCTTCGGTTTTATGCGGGTCCAATGATTGAGGTTCAGAACCATTATTGCGGACCAACACCTGTTTTGCAGGGTCTGCAAGTTGCACACCCGCCGGTACTTGCGCTGCAAAGACCTGCCCCCCCATCATCATACTTAAAGCTATCGTAATGCCGGTAGCCAGTTTTTTCTTTGTTGTGTTTATCATGTTATTTTTACTCCAATTGATATCATCTGACCTTACAGTCATATCCACACATTGGGATGGTGATTATACGTATCCAAAATAACTATTTTATTTACAGCAAGACAATTTTGTTTACAGCAAGACACTATGTTTTACAGTAAGACACTATGTTTTACAGTAAGACACTATGTTGCAGAGATGATCAGTGACCCACCTTTTTAATATACAAATTCTTGAAGTCGATATAATCCAGTGGATCTTTCCCGGTTAATCCCCCGACCGTCGGGCGAATAAGGCGTACACTGACGCGATAATAAACCGGTATCAGACCTGAATCGTTATCCAGTTGGGCTTCGGCCTGTTGATAAAACTCCTTGCGTGTCGCGTTATCTTTGGCAACCAAAGCCTGATGAAGATAATGGTCAAAAGCGGCACTTTGATAGAAACCCGTATTGTTGCTGCTCGTTGACAGCAATGTATTCAAGAAAGAAGAAGGTTCGTTATAATCCCCACACCAGGTCGCTCGCGCGACATCATAATTTCCCTCATGGCGGTTTTGGAGAGAGGTTTTCCACTCCTGATTTTGCAAAGTGACTTTTGCGCCAATATTTTTCTGCCACATAGAAGCCGCGGCAATGGCTTGTTGTTTGTTTTGCTCTGAGGTGTTGTACAGCAAAGTGAATTTAAGGGGATTATTGGCATCAAAACCCGCTTCTTTTAACAGTTCCCTTGCCCGCTGATTTCGCTGTTCCTGTGTCCAGCTTGCCCATTTCGGATTAATGTTCAGGCCGCCACCAATATACGTCGGGCTGAAACCATACGCAGGGATTTGCCCCTGCCCCATAATCCTTTCCGCGATAATATTCCGGTCAAGGCCCAGTTTTATGGCTTCCCGTACCCGTTTATCTTTAAACAGCGGTTTTTGGTTATTGATTTCATAGTAAAACGTGCACAAGTAAGGAGAAATCTGCAATTGTTCCGGCATATCCCGTTTTATTTTTTTGTACAGATCAGGTGGAATGGCACTGCCGGTGATATCGACTTCCCCGCTACGATAACGGTTAACATCGCTGATCTCTGAGACAATAGGCAGGAAAGTGCCTTTCTCAATGAGGGTTTCTTTATTATTCCAATACTGAGGATTACGGGTTAACACGATCCGTTCATTGACCACCCACTCTTTCAAGGTATAAGCCCCATTGCCAATATAATGTTCCGGTAATGTCCATTTATTCCCCCATTTTTCGACTACATCTTGCCGGACGGGTTTCATTGCGGTATGGCTCAACATATCGACCAGATAAGGAACGGGCTGGCTGAGAGTGACTTGGAGACGATGATCATCTAATGCTTTAACACCCAACTGATCCGGGGACTTTATCCCTTTCAGAATATCGTCAACGTCTTGAAGATAGATATATTGCAAATAACTGGTATAAGGCGACCCGGTGTTTGGATCGGCCAGACGGCGCCAGCTATAAACAAAATCCTGCGCAGTTACGGGCTTACCATCGCTCCATTTGGCATCCTTGCGTAAATGGAACGTCCACACTTTATTACCTTCATTTTCCCATCTTTCTGCCACACCAGGTAGGGTTTCGCCATTTGGGTCTGTCGTCACCAATCCTTCCAGCAAATTACGGATAACGGTTGTTTCTGGGTTACCTTCAACTTTATGCGGGTCCAGTGAAGTGACTTCAACACCATTGTTAACGGTGACTTCTTGTTTGTCGGCTAGTGTGATCCCTGCCGGAACTGTCGCAGCAATACTCTGCACAGCAGGAACCGATAATAAAACGAGACTTGAAATCAACCGACCCAACTTTAATGGTTTGTTTCTCATTTTGTTCTCCACGTTATAAACAGTAAATGAATCGTTTTTAATCTACTAACCCCGATAATTTACTTATCTCGTTAACAAGCAGTAATTAACCTATTAAGAATCGATGCCCGCATAATAATTGTTATATAGTTTTTATAATAAATTTATTAACGGATTAAGGTTATTTGTTCCTCCTGTGTGAAAAGCACCCCAGCATCAATGTAAGACACTGATAACAATAAGTTTTATTTCATTTACTTAAAGAAATAATCCTAACATGTCACCTCAAGAGAAAATAAACATTATTTTAACAAAATGCAATCACCACTGAGTAAAAGTCCACCCTCATCACAAAATAGCCGAGCAAGCCACCAGCCAGATAATGCGATGAGAAGTAAAACAGTGTGGAAAATCACAGTATTATTTTAAGGAAACAAGAACAAAAAAGAATAAAATATAAACAATGGTTTTTAAGAAATTATGCGAAAACAGTGTTATTGCCCCATTGCGTTTTAATTAGTCAATCATTGGTTGTTTTTGGTCAACTTACTCTCTATTTGAGTAGAAAATTTCATTTTCTTACATTAACGACTTAAATAAATACATAAGTGATCCCGGTTATATCACAGCAACCCCGGAAATAAAGTTCTTGCCCCGGTGACAATAAACTCAACCCCCAACGACATGAGCAGCAACCCCATAATTCGAGTAATCACATTAATGCCCGTCTGACCCAAAAACTTGACTAACAGAGAGGCTGAACGGAATAACAACCAACAACAAAAAGCAAATAACACACTGGTTAATGCCAATCCAAAATAATTTTGCCACCCTTGATAACGGGCGCTCCATACCATACAAGAACTCATCGCTCCAGGCCCTGCCATCAGAGGTAACGCCAGCGGCACAACAGCGACACTGGTTCTCACTGCCGCTTCCGATTTTTCCAGCTTATTTTGTTTGTCTTCACCCAACTTACCATTAATCATGGCGACGGCAATCGTAACGATTAGCATCCCACCAGCAATACGAAACGAGTCTATAGAAATACCAAACACATAGAGGATAGAATCACCCACTAATAATGAAATACATAAGATAATGGCAACAGACAAGTTTGCCATGAGATTGGTTTTATTACGCCCCGCCATGGTCTGATAATTCGTCATGCTAATGAAAACAGGCAGGACGCCAACCGGATTGACTAACGCAAACAATCCCATAAAAAATTTAATGTATCCAGAAATCCCCAGTAATGATTGATCCACCATTATCCCCTTCTCATTGAGATAAACAGAACTTATAACAATACCTAAACAATACCGTAAATCGAGATTAATTCGTTACGTTAAATCAACTCATTCCGTTGTTATTATCAATAAAAACAGCCTAACGCTAAGAGGCGCAAGCAAAACACGGTTAATAAATTGTATTGGGTGAGTTAAATAATCATTTAAATTCAAGCTGAAATATCAACTGATACTTCCTCGCCAAAAACAATAGCTGAATTGTGTCAGCTTAATGTTTTCATGATCTAAATCACAATATAAATGCCTGTAAATGGTAAGCTGTTCCCAACGTAAAACATCAAGAAAAGGAATTATTCCTATATCAATCATTTTATTAAACAATTTCTTAAGGCCATTTCTTAAGGTAATTAGCGGTATTTTCGATGAAATCCAACCGATTAATTTCATGGCATTATTTGATAAATTAATAATCTCGCAGCTAATTACCTTAAAAAATTTAACATTTATCAGGAGTAATTTTTATGGCTGTAACTCAACTTGCTGAACTCAATGAATTAGTTGCTCGCGTAAAAAAAGCCCAACATGAATTTGCTAACTTTTCTCAGGAACAAGTTGACCGAATTTTCCGTGCTGCGGCCCTGGCTGCCGCTGATGCCCGCATTCCACTGGCAAAATTAGCTGTCTCTGAATCCGGGATGGGGATAGTGGAAGACAAAGTGATCAAAAATCATTTCGCTTCTGAATATATTTATAACGCCTATAAAGATGATAAAACCTGCGGCATCTTATCTGAAGATAATACCTTCGGGACCCTCACTATTGCTGAACCTATTGGCTTGATCTGCGGCATCGTTCCCACAACCAACCCGACATCTACCGCAATTTTCAAAGCGCTTATCAGCCTGAAAACCCGAAATGGCATTATTTTCTCCCCACATCCACGGGCCAAAAAAGCCACCAATAAAGCCGCCGAAATCGTCTTGAAGGCCGCAGTTGAAGCAGGGGCGCCAAAAGATATCATCGGCTGGATAGATGAGCCTTCTGTAGAGCTTTCAAATGCCTTAATGCACCACCCTGACATCAACCTGATTTTGGCCACCGGTGGCCCAGGCATGGTGAAAGCGGCCTATAGCTCAGGCAAACCCGCCATTGGTGTTGGTGCTGGCAATACTCCCGTGGTCATCGATGAATCAGCAGATATCAAACGTGCCGTCGCATCCATTCTGATGTCAAAAACCTTCGATAACGGCGTGATTTGTGCTTCAGAACAATCAGTTATTGTTGTTGATGCGGTTTATGAGCAAGTCCGTGGGCGTTTTGCCACTCACGGTGGATATCTCCTGCAAGGAAAAGAACTGCAAGCGGTTCAAGATATCATTTTGAAAAATGGTCATTTAAATGCGGCAATTGTAGGTCAGCCAGCAACAAAAATTGCGGAAATGGCCGGTATTATTGTGCCTGATAATACTAAAATTCTTATCGGTGAAGTCACCTTGGTTGATGAATCTGAACCCTTCGCCCATGAAAAATTATCGCCACTGCTTGCCATGTACCGTGGCAAGGACTTTGAAGACGCGGTTGAAAAAGCCGAAAGACTGGTTGAAATGGGCGGTATCGGGCACACATCATGCCTATATACTGAGCAAGATAACCAAGCCGGGCGTATTAAATATTTCGGCGACAAAATGAAAACCGCCCGTATTTTGATCAACACGCCGGCATCCCAAGGTGGGATCGGCGACTTGTATAACTTCAAGTTATCCCCTTCCCTGACTCTGGGTTGTGGCTCCTGGGGCGGTAATTCCATCTCCGAAAATGTCGGGCCAAAACACCTGATTAATACAAAAACCGTCGCCAAAAGAGCTGAAAATATGTTATGGCATAAACTTCCAAAATCAATCTATTTCCGGCGCGGTTCGCTGCCCATCGCATTGGAAGAAGTCGCCACAGATGGCGCAAAACGTGCCTTTATTGTCACAGACCACTTCTTATTTAATAACGGTTATGCCGATCAGGTTATCAATGTCTTAAAATCTTACGGCATGGAAACCAAAGTCTTTTTTGAAGTTGAAGCAGATCCTACTTTGAGCATCGTCCGCAAGGGTGCTGAACAAATGCAGTTGTTTAAACCTGATGTCATCATTGCCCTTGGTGGTGGTTCCCCCATGGATGCAGCCAAAATTATGTGGGTGATGTATGAACATCCAGAAACACATTTTGAAGAACTGGCCCTGCGCTTTATGGATATCCGCAAACGCATCTATAAGTTCCCGAAAATGGGGGTAAAAGCCAAGATGGTTGCGATTACCACCACCTCTGGCACAGGCTCAGAAGTCACGCCTTTTGCGGTTGTCACTGATGATATCACCGGGCAAAAATATCCACTGGCAGACTATGCATTGACCCCCGACATGGCGATTGTCGATGCCAATTTAGTCATGGACATGCCAAAATCCCTGTGTGCCTTTGGGGGATTGGATGCCGTCACTCACGCGCTGGAAGCCTACGTTTCTGTTTTAGCCAATGAATATTCTGATGGGCAGGCACTACAGGCATTGAAATTGCTGAAGGACTTTCTGCCTGCCAGTTACCACGACGGAGCAAAAAACCCCGTTGCCCGCGAACGTGTTCATAATGCGGCGACCATTGCCGGTATTGCTTTCGCCAATGCCTTTTTGGGTGTGTGTCACTCCATGGCCCATAAACTTGGTTCTGAATTCCATATTCCACATGGTTTAGCCAACGCGCTGTTAATCTGTAACGTCATCCGCTACAACGCGAATGACAATCCGACAAAACAGACGGCATTCAGTCAATACGATCGCCCACAGGCGCGACGCCGCTATGCGGAAATTGCACAACATCTGGGATTAACCACATCAAGTGATCGGACTGCGGCCAAAATTGAAAAATTGTTGGCTTGGCTGGAAGAAATGAAATCTCAGTTAGGCATTCCCGCTTCCATTCGTGAAACGGGGGTTCAAGAAGCTGATTTTCTGGCAAAAATCGACAAACTCGCAGAAGATGCATTCGATGACCAATGCACTGGAGCCAATCCACGTTATCCATTAATTTCCGAATTGAAGCAACTGTTGTTGGATTCTTTCTATGGACGTGAATTCACTGAACAGAACGAGTCTCAGGAGGCAGTAAAACCAAATAAAAAAATAATAAGAAACAGTAATAGATGATGAACTGATGTAACTCAAAAGGCGTTGGGGTAACCCTACGCCTTTTTTATTGGCCTAATGGCGTGAAACCCATTAGAAAATCACAAGGTTTGAAGTATTAAGCCTTTTTTGCCTTAGCCTCACGAATAACGTCCGTATAGTGCTTACGGCACACAGAAACGTATTTTTCATTACCACCAATATCAACCTGAGCACCATCGTAGACAACGCTCCCATCACTGCCAAAACGCAGCACACGACTGGCTTTTCTCCCACAATGACAGATTGTCTTCAACTCCACCAATTTATCTGACCACGCGAGAAGATATTCGCTTCCGCTGAATAACTCCCCTTGAAAATCTGTCCTTAAGCCATAGCAAAGAACAGGGATATCATCATAATCGACAATTTCACACAACTGTTCGACATGTTCTTTCGTCAAGAACTGGCATTCATCGATCAAAACACAATGGATTTTTTCCGCTTGATTTTCACTTCTGATAAGCTCCGCAATATTTGTTTCTGATGAAAACAGCAAAGCGTCAGCGGATAAGCCAATACGGGAACTGACTTTTCCTTTACCAAATCGGGTATCGATTTCCGCTGTAAAAATCAGCGTTCTCATTCCTCTTTCGTTATAGTTATAGGAAGATTGTAATAAGGAAGTTGATTTCCCTGCATTCATGGCGGAATAATAAAAATAAAGCTGAGCCATTGGCCCGTCCATCCTCTTGTCAAATTTAATCAGGCGATATATCGCGGCAAGTTTACCACAAACTCTGATTGAGATTACTCCCTGTTATTGTTAAATGTGGGATAGCAGAAACAAAATAGGGTGAATAAGAAAAGATTATTTTCATGATAACCATCACATTTGTGCATATAAAATCAACACCACCAGCACTTTTTGCATGACAAATGAACGAAATTAACATCTAAAGAAAATAGTTATTTAACCTTCCATCCTTTGCATATTAATAATCATAGTGGTTTACTTTTGTTCAATTCAGTCACTATAATCATAACCAATAGATTACCCATAAAAAACTTGCGTCCCACACTATACTCTTCAGCTTATTTCCAATAGAACAGTTAACATTCCTTACGGATTGACCATAAATTAGTTTTATACATTGGGGTTTATCCCTTACTCAACTTTACAGAAAATCGACCTCAATGCTTATTGAAAAATGGTAATCTCAATAGCAGGATTAAAACACAATATATCGATTATCAAAAAAATTGCATTTTAAAATGACATGTTTTAGCCTGAGAAAGTAAATTCACTATTGCAGAAAATAAAATAGCATTCTATTATTATCCCTACATCAGTCATCATCATTATAATTTGAGACCAGGACAATGAGCGAAAATTTAAAATCCTTAAATAACATCCGTACCTTGCGCGCACAAGCAAGAGAATGTGAACTGACTACTTTAGAAGAAATGCTGGAGAAACTTACGATTGTTGTTGAAGAACGTCGTGATGAAGAAAGCCATGCTCGTGCACAAATAGAAGAGCGTACACGTAAACTTCAAGAATACCGTGAAATGTTGGAAAAAGACGGTATTGAATTAAGTGATTTAGTAGACGCTTTAAGTGGTAAAGCGACAGGTAAATCTAAACGTGCTGCACGTCCAGCTAAATATTCATACCTTGATAACGACGGTGAAACTAAAACCTGGACTGGCCAAGGCCGTACACCTGCAGTAATCAAAAAAGCAATTGATGAAGAAGGCAAAAGTCTGGAAGATTTCCTGATCTAATCAGTTGCTTGCACACTCAACAAAAATACCCGCTTGAGGGTATTTTTGTTTTTTATGATTAATACAACTAACTAGGTTAATTACGGCTGATGTAAAAACGCAGAGAGTTATATTAACGACCCAGTCGCTTTCATATTCTCATGTGCCAAAAAAGAATTTAACACCAACTTAGTTTTTTATTAACATAAAGTTATAAAAAAAGGAGCGATTCGCTCCTTTTTCTTGCTTCTAACGTTACGATTTCTGATAAAAGCCTAAGTACCAATCAACAAACCGTTTTACCCCTTCCTTTACTGGTGTATCGGGTAAAAAACCAATCTTATCGTAAAGCATGCTGGAGTCCGCGCATGTTGATAGCACGTCGCCATCCTGAATTTCCATCAAGTTTTTCTTTGCTTCAATCCCTAATGAAACTTCAATGGCTTCAATAAAATCCCCCAGCTTTGTAGGTTGACCATTACCAATATTGTAAATTCGGTATGGCGCAGAGCTGGCAGATATCTGTCCATCTTCAACCAACCAGTCTTTATTCGGGGCTGGAATAACATCCTGTAATCTGATTATAGATTCAACAATGTCATCAATATATGTGAAATCCCTCACCATATTGCCATGATTATAAATATCTATTGGTTGGCCTTCTAACATAGCTTTAGTGAATTTAAATAAAGCCATGTCAGGACGCCCCCATGGCCCATATACGGTAAAAAACCTCAACCCAGTAGTCGGAAGCTGATAAAGATGAGAATAGCTGTGAGACATTAACTCATCGGCTTTTTTCGTTGCAGCATATAAAGAAACAGGGTGATCAACAGAATCATCAGTAGAAAATGGCTGCTTTTTATTTAGACCATAGACTGAACTTGAAGAAGCATATAATAAATGTTCTACATGATTATGACGGCATCCTTCAAGAATATTGATATGACCGATGATATTAGCATCAATATATGCCATTGGATTTTGTATTGAATAACGCACACCCGGCTGCGCGCCCAAATGGATCACTCGCTGAAATTGATGTTTGGCAAACAATTCGGGGATAGCAATTCTGTCGGCCAGATCTAATTTTTCAAATTTAAAATTTGAACAAGGGAGTAATAAATTTAATCTCGCCTGTTTCAAATTAACATCATAATAATCATTGAGGTTATCGATACCGACAACCTCATGCCCCATATTCAATAACCGCTGGCTAACATGAAAGCCAATAAAACCAGCGGCACCCGTAACTAAAAATTTCATATAATGACTCAAATGACTGGATTGATTGAGGCTCCGCGCCCAATTCCATAGTACGTAAATCCGCGCGATTGCAGGCGCTCAGGATCATAAAGATTACGTCCATCAAAAATCACAGGCGTTTTTAATGAATCCTTAATCACATCAAAATCAGGCGCTCTGAAATTTTGCCATTCTGTACATATAATTAAAGCATCGGCACCTTGCAGCGCAGCTTCTTTTGTCCCCATTAACGAAAGATCCCCACGCTGTCCATAAATGCGCTGGGCTTCCTGCATGGCTTCAGGATCGAATGCCTGTATTTTAGCGCCACATTCCCATAATGTTTCCATCAATACACGGCTTGATGCTTCACGCATATCATCCGTATTAGGCTTAAATGACAGCCCCCAAATAGCGAATGTTTTGCCAGACAGGTCATGACCAAAATGACGTTTTACAAAAGCAGGCAACTTGCTTTTCTGTTTTTCGTTAACCTGCTCGACGGCCTGAAGAATTTTGGGGATATACCCGATCTGCTCAGAAGTTCGGATTAATGCCTGAACATCTTTCGGGAAACATGAACCACCATATCCACACCCAGGATAAATAAAGTGGTATCCGATGCGAGAATCGGAGCCAATTCCCTGACGTACATTCTCAATATCGGCCCCCAGCATTTCTGCCAGGTTAGCAATTTCATTCATGAAGCTGATCTTAGTGGCCAACATACAATTAGCTGCATATTTAGTCAGTTCAGCACTGCGGATATCCATGACTATCATGCGATCGTGATTACGATTAAATGGCTCATACAATTCGCGCATGACATCAACCACATTATCGTTATCACAGCCAATGATTATACGCTCAGGCCGCATACAATCGGCAATTGCCGCGCCTTCCTTCAAAAATTCAGGGTTGGAGACAACATCGAATGGCAGGTCTGCATTCCGTTTTTCCAACGTTGCCTGCATCACTGCCCTGACCTTATCAGCCGTGCCGACAGGTACCGTTGATTTGTCAACAACGACTTTGTGACCATCCATATTTTCCGCGATGGTTCTGGCAACCGCAGTGACATATTGAAGATCGGCTGATCCGTCTTCATCAGGAGGTGTTCCTACTGCAATAAACTGTAATTTGCCATGAGCAATACCGGCTTTGGCATCCGTTGTAAAATTCAGACGCCCTTCTGCGTGATTTTTCTTTACTAAGGGCGCCAAACCTGGTTCAAAAATAGGGATCTGACCATTTTTCAGGCTCTCAACTTTTTTTGCATCCACATCAACACAAAGTACATCGTGCCCAACTTCTGCAAACACGGTTGCTTGAACTAAGCCCACATAGCCAATACCAAATACAGTAACTTTCATATCACACCTTAAATTACCAGTAGATTATTTTTTATCCTGACTTTGCAAAGTCATAACCCAATCCGTGAATAATTTGCCCAGTTCCTTATGTTTCATGCCATATTCGACAAATGCCTGCATATAGCCCAATTTGTTGCCACAATCGTGACTACGTCCCTGTAAGTGATAAGCCTCAACAGATTCTTTTTCCATCAGCATGGCAATCGCATCTGTCAGTTGTATTTCATCCCCTGCCCCTGGTGCAGTTTTTGCCAATAACGGCCAAATTTTTTCAGATAACACATAACGGCCAACGATGGAAAGATTCGAGGGTGCTTCTTCTGGTCTTGGCTTCTCAACAACACGGGCGATAGGTTTGCTATCACCGGGTTTCAGCTCTTCGCCCAGACAATCAGCAATACCATAGTCCGAAACACTCTCTACAGGGACGGGTTCGACCAGAATTTGGCTTGCCCCACTGCTATTAAAGCGCGACAGCATTTCGCTTAAATTATACTTTGACAGGTCAGTGCTGTACTCATCCAAAATAACATCCGGCAAAATCACCGCAAAGGGTTCATCACCAATAAGCGGTTTGGCGCATAACACAGCATGTCCCAGCCCTTTAGCGATCCCCTGACGGGTTTGCATGATTGTGACGTGTTTTGGGCAAATTGACTGCACTTCGTCCAATAATTGACGTTTGACCCTTTTTTCAAGGATCGCTTCCAGCTCAAAGCTGGTATCAAAATGGTTTTCTATAGAGTTTTTGGATGAATGCGTGACCAGAATAATTTCATTAATGCCCGCCTTGATACATTCATTGACGACATACTGAATAAGTGGCTTATCCACAAGAGGGAGCATTTCTTTAGGGATGGCTTTGGTAGCCGGCAACATCCGTGTTCCCAAACCAGCAACGGGTATAACAGCTTTTTTTACCTTTTTATTTATTACTGACATTATATTGTCTCCTGCCGCTATGCTGTCACTGAAAAGCCCCTTTACAGCTTAAACAATAGCATTGACTCTCTTAAAAAAATTGTTTGTGTGAAGAAAATCGCACCCGTAAAAAATAACGCGCACGAGTATAGCAGTTAATTTAACGAGATATACAGTACGTAAGCGTTTAATCACGCTTCCGTGATTCGATATTTAGTACCAATCCATCCCATGACGCCAGACTCTTGTCAGGCATTGCGGCCATTGTCTATATTCGAGTATCATCAGTCGATGATAGTCCAGTAGGACTGTAGTATTTATACTCTTTTTATACTCTTACATCTCTTTGCGACATTGCTCATTTAACAGCAACCTCTTTGAATTATTGGAGTTATTTTGACAAACATGTGTTCCTGCGGCAGTGGTTCACCTTTCACGCATTGCTGTAGCCCCTATCTTGAAAATCATCATCCTGCTCCAAATGCCGAATCCTTGATGCGTTCCAGATATAGTGCTTACGTTACACAAAATGCAGACTATCTTATCGCGACTTGGCATCCTGATTGTCAGGCCGAAAATTGGCGTACAGAAATAGAACAACATTTTGCGGGTGTAGAATGGTTGGGTCTAAATGTGCTTGAAACGAGCGAAGGTAAACATAATAACGAGGCTTATGTTGAATTTTCAGCTTGCTTTATAGAGCAAGGAAAGCAAGATAAGCAATTGATCCACGAGCGCTCGCGTTTTTTACGCATTGATCAACGTTGGTTTTATATAGATGGTGTCCGTCCTCAGACAGGCCGTAATAGCCCTTGTCCGTGTGGCTCAGGCAAAAAATACAAGAAGTGCTGTGGTTAAAATCAGTCTCTAAATATCAAACATAACAATTCACAAGCAGTGAAGCCGATTTGGGAATCTCATAATCCATGCAAAACACAAACATACAAAAAAAAATCTTGCGTACAATCTGTCCTGACGCAAAAGGATTAATCGCAAAGATCACAAATATTTGCTACAAGCATCAATTAAATATTGTTCAGAATAGCGAGTTTGTAGACCATCGTACCGGTCGTTTCTTTATGCGCACAGAACTGGAAGGTATTTTCAATGATGAAACACTTCTGGCAGATTTAGATGACGCCCTACCTGCGGGTTCAAATCGTGAATTAAATACAGCCGGGCGTCGCCGTATCGTTATCATGGTAACAAAAGAAGCACATTGTATTGGTGATATCCTGGTAAAAAGCGCCTATGGTGGGCTGGATGTCGAAATTGCGGCGGTTATCGGTAATCACACAACCCTGCAACCATTGATTGAACAATTTGGCATTCCATTTCATTACATCAGCCATGAGGGTTTAACCCGTGAGCAGCATGATGAAGCATTGATGGCTCAAATCGACCAATATAAACCCGATTATGTCGTACTTGCCAAATACATGCGTGTTTTAACCCCGGCCTTTGTTCAGCATTATCCAAACCAAGTCATCAACATTCACCATTCATTTTTACCCGCATTCATCGGAGCACGTCCTTATCATCAAGCCTATGAACGGGGTGTAAAAATCATTGGCGCTACGGCTCATTATGTAAATGACAACTTGGATGAAGGCCCGATCATCACTCAGGATGTGATAAATGTGGATCATAGCTATACTGCTGAAGAGATGATGCGTGCAGGGCGAGATGTTGAAAAGAATGTTTTGAGCCAGGCATTGCACTCCGTTTTTTCCCAGCGAGTTTTCGTCTATGGTAACCGTACTATTATTCTTTAAGAAAAAGAAAGTCTCCTTTAAGAAAGAACAAGCTGTTGGATTTTGGATCACAATGTGACCGCAAGGTTTAAAAAAACAGCGATTGATGCTTTATTTTCAATAAGCTACTTTACAGCGGCGGTTTATTTGATATTATGCCGTCCGCTGCTAACGACAGCGCACAATTCAAAAATTTGGTGGGGTTCCCGAGCGGCCAAAGGGAGCAGACTGTAAATCTGCCGTCACAGACTTCGAAGGTTCGAATCCTTCCCCCACCACCATTTTCCCGATGCCCCTCAAAGAATTATTTCTGATTGTCAACACAACACTGACCCTATGCCTTTATCCAGGCAAGAAAAACTTTAAACTGCAAGTTTGAATTGAGCGTAGCGAAATAACAACGCGCCTGATACGCAGAATGCCATGTAATGAGATAATGGCATGTAGGAGATGTAATATAACGTGATGTCATATAACGTAATATGTTAATCCGAAGGTGAGGAACGAAATGACGAATCATCCTTCCCCACCACTATCAAAAACCGACTTCAAGCCTTCAATGCATTGCAAAAGCAATAAATAAATACGTTCGTCAAGTACCAATAGCGGAGCTGGAAAGGCGGATAGTTCGCTCCGCTTATGCAATCGGTTACTCCATATCGCTAACAGAGTCGATGAAACGATTTAACACGCTTGAATGAGATTTTGATTTGTAGACATAACACTGATTCACTGCATCAGGTCGTAATATTGGAATGAAGCCTAAGCTCTCTCCCTCTTCCAATGCACCGGAGTGGGAATCTGTAATAAATATATAATCGGTTGACTGAATAAAATTAAGACAGCACTCTACATTATCCATCTGTCTAATATTGATTTTCTCTCCACTTTTTATCATTTCCTCTTCCAAACTCTTTATCAAATTACCTTTATAGAGCACGGGATCACATAACCACGTTCTCTTTTTCAGTAATTGAGTAAAGTCACCATTCACTTCATCCAGTAACTCTTTACGGCAGCAGATCCCCAAATTTGGTCCATCAATTTTCCGTACAAGACTAAATCTATCGCTAAGTATTTTCTCTGAACTTAAAATTATCGTATTGCCCTCATAATCAACTATTTCATCAATGTTATCATAACTGAAGCGTAATATATTCACCTGAGCATTATTTCTGTCCGCCGCTTTATAAAGCGAAATCAGATGCTTTTTCTTACCCCAATCATGGTATATATTCACAACATTACAAATACTCCCGCTAATGTGTTTCTTTGTAATTTCTTTCTCTTTCAAATAGAGTTCTTTCAGGTCATTATATAACTCCACTCCGTCTTTGGTCAGAATCATCCCAAACTTCTCCCTTTTAAATAAGCGCTTTCCTAACGTCGCCTCAAAGTCTTTAATTGATTTAGCGACTGGGGGAGTCGTACGGTTCATCACTCTTGCCGCCTTGCTTAAAGAACCCATTTCCACCACCGCCATGAATGCTTCTAATTTACGAGAAAAAAACATAATTCACCGTTCCTATGTAACTTGTGGCTAAAATAATATCCTTGAAATGGCCTTCTCATCAGGTAACCGCTAAATCAAACTTGATATTGTGAAGGTATAATTTTGTACAATAAAAACAGATATTTTTCAAATGACATTTATATAAAATGCCAGTCCCTGATGCAATAATGCGGTTTAGATGAACTATATTATTCATCTATATCATGATGAATATTCCACCGTGATTGTAAGCCATTAATAAATATAAGCATGACCTACAAGGTCAATTTTCTATCAGAGATTGATTAACTCTTCTACTTTTTCATTAATTAATTTTTGTAACGCATGACATAAAATAAATTCCAAGGATAAAAAACCTAACGGAAATTATAATATCGCACGTTTAATATAACAGATTACAACTAGTGAATTATTATATATCCATTAATTCACCAGTCGTTAATTTTATGTTTTTTATTATTTAAAAAACGATTCAACACTCTAAATTTCGGGTAGCAAGAGTATTATACTCAGTATAGTATGACATATAAGAGTAAAATAGCGAGATATCAAAGTGATTAGGCAAATTTTATTATTTAATAAACAGTTACATCTTTATTTATATCTGTTAATATTAAAACATAACGTATTCTTAAGGTGATTATAACGATATGAAATTTATCTCATTCAATATTAATGGACTGCGGGCACGACCTCATCAACTTGCTGCAATTGTTGAACAACACCAACCAGATGTGATCGGATTACAGGAAATAAAAGTTCATGATGAAATGTTTCCACTGGAAGAGGTGAGCAAATTAGGCTATCACGTCTTCCACCACGGTCAAAAATCACACTACGGGGTTGCTCTACTCACCCGCCAACAACCCGTCGATGTTCGTAAAGGTTTCCCTACCGATGATGATGAGGCACAACGCCGGATTATTATGGCCGATATCGAAACGCCTATCGGTTTATTGACTGTCATTAACGGTTATTTTCCCCAAGGGGAAAGTCGTGACCATCCCATTAAATTTCCGGCAAAAGAGAAGTTTTATCAGGACTTGCAGTCTTACTTAGAAAATCACCATACCCCAGAATCACATATTCTGATTATGGGTGATATGAATATCAGCCCGACCGATCTCGATATTGGGATTGGGGAAAATAATCAAAAACGCTGGTTAAAAACCGGAAAATGCTCTTTCTTACCGGAAGAAAGAGAGTGGATGGGGCGCCTTGCCAATTGGGGATTAATCGATACATTCCGGGCCAAGCACCCTGAGATCGATGACCAATTTTCCTGGTTTGATTATCGTTCAAAAGGGTTTGATGATAATCGGGGGCTGCGTATTGATTTGTTGCTTGCCAGCCAACCATTGGCAGAACGGTGTATCTCTTCCGGGATTGATTATGCCATTCGCAGCATGGAAAAACCGTCTGACCATGCTCCGGTTTGGACTGAATTTGCAATATAATTTCAAACAATATAATTTCAAACAATATAACTTCAAATAACGTGACCCAATGATGAAACACAGCACCATCAATTATGCTGGTGCTGTATTATCACGTTGCTTATGACGGGTTGGTTTTTGACTGATTCATTTTATCTGCCTTTGCCTTATTCTGACGGGATTTTACCTGTTTCCCTTTTTTGCCTTTCGCAGGAACAGGAGGTAAATCCCTAAACGCTTTCAGATTACGGTACTGTTTTGCCTGCCAGATTAATTGCTGCAAGGTCTCCTGAAGTGGCAACATAAAATCCTGATAGCGGAATTGCTTTTCACTGATTTGCGTCAGCCGGGATTCCCAATGTGCTGTCATATCGGGTAATACCGCCATATCCGGCAATACATGGATCAAAGCCCGTCCCGCAGGCGTAGCATGAATATGACGCCCTTTTTTGTATAGAAACTCCCGTTTGAAGAGCAGTTCGATAATTCCGGCCCGGGTTGCTTCCGTGCCTAAACCATCCGTTGCCCTCAAAACTTTCTTCAGTGCCTTATCCTGAACAAATCGGGCTATACCGGTCATTGCGGATAATAATGTGGCATCAGTAAAAGGTCGCGGTGGCTGTGTCTGCCTTTCCACCACTTCCCCCTTCTCACACACAAGCGCATCGCCCTTCGCAACAATCGGTAATGGAGTCCCTTCATTCTCTTCATCCCGTTCCTTGTTGCCAAGCAGTGTCCTCCAGCCCGCTTCTGCCAGAAAACGGGCTTTGGCGATGAATTTCCCGCCCGCAATATCAAGTTCAATCGTACATTTGCGGAATACCGCATCAGGGAAAAATTGCATTAAATATTGTCTGGCAACCAGACTGTAAATGTGACTTTCATTTTCTGTCAGATTGACTTGACTACTGCGCGCTGTAGGAACAATGGCATGGTGTGCATCAACCTTCTTATCATCCCAACAACGATTCTTTTTATCCACCTCCAAAGCAGCCTGAGGCAGTAAGTGGGCAGAATGCACCGAAATGGCATTCAAGACCGCATGACGCCCGGTAAAATGTTCTTCTGGTAAATAACGGCAATCCGAACGTGGATAAGTGATCAATTTATGGGTTTCATAGAGCCGCTGACAGATATCAAGTACATCCTGAGCACTGAGACCAAAACGTTTCGCAGCTTCAATCTGCAAGGAAGAGAGTGAAAATGGCAATGGTGCCGTTTCTGATTCCCGTTTATCCTGATATGCAGTGACGTGGGCCGGTTGTCCGCTAATCCGCGCCACGACATGCTCTGCCAATGGACGGTGGATAACCCTTCCTTCTTCATCCTGAAAATCAATGCATGATTCACTCGGCTGCCATAATGCCGTAAACCGCTCTTCGTTTGGCGTGACAATATGGGCTTTGACTTCAAAAAAATCTTTCGGCACAAAATGTTCTATTTCTTCATCACGACGCACGACCAGCCCTAAAATCGGTGTCTGAACACGGCCAACCGATAATACGCCCTGATAACCCGCATTTTGACCCAATAGCGTATAAGCACGGGTCATGTTGATGCCATAAAGCCAATCTGCCCTGGCTCTGGCAAGTGCAGAAACACATAACGGGACGAATTCCCGGTTACTCCTCAATCGCTCAATCGCCTTGACGACCGCCTGAGGATTCAGGTCATTAATCAGGCAACGCAGGACATTTTGTTTTTTTTCAGTGCCCAACTCTAAGAAATCCAGCACCTCATCCACCAGCAACTGCCCCTCACGATCCGGGTCACCTGCATGGACAATTTCGTTCGCCCTTTCCAATAAGGATTTAATGGTATTGAGTTGTTTAGCCACGGCAGCCCGTGGTTTTAACTGCCATTTTTCAGGAATGATCGGTAAATCAGCCAATACCCAACGGGCATAACGGGTATCGTAAGCATCTGGCTCAGCCTGCTCCAATAGATGGCCGACACACCAAGTAACAAACTGATTATTACCGCACTCAATAAACCCATCCCCACGTCGATGGGGTTTCGGTAAAACATCCGCTATAGCTCTTGCGAGGCTAGGTTTTTCTGCAATAAAAAGACGCATGGAATTATTCAACAACTTCAATTAATGTCCTGCCTGAGCATGACTCAGTCCGTTCACCAATTGCAATCAATCCAATGTTGTGGTTGCGTGCAATGGCTTTCGCCTCTTCCACGCATCTGGCAAAATAACCAGTAATAAACCACCCGAAGTTTGTGTATCACACAGGAGATGACGTTGACGAGCGGTCATTGCCCCTATTAAGTGCCCGTTACTGTCAAAGTTGCGTCCTGTACCATCAGTACGCAACCTTTATCAATATACATATCAGCACTGAGTCAGACGGATTTTAGTTGATATTGCTCACCCCGGTTAGAAATAACTGACAAATTGCGTTAAATCTGGAGTGGCAACTTTTACAGGCGCCCTGAGTTCCGGTGTCCCTAAGTAGAGGAATCCTACAATTTTGTCATTTTCACCACACCCTAAACCCGCTTTGACCGTTGGATCTTCTGTCCATGAGCCTGAACGCCATATCCCGCCAAAACCTTGGGCAACTGCCGCCATCTGCATGGCATGAACAGCACAGCTCGCTGCGACAACTTGTTCCCATGCGGGGATTTTCGCATGTTCAACCACCTTGGCAATGACCGTGATAATCATAGGAGCACGGTAAGGAGCGTTTTTGGCTTTTTCTTCAACTTCCTTGCCCAGCTCTTCCACAACAGCCGCTTTTTCAAGCAGTGCACTAAATTTATCAATACCTTCTCCCTGCATTACGATAAAATGCCAAGGACGCAGCGCCCCATGATCAGGGGCTCTCATCCCTGAAGCTAAAATGTGCTGTAATTCATCGCCTTCTGGGGCCGGTGTCGTTAAACGTGAAACTGAACGACGATTCAACAAAAGTTCCAAAGCATTCATGGTGTTCTCCTAAATAAGATAATCTGTCAGACCCAATATTCTCTGTTTATTCGTTAATGAATGAAAGCGCTGAAACCATTTTTTCAACCATTCGCGTGATTTCTGGCTGACATTTACCAATAAGCTGATTAGGATAACCCCATTTGAGATCCTCACTGGAGACGATATGCGTACTTTTTGGAAGTTTATAGCGTCATTGTTTAGATGGAGTTGGAAACTGCTAAACTTCGTTCGCCAACTCATTTCTAATCTTATATTTATTCTGCTGGTTATTGTTGTTGCTGCCGGTGTGATTGCTTATCAGCAACAGTCTAAATCCAACGATAACTATCAGGGAGCTTTATATGTTGACCTATCTGGTATCGTTGTTGATCGCGTATCCGCTCCTGACCCGATTGGGCAGTTAGAAAGAAACCTTTTAAGTTTTTCCAGTGACAGTTCTCAGGAAACCTCTGTATTTGATATTGTTGACAGCATTCGTCGTGCTCAAAATGACCCCAAGATTACCGGAATGGTATTAAAGCTGGATAAATTTGTCAGTGCCGATCTGCCTTCTATGAAATATATTGGTAAAGCCATCAACGAATTTAAAGCCGCGGGCAAACATGTTTTTGCAATCGGTGATAATTACAGCCAATCACAATATTATTTAGCCAGCTATGCAAATGAAATATACCTGTCTCCACAAGGTATGGTCGATATCCGTGGTTTCGCAACCAATGGCTTATATTACAAATCATTATTAGATACGTTAAAAATTACCACCCATATTTTCCGTGTAGGTACTTATAAATCAGCAGTGGAACCCCTTTTGCGCAATGATATGTCAGAAGAAGCACGTGAATCTGGCAGGCTCTGGATCAACGAATTCTGGCACAATTACTTGAACACCGTTGCAGTTAACAGGGATATTCCTGCTGATCAAGTCTTCCCTGGCGCAGCTAACTTACTTGAAAAATATCGTAAAGCCGGTGGTGATGCCGCACTTTATGCGTATCAAAACAAGCTCGTGAATTATGTTGAACTACGTAGTGCTGCTGAAAATAAAATGAAGGAAATTTTTGGTTGGGATGCAGAGAAAAAACATTTCAATTACATCAGCATCTATGATTACATGGCGCAAAAATCAGACAGCGATAATAAAGGCAACATTGCCGTCGTTATTGCCGAAGGTGCAATTTCAGATGGTAAACAATCATCTGGTATAGTGAGAAGTGATACCGTCGTGGAACAGCTACGTGAAGCACGTGACAATCCCAACATCAAAGCCATTGTACTGCGGGTAAACAGTCCTGGTGGCAGTCTCAGTGCGTCTGAAATTATTCGCAGTGAAATTGCCGCAACCCGCTATGGTGATAACGGCAAAAATGCAAAACCTATTGTGGTGTCGATGGGAGGATTAGCAGCATCAGGGGGTTACTGGATATCAACCCCGGCTAACTACATCATCGCTGATCCGGATACATTAACAGGCTCTATCGGTGTTTTTGGTATTTTCCAGACTTATGAAAAAAGCCTAAATTATCTTGGCGTGCATACTGATGGTGTTTCAACAACGCCACTGGCAAATATCTCTGCTACCAAAGACCTTAATCAAACACTGTCCGATATGATGCAGATGTCTATTGAAAACGGCTACCATAAGTTTATTAAATTGGTTGCAGATTCTCGCAAAATATCACTGGCGGATATGGATAAAATCGCCCAGGGACGTGTTTGGAGCGGCCTTGATGCCAAAAAGCATGGTTTAGTCGATCAGTTGGGTGATTTTGATGATGCTGTTACAAAAGCCGCTGAATTGGCCGGGGTCAAAAAGGTATCACTGGACTGGATGCAACCTGATTTTTCATTCTCTGAAAAAATGATGTTAGGCTTCACCTCATCAGCACAAGCCCTGCTGCCAAATACATTGCAATCAATGTTGCCAGCGCCGTTTTCTCAAGTTGCTCAAGACATGAAAAAACAAGCCCTGTTTTATAACAATATGAATGATCCTCGGCATATTTATACGTTCTGTCTAAACTGTGTCGATGTCCATTAGAAACAACCCATCAAATTTGAAGCCTGATCTCACCATCAGGCTTTTTTTATTCTTCATACTCCCTATAATCCAGCTAAATATTTTTATTGAGACGTGACTATGCAGAAGAAATCCATCTATGTTGTTTACACTGGCGGTACCATCGGGATGCAGCATTCTCCCAATGGGTACATTCCTGTTTCCGGCCATTTACAGCAGCAACTGGCAAAAATGCCTGAATTTCACCGTCCAGAAATGCCAACATTTACGATCCGTGAACATCAGCCCCTGATTGACTCTTCTGATATGACACCTGATGATTGGGGCATTATCGCGAATGATATCCATCAGAATTATCATGACTATGATGGTTTTGTGATTCTACATGGCACAGATACCATGGCCTTCACTGCCTCTGCACTCTCTTTCATGCTTGAGAACCTCAATAAGCCGGTTATTGTGACAGGGTCACAAATTCCCTTAGAAGCACTACGCTCGGATGGGCAAACAAATCTGCTTAACGCGCTGTATCTCGCGGCTAACTACCCGATCAACGAAGTGAGCCTGTTTTTCAGCAATAAATTATTTCGTGGAAATAGAACGATTAAAGCCCACGCCGATGGCTTTGATGCCTTTTCATCCCCCAATTGCTCACCACTCATGGAAGCGGGGATTAATATTCGTACTTTCAAAACAAGCCCCATACCTGTCAATCATCGTGAATTTGTCGTCAATCCGATCACATCACAACCGATTGGTGTTGTGACCATCTATCCGGGTTTATCCAGTCAAGTGGTAGAAAATATCCTGATGCAACCGGTCAGGGCATTAATTTTACTATCATATGGTGTTGGGAATGCGCCGCAATGTGCCGCTTTGCTGAAAACATTAAAGGAAGCAACCGCGCGAGGAATTATCGTGGTTAACCTGACCCAATGTATTTCTGGCCGGGTCAATATGGGTGGCTATGCTACAGGCCACTCGTTGGCCGCCTCTGGTGTTATCAGCGGTTATGACATGACTTTCGAGGCAGCATTAACAAAATTACACTATTTACTGAGTCAATCTTATACACCCGAAGAGATCCGCCACCTGATGCAACAGAATCTGCGTGGTGAATTGAGCTATTCAGATGAATAACAGAAAGGAAATCAATAAATATGATGAAAACAGCATTATTACTTATCGATCTGCAAAATGATTTCTGTACTGGGGGCGCGCTGGCGGTCAAAGAGAGTGATGCGGTCATTGAGGTAGCAAATTCAGTCATTGCTTTATGTCAGGCTATCAATAACCGGAAAGACAATACTCCAGAAAACCATGATCCCGAAAACCATGATCCAGAAAATAAGGTTCAGGAAAATAGCATCGCTATCATTGCCAGCCAGGACTGGCACCCGGCCAACCACATGAGCTTTGCGGTCAATTCCGGGCAGGAGGTTGGCGGATCGGGTGAACTCAATGGCATTCCCCAAATATGGTGGCCTGTTCATTGTGTCCAAGGGCAATTTGGGGCAGCGTTTCATCCTTCGTTAAACCAATCAGCTATCGCAGAAGTTTTCCAGAAAGGTGAAAATCCCCAGATAGATAGCTACAGTGCGTTTTTCGACAATGACCATAAGAGCCAGACCCGACTGCATGGATGGCTGACAAAACATAATGTACAACGCCTGTTTATACTGGGCATCGCTACTGATTACTGCGTCAAATTTACTGTACTTGATGCGTTGGCTTTAGGTTACGAAACCTATGTGATTACAGAGGGTTGTCGCGGTGTTAATATTCAGCCAGACGACAGCCAGCGCGCATTTGAGGAAATGGCGAATAAAGGTGCCAAATTAATCACACAAAGTGAACTAAGACCCCTTTTACAAATATGAAAGATAACCTCGCCCTATTCTTATTTAAGACCCGTGCTTATTTAAGACCGATACTTACTTAAAACAAGTATCTACCAAGGGCGAGGTTTTCATTTCAATGCCAGCGAGTTCATTTCAGTCATCTGACAACAGAAAAAGCACCCCATACAGCATATGCAAATTGATTTTACACTCATTAGGTAGGGAAAGCGGGGGATTCCAAAGCAGAGAAGAATAACCCCCAAGGGACAGAAACTTGCCCTTTAACATACAGGATTATCCCGCATCTAAACCTGCACCATGCAAGCACACCTCCGTTTGAAACAGAAGAAGTCCAAAAACGGGATATCCCGCTGTTACCCGGCTACGTTTTATCAGCCATCTGATAAATTCTATTAATTCCCCTCCCGTCATTTTATGCCATCCTGCCAACAAAACATGCTCACCGACTGAATTAAATCAAGCCGTACTCTCCAGTATTGATGAACCTATTTTATTGATGTTCACAGGCGGAGAAGTCTCCTACCGCCTTCATGTTATTTAGCAATGTGTATTGTTGATTAAATGAGGGAATAAATATGCAAGATAAAAAGCCTGATGTACCTGTCTCAGACGGTTGTAGTCTCGTGATTGTTACAACACCGGAATATGTTAAAAACGCTATAGAAGAACACGCCAAAAGCCGTAATCACCCATATGCAACTCAGGCAGAACCAGGGTTTGTTACCCTTAGTAATGATGTTGATAGCGATAGTGAAATAACTGTCGCAACCTCTAAAGCTGTTAAGGAAGTCTATGATTTGGCAAGTAAAGCCAATTGCAGCAATAATAATTATGTCCCCAATAGCCGTAGAGTGAACGGAAAAGCGCTATCTTCTGATATTGCATTGAATGCATCGGATGTCGGAGCATATACCAAAGAAGAGACAGATTCTCAAATCAACAATGTCACTTCACTGGCAAATACTGCAAATCAGAATGCTGATACTCGCTTAGCAAAAGATCAGAACGGGGCGGATATTCCCGATAAGGAAAAATTTGTTAAGAATCTTGGATTAGGTACACTAATGGAAGGAATAGCTTTGCCAGTTGGTGTTCCCGTTCCTTGGCCGACAGAAGCTCCCCCAGAAGGATGGTTCATATGCAACGGTGATTCGTTTGATAAGGCAAAATATCCAAAACTTGCTATTGCTTATCCATCTGGTGTGCTACCCGATTTGCGAGGGGAGTTTATTCGCGGCTGGGATAATGGTCGAGGGGTGGATGCTGGGCGGCATTTACTTTCTAATCAAGCAGAAGATGTTGCTCCACATAACCACAGAATTCAACGCATGTGGTCCAGATCCACTGCGGGAGCTGAGGATTTAGGTACAGGAAACGGCATTTTCAATAGCGTTCACAAAGACATCAACTATGGTGCTGACCCCAGAGGATTGGGTATTGCCATAGGAATAGGGTCAGGTGGTTATGGTTATATGGATAATGTGGTTGCTAATTCCACAGGAAAAGAAACCCGCCCCCGCAACATAGCCTTCAACTACATAGTCAGAGCCGCTTAAGTCTGAGCTGACAATTTAACCCGCAACTTTCTGCGGGTTAATTATTCCTTTACTCCACCTGTTCAGACACATCAACATCAGAAGCCGCTTTCTGCCCCAAATCCCCCGCTTCCCCCTGCCTCACACTCCACACCGTAACGTACCACGTGGTTCACTTTCCACCCATCCTCTCCCGTCTCGCCGCAATCCCCCATTTTGAATACAAAGCACCCTGAATAATTGCTGATTTTTCAATCCACAATGCGGCATTAGACGTTTTTAATAGGTTACTGTAACGGTACGGTTGTTTCTATTAAAGGTTGGTTTAGGGGAAACTGCGAATGCCAGCTTTAGGAATCTGCAATTAACCAGCTCTAACGCGGGATTGTTCTCACTATGCACCATCACCAATCATGAGACCATATATATGACCTTTGTTGAACCCGCGGGCAGAATCGGATATCTGGGTTTTGGTAGCAGCGTGAATCTCAGTAACATGATAATCAGGAATGACAGGGCAGATTGCCATTTGATACTACAGAAAAATGGCGTCTCATTTAACAATCGTGAGATTTTGATATTGGGACAAAACTGCTACCGTGATAACAGTGGCTATATACGACAATCTTCCCCTATCATCCAAATCTTCCCCGACGGCACATTTACCACCAATGACGAATCAAAGGCTGCCACAGTCTCCAAACTTGGCCTTGGTCATTACAGGATCACCGGTGTTCTGGGCTATATAGCAGAATCAGTATAATTTGGCGCAATCAATATGTTCCATAAACAGTTCATCCACCGAGTATCTTTCTCGTCTTCTTATCGCTTTTGCTCCGGCCCATTTGAGTTCGATAGGATTCAAATCGGGGCTGTAAGATGGGCGCCATTCCCATTGGCATCCGCTATCTGCTATCGCTTGGCATGACCATTGATGACTAGAGTTTATTAATGACACGTATTTCGGACTGGAAAGTCGCTTTCAACTCTTGTTTGCTTTTTATACTAATTTGCCCATCCGTACCAATCGTCATATGTTCAGGATCATGATTATGCCTGGCTTGCCAAAGCATCACCGCCTGTAAGCTATGTTCCTTTTGTTCTGGCGTGAGTGGTACGCCATCCTGCCACTTACCTAATTCGACCGCCTGAACCAATCGCTGATAAATTTCGGGTGTCATGGCAGAAAGTAAATCATCCAACTTCATCAATATTCCTTAACGGCTATTTGCAGTTATTACACGATTGTACTTAATTCAACACAGTGCTATTCAACACAAAGCTGAATCGTTTCTATGTGATTACTGAAGCCAATGGTGTCATTTAAATTTAAAAACACGCCAAAATGGCATTAACCTGCTGTTTCTTCACCCGTTTCTTGAGCAATAAAACGCAGTGCGGCTGAATTAATACAAAAACGTTCTCCTGTTGGTTTGGGTCCATCAGGAAAAACGTGCCCCAAATGTGCCCGACAATGGCTGCAACGCACCTCTATTCGGTGCATATTATGCGAATAATCATCAAGATAAGTAATCGACTCATCGTTGATCGGCTGGTAAAAACTCGGCCATCCACATCCAGAATCAAATTTAGTCTCAGAAACAAATAATGGCTGCCGACAACACAAGCAATGGTAAATACCGCTTTGTCTGTTATGCAGCAGTTTTCCCGAAAAAGGCGGCTCAGTGCCCGCTTCTTGGGTAACGTGGCGCTGCATGGCACTAAGCTGCTCTACTGCAAGGGAAATATTTTGACTTTTAGTCATAATGACCACCTTTTAAGGTCAATATTTTCAATAAAAAATCATCGAAAACAACAAAAAATCAACATAAGAATGTCAAGATGCATTCTAACCCATTCAACATAGCAATTTACTTTACTAATTGTGATAAGTCTCACATATCTAACCTATGGTAACTTTCAATATCGCCCTATACCCCGATAATGGGGGCGTAGAGCTTGTCCCGGTTGTATAGCAAGCGTTCAGATAGTGATTATTAAATTGATCTTTTTCAATTGTTGACACGATTCCGCTTGACGGCTGACAAGATTTTGGTAACTTTAGAAACAACTTTTAATTCACTAAAACATAGCTGGTGGAATACTATGACTATCAAAGTAGGTATTAACGGTTTTGGTCGTATCGGACGTATTGTTTTCCGTGCTGCACAAGAGCGTTCAGACATTGAGATCGTTGCTATCAATGATCTGTTGGATGCAGAGTACATGGCTTACATGCTGAAATACGATTCAACCCATGGCCGCTTCAACGGTACTGTTGAAGTTAAAGAAGGTCAGTTGGTTGTTAACGGCAAAACCATCCGCGTTACATCTGAAAGAGATCCAGCTAACCTGAAATGGAACGAAGTCGGTGCTGATGTTGTTGCAGAAGCAACCGGTATCTTCCTGACTGACGAAACGGCACGTAAGCACCTCGCGGCGGGCGCGAAAAAAGTGGTTCTGACTGGCCCATCCAAAGACAACACCCCGATGTTCGTTATGGGTGTTAACCACAATGCCTATGCAGGTCAGGACATCGTTTCTAACGCATCTTGCACCACTAACTGCCTGGCTCCACTGGCTAAAGTTATCAATGACAAATTTGGCATTGTTGAAGGTCTGATGACGACTGTTCACGCAACGACAGCCACTCAGAAAACCGTTGACGGCCCTTCTGCAAAAGACTGGCGTGGCGGCCGTGGCGCGGCACAGAACATCATCCCATCTTCTACCGGCGCAGCAAAAGCAGTCGGTAAAGTGATCCCGGAATTGAACGGCAAACTGACCGGTATGTCTTTCCGTGTTCCTACTCCTAACGTTTCTGTTGTTGACCTGACTGTTCGTCTGGAAAAACCAGCAACTTACGCAGAAATCTGTGACGCAATCAAAGAAGCTGCGGAAGGCGATCTGAAAGGCATTCTGGGCTACACTGAAGATGACGTTGTTTCTACTGATTTCAACGGCGAAAAACTGACTTCTGTATTTGATGCAAAAGCCGGTATCGCCCTGAACGACAACTTTGTAAAACTGGTTTCTTGGTATGACAACGAAACGGGTTACTCCAACAAAGTTCTGGATCTGATCGCGCATATTTCTAAATAATCGCGCTTTGTCCATATTTAAGAGCCACCCAATTACGGGTGGCTTTTTATATTTCCAAATTTATATTTTAAAAATATTGCGCTATTCTTGTGCTCTAGTACCAACACAATGACCTATCCAGACTTACATAAGGTTATGACAAATGCTTGATAAAATTTTTTCATTACCCGTTGTAGAGCAAATATCTCCTTATATCAGTCAACGGGATATCGATGGCTTCCCTCTGATTGTGGTGTCCCATCCTAAAGCTCGCGGTGCGATCAGTATTCAGGGAGCACATTTACTTACATGGCAGCCTAGTGGCGAAAAACCAATATTATGGTTAAGTGACAAAACAGCCTTTCAAGCAGGTACTGCAATTCGGGGAGGAATTCCCATCTGTTGGCCGTGGTTTGACCCATCTGCGGCTCCCAGTCACGGCTTCGCCAGAATATTGCCTTGGGAACTCAAGGCACACTATGAGAATGAAAACGGTGTTATTTTGACATTTACTCTTCAGGATAACGCATATACCCATAAATTATGGCCACATGAATTCACGTTAATTGCCCGTTTTAAATTAGGGGAAACCTGCGAAATAGAGCTGGAATGTCACGGTGAATATCAGGCTACCAGCGCCCTTCACTCTTACTTCAATGTCAGTGACATCAGTCAAATTCGAGTCAGTGGGCTGGGTGCTCATTTCATTGATACGGTTGCAGACAGAGAAATTACAGACAGAAAACAATACGCCCACGAAGATTTAATTTTCAAGGGACGAACGGATCGCATTTATACGGAACCCGACGATTTCAGCTTATTGAGAGACACTCAGTGGAAACGAACAATTGAAATACACCACTACCACCATAGCGATGTCGTGTGCTGGAACCCTGGTGCTACACTCTCCAGTAGTATGAAAGATATGGGACAAGAAGGTTATAAAAATATGGCCTGTATCGAAACAGCACGTATCAATAGCCCATTGCAACCCCAAAATGGCAATCCTGACAGGCTTTCTGTTATTATCCGCAGCCGCAAAATTCCTGCCGGTGATTAGATAAGGAATAAACCAGAGATGAGTCAACTGAAAATATCATTCTCTTAGCCATTCATCAGATGTAAGCAACTCAGATGTAAGCAACTCAGATGTAAACAACAACGCCAGTAAAAAACCGGCGCTGTTGATGGGGGGTAGAGCAATAAACCTGCTCAATTTGTGGCGGCATTATCCACTTTTGCCAATTCTTCATTGCGTAGTTCTTTGCGAAGAATTTTACCTACATTGGATTTTGGCAACTCATCGCGGAATTCAATGAGTTTCGGCACCTTATATCCTGTCAGGTAACGACGGCAATGCGTTTTAAGTTCATCCTCAGTCAGACTGGGATCTTTGCGCACTACAAAGACTTTGACCGTCTCTCCTGAGTTTTTATTTGGAACGCCCACGGCTGCCGACTCCAACACTTTGGGATGGGAGGAAACAATATCTTCCACTTCATTTGGATAGACATTAAATCCAGAAACCAAAATCATGTCTTTTTTCCGATCAACAATGTGGAAAAAGCCTTTTTCATCTACGCTGGCAATATCCCCGGTTGCCAACCAGCCGTCTTTCAATACCTCATCCGTCGCATCAGAGCGGTTCCAGTAGCCTTTCATTACCTGTGGCCCACGCACCCACATTTCACCGGCTTCACCCGGTAAAACTTCATTCCCCTCATTCCCAACCAACTTAATTTCTGTTGAAGCAACAGGGAAACCAATGCTGCCACTGTAATAAGTCAAATTATGGGGGTTAGCTGAAACCAACGGGGAACATTCGGTCAGCCCATAACCTTCCAATAGGTGACGGCCAGTCAGGTTCTGCCATTTTTCGGCCACCACCCTTTGTACCGCCATGCCGCCACCAACAGATAAGCGTAATGAGGAGAAGTTCAGCTTCTGGAATTCCGGGTTATTCAACCAGGCATTGAATAGCGTATTAACACCTGATAGCGCAGTGAAGCGATAACGCGATAGTTCTTTGACCGTGCCATGTATGTCACGGGGGTTGGTAATCAACAGATTTTGCCCGCCCAGTTCAATAAAGAACAGGCAGTTTATCGTCAAAGCAAAGATATGGTATAACGGCAATGCAGTGACAACTAACTCCTGCCCTACCCCCAATAACGGAGAATAACAGGCTTTGGCCTGTTCGAGGTTTGCCAGCATGTTACGGTGAGTCAGCATCGCACCTTTTGCCACGCCTGTCGTTCCCCCCGTATATTGCAGGAATGCCAAATCTTCACCTTGCACATCCGGTTTGACATACTGCATACGGTAGCCTTTGTGCATGGCGCTACGGAATGAGATGGCATCAGGTAAATGATATTTTGGCACAAGCCGCTTAACATATTTGACGACAAAATCAACCAAGGTTCCTTTTGGACGAGAGAGTTGGTCGCCCATACGCGTTAAAATAACGTGTTTGACTTTGGTGTTGAAGACAACTTTTTCTAGGGTATGAGCAAAGTTTGAAACGATAACAATAGCAGATGTTCCACTATCATTAAGCTGATGTTCCAATTCACGTGGGGTATAGAGCGGATTGACATTGACGACTATCATCCCTGCCCGCAAAATGCCAAACAGGGCAACGGGATATTGCAGCAGATTCGGCATCATCAATGCCACACGATCGCCTTTTTTCAGCCCTAATCCATTCTGTAAATAAGCAGCAAAGGCACGGCTACGCTCTTCCAGTTTACGGAAAGTCATCACCTCGCCCATATTGATAAATGCGACTTGATCGGCATAACGCGCCACAGCATTCTCAAACATTTCAATCAACGACGAATAACGGTCGGGATCGATCTCTGCCGGAACATCTGCCGGATAATGTTTTAGCCAGACTTTTTCCAAGTTGAATACTCCTGAAATCTAATTGCGGTGTCACCACTGACCATAAAACAAACCAGACCTGTATATTTAACAAATTATTAACTCAGCGTACCAGTTTGAAAAGAAACAATGTTCAGGTTGGCGATGCACATCACTAAATTAATACAATCAATTGCGGCAAAAAATAAGGCAGCTTCTGCCGCCTATGCTATTTTTATTTATTTATCAATAAGTTAATTCCTTGATTAACCTCTGGATTTATAATATGTTGATTATACATTGATTTACTACTTTTTGGTCTAAGTCCACACTATATATTCCAAATGGCTATAATCAGGGTAACCCTGTGAAATTTGATCATACTAACTACAATTAAACTAGCTATAAACCAAACAAACTATAATCAATGGATTTCAGACAGAATTTATTTAACGACCGGGTAATTTTTTCCATGTGACTTCATTACGTAAGTAAACAGGTTCAGCATGTTCAACCAACGTCGCTTCTCCTGCTTCCCACATCTGGATCGCCAGTGGCAACATATCTTCCGCATGAGGCAAGGTAATATCACTGGTTACCAGTGTTAAATGGCTATCCAATAATTGAGGATAGGCTTCCCATCCCGTTCCAGCAATGGCCCATTCACCAGACAAGGAACTCATCATCTCTTGTGCTTGTTCAGGTTTCAAAACTGCTTCTGTTTCATCACCTTGCCATTCACCCTGTAAATTACGGCTGTATTGCCCCCAATAGATCTCCCCCATGCGCGCATCAATGGCAACCAGAACGTTTGTCGCCCCTTTTAGGCGAAAGGCACCTTGTGCCATCGTTTTCAGAGAAGAAATACCCAGCATCGGCAATTCAGCGCCCAATGCCAGCCCCTGGGCAATACCGACACCAATCCGCACCCCCGTAAAACTACCCGGCCCACGACCAAATGCCAGTACATTCAGTTGTTGCAGACTCACGTTGCCTTTCGATAATACATTTTGAACCATCGGTAAAATACGTTGAGTGTGCTCGCGTGGGGAAATCTCAAACTGTGCCTCTACGACACCTTCATTCCAAAGTGCAACAGAACAGGCTTCGGTTGCAGTATCAATAGCTAAAATTCGCGTGGACATGCCTTAACTCCGGCAAGAAAAGTATTCGAAACAAGGGGGCTATACTACCATAATTACCATAACCCCCATAACCCCAACAATTTTACTCGGGCTGTGATGGGTGTGATTTCAGAAATGCCACTGCTTTTGATAAATCACGGGTACGAAGCGCAGGCGGCAGGCTGTTAAGAAATACCTCGCCATATGGGCGCATCACCAACCGGTTATCACAAATAACCACAACGCCATAATCATCAATATCGCGAATCAAGCGCCCGACCCCTTGCTTCAAACTGATTACCGCATCGGGAAGCTGGACTTCATTAAACGCATCTCCGCCCTTAAGCTGACAATCTTCAATGCGGGCTTTCAGTAGCGGATCATCCGGCGCCGTAAAGGGTAATTTATCAATAATGACACAGGACAGTGCATCACCACGGACATCCACCCCTTCCCAAAAGCTACCCGTCGCTACCAGCAAGGCATTACCTGCGGAGATGAATTGAGACAACAATTGCCCCTTGCTCGTTTCTCCCTGTACCAATACCGGTAATGTCATACTGGCACGGAACTCTTCCGCCAGGCTGCGCATCATTTGATGGGAGGTACAGAGGAAAAAGCAGCGGCCTTTATTGCTTTCAATCAGCGGCTTTAACATACGTGCCAACCACTTTGCTCCACCCTGCTGATTAGGTGATGGTAAATGACGGGGAACACACAGTAACATCTGACGCTGATAATCAAACGGGCTGGGCAGAAGCAGCGTCTGAGCCTGTTTCAACCCCAAACGTTCTGTGAAATGATCAAGCTGTTCATTAACCGACAGGGTTGCTGACGTAAAAATCCAACAACCGGATTGCTCCCGGAGCATTTCACTGAATTTATCTGAAACAGATAATGGCGTTAATGCCAGCAAAAAATGCCGGCCATAACTTTCGAACCAGTAGCTGAAATTAGGAATGCTGACGTCAATAAGACGTTTAAGGCGATTACGATAAACAGTGGCCCGTTCAAACGCCGCATCCAGCATAGCTGAACGTCCTAAAGAGAGCTTCATCACGTCATAACAAAGCTCCAGGGCATCATCCAACCGCACAAGTGACCGCTGAACTTGTTGCTGCTGCAGGGCTTCACGGAGGTTGCCCCGATAGCTGTTTTCTCCCAACGATAAACGAAAATCCTGCGCACTTTGGCTGAGGCGGTCTGCACTTTTTTGTAGTTGGGCCTGATCCCGGACTTCAGTCCGATAAGCCATAATGATATCCCTTGAGAGATCCATCAATTGGCGGCTACTTAACTGCTGGCCAAAATACTGGCTGGCAATATCGGGAATTTGGTGCGCCTCGTCGAAAATGACCACATCGGCTCGCGGGATTAACTCGCCAAACCCGGTATCCTTAACCACCATATCCGCCATAAATAAATGGTGATTCACGATCACCACATCTGCTTCCATGGCTTTGCGACGGGCTTTAAGGACGAAACATTCCTGATAGCGAGGACAATCACTGCCAAGACAATTATCATTCGTACTGGTGACCAATGGCCAGACAGTGCTGTCTTCCGCTACTTGGTGGCAAGTACTGATATCCCCCTCATCCGTATGGGCTGACCAGTGTCTCAGCTTGATCACATCCGCCAATATTTCAGCCTCCAATTGCGAATTGCCGACTGACTGTTGTTCCAGGCGCTCAAGACATAAGTAATTTGCACGCCCTTTTAACAGCGCCAAATGCCCCGTAAATTCCAAAGCATCAACAATGGTAGGCAGATCCCGATTGTAGAGCTGATCCTGCAATGCCTTGGAGCCAGTAGAAATGATCACTTTCTTGCCGGAACGCAAAGCAGGCACTAAATAAGCAAATGTTTTACCGGTTCCCGTTCCTGCCTCCACAACCAATTGCTGTTGTTTTTCGATTGCCATCGCAATAGCTGAAGACATTTCTCGCTGGGCATCACGCGGCTTAAAACCCGTTATGGCTTTGGCAAGTATGCCATTTTTCGCAAAATCGTCTGACACGAACTGTCTCTTTCAATAAAATGTGGCAGAATTATGCCAATACTGAGTTGTAATAACCACCCGGTTCAGCAAAAAACTGTATGAATTAACAGGAGATTTAATGACTATTAAACGCATTGATCCAGATACTCGTTGGTCAGAAGCGGTCGTTCACAATGACACCATTTATTATACCAGCGTACCCGAAAAGCTGGATGGCGATATTACAGAGCAAACCACCGATACACTGACAGCCATTGATACCTTGTTACATCGTCTTGGGTCAGATAAGAGTAAGATCTTGGATGCTACCATTTTTCTGGCGGACAAGGCTGATTTTGCCGGCATGAATGCTGCCTGGGATGCCTGGGTGGTTGCCGGAAGCGCTCCTGTCCGCTGTACCGTTCAGGCTGCATTGATGAACCCAAAGTATAAAGTAGAAATCAAAATTATCGCCGCTTTATAATCTGTATTCATCTGAAAAAACAGAGCATTGAACGAGCGATGACTCGCTCAATGCCCTGATGGAAATGCATGTATAAAATGAAGTTTAAGGTATGGGACGCAAAAATTAAGCCATCTTAATCATAAGCATGCCAATCAATAGCAATACAATACCGCCCCATCCCTTAAAATTCAGTCGTTGATTAAACATTATCCAGCCTGCGGCGACTGTAGCAATAATGCCAAATGCTCCCCACAGAGCATAAGCAATAGAAAGCTCAATGCCTTTCACGGCCTGAGCCAACGCACTGAATGCGCCCAAAACAGCGACCAGAGATAAAACACCGATCCAAAAGCGCTGAAAGCCATTGGATAATTTCAATAAAATGTTCGCCACAATTTCCAAAACAACCGCCAGTACCAGAAACGCGCCATGCCACCATTCAAATTGAGTCAACATATTATGCCTCCTTCATTTGCTTGTTTAAGGCATTGTTTGAGACATTATTTGAGGATTTACTTGAGGAATTGTTTGAAGAGCTGCCTGATGCTTTTTTCGACCCTATTTTGATCAAAGCAATGCCTGCCATCAGCAATACCAATCCAGCCATTTTCATCAATGACAGAGATTCGTTGAACCACACGACACTAAAAGTCGTGATAAACAGGATACCAATACCTTCCCATAAGGCATAAGCCACGCCCAATGCCACTTTTTTCACGGCAATTGCCAGCAAAATATAAGACGTTGTGATCATGGTGTACATCACGATCATACCGGTAAAATCACCCGAAACGCTGGCGTGTTTCATTGACAGAGTGCCTGTCACTTCTGCCACAATCGCCAGTGCAAGAAATATCCAATAAATCATTTTTTTTTCTCCTGAACATACTGATAAGCATGCCAAGATATCAAGCTATAAATGCCAACAGAAACGGCTGCAAATACAATGAGATAATGTCAGAATCAAACTGACGTCTTAGCGAAATATTTTGGCAAATAAGAATGACCGGTGAAGAACCGGTTAACAGGAGAAGGCACTAAAGAGCGCCGCACCAATAGTGCTCACTGGATAAGATAGCTGAAAGGAAAAAAACGTGGGTACAACGTTGAATTTTATTACTATGTTGAATGTTGACGCTTTTGGCGCTATTCATGATTTTTTCATTCTTTCATCACACGATAACAACTGTGCAATAGACTAAGAACCCTCATATTGGTGGCGTTAATGAAGGAATATTTCTATCATAGCTTAAAATAAAAAGCAATGATTTGTATTTGTTGATAGTTTTTGGTTTTAAACAGTGGGATAGATTATGCCGTATCACATGAAACAACATCAGCCGGACATTAAGCCCGGCTGTGACTTTAATGAGTGAATTCAGGACAACCCAAATAACACCTCGTTATTCAAACTCATTCCACGAACGCCCATCGCGGGTAATCATGGCGATAGAGGCCACGGGTCCCCAAGTGCCCGCCTGATAAGGCTTCGGGGGTTCATTATCCGCCGCCCACGCTTCCATAATGGAATCCACCCACTTCCATGCTTCTTCCACTTCATCACGACGGACGAATAATGCCTGAATGCCACGCATAGCTTCCAACAACAATCTTTCATAAGCATCAGCAAGATGCGTTTGATTGAAGGTTTCAGAAAAACTCAGATCCAATTTGGTCGTTTGCAAACGGTGTTTATGTTCTAATCCCGGCGCTTTATTCAATACCTCGATATCAATGCCTTCATCTGGCTGCAAACGGATAGTCAATTTGTTCTGTGGTAATTGTTGGTAAGACTCAGCAAACAGGTTCAGCGGAGGCTGTTTGAAATAGACGACAACCTCAGAGCATTTAGCCGGCAAACGTTTCCCTGTTCTCAAGTAGAAAGGGACGCCAGACCAGCGCCAGTCATCAATATCAACACGAATCGATACAAACGTTTCCGTTTTACTGACCTTATTCGCCCCCTCTTCTTCCAGATAACCGGGCACTTTCTTGCCATGCACAAAACCGGCAGTATATTGCCCGCGAACCGTTTTCTCCCGCACGTTCGTCTGATCAATCCGACGCAATGAACGCAACACTTTCACTTTCTCGTCACGAATGCGATCGGCCGTCAGGTCAGCAGGTGGAGACATGGCAATCATTGTCAGAATTTGCAGGAGATGATTCTGGATCATGTCACGCATCTGCCCTGCCTGATCAAAATACCCCCAGCGCCCCTCAATGCCGACTTCTTCTGCAACAGTGATTTGCACATGATCAATCGTGCGGTGATCCCAGTTATTGACGAAAAGGGAGTTGGCAAAACGCAGGGCCAACAGGTTCAATACAGTTTCTTTACCCAAGTAATGGTCAATGCGATAAATTTGACTTTCATTGAAATATTTTGCAACTTCATCATTGATGGCTTTGGAAGAAGCGAGATCTGTGCCCAGCGGCTTTTCCATCACCACGCGATTGGGCTCCTTATTCAGTCCCGCAACCCCCAACCCGTGACATACTGAGCCAAAGGTATTTGGCGGCATGGCAAAATAATGGATGGCCGGCAAGTTATCCTTATTAAGTACTTTTGCCAATTCGGTGAAATGTTCTGTCTCATTAACGTCCAAATTACAGAATTCCAGACGTGAACTCAGTTTCTTCCACAATTCAGTATCCAGTTTCTCGGACATAAATGTCGTCAACGCTTCTTCAACGACTTTGGTATAGGCTTTTTTATCCCAGTCGGCCCGACCGACACCAATAATGCGGGTATCAGGATGGATATAACCCGCTTTTTCTAACTGGTAAAGGGAAGGCATTAATTTCCGGCGTGCTAAGTCTCCTTTAGCCCCAAAAATTACCAAATCACAAGCCTGAGCTGTAGACGTCACCGCCATTGTTGCATCTCCTCAATTACGGGATATTGTAATTTTTTTACAGAACCTGCGAGTAATGTACTCTTTTGGTTATAAGCAGTAAACATTGATTATTCGTATACACCCTGCGTCTTTTAAATTGCCGTTTGACTGCAATATAGGATCCGTTGAAAAAAAACGATTCAAATTTTCTTCATGCAACGTTTATTGGTCAAAATTTGTCGCTACTAGTGGCAAGAAACTGTAAGTTTCTAACGTTTACGAAGTAATATTACTAAGTTGAAAGTTAGACACTGGTCATACTTTCATGAAAAATCGCCTGTTATCCGGTTATTGCCACTGCCAGCGTGCAATAACAAGTAGTATATTTTCACCAAAATGACATAGATTTCTCCTGTTAATGAAATCGTTAAAACCGAGGTTAAACCGCGTTTTATGAACATACTGGAACGGCTCCAAAATAGTCTTGATGTTTTGAGTAAGTCAGAGAAAAAGGTTGCGCAGGTCATTCTTGCTTCACCACAGACTGCCATCCATTCAAGTATCGCCACTCTGGCTAAAATGGCGAATGTGAGCGAACCTACGGTTAATCGTTTTTGTCGTCGCCTGGATACCAAAGGATTTCCTGATTTTAAACTGCATCTGGCACAAAGCCTTGCCAATGGCACACCTTATGTCAATCGTAACGTAGAAGAAAGTGACAGCGTCACCTCTTATACTCATAAAATTTTCGAATCTGTTATGGCGAATCTGGAAACGGTCAAAAGTAATCTGGATATTGCGGTAATGAACCGGGCGGTTGATCTGCTGACACAGGCCAGAAAACTCTCTTTTTTCGGCTTGGGGGCCTCAGCCGCTGTCGCCCATGATGCCATGAACAAGTTTTTTCGCTTCAATATTCCGGTGACCTATTTTGACGATATTGTGATGCAACGCATGAGCTGCATTAACAGTACCGACGGCGATGTGGTTGTACTGATTTCCCATACCGGAAGAACAAAAAACCTGGTGGAAATCGCTAAACTGGCCCGCGAGAATGATGCAACGGTGATCGCCATTACCTCTACCGGCTCCCCGTTGGCATACGAAGCGACCCTCTCCATTCTGCTGGACGTTCCTGAAGATACAGATATCTATATGCCGATGGTCTCAAGAATTGCTCAACTTACCATCATAGATGTGCTGGCAACCGGTTTTACACTGCGTCGAGGCTCAAAATTCAGGGATAACTTGAAGAGGGTCAAGGAAGCATTGCGCAATTCGCGGTTTGATAAGCATGAATAAACCAGAAAATAGACTGTGTTTTTGTTCACTATTTATCAACTCTCCAGACTGATAGCATAGGTAGACTTTCCCTCATCTGCATATTCGCAGTATGGGGTTAATAGTCAGTAAATTAATGGTTATTCTACAGTAACCGAAACTTCACAGGTCAACGGAGTAATACATGTCCAAACGGCTCAGAAGAACAAAAATCGTCACTACACTTGGCCCGGCTACAGATCGTGACAACAATCTAGAAAAAGTTATCAACGCGGGCGCCAATGTCGTCCGCCTTAATTTTTCTCATGGTACTGCGGAAGATCATATCCAACGTGCCAATAAAGTGCGCGAAATTGCTGCTCGTTTAGGCTGCCACGTTGCTATCCTCGGTGATCTTCAAGGCCCCAAAATCCGCATATCCACGTTCAAAGAAGGAAAAATCTTCCTCAATATTGGGGATAAATTCCTGCTGGATGCCAATTTGGGCAAAGGAGAAGGAGATAAAGAAAAAGTCGGTATTGACTATAAAGGTCTACCGTCTGATGTCACGGCCGGTAATATCCTGCTACTGGATGATGGACGAGTACAATTGAAGGTTCTGGATGTTCAGGGCATGAAAGTATTCACGCAAGTCACGGTAGGAGGCCCACTCTCTAACAATAAAGGCATCAATAAACTGGGTGGCGGATTATCAGCCGAAGCACTGACGGCAAAAGACAAAGAAGATATTATTACCGCCGCCAAAATTGGGGTGGATTACCTGGCGGTTTCTTTCCCTCGTTCAGGTGAAGATCTGAATTATGCCCGCCGCCTCGCACGCGATGCAGGCTGTGAAACCCAAATCGTTGCCAAAGTTGAGCGGGCGGAAGCCGTCAGCAGTGACGAAATTATTGATGAAATCATTTTGGCGGCGGATGTTGTTATGGTTGCTCGCGGTGATCTTGGGGTTGAAATCGGCGATCCTGAGCTGGTCGGTGTACAGAAGAAGCTGATCCGCCGCGCCCGACAACTGAATCGTGTCGTAATTACCGCCACACAAATGATGGAATCCATGATCACTAACCCAATGCCGACCCGCGCTGAAGTTATGGACGTTGCCAACGCAGTGCTGGATGGCACGGATGCGGTTATGCTTTCAGCCGAAACAGCGGCGGGTCAATACCCGGCGGAAACCGTTGCAGCCATGGCGCAAGTCTGTTTGGGGGCGGAAAAGATGCCGAGCATCAATATTTCCAAACATCGGCTGGATATTACCTTCGATAGCATCGAAGAAGTGATTTCCATGTCTACCATGTATGCCGCCAATCACCTGAAGGGGGTCAAAGCCATTATTGCCATGACGGAATCAGGACGCACGGCTCGCATGATGTCCCGCATCAGCTCTGGCCTGCCTATTTTCTCCATGTCACGCCATGAACCGACTTTAAACCGTACCGCGCTTTATCGTGGTGTCACCCCGGTTTATTGCAGCACACACACTGACGGGATCGCGGCGGCAAGCGAAGCAGTTACCCGCCTACGCGATAGAGGCTACCTCACCTCTGGAGATTTAGTACTGGTGACTCAGGGCGATCAAATGAGAACCATTGGCAGCACCAATACCTGCCGCATACTTGAAGTTGAATAATGGGTTATTCATCAGGACAAATGACAAGGGGCATTATATGCCCCTTATTGTAATCTACCTTATTTGCTATTTTTCCCAATTTTATCATCATTCATGCAGAATAAAAATACGATGGGTTCAGATAAAATTACGTCTGTGTATTGGTATTGGTGTTTATGATAATGTAGCCACTCATACGGGCTGGATAAAACATGAATATTTCCTAGTGATTATTATTAGAATCTGTGTCACTGTCCATCATATCACCATTAATCCCAAGCTCTCTAATATACCAATGATCTTTACTCTGATTCTGCCTGATGAAGTATTGTTCATTATCAATAAGAAATGGAACTTGATATTGATAAATAGTATCCCACATCCCGTGAGTCATAGAACGCTCAGAACGCTCCAACGTTCCCTCTTTATTCATACGAGAAATAAACCATTGATTATTACTATATTTTTGGCCTGAGCGAAAATGTTCATCACGAAATGAATATGAAAACTGACAATCAAAATAATCGTCATAATTACCAGATCCTGTCAACTTACCTATAGTTCCATACGTATCCAATTCATAGATAAAAAAAGCGTTATTAACACGTGTTTGACCATAAATATATACCTTCTCTTTTATTGAAAAGGAAAATGTAGCTTCATAAAAATCATCCCGATGACCATTATCTGTTATTATACCTATTTTTCCATTCGGATGGATATTCTGTATAATATAAGGATACCCCCCACTACTACTTTTATCTTTACTATGAAGGTAAATAAATTGATTACCTCTATTTGCATATGCAAAACCTACATCATAAGAGTTATCCCAATATCCACTATCTATGATTTCTTTATGTCCTTTTTCATCCAGTTTCGCGATCATCCAATAGGATTTATACGTAACTTGTGATGTATTGATAAGATTTTTCGCCAGTCCGAAAATATATTGTTCTTTCCCAAGAACAAAAGGAAAGAGTAAATCATAAAAATGTGTCCATTTCTGTCCAGTGGATGTTTGCTCTCCCATTTTTCCACCTGAGAGAAGCTGGTGCACCGTCACCAGATGATCACATTGACGCTGGCGCAAAAGATACAGTTGATTATTGATGGAATAGGTAAATATTGATCTAATGTAGATGCCATCGCTGGGAGGAGACGTTTCACAATCCAGATTAAGCTGAAAATGGACTGGTGTTGTTGCATTAACGGCTTGGTCGGTATCTAACATCCCCGTGAGTGTTACAGCTTCCCCATCTTTATTTGTGTCATAGAGTTCAAAACTGACCATTCCTGATGTATCAGTGGTAACCGTGGTAGCCTTAATTGCACTACCTTTCTCAAAAGATGCTGAGTCTGTAACGTTCAGCTTTAGATTGCGATTAGCAATATTTGCCCCTGAACCTGTTCCTGTGAGGATCGCCCTGACCTTATTACTCTGCACACCATCAGCCATCGCATTATCATGAATGACCTTAAAGTTCAGCGTATAATTTGCCACGGCCTTAAAATGGTAGGATTGTACACCAATTTGTTGACCGCTTTCATGAAGAGTGATGGTCAACTGTCCATCCCCTCCAGCACTCGAACCTGCAATCAAAACAGTACACATTCCTGAACTATCTGTGGAAGTTTGAAATGTCGTTTGCCCTATATCCTGACCATTGACAATAAAGCTGCCTAATGAGCATTCAAGATTTAAAACGACATTACCTAGATTTATGTTTCCTTCGCGCACTAAAAACTGAATGTTAGTCGCCGGTCTTTCTTGATAGGTGGTATCAGATTGAGAAAATATCACGTTAATACTCATATAGCCTCACTTAAAATGTAAGAGGGTCAATAAAAACAATAGTGTTATTAATTGGGTCCATGGAAACACCGGTCACACTTACCGTAAAATTAGAGCGAACCGCTTTCTTAGTTTTCAATTTATAAACCAATATATTATTAACATCAGGATGGGTTATTTCTAAAATATGACCTCCATTGTTAATCATAATATCAGTACTATCAAAACTGACGGTAATCCCGGTAACAGCAGGTTTTTTTAAGGTAAATTGAATAAGAAGTTCACACTCACAGATCCCGTCTGCGACACCATAAGAACTATAGGTATAAGATATCATTCCGTCTGAAGATGACTTCCAATTCGCAAAACTCAAGGGAACATTATAGGCAATAACCGGATTATCATAGTTAAGGCTTAAGACACTGTTTTTGGTAATGTCATCACTATAGATATATAGATACCCTACACCTTTATCATTTGTAGTTATTTCGGTATTGGTGATACCATTATTAAAATAAGCATTTGTTAGCTGCGCATTTAATTTGTTATTAGGTTCCGTATAAATTATGGCGGATAAAAGCGGTTTTATATCAGGAAATTTATTAATCCTACCAGCAATGTTTTTAGTTGTTTGTACTTTAACATTAATCGTATCCAAATCTTCTAATAGTGTAACCTGAGTATAATCAGAGATTATCTGTTTATTCGTAATGGAAAAATTTGCAATAAAAGAATCGGCTTCAATAAAGTCAAATTTATTTATAGAAAAGTCATAATCCTTATAACCATTCTGTATATCTTTAGGAAGCAATGGTAGGCTTGCAGAGGACAAAGATTTCAATTCCGAGCCGTCTTTTTTCAAAGATTCAATGGTAATAACCATATTGTCATAATCTACTAATCCTGTAAATTTCGCCCTAATCTTAATAGCCCCTTCAGACTTTATTGTGCGTAAATCCAGTGTAGAGTTTTTAGCATCAAGAAATATTACTTCATTGCCAGATGTATTCATATTACAAGATCCTGTAAAAGTGATGTTTGATTTTAATGAGTAACGTTGATTATTAATTAATTCTGTTACCGTATATTCAGCTTCGTATAAACCAGATACCTCTATCTCGCTAACATGAAACAATAGAAGATGATAATTCCGTTTGAGCTTATCTGGTGTAATCGTATAAGGAACACTTTTCACCTTGGTATTTGTGTCATTTTTTAGATAAATAACGCCTTCTATTTTATCTTCCACCTCTGCCTTATCATATTTATCCACCTGCATCAATATATATTGACTACCCATAGCTCTGACATCAGAAATATTAATTTTACCATTCCCATAATCCTGAGGGAACTGAGGTGCCGGTAGAAGATTTGTATCCAGAACACTCATAAAAACCTCTCTAATAAAATAATTTTAAATGACATCTCAAAATTGTAGAACACTCCCTAACTCCCGCTATACTGGGAGTTAGGGCTCTTCATAAATGTAATGTATCACTATTATAAAAAGGCACTTAGAACACAACAATATGCCCTGACCAGATACCTCCATATGTCACGTCAATATCATTATCATTTCCGATTTGATAATCAAAGTAAATTTCTCCATCATGGTATGGAAAAGCTAAGTTATTATTCAATAAATCATAGGGTATACCAAATGTTAATATAGCTGTTTCACCACCTGATTTATCGGGTTGGTATGGCATATTTCCTTTGAAACTATGTGTTATTGTTCTGGTGCTAGAGTTAATATATAAATTTAAAATTATTTCTGAACCCAGTTTAACTTTGGTATTATCCGTTTTATCATTAGTTCCTGTTATTTTAACAAACAAGCCTGCATCACCAAGATTGTGTTCATGATTGGAGACCTTTTGGTTATTAATGCCGCCATCCTGTTCAATAGGAACATTGAAGCTAGAGTAAACCTTACAAGGTTCATAGGTTCTATCAATATCATTCCACGGTTGGTTTTTTCTTCCTCTATAAATAACATCAGTAGGACTGGATTTAGCGATTACATTGTCACTTGGTTTAATTAACAAATAAGATAGTTTTGATGGTTCATCTTTTTTGAAAATAAAATAAGGTAACGCCTTTAAACAGGGTTCACTTTCATTATTACTAAGGATTCTGATGTAGTACTTATATTCATCGTTAACAAAAAATAACAAAAAATCACCTAACTTATGATCATCACACGGTGACATATCTACCCAGAATTTACTTTCGCCTTCTGACTTTATATTATCGTTAATGGCGGTTACTATATTTAAAGGTTGCCGATAATCTTTAAAATCATCAACAAATATAAATATAGGATCATTAGCAAATTTAAAGTCGGTTGATTTTGGTATGGTAGAAGATAATTGAATAATTGGTGACGTTGCTTTTTTCGGGGAAATATAAAATTCCAACTTTCCTTCTTCATCTGAATTTATGAAAATACCCTGATGGTTATCAAATTCATGAATTTCTATTTTTGTGGTTTTATCAGCATGGTAAATGTTTATTTCTTTTAACTGATTAGTGATATTGGATTTTATAAATACAGGTACTCCTGATAATGATTTTCCATTTTTATCTCTTAAAATTGTATGAATTTTAGTTAATATAGAGCCAATTTGAGAGTCGGTAAATGAGATTGGAATAACTAAACATGGGTTATCAATATGTAATCTCACTGAATCCGAATCAATAGTTCTTGCTGTGGATTGTAAATTTTTAGATGGAAAACCGGTTGACGATGTTTTTACACTAAAATAAATATTTTCATTTTCTGTTACAGAGTTAGGTACAGTAAGAGTGATTGTTGCTGTCGCCGTTTTTTTACTGTGATCTAGTGTTAAGGGGATAGGGCCAAATGGTACAGTAATATTTTTGTTATTATAAAATGAAATAGTGGAAAGGTCATCAATATTTTCATTAGATGATAGTATTACTGTAAATAAAAATTCTTGTCCTATAATTAAATCGCCATTATCAGGTAGGGAAAATTCAATTGTACCAGCCATGTTTTTATTTCCTTTTTTATTTTATAAAAATTAGATTTAAGAGCGCTGCTACAATCAGCGCTCATATTTATTTTTGTTAATTAATTACCTGTTTCACCAGGGCCTGCAGCCGTTTCAATATTTGAAGTCCATGCCACACCGTATTTCAATAAGTTATCTTGATAGAATTGATAGTCAAAATATATATAACCACGACCTTCTATACCAGAGATATCATCATACTTAATATGAAAAAAAATAGAGTCTGGATTACCAGTGCCACCAATTTCAGCTAAGGACATTTGTTTGGTGTAAGTTTTTTGGAAACTATTATTGTCTGAATTTATATACATTGTCAGAGTAATATCTGTTATATCTAATGGGACGGGATTTATCTCTGCATTCTTATTAATATCATTAGAACGTATAATTTCAATAAATAATCCTTTGTGTTTATATCCAGGATACCTCATTATGGCGTCATAATTAATATAATTCCCCCTACCGGGTTGTAATATGTTATCTGGACCAACGCCAATGCTGGGATGAACTATACAAGGTTCAAATTCTCTTTTAACATCTGCAACAGGTTCATAAGGAATACCGCCTACATAAGTCAACGGTAATGGCTCAGAATATAACGAGTGCCCACTACTTTTAACAACCGTATAAGAAAAATTAGATGGTTCTTCTTGTTTGAAGATAGAATAAGGCAATTTTACACTGTACTGATCCAACTGTGCTTTTATATCCACGAGAGGCACAGCATAGCCAGTATAGATATCATTAACAAAAAACAAAATCACATCACCTACTAATGCGCCATCGTAGCTGCTTACCTCTGTGAGAAAATATGGCACCCCACCATCAGCAGATAAATTACCGATAGTATAACCAAGAATATTTGGTACACCAATAGAATTCATATAACCTGGATTACTGTAATTAACCACATAAAGCGTCTTTTTGGCATAAACATCAAATATATCTGGAATAACTGTTTTTAATTCAAGCATACTCACCAGTGATAATTTAGGATAAAGATAAAATTTAACTAAACCATGACTATCTGAAGTGATCGCTATTCCTTTATTAGGCCCAAGTTTCTCAAGGAGAATCTCATTTTGATTCGCATCCTTAAAATCAAACTCTTCCATTTTATTATGAATTCCTGACGTAATAAATACGGGAGTACCAACCAATACTTTTCCGGATTTACTTTTTAACGTAGTATATATTGATGTGAAATTATGATTTTCTGATGGTTTGGTATTATCTTTAAGTGGTGTTTGCAGATAAGATTTTTCAATAAACAGCGATAATGTCTCTGCATTTATTTCATGCGCAGTACCCGCAAAACTCACCGCCTGAAAACCACTCCCATCGCTAGTAGTTGCATCAGTATGTACTTCAAATTTAATGGGATAACCATCTTGTATGGAGCTATTACCCACTTTTTTCAGTACTGTAAAACTTAACGTTGCAGAACCTTTTTTTGAAGTGGAATCATAGACAATTTTAGCAGAAACCACATTAAAACTTATATTATCACTGGGGTTTTTTATGATTATGTTTTTTAATGGAAGAATTTTTTCATCCGAACTTAATTTTACAACAAAACTAGCATGCTGACCTATAATTAGATCAGCGTTATGTAAAATTGAAATCTCCATTTTATTATTTTTTCCTGACATTTTACCACCTCATATTTAATTAATAATGGTTATAATTAATGGCTATTAAGTTCATCCTATTACATAAATTATTTGTAACAGTTTTATTTTTAACCTCACAAAACAGCGACTCAATATTATACATTGAAAAACTGAATATTCCTTACTCTCCGCAGTGCGGAGAGTAAGTGTGTACCCTACATTTTAAAATGTCATTTATAAAGATGAAGTTATTCGAGTATTCTTATCAGTATGATCCCTAACTTTTTCTTAAAAAATTAACTATTACCTTGACCTTTATCTTGACCTGGACCCGGAACGGTTTCAATAAATCCATTCCAAATTTCACTATATTTCAAATCTTCGCCTTGATAAAATTGATAGTCAAAACTGATATTGCCATTTCCTCTTACATTAACTATATCCAGATAAGGAATATGAAAAAAAACAGAACTTGCATTACCATTACCACCAATTTCATGCAAGGTGGATTGTGCGGTATAAGATGTCATAAAATTTTTGTTCTGTGAATTTATGTACATATTTAAAGTAATATCCGTTATATTTAACGGAACTTGTTGTATCACTGGGGTAGGAGTATTGGTATTGGTATTGGTATTGGTATTGGTATTGGTATTGGTATTGGTATTGGTATTAGAACGTAATACCTCAATAAATAACCCATTATGGGTGTACCCAGGGTATTTCATGATAGAATCATAACTAATATAATTATCCTCTGGTATAATGTTATCAGCATCAACACCAAGGCTGGTATGAACTACGCAAGATACATATTCTCTCTTAGCCTCCGTATCCGCTTCATAAGGAACTCCGCCTACATAAGTCAACGGTAATGGTTCAGAATATAACGCTTGCCCACTTTCTTTAATCACAGTATAAGAAAAATTAGATAGCTCATCTTGTTTAAAGATAGAATAAGGAAGTTCAATATCGTACTGATCTAATTTATTTTTTTTGGAATCAACGGGCACAATATGACCGGTAAAGATACCATTAACAAAAAATAAGATCATATCACCTGGTGATTGGGCATCGTAGCTGCTTACAGCTGTGAGAAAATATGGTACTCCCCCATCTGCAGATAAGCTACCGGAAGCATAACCAAGAATACTTGGCATACCAATAGAATTCATATAGCCTGGGTTGCTGTAATTAACCACATAAAGCATATTTTTAGCAAGGATATCAAATACATTTGGAATAACCATTTTTAAATCAAGTATACTCACCAGTGACAATTTAGGGTAAAGATAAAATTTAACTAATCCATGACTATCTGAAGTTATCGCTATTCCTTTATTAGGCCCAAGTTTCTCAAGGAGAATCTCATTTGTATTATTGGCATCCTTAAAATAAAACTCTTCCATTTTATTATGAATCCCTGACGTAATAAACACGGGGGTACCGACTAACACTTTTCCAGATTTACTTTTTAACGTTGTATATATTGATGTGGAATTATTATTCTCTGATGGCTTAATATTATCTTTAAGTGGTGTTTGCAGATAAGGTCTTGTAATAAAAAGTGCTAATGAATTTACATCAATCTCATTGGCTTGACCTGCAAAAGGTAAAGATTGAAAATCACCTTCACTAGTAACTGCATCAGTATGTACGTCAAAATGAATACTGTCACCCTCTTGTACAGGATTACCACTAACATCTTCCACTGTAAAACTTAATGTTGCAGATGCAGAGAGTGAATTACTTCCATATTTAAGAACAATAGGCTTAGTAATATCTTGATCAAATCTTATATTATTACTGGCATTTTTTATGATTACACTTTTTGCTGGAAGAATAATTTTCTCCGAACTTAATTTTACTGTAAAAATCACGCTCTGCCCTATGACTAAATCAGCCTTCTGAGCAATTGAAATTTCCATTTTATTGTTATTATCTGCTATAACTTTATCTGAGAAAGTTGTAACAGTGAAGCCACTTCCACCTGCAGTCGCATCAGTATCTACGTCAAAATGAATGCTGGCACCCTTTTGTACAGGTACAGTCCCTACTTTCTCAAGCACGGTAAAACTCAATTGTGCCGATGCTTTAATTTCATGATCTTCGTAGACAAGTTTAATAGGCTGAGTAATATCTTGGTCAAACTTTATATTTGGACTGACTTTTTTTATGGTTATGGCTTTGTTAGGATCAATAGGTTTATCAGAGCTTAATGTTACAGTGACATTAACCTTCTTTCCGATAACTAATTTAGCATCTTGATTAATTAAAACTTCTATTTTATTATTGCCCGGCATCTTATCACCTCATAATTTAATTACATTTAGATATAATTTACGATTAATAGATTAAATCGATTTATTTCAATTGGAAATAATTTAATGCTTAAATGGTTTTTTTAAAATATATTAATATATTGAATTGGCATAATAAGTTCAACATCACCTCCTCTGTAACCACTCCATTTTCATGCTCATAGTAAATGTATATAAAAACAAAAGACAATGAAAAAAAGTTATCGACTGATAATTTTTTATTATCACGAGAGACATTACATGACCATTTTGTATTCTTATGGGTTATTGTTCATTATTTGCAAAATAACATAAAACAAGTCCCTCAGATTGATCTTCAAAAGTATTATTTTTAGCATTATAAATTCTGAACCTAATGTTATTATTAGGATCAGAGTCTTTCACTATAAATGCTTCTTCATTGGATATACTTACAGGATGATTATCAAACACTCCCCATTTATATATATTTCCCCATTCGTTATGCAAAGAATACGGATCTGAAGGTTCTTTAGGATTATATACCTCATTATCTGAATATAGGTAACCGACAGAATTAGGAATGTTGTCCTGGCAACTAACATCGTAACTTACACCAACATATCCGTAATTATTGTCCATAGCTGCCAATTTGATAATAGTTATTTCATATTTATGCAATTGAATTTCTCCACTTTTCTTTGTTATTGTCACATTTATTATGGCAGTTCCCGGCGCGTTAAATTGTATTGGTCCGTGATTTCCATCACCAAATGATAGCATCATAGCGCCATATGGCGATTTAATGCTATCAGGTGGCAGGCTATAAACAATTTCAGCGACGTCTTTATCACTAGAAAAGGAATCAGAATTTATTGACGCTCTTAATTCCCCTCGTAACGTTTCAAAAACAGTATGCGGATGACTCTGGCCATTTGTATTATCAAAATATTTATATACACTTTTATTATTATTATTATAAACATACAGCACTCCATCTTGCACTACCGGGCTGAATTCCACTTTATCTGCATCAACTACATCACGTTTCACTTCTGTACCATCAGGTTCCGGTATCTTCAATGTCACCTTGACATTTTCAACACCGACATGGCTCTTCAATCTTGCATATAAGTACCCTGCCCCGTCTGTTTTAAATTTATCATCTTTTGTGGGTGAATAGGCTTCAGGCGGAGGGAGCTTTGATTCTGCAATTTTGTCATGATCATGAACCCAATTCACACCGCTGAATGTGTGATGGGTAATCGGTTCTGTTGTACCTTTTTTGACAATCAATGCTTTATAGCGATACGCCGATAATCCATCACCTTGTAATGGCTTATCTTTATCAAAATTTGTCACTTCAACACTGACAATATCGAACTCCACCGGCGGAGATGCAAAATTCACAGGATCTATACATTGCGCTGGCGACAACGGTTTTCCAACAGCAGGGGCACCCACAACATTCAGACAGACTTTCGCACCTGTAACGGGGGGGTTACCCGCTGGACTTGTCAATTTCGCCTTTACTATTCCACCGGGTTCAACAGACACGGCTCCGGCCGGCGACAAAGCGAGTCCTTGATTGGTTGGGCTTTCAAGCTGCCATTCAAATTTACCCTTATAGTGGTCAATACTATCCGCCGAAGTACCTGATATCGTTGCGGTAAGGTCATATTTTCCACCGGGAAGAACGGTGCCATTCTTTTGTGTTAACTCTATTTTCTGAATCGTTGGCCAATGGAATTCCACATCCACAGACTGCGGTGTTTTAATTCCTTCCACTGAAGCCACTACGGTGACCTTCTGAGCTTGGGTACTCGTCAATGTTGTGGTGGCGTCACCGCTGGCATCGGTTGTGCCGCTGGTTGGGGTCAGTGTCACGCCTTTCTGGGCCGGGTCTTTTATCGTCCAGTTAACCTTCTTATTAGGTTCTGGATTTTTACCCGTGGTATCTTTCACTTTCACTTTCAGGGTATAAGTATTATTCACTAATATCGGGCTGGGTGGTGAAACGGTTATTGGCGATAGCTGTTCCGGTTCGAACGATACCGCCTGTTTTACCTCTACCGCTTTTTGGTTTTCAATCGTGAGTGAAACCGTGATATTCGTTACCGGCTCCGTACTGGTTAAACTTGCCGTGAGTTTCCCGTCGTTATCTGTTATGGGTTCCCACTTCAAATTAAGTCCGGCAATTCCCTTTTTATTGGTATCCCATATTACATGGTTAATTTTTTCATTGCGTACAGGCTGGTTATTACGATCTAAAATCACCGCCGTATAGGTATATTTTTGGACACCATCTGCGGTTAAGTTGTTTTTGGGGTCAACGTCGATAAGGCTG
>NZ_MUBK01000130.1 GCF_002127545.1 Xenorhabdus beddingii
AATGTTGGGGTTGCCATTTTTATCTACAACCGGAGTGCCATTAATCCGGAACCCGTGCAAACCACCGACAGGTCCTTCTATTTGCCCCTCGCTAACCAGATCAACGATATTCAAGAATTGTTTGTTTTTTAGGTTGTCATCAACCAACGTTGGTGTGCCACCGCCGCCGCCGCCTTTACCCATTATTCCGTCTCCAAACCTTGAGAAATAACATTTGAGCCTACAACCATCTCACCGTATGCAATGGGAACCGGATAACCCTGACCGATACGATTCTCTAATGAGTTGAAATACTGATTGCCATCGGTTTTGCTGGAACCCATTTCAGGGCCTTTAGGCATTTTGGTTAACATGGATGCCAGCCCTGCACTAATGAGGGCAATACCCGCTATAGCTACTCCGGCCTGTGCCGCACTCCACAGTGCAATAGATGCACCGCCTGAGTAGAACGCCGCCGCAACAGCGACAACGCCCAGAATAGCCATGCCAACCCCATTACCACCCGCACCGCCAACGACCGGAACAATAGTGACGGTATCCCCATCATTCAGAGGATGATTCATACCCGCAGGAATACTTTTTTCTGTCATGTCCCGCCCTGCAATGCGAACGCGGATCTGACCATCAGAAAGCGCTTGTTGAAAACCTTTTAGCTGATAACACAGGCACCTAATGGCTTCGGCTGCATCACGAACCTCTAATTCGTAGCGACGGCCAAATCTTCTAAGATGGCCTCCAAGCTGTAGTTTGACCATTGTTTATGTCTCCATACTGAGTGAGTGTATTTGAGCCAGTAGCCGTCATAGATATCGCGTTTGCTAATGCGATCCGGCCTGTGGTGTAGAATTTGCTGATTGCCGATATAGATAGCGGCATGGCAGGGGGTCTGACTGCCTAAACAGATAAGAATGCCATCACCGGG
>NZ_MUBK01000131.1 GCF_002127545.1 Xenorhabdus beddingii
CTGGTTAGCGAGGGGCAAATAGAAGGACCTGTCGGTGGTTTGCACGGGTTCCGGATTAATGGCACTCCGGTTGTAGATAAAAATGGCAACCCCAACATTAATGGTGTTACTGTGCAATGGCGTGCTGGCACTCAATCCCAAGAGCCACTCAGTGATTACCCGTTTATTGAGAGTGAAATACCCGTTAGTGTCGAGGTAAAAAAAGACACGCCCATTTTACGATCGGTATCTAATCAGGATGTGGATAGAATCAGATTTACACTGGGTGTTAGTCAACTTGTTAAAACTGATGACAAGGGTAATCAAAGCAATAGCTCGGTACAACTGGCTATTGATGTGAATGAGGGTTCTGGTTGGTACAATGCAAAAATCGTTCAGATAGGACCCGGCAAAATCAGCGGGCAACATCTGGAATCTCACACCATTGATGCCCCCAAGAAAAAACCTTTTCAGATTAGAGTATCCCGCTTAACAGAGGACAGCAAAAGCGACCAGCTCCGCAATGGTACGGTATGGGCCAGCTATACCGAAATCACCGATACTCTGATGAGCTATCCCAATAGCGCTGTGGTAGGTATGCGCATTGACAGATCATTGTTTGCTGACACGCCAAAACGCACCTATCACATACGCGGAATGATTGTTCAGGTTCCTGATAATTATGACCCTGAGACCCGCACTTATTCTGGCGTATGGACAGGCCGTTTCAAACCTGCATACACGAATAATCCCGCATGGATATTCCACGATTTGGTGACCCACACCCGCTATGGCATCGGGAAGCTGATGGGTTCATTTGGCTGTGAAAAATTCGCCCTGTATGCGATTGCCCAGTATTGCGATCAGATGGTGCCTGATGGTTTTGGCGGAATGGAGCCACGTTTC
>NZ_MUBK01000132.1 GCF_002127545.1 Xenorhabdus beddingii
CTGGTTAGCGAGGGGCAAATAGAAGGACCTGTCGGTGGTTTGCACGGGTTCCGGATTAATGGCACTCCGGTTGTAGATAAAAATGGCAACCCCAACATTCATGGCGTTACTGTGCAATGGCGTGCCGGTACTCAAGCCCAAGAGCCGCTCAGTGATTACCCGTTTATTGAAAGCGAAATACCCGTTGGTGTTGAAGTCAAAAAAGACACACCCATTTTACGGTCGGTATCTAATCAGGATGTGGATAGAATCAGGTTTACAGTGGGGGTTAGTCAGCTCGTTAAAACTGATGGTAAGGGCAATCAGAGTAACAGCTCGGTACAACTGGCTATCGATGTGAATGAAGGGGCTGGTTGGTACAATGCAAAGACCATACAGATAACCGGTAAAATCAGTGGTCAATATCTGGAAGCCCATACCATTGACGCCCCCAAGAAAAAACCATTTCAAATCAGGGTGACTCGCCTAACCGATGACAGCCAGAGCGACCAGCTCCGCAACGGTACGATATGGGCCAGCTATACCGAAATCACTGATACCCTGATGAGCTATCCTAATAGTGCCGTGGTAGGTATGCGCATTGACAGGTCATTGTTTGCTGACACACCCAAGCGCACGTATCACATTAAGGGCATGATTGTTCAGGTTCCTGATAATTATGACCCTGAGACCCGCACTTACTCCGGCGTATGGACGGGGCGATTCAAACCCGCATACACGAATAATCCGGCATGGATTTTCTACGATCTGGTGACCCATACACGTTATGGCATAGGGAAGTTAATGGGTTCATTTGGCTGTGAAAAATTCGCCCTGTATGCGATTGCCCAGTATTGCGATCAGATGGTGCCTGATGGTTTTGGCGGAATGGAGCCACGTTTC
>NZ_MUBK01000133.1 GCF_002127545.1 Xenorhabdus beddingii
CTTTATCCGCCAGACCCTGAGTCAGGGTAATACGCTGCCCGATATCCAGCCCGGCGAGCAGTTGCAGCAGCAACGGGCGGAAGTCTCGCAGCGCGTCACACAGGCGGGCAGTTGGATACGCCAGACTGACCAGACCATTAACGAGTCTTCCATGCATCGCGTCGTTAAGGCTGATACGGAAACGCGCACCGTGGTCGCACGGGACACCACGGTACAGGCCACGGATAAAGCCACCGTTTTGGGAACGTCTACCTTACTGGCGGGCGCTGTCCGGCACATTGCCGATGGAGATTACTGCATCGCGACTTCATCAAACTTCGTCGCCAGTGTGGGAAAAGAGGCCCATATTGACGTCGGGCAAAAGCTGATAGAAAAAATCGGCCTGCTTAAGCAGAGCATTGCCGGCGCCAAGCAAGAGATAGTCGCGCCCGTGGTTTGGGTAGGCAGCCAGCAAATCAATGTCATGACCCTGATGTTAGACACACTGGATGTGGTGAAAGAACTGGCTGAACTGACCGCCGCCCATACCCATCACAACACCGGCACCCCGGAGAACGCCAGCGCCATCAGGAACACGGCTTATAAATCCGATGGGCTGAAACAGAAATATTCGCCGGTGATTGGCTAAGTTAATCGACCTCGCCGGCGGGGTTTATTTTTATCTGCCTTGAATAAGGTAAACAAAAACGTTGACGCGGTAAGCATTAATGTTTACTATAATGGCATGTTCAACAGAATGGAGGAGTGGTGAAGCAAAGCGAGTTTAGACGGTGGCTGGAAGCTCAGGGCGTCGAAGTTTCAAACGGGACAAACCATCTGAAACTGAGATACAAGGGGAAGCACAGCGTCATGCCAAGGCATCCCAGCCAT
>NZ_MUBK01000134.1 GCF_002127545.1 Xenorhabdus beddingii
GCCTGCCAAAAGAAGCCTCAGCGCAAGTCAAGCGCGTTGCCATGCGTTTCGCGTTACTGGATGCCGTTGGAGAGCTGGCAACCCATATCACTGGCTGGAGTAAAGAAGCGAGTCACGCCGCGATAAAACAAAGTTTCGATGACTGGTTAGCCGATTTTGGTATCGGAAACCGGGAAAAATATCAGGTGATCACGCGAACTCGTGACTTTATCCAGAAGTACGGGCTGTCACGCTTTCAGCCTTATACCTACGGCAGGCCAAATGGTGATATTGATACCTCACACGCCATGAGAATTAGCGATCTTACCGGATATCTGGTGCATAACCGCCGTAATGACGGACAGGCGGAATACCATATTATTCCCAGTGTATTTTAAGCAGAGATATTGCAGGGATTACAGAAGAAATCCGGCTTTGAAGCCTTAGAAGAGGCCGGAATGTTGGTTAAAGCGGAGAAAGACCGTTTTATCAGTAAAACCATTTCAGTGAATGGCACTCAGGGACGGTTTGTGGTGCTGATTTTCAGGGATGAGGATTGACACTCACGCAGGAGAAAAACGTTGGGATAACAGGATATTGGGATAACATAGAGTAATTTAATTATATATCATATAGTTATAGACAACATGATTATCCCGTAATATTCCGCGCCATCCCGTAACATTAGGTGATTACAAATAAAGTGATATTGTGCCAATGGAAATTATCCCGAAAAATATTTTTCTCTGGCAGGTATTAATCGTTTGAATTTTAAATAATTTAACGCGATGCTCGACTTTTATGATGAGTTGAAATGACATAGCCGCTCCTTTATAACTTTAAGTCGTCAAAAATAGAGAAATAAAGGAACAAAAGGCTAT
>NZ_MUBK01000135.1 GCF_002127545.1 Xenorhabdus beddingii
ACCCTGAGCTATGGTGAATTGAACCAACGCGCCAACCGGCTGGCCCATCATTTGATTGCGCTGGGCGTGCAGCCGGATGATCGGGTGGCGATCTGTGCCGAACGCAGTCCGGAGCTGGTGGTGGGGCTGCTGGCTATCCTCAAGGCGGGCGGTGCCTATGTGCCGCTCGATCCGGGCTATCCCGCCGAACGGCTGGCCTATATGCTTGAGGACTCCGCGCCGGTGGCTTTACTGACCCAGACCCGGTGGGTCGATAAGCTCAATAGCCCCCTGCCAATCCGCTTACTTGATCATGCACTTGATGAGGAACTTGACCGTCAGACAGCCGACAATCCGGACGCGCCGGCACAGGGGCTGACATCACGCCATCTGGCCTATGTGATTTATACCTCGGGATCAACCGGTCAGCCGAAAGGCGTAATGGTTGAGCACCGCAGTGTCCTGCGCCTGATTATCAATAACGGTTTTGCCGATATTGGCCCGGATGACGGTATCGCCCACTGTGCCAATGTCTCCTTTGACGCCGCAACCTGGGAAGTGTGGGCGGCTCTGGCGCATGGGGCACGCCTGCTGCTGATACCGGAGAAAACCTTGCTCCAGCCAGACCATTTTGCTCAGTGCCTGTCAGCGGAAAAGGTCAGCGCGCTCTTCCTCACCACCGCCCTGTTTAACCAATATGCGAATTTGATCGCCCCCGCATTGTCTGGCCTGCGTTATCTGCTGTTCGGGGGGGAACAGACGGATACCCGCCCGGCCATGCGTCTGCGATCCCAGCATCCACCGGAGCACTTGCTGCATGTCTATGGCCCGACGGAAACCACCACGTTTGCCACGGCCTATGAAATCCCCGTGA
>NZ_MUBK01000136.1 GCF_002127545.1 Xenorhabdus beddingii
GTTGTCGTCGATGGAATGCGGATAATGATAGGAAACATCAACAATGCTCGCGCCTGTCAGTTTGATTTCATAAAAAAATTCCAACTGTCCCATTGGATTTGTCCGGTAACACATAAATTTCGCCTCCAACAACTCGTTACCGTCTATTGCCATCGCTAACAGGGGAGAGGATTTATCGAGGGGCTTCACAAAACTGACAGGGTGATGATTGACGTTCTGGTCGCGGCTCATCGCGTGACTGAGGCTTAATACCTGTATCTGATCTTCCCGTCCTGCCTGATACCGGTTGCCGATAGATTCGGGGGTTGAACAGCCCGCAGAAATAAGACCTTGCTTCTTGCCTTTTAACGACAAGTCAATGAGGTATGACATGCGTGTTTCTCCTGTAACATGATGTCCAATCAATGCGCAATAAGGCATTTCATGAGGCAGGATATAACAGTCATGCTTATCGATTCCAGCGTGGATAAAAGAACATCAATAAGTTTGTGATTAACGTCTCCTCTTAAACAAAATCAGATAATTACCTATTTTAAATTTCAGGTAATGCCCTAAATAAAAATCAGGCTGACGTGATAGTTTTCCTTTTCTGGTTTGTCCGGCTTTTATTTACCTGCCAGAGATACCCCCTGAAAATCTTTTTCACCTCCTCCGCTATGCACCCTGTGCACAATTCCCTGAAAACCTTGTTACCTCTGGGTTTGTCGTGATTAATAGGATATTCACTGACTGTATCTCCTGTTCACCCATTTTTTACACTTATGAAGAGAATGTAGAGTTGATGTATAGTTAAAAAATAACTATACACCTATTATTTTCTTTTAAATACAGTCAGA
>NZ_MUBK01000137.1 GCF_002127545.1 Xenorhabdus beddingii
ATTCATTTACTACCGCTCCGGTAAAACCTACCGCCAAAAATATCTCATGAACGATGACGGCACCGCCGAACTCGTCGGGGAACCCATTGAGGTTGTGCGTAAGCCAACTGAATACGAAGAAGTTAAAACCAATCAGGAACACGATCCGATGAAAGACATGATTATCAACGCCCTGAAAGCGGCGAACAAAGAAACAGACGGCAAATCCGACGAGGAGCTACTCACTGCATACAACGAACTTAAAAAGGAAGAGAAAAAGAGCAAGGAAGACCAAGACAAGAAAGAAGAGGAAAAACCCAAGGAGACAGCTAACAACTCCTCTCAAGCGCCAGATTGGTTTAAGCCGTTCGCGGAGAAACTCACTTCCCTTGAGTCAGGGCTAACGGCAAACGCAGACAAAGAGAAGTCCGACAAACGCGCTGCAGTGAAAGCCAAGTTCGGTCTGGACGATACAGCGGTTAACGCCTTGGATGGTGCCGCACTCGATGGCTTCTATGCGCAATGCCAGACCTCGACAGGGTTGAACTCATCATTTACAGGCAACAACTCTTCTGAATCATTCACCTCTATGCCGGAGTAAGAAAATGGCTACAAACGGAAAACGTGTAATTCATGCGGGTGGTGTGTTTATCAATCCCATGCTGAACCGAGAAGGTGCGGTGGCGGTGGATACACTGCCCGGCACGATTGGGTATTTTGAGAAAGGCAAATTCCATGCCTCTGTGGATGGCAAGGAAGCGGCGATCCTGTATGTCGCCAATATCGATTACCTCCGCTGCCAGACCGTTGATGACGCTATCACGACCGATTCTGTGGTTGTC
>NZ_MUBK01000138.1 GCF_002127545.1 Xenorhabdus beddingii
GATCACATTATCCCGATAGAGGGTGATAGTGATGTGTTGTTCTGGCCTGAATCCAACCATCAATCTTTATGCCACGCCTGCCATAACCGTAAGACCGTACAGACAGACCCGATCACCAAACAGAAGCGCAAGAACGGTGAGTATCGGAAGCAAGAAGCAGAAGCGGCAAGGTTGGTGAGTTGCGGAATAATAACCCAATGAAATAGAGGGGTGGGGGTAGCAAAAATGACAAATGCCCTGCTAAAAGGAACCGCCGCCTCCTCCAATTTTTACGCACGGCACTTTTTTTGAAAATAAAATCACAAGGAAAACAGAAGATTATGGCACGAGCACCCAAACCCCCGATGTATTTGAATGAGATTGCCGCCAGCCAGTGGAAAGCCAAGGCAAAAGCCTTAAGCGAACGGGAAGATCTGACCGCTGCTGATTGGAACAACTTGGAACTGTACTGCGTCAACTACGCCATTTACCGAAAGGCGGTGGCAGACCTTGATATGCGGGGCTTTAGCATTGTTAACAGCCAAGGCAGTGAAAGCCGCAATCCGTCACTGAGCGCCAAAGCGGACGCCGAAAAAATCATGATAAAAATGTCCTCGCTGCTGGGTTTTGATCCGGTATCACGGCGTAAAAATCCAGTGGAGACTGAGGAAGAGGACGAGTTAGACCGACTATGAACGCATGGGAGCAATACGCTTTTGATGTCGAAAACGGCAGAATTCCGGCCTGTAAACGGGTGAAACAAGCGGTGAAACGCTACTATAACGACCTGAATAGCCCGCTTTATCTGTTTGATTCGGAGGTTGTCGGGCGATTTATTG
>NZ_MUBK01000139.1 GCF_002127545.1 Xenorhabdus beddingii
ATATCTATCCAAAGAACACTTGTGCACGATAATCATCACTCCAGCCTGCTTTTTTAAGTTTATTTCTTTGGCTGGGAGCACCACAGTCACATTGTTTGACCATATTCAACACGATGTGCCGGAATAGCGCCAAATTTTCAATGGCGCCGTCCAGTACAATACGTGAATCATCTTCTTTAAAAACCACATCAAGAATATAATGTTGGCTATTTTCAATCCGCCAATGCTGGCGAATGTAGTGTCCTAATAATTTGTGCCGGGGGGAAAGCGAGCTAATGTAGTAGGACGTATCTACCGTGCCTTTACCCTTTTCTGACCGATGCCGTTCAACCGCAATGATACTGCGAATTGTCGGCCATTTTTCTGCCATTTCGGGGGAAAATTGAGGTTTAAGCTGGAAAACATAGCGTTCTTCCTTACGTCCATGCGCTTCTTGCTTAACTTCGGTGACAATCTTTTCTTTACCCGCATCAAACACCGCCTGAAATTGTGACTGGATAGCCGCCCATAGCTTAGGCTGATTTTTCTTTACCTGGACAACCACATGCGCTTTCTTCTCACTGATTTTTTCCAGGGTTTCACGCTGACACGTCACAATACTGCCTTTCAGATTAAGGATATCCAGCATTTGACAAACGACACGGATTTCACCCTTTTTTGTGGCCGTGGCTTTCTGGCTCAATACCAATCCCCGTTCGGTATCATAGGCAGTGACCAGCTGGACCGCATTTTTCTTTTCATTCCGGTAAGCCCGTCTCAGGAC
>NZ_MUBK01000014.1 GCF_002127545.1 Xenorhabdus beddingii
TTGAATGAACTCCTTCCCTGGTCAGATAATCCTTTCAGTTAAAAATCCCCCATTTTTAGTGTTGGTTGGTAAAGCAAGGTGAGATGACCGGATGCTTACTGCGGTATGGAAACCCGCCGGCTTGTAGAACGGCACGCCGGCAAAAAGGTCATAACTGAGCCGGCGCCACAACGTACCGCGCACGCCCAGCGCACCACCGGCCAGTTGATGACCGACGAGATAACGGGTGCCCGGGCCATCCACCCGACCGTAGTCCAGCGCCCAGTACAGTTCGTGACCGCGCGACAGGACATTCCAGGCCAGCTCATGACGCCAGAGCAGCCCCCTTTCGCCGGACAAGGACTGTTCACCGTCAAACCCGCGCACGGTATAACGCCCAGCAATCGCCATCCGGTCCTGTGGGGTCAGCGGATTGGCGCTCCACTGCCCGCGCAGTTTGGTGTAATAACGCCAGGGCTGTTTCCCCCAGTGAAAAGGCACATTCAGGCTGATATCGCCCAGGACCATGCCCGTGCGGGCGCTGCCCCGGTGATCGGCTTCTTCCGGTGCCGGCAGCGCCCCGAATGCACCGGTGCCCCGCCGCCAGTTAAGGCTGGCGTCCAGCGTGGCGTTGCCGAGGTAACTGCGCTGGCTGAGTCCCAGCTCCCAGCCGGCGGTACGCCGGTGTTGCTGCTCTATCTCGATATCCCCCACGGCATTGGTGGAATGGCGGCGGAAGACGCGCATATTGAGAGTGGTTTTATGCAACTGATTGCGGAACAGCAGCCGGGATACCGTGAACTGCACATTCTCGCTTCGGCCGCTGTAGGCCAGTATTTCGTTGGCATTGGCGATATTCTGGTGGTAGGTGTAATCGTTATAATTCGCAGAAAAAGTCCAGTAACCGAGCGGGAAGAGGTAGTTCACGGTACGGGAGCGGTTACCGAACGGGCCATAATCAAACAGATCCTTGCCGATGTTGGCATAGAACAGATCGTTCTGGGCAAACGGCGCGTCAATCGCCAGGGTCGCCGATCCCAGATAGCGGCCGGTGCTTTTGGCCCCGCTGTCATCCAGTCCCAGACTGAGCCGGATCGGGCGGCCAGCTTTCCAGCTCACTAACAGGTCACTAGTGGCCTCCTGCTGACCGGGCACGATTTTAATGTCAGCCTCCGCACTCGGCACCCGTTTGAAATTCTCCAGGGCCTGCTCGATATCACGCAGGTTCAGAATATCGCCGGAGGCGGCCGGCATCGCATTCCACAGCCGTCCGCGCCAGGACACCGGTTCCTCAAAACGGATATCGGCAATGCGACCGGGTTGGAGCGTCAGCGTCAGCACCCCCTGCGTCAAATCCTGCTCCTGCACCATCACGCGGGTGGTGACGTAACCTTTGGCCAGAATGGCATTCTGCACCTGGTTGCTGACCAGTAAAATGCCCTGTCCGCCCAGGCAACGCCCTTTCGCATCCGCGGCCGTGTCCAGCGCCCACTGAAAACGGCGGGCCGCATCCCCTTCTAACCGTAAGGTATGGATGGTAAAGCAGGGCTGTTCGTCAGCCGGATAATCCGACACATGCACGCCGGGTCGCGTGAGCCGGACATCGGTCTCCGGCGTCTGTTGCTGCTGTAACGCCTGCTGCCTTTCCTGTTGCCTGCGTTGCGCCTGATCATCCAGAGTCGCCGCCTGTTGCGCTTGGTGATCAGAAAAAGGCACTGCCAGCCCCACTGACGGGGAATTGACCGCCGGCCTTTGTGCCTGCTGTTGCTGTTGATGAATCAGGGGGGTGTTATCTGCCTGTACGGGCTGAATGGCGAATATCGCCCATCCGACCAATCCGGTGATCACCCTGCCGGGCGTTACCGTTGTCCTCGTTGCCATAATCGAACTCACCAGATACTTAATCGTTGGTAAACTATTTTGGGGGAAATTTGAGATAGGCAATTATGGTCAGGAATGATTTATTTTCAAGCTAACTGATCGCATTTAGACCAATTAGGCGTGTATCTGGTTTATTTAACTATAAATAGGCAACAAAACGGCAATTAATGAACATTCATCAACCCTGTTTTGCAGGCTCTTAAGTCGATTGCTCTGATCGTTGGAACGGAAATAAGTGAAAAATTGACTTATATGATCAGAAAACATAATGATTTTGATGAAATTCAGAATAGTCTTAAGGGACAGACCGTCCCCTCCTGAACAATAAAAACATCCTGCCCGGCTATTTTCCTCCGGACAGAATTTTCTGCGTCGCCACCTGCCCCAGCATGCCGGCTGATTACCTTGCCTGTGCCACACCCTGATTCATCATGCCGGCGATATCTCCCATCCGGACGCCCGCCCAGGCCAGTGCGCCCAGCCAGACCATCGGCAGGACAATAAACAGGGTGCCCATCACCAGCCCCATCATTAAATCATCGGACGTGTTCTGAAACCCCGCCAGATTGGACAGGCTATGGGTTTCTGAACCATACAGTGCATCCAGCAGATAGCTGTCCAGCCAGCGGGCTAGTTCCCACCAGAACGTGAGAAAATTCAGCGCAAAAATCACACAGGTCAGTGTCAACACCGTCCTGAATTCATACGCGGCCAACAACAGGAGCAATGGCAGCAGGATATACAGCGCCATCAGGATCACCGCCTGCACCATCGGCAACGCCTGGCGTACCGCATCAAACATCGGGTAAGCGATCAGTCCCCCCAACAACGCCCCTGCCGTCGCCCCTGTCCGGCTGGAGCGGTCCCAGAGCGTGAAGTCAGCATTGCCACCATACCCCGCATACACATAACCGTCCTGCGAGACCGTCAGATTGACGGGACTGACCAGTCGACGGATCACCGCTTCTTTATATTCCCCTGTTTCCTTTCCCGTCATTTTGAGGGCGGCTGACAGACGCAGCCACAATCCCGGATCGGCCTGCGCCATCACCCGGGCTTCCAGTCCCGTTTTGGGGGTTGACCACCACGCTCTACACGTGGGATAACCGCCCTGCCCCGTATTCGGTCGGCCGCTGTCCCGGCGCTCATTCCACGGAAAATGGGTCCGGGGTGTCCGCGATTGCAGGGTATGGTAATCACCCGACAGGAATGTTGAACTGCCCAGCCATTCGATATCATGCAGCGTGGCGGGATCGGGAGTTTGTCCCTGATCTTGCTGTTTCCACTGATAAAGTGCTAAGGCATAACAATCGTGAGTGAAATCCTGTAACTCGGCGGCCAGTGCCGGATTGCTGATGCGGGTGTGCTGCACCTCAAAACGCAGTTGTCTCAAATCTGGCCGGCAGGGAATGGACGCGACGGCGGCCTGCGTCAGGCCTTTTGACAACCGGTGCACCACCGCCCACCATATTGGTACGGCAGCCGTCTGATTGTTCAGACTGGACATGACCGGGGCATAGCCACTTTCATTGGGTGCCTGTGGTGTCCAGGTGCCGCAGCTTTTGGCTCTGGACTGATCATACTGAAGGGTGCTGAGGCTGACATTGACCAGCGGTACACCGCAGGCAACCATCACAAAAAAGGCGCTGTACAGGGTATTTTCGATACGGGACAGGGACTGCAATCCACGATGGCCGTCTTCCTCGCTTTCTTCCCTGATTTTCAGCCAGAGGGCAATCACCTTTATCACCAGGGGCAGTGAAAACAACCCGGTGGCCATCAATATCTGCCACAGGCCATTGTTGACCACCCAGCCCAGTAAGGTCAGAAAATATTCCAGATAGCTGTTGGTCGTCATGCCGTTTCCCCCTGACTGTCTGACAGGGCATATTCACACAGCAGCATAAACAGCAGGCTGGCGAGCATCATACGAATTAAGTAAGGACGGTATTCCGGTTGGTATTTTACCCTTTGCCAGATTTTCCCACTGCACCAGCCCAGCGCAAGATACAGGCATAAGCGCCAGACCCGCCAGACCGGTCCGGTTTTCTCCATCCAGTGATGCAGGGCCGACGCTTTTTCAGGATGACTGAGTCCTGCCCAGCCTGCGAGGCAGGTAATTACGACCATCACCATGATGACCATGACTGTTTTCAATAACCGGGCAAAACGCGATGATTTTGTCGTTTCAGCCATGATGCCCCTTACCGCTGTTGACGCTGGGGCATGCCCAACTGATGAAAACGGGCATCGGTATTTTCCGGCATCTGTTTCTGCGGATGCGCTTCTATACGACGGTTTTCCCGTTCAATAATGGTCAGGATGGCATTGCGGGACAGCTCACGTTTCAGCAGCATCTCATTTTTCAGTGCGTTGATTTCCCGGTCCAGTGCAGTAATCCGTCGTTCACCTTCCGCCATCGCCTCCGGCTGGGCGGCTGCATTCGGCTCTGACAGGCCGGTGACTAACATCCGGCGCATCAGCAGCGCGGTTTCTGTCGTCTCCGCCATCGCCAGTTCGCCGGCCAGACGCGCCGTCAGTGCCGCACTGTCCGGGTCCCGTTGCAATGCCTCAATCACCCCTTTCGTCACGGGCAGGCTGCCGGTTTTCAGTTTCGCCAGATTGGCGGCCGTGGGTTGTTCGGTACCATTGACCAGTTTCACCAGCTGTTCAATATTGGTTTGGGTACTCTCTTCCAGCATCGGCGCAAAGCCGGTGCCGGCTACCGTGGCACCCGGTTGTTGGGTGTCGCCCCCGCTGGTACATTCCGAAGCATTGGCACAGGTGCGGATAGCCTTGTCCCCGAGGACTTTCACCACTGCTTCCGCCGCTTCTGTGGCCGTCTGAAATTTGCTGCACGCCCCGCCCGCACAGCGTTGCCGGCTGACAGCCGCAGTACTGAGTACCGGTTGATTGTTCATCATATTAAACCCCGCGCTGACTAAATCACGGGTCGGCCGGATGGCATTCTGCCCCCTGCCGCCCTGCTTTCTCCCGCCAATCCACTGATGCCCGCCCGTACCGGTGGCTTTGGTGCCGGCGTTATTGACCCTGACCGCATCCGCATCACCGCTGTTAACCAGCGTTTTGTATTCCTGTATGGCAGCGGATTGGGTCCATTTATTCGATTCCGTAAAATTCATCATGCGCGTTGCCATGTTCTGGCAGTTGAACTGCGCCTTGTCGAACGCGACATTGGCCTGCAATACCCCATTGGTCAGCATGTCATACAGACCGGGATTAGCGCGCTGGATAATCATCGCGGGCAGACTCGCTACGGCACCGGTGGCACCCTGTATCACGTCACTCATCAGGTTCTTAAACCCGGCCGTGATACCGTTCAGTTGATTGCCTACCGTGGTTTTCAAATCAAAGTTGCCGCACATCAAATCGGAGCTCCAGCCGAGTTCCAGTCCGGCCAGTTTTTTCAGGGAACCCCGGGTGGCCGGCTGGGAAATCACCGAGCCGCCCCCCAGGGTATAAAACAGCGTATCGGAGACGGCACCGGTCACATCCGCCCCGTAGCCCAGCGCACTGTGATTCACCTGGGGCAGGGATACCGACAGGACGGAGGAGTCTCCCTGTGCAGACGCCGTTGCCATCCAGCCCGCTATCAGCAGTAAAGCCGTTCTTTTCGTCATGGGTGTCCTTTTCAGAGTGTCTTTTTCAGAATGTGGTACTGCCCAGAAAACGCTGTCCCCGGCGCTGACAGCAACTGTAGGGTTGCCACAGGGCATACGCCTGATTGCCCTGCACGTCCGACGTGTGCTCCCCGTCAGGAAATACGGCACAGGATGAACTTAAATGCGGTGACAAGCGCTGCCACCGGTGATTTTTTGTCCCGCTATTTTCTGTCACCGGTCCGGGTGGCCAATAACCGTCAGCCCGCTGCCCCTGCAATGCCTGATAGACATGGGGCTGTCCGGCACGGGTGATGATATCCGCCACCCGCTGGGCAACGACGGCAGACGCCTTGTCATCATCTCCCTGGCTGACAAACCCGGAACGCGGATAAATATTGCCCCACAGATTGCCCGCCATCATGTTGCCCAGCTCCCGCTGACCGGGGATAAGTGCTTCGGGATAGAATGATTCCGGCAGACCACTGCGCCACGCCACCGTATCCAGCGTACTCAGAAAATACGGCATCAGCGGTGTAGCGACACTGCGGCAGGAGTAACCCGGAATACTCCCGCCCATCAGGGTGGGGGCCGGGTGCCCTATCGCATCGGCGTATTTGAAACGCAGACGGGTACTGCGTTGCCCTGAAATTTTGACATTGTGATCACCCCCGCCCGTACTCAGGTGAGAGAACGCCCCCGTGACTGCATTTTCTGCCCCACCGGATAGCTGGCTGACCTGCGCCATTTCTGACCACGGGTTGCCGCCGGCAGCGTGATACGTGGAGACCACGGCTTCGGGGAGATAATGGCTGACCCTGACCGACGTTTTCACCGTACAGCCATGCCAGGTGCAGAACAGCCAGTAACAGATACCGCTGACCCGCCAGCTGAGGCAGGAAGGGGAAACACTGCCGGCAATGATTTGGGCTGTGTTTATTGATGCCTGCACGGCGGGTGAAAATGCGGCCATCAGGGTGATGACCATCGGAAAAGAAGCAAGGCGCACAGGCAGACAGGCATTCATGGTTGATTTTGCTCCCTGAGGGCATGGGCTTTTGCCACATCCGCCGTGCCATACACCACGTCCCGGTCATCAAAAACCACGGCCGGGTATTTGCGCACCCCGGATTGCCAGGCATTAACAACGCCACGGTAGGCTTCAATAACTTGTTGTTCCTGTTGATGCCACCGGGGAGATTGCAGCAGGGCTTGTGCCTGGATTGCGGCCTGTCGGGGATTGGCCGGAAGACGGGCAAAATGCTGCTGCCGGAACTGTTCCGGTGCATCCAGCCAGACAATGTTGGTATCAGGAGCAGGATGGACAGGAGGATGCCGGCTGTCGGTATAGACCACCGTTTTCGCACTGATGGCAAAGGAGGCCACCCCTCCCAGCAAAAATAATAAATACCTTTTTCTCATCACCCCATTCCTGTCGCCAAAAACAGAGGGAAAGCGTGCGGAAAAAACGGAGAAAAGTCAGCAGACAATTCATTTTTGCAAAATGGAAAAAACACCCAGCAGAAATTTATAGCCACCAGGAAAAGGGGAAACCATCGCATCAATATATAAAAGTAAGATTAGAGAAGGGGAGCAGGATGCAACTAGTTCTGACACCCCTCTCTTTATAAAGAAGAACCCTGGTGTGGCTTAGAGGATAATTTTATACTGGGATTATTTTCACGCTCATAATTATTTATAATTATTAATGCATTGAGATAACTTAACAGCGTGATGACGGATTAAACACTCATGATGTCATCAGGTCAACAGAAAAGTAGTCAAAAAGAACATTAATTTGTACACTTTTTGCGTATTATCATATTTTTTATAGAAAAAACTTACTATTAAAACTATTCTGATAAAAAGGTATATTGAAAAATATTATGGAAATACGCGGTTTAATCAGGTAATGTTTGGATAAAAAATGTAGCAGAATATATTCTCTCTCAAGATGAAAACATCAAGAATAAAAAGAAAAACTAATATTATTAGTAATATTGAGTACATGATGAGAAAAAGTGGTGAGAACAAATCCTCACTGGCTATGCGCTCTGGTGTTACAAGAACCACGCTCTATAAAATTCTTGACGGTCAAATCAACAAAGTTCAACACTCAACTATCACTCGAATTGCAGATTTTTTCGGCGTCAGATGCGATGTCATTGAACACTGTGATTTAGAAGAGCTTGATCGAATAGACAATACACTTTCAGTTGAGGGCAACAAAAATCCATCCGCTATTCCACTCATTCCCCAGTCAGAAGTGTTATCCAGTATGGATGTCCGGATTGGACAGCTAATCATGAAATATCCGGTAACATGGGCTTTCGAAGAAGGATCAAATCTGATTGGACTTACGGTAGAGACTGAAATCAGTAAAACATTTTTCCCCGGTGATACATTAATCATTAAGCGTAATGCGACACCGGTTAAGAACCCGCCATCATTAATATACACCCCTGAAAAGGGATTTTATCTCCATGATTTGTTTGATCGTACAAAAAAGGATCTGACAATAAACGAGAAATTAATTGGGACAATAATTGAAGAACGCATTTCGTGAGAAAAGGAGCATTAACGGTGTCAGGTAACCAAAAATATAAACTTCTGGGTTTCAGTCGCTCTTCTGATGCAATCAGGGCTAATATCATGATCCTGTCTACAGGGAAACGTATTAGCATACCATTGCAGGAATTGGAAAGCAGTCAGGTTTCAGAAGATCTAAACAGAAATGAACTCAGAGAGGTCTATCGCCGTATTTATGGAGGTGCTGAGACGGTAACTGCATATGATCTCACTGATCGGCACGAACGTTCCTGGTTCGCCTATCTGGTGATTACCCTTTCTCTTGCCGTTATCTATATTTTTTGTACGATCACCGGAATAAAGCCGATAAGTATTCCCTATATTAATATGGTTATACCGCCAGCCGTTTTCTTTTATCCTTTCACATTTCTCCTGGTTGACATATTAAATGAATTCTATGGCCTGCGTCTGGCCAGAAAAGCGATTCTTTTTTCGTTTATTGCTAATATCCTCTTTGTCCTCGGGCTCATGTTCACAGCAACACTTCCGGGTCTTAAAGCGTGGGGATTAGGCGAAGCCTATACTGAAATAGTACACAGCATTGCGGCTGTCCTCGTTGCATCTTCAGTCGCTTATATTGTCTCTGAGAATGTCAACTCGTGGTTATTATGCAAAATAAAAGAGCTTACCAACTCCCGCTATCTTTTTATTCGCGTCATCACCAGCACGACCATTGCTGCCGCACTGGACAGTATTATTTTTTGTACACTCGCATTTTATAATACGCTTGATGCCGATACGATTAAATCAATTATTTTTTCTCAGTTCATTATCAAAATGGCCTACGCCATTGTGGGCGTCGGGCCTATTTATGGTGCCCGGGCATTGTTCAGAAAATATATAAACGTATAACAGAGAAATAACAATGGATATTAAAGAGTCACTGACCTTACTTGGAACAAAAACAGATTATATACAAAGTTATTCCCCGGAATTACTTGAAACCCTCCCACGGTCACTCGGCCGAAATGATATCGGTATAAACTCTGATTCATTGCCATTCCAGGGTTTTGACCTTTGGACAGCCTGGGAAATTTCCTGGCTGAATGGGAAAGGAAAGCCCGTAGTCGCCATAGGGGAATTTATCATCCCGGCAACCAGCCCCGGATTGATTGAATCTAAATCATTCAAACTGTATCTCAACAGTTTCAACCAGACTAAGTTTGAAACAACGGATGATGTAGCCCACGCGATGAAGAAAGATCTTTCTCTGATAGCGGGCCAATCAGTAGACGTTAAACTTTACTCCCACCTCGATGGATACTGCCACGAAATCAGTCAGCTCTCTGGTCAATTACTGGATGATCTGGATATAGAGATCGAAAGTTATGACTTTGATGCAACGGTACTGGCAGATGCCGCTTCCGTGAGAAATAATATTGTATGCGAAACACTCCACTCAAATCTCCTGAAATCAAATTGCCTGGTGACAAACCAGCCAGACTGGGGCAGCGTTATTATTCAATATGAGGGCGCAAAGATTGATCATGAAAAATTACTGCGCTACCTCATCTCATTCAGAACACACAACGAATTTCATGAACAATGTGTGGAGCGTATTTATAGCGATATTATGCGTTACTGCCAGCCGGAGAAACTCACCGTTTTTGCACGTTATACAAGACGTGGTGGTCTGGATATCAATCCGTTCAGGAGTAATTGCGAGAATACTCCCCTGACAGGACGACTTATCCGCCAGTAAAAAGAAATATCGAGCAGGGCGAAATGTCACCGCCTCGCCCTGCCCGCAAAAATCGTCTCTGTCTCCTGCCGGGTTTTGTATATGCCCAATAAACCTGAAGATGCGTGATAAATAACTTATATCACATTGATTGAAACTGACTGTTTATCAAGACAAATCTGCATCTTGAAGTTAAACGGGTATAATCACCCTTGTACGCTATTCCACATGTTTGCTACAACAACTACTGACCACACGCAAAGGCCGTCATCGCCCAGGCATTGCGCGTCCATCTGCCCGTCCCTGCCTAAGACGCCCATTTTGCCAGGTGTTCTGCTGAGCCTGAGCTGGCAGCAAGGTAATCCGTTGATGTTACATAAAATTCCCGCATCCAGCCGTCATAAAGATAAAAATTACCCCATTCCTCATAGAACCGTTCAAGGGAATACCTGAACGCAATCTGACTGCCGAGTGATTGACAAATCTGTTTCGCATCAGAATAAAAGTCTTCCGTCACCACCGCCTTCCGGCTGATTAACCGAACTGTGGCTTCACCCTGACCGCCTGTCCGCACCTGCTCATCGACCAACTGCCCGTTATCCACCGACCATTTCACTTCGGTATTGGTGACGGGCCGGTCAGCCGCATCACGCACTTTAACGGTGTACAGCACATTATCCTGATCATCCGCAATGGCAGTGTGTTTATCGTAAGGCTCCGGTGAACTCACCTTGTTCCTGTCATTCGGCTCATGCACGCTACGGCTTTTTATCTTTTATATTTGGAAAGGGGCAAACTCAAGCGTGCTTATCTGTGGACTTATGTGACAGCACGGGATAATCCCCCTGCGGTTGATGTACTACGAATTGCATCCGGGTCGCAGTGGCTGTTATGCCAAATCCTGACTGCAAAACTAGCTGTTTGCGGGATCGTTAATGGCCGGACAGCGGGCTGCGATGGTGATGAGTTTATTAGAAACCGCCAAAGCGAACGGTCATGATCCCCAGGTTTGGTTGCAAGATGTCCTCCGCCGATTACCTACCTGGCCGAACAACCGCTTGAATGAACTCCTTCCCTGGCCTGAAAACCGTTTAGCTAAATCCCACTTTGTTCTTATCTGGCAAAGCAAGGTGAAATCACCAGAGCCTTACACATAAACGAAAAAAGGGTCAGTCTTTTGAATACACGGTCGGGCGAGATCAGAACGTATTGACGGGATGAGAACCCTGAAATTTTTTCTGAAACAACACCCAAAATAGAATTGGGATGTTGTTTATCAACCAACCGGAAACCTGTTTTTAACTGACTCAATTAAAAACGGTAGCCGACTCCAACCGTCCATGTTCCTACTTTAACATCACCCGGTTTGGCATGTTCGTATGAAACATCAACTGCGATATTTGGATGCGGGTTAAATTGCAAACCTGCACCATATGCAACAGATGCTTCATCTTGGCTGTCGGTACTTACCGTGTAGCTGCGACCAAGGAAAGTTGTAGTTTGTGTTCCTGTGATTTTTCCAGCAGCAGCACCAACTAAAGCATATGCACTCACATACTCATTAAAGCGGTAAGACGGCCCTGCCATTAGCGAAGCATACTCAACTTTGCCAGTAATGTTATTCACGGTATTACTGTAAGATTTTTCGGTGCGGGTGTAAGAACCAATGATGCCCAGACGATCATTAAATTCGTAACGGTATTTCAGGTTAAATCCTTTTGGCTTATCGAATATTTCCTTGAAAGACTCATCACTCATTTTGCTCTGTGCATAACCTACTGAGATAGTGTTGTGCTCGTTAGCATTTGCTGTTAATGAAGTTATGGATAGTCCAGCCAAAATTGCTGAAATAAATAGAGTTTTTTTCATCTTTTACTTATCTCGATATGTTACATTGCATATTGTGTGTGATGTTCGTTGATGCATAAAGCGGCGGGATTTTATATTATCACTGAAATCAATACAACGGGAATATTAACCAAGAAAAACTAATTATTCAGATTATAACCATTGATATAAGTTAATAATATTATTATCTCATTGATCTAACTACTGAAAAAAGATGATGGCACACTACTTCATTTCTGATACTTGAGCGTACCAATGACGGTCGGGCAATTGCCATGGTTACAGGGGATTAGGCTCGGACGTAATCCCCACCAGAAATCGGCCATCACCCGAAAGTTTATTAGCCAGGACATTTTTCGGCGTCAGCCACTATTTTGTGAAATCCAGAATACGACCATTGGGCAGATTGGCTCGCAGACTTTTGGCGGCTATGCCGTTGAATGTACGGTCACCAAAATTTGCAGTCAGTACTGAACCGTCGCTAAAAGTCGTTTGTTGTACGAATCCTTTTTGATCCAGCCAGCGAAAATCGATCAACGCTTTATCCCATAGTGCCTGATGCAGAGGGCGGAACTTCGCATCTGCCTTTATTATTTCAGGTAACCGTGCCTTCAGGGTACTACGGTTGAGATTGAACAGTGGAGGCGTGTTATATAACTGGCTTAGCAACTCACGCGTCGTTTTGACATCACTAAATTTGAGGTTGTCGTAAGTCCAGTGATGGGAGCTGATCACCGCATCATGAAAAACAGCCTGATACAACGGCAGACGATAGCGCGGATCGAACTCGACGGTGAGATAGGGCTGTTTCACCTTCGCAGGGCGAAAGAAAGTAGCTGGTTGTGCATTGGGCCACCAGGCGCCAAGATAATAAGGCGATTTTTTGTCCTGATGCATATCCTTATCACCCCACCCAAAACCCCAGGTTTCCATGCCGTGGGCAAACATGATGTGGCGGGCAGTCACCGCATTTCCGTCTTCAGATCCTAACGGTAATTTGAGCGTATTGCTGTACCAGGCCATCCGGGCATTGCGGGCATCAGCCATCTGAGCTGCACCTGTCGGATGCTCTGGCTGGTAGTCGTCTGAAACCATGCCTGTACCATCAACATCCAAGAACAGACTGTTCAGTCCGGCCAGTTGTGTTAACTCCCGCATACGTTGCTGCGAATAGGGCAACATACACGCAGGGTTAAGATAGTAACCCTCCCCACGGAAACCGGGTTTTTTACTGCCATCGGCCCGTACTATGGCACATTTCTCCCGTAATTTACCGGGCAACTGGGCGGTAAGCCAGCTGTCATTAATACCTGGCGGGATGCCTGTGTCATAGGAGTCATAACTGGCGATCAAATAACCTGATTTTTTTGCATTCGCCACGGCTTCCGGATGCAGGAACTCGGCAGTCCAGTTATCCGTACCCAACCATAACTGGGGTAACCCGGCCTGATGCAATAATTCAATGACCTGTTTAGACAACCCCGGCCCCCAACTGTCCGGAGGTGCGAGATAAGCTCCAAGCTGGTGCTGTGCCAGTTGACGCACTTTAACTGCCCGCTGCTGCTGTGCCAGCAGAAACGTATCCTGATCTGGTGACGCGTTCAGGGGTACCAGTGCCACAAGAGCATTATTGATGGCTTCAATAAGTGATTGCTTCTGCCAGCCTTCAGGCTCGCGACCTTGCAGCTGTTGTATCACTTTATTTGCTTCAGTACCCATGTTCTGCCAAAGTGCTGCCCCTTCGGAAGTTTGCAGATAACTGACCAGTCCCACCCAGTTTTTCACGTCTTCCTGAGCCAATAACATACTGCCCCACAGATAAATATGTGTTGCACCTACCAGTTTCTTACCTTCAGGAGCAATCTTGATTTTATCGCGTAAGGAACTGAACTGACCGCTTTGTTGCAAGTATTCACGATAACGTATCGCACCCGATAGAGGCGTGTTACCAACATGCAGCAGGACTTCGAAAGGCTGCTGTTGGTTAAAGCGATTGAACTTATGGATGCTTTGCATCTGTAAATGCGTATTGGTTTTACTGAATGAGACCTCATTGCTGAACGGTGTCAGCAGCAACCAGCTGTAAATTTTGCCCTTTTGTTCCTGACTCCATAGTGGCAACTTCAGATCAAAGTTAGTGTCCAGAGGGGTCTGCTCTTTGACCAGATAGGATTGCCATACGGTGTTATCAAGAGGAATTCGGCTACCTTCTCCAAGAGGTAGTAGCAGCGCACTGGCCTGTGACGGTAAAGTGAACCAGTTAAGTATTTGTGGATGTTTACTGGTGAAGTTCAGACGAAGATCATTACCTTCCAGTCTGGCGGTAATTTGTATACTGCGCTTCGGCCAGTGCCAGTTTGCCGAGGCAGAGGAATATTTTAATTCACTGACTTTTTGTGGTATTTGAGGTAAGTTTACCACAGCGCTATCAACGCTAATTTGTAGCGTTGCCGGGTCAATATCGAATTGTACAGTTCCCTGCTGTAATCGGACGGCGCTGGCAGGAGAGCAATAAAGAAAGATGAGGCTAACAAGTGAAGCCATACACATACAGGACTTTTTCATAAAGTGATTTGCACCGCAAGATCAGAGAATGAGCCATAGTGTACTGTACAAATTATAACCCAACCATGAGTTTCAGAGAGATAGTCATATTTTTGAGCGTTGGCTCATATATTAAATACCCCCTTTAATAACAGGTAAAAAAAGAACGCTATTCAATACCGCTACTGACCACACGCAAATGCCGTCATCGCCCAGGCATTTCGAGTCCATCTACCCGTCCCTGCCCAAAACGCCCATTTTGCCAGATGTTCTGTTGAGCCTGAGCCGGCGGCAAGGTAATCCGTTGATGTTACATAAAATTCCCGCCACCAGCCGTCATAAAGATAAAAATTACCCCATTCCTCATAGAGCCATTCAAACGCGGTGTCTTTTAACGAAAAATGGCGGTCAAAAGGTAACGTCATACGGGCATTGCCATATTGATTAAACCAAGGTGTCAATGTTGATGTCACCGCAGACGATAACCGTTGTGCTGCCATCGTCTGCGCGGCTTCGAAAGGGGATTGTGACCGGGTGAGTTGTCTCCATTGTGAGGTGATTTCAGCCAGCGTTTGCGCATTCGTATTTTCATTTTTACGCTGCGGCACGGCCTGATTGTGAACACTGAGTAGTACGCCTAACAGGCCGATAATCAGGGACTTTGCCCCACTGAACAAAGAAGATTGGCTTTTTTGCAACACGGACATGTTACCCTTTTCACAAAATTTGAAAAGAACAGCATACCGAATAAAATGATAAATAAAGCCTGTTATTCTTTTTTAAAATTTAATAATTAACGAAAATAAATTAACAACTTGGATTCGCATATTAAGTGCAACACACTTATTTAGAATAAAATGATAAACAACAATTTTGTACAATACCTAACTTTTAGGGAGGGATATCGTTAATGTGAATTACGCACAAGAACTAAACAATGATATTTAACAACGATAACTTTTGGCTTAGGCAAGTCCCAGATTTGGAAGAAGGCTACCCTATCCGCCTAATCGACTTTTCTCTATATCGATACAAAGGAATTAAGTGCTTGTCAGAATTGCATTTCACTGATGAGTTCGAACAAGGATTTTGGGAAGGCAAAGCCGGTTATTGCAAAGAAGGTAAAATCAAGGCAAAGCGGTACCGTATAGTTGATTTGCAAGAGCATCGCTTTATTAACGGTTCCGGAGAAGTAACAGATTTCTAGGAGATAGACGGTTATGACTCAACTAATCGCAATGGCAGTTTTTGCCTTCGTGACCTCTATATCACCTGGGCCTGTAAACATATTAGCGACATTTACCGGAGCCAACTGTGGATATGTTCGGACTCTCCCACATATCACTGGCGCCACAATTGGCTTCGTATCGATTCTATTTCTGCTGGGTTTTGGATTATCTCAAGTCATAAATGAAGTGCCATACTTAACAGAAATCCTTACCTATATAGGCGGCTGTTTCTTGTTATACCTGGCATACAAAGTTGCTATGCAAAATCCAATGTCCGGCGATGGTCACGAACCAAAGACCCGTGCGCCATCACTTGTACAAGGAATGATGTGTCAATGGCTTAACCCAAAAGCATGGGTTGTGTCTTTAGCGGGTATATCCGTGTTTTTTAACAGCCGCGATGCAAATATTGATGAACTACTCCTGTTCTGTGGGATCTTTTTTATTGTTTGCTATGCATCAATCTCTGCTTGGGCTGTCTTGGGCGTCACGATTAGAACAGTTTTAGACAAACCTAAACACTTTAAGTTTTTCAATCTCTCTATGGGGCTATTGTTAGCCATTACTGTCCTATATACTTTTTTCATGTCAAGTTAAGAGAGTGCGAGCATAGATGTCCAAGCCACGATTATATCGTTTAAGCACAGTCCCAATTGAGCTACGTTCTTCTAAAGATTCGAAAGCGTGTTACGGGAAACACACTCACAAAGAGTTTTCCATCGGAGCCGTAGATGGCGGTCATAGCGTTTACTTCAACAGTAATACGGAACGTAGAATACAAACAGGTTCTCTTGTCATAGTGAACCCTCTAGAGGTTCACTCATGCAACCCGGCACCAGATACAAACTGGAGCTACAAAATGCTGTATGTATGTCCCAAATGGTTAGGTTATGTACAATCGATGGTTACAGGTGAAGAGGTCACTAATTTCATCCCGTTCCCTATCAATTATACCGATGATGCAGAGCTTTACGTACAGTTCCAAGCATTAGCCAACACAATCATCCACGATAGAGACAACATGAAAACGGAAGAAGAGAGCATCGCTTTTTTCTCCCGTCTCTTTTCGCAATCCTATTCCCGACCTTTAGAAAAAGCAGTGCTAAAGAATAATATATCTAAGGCGTATGAATACCTTTGTGACAACTTCCGAAGCAATATATCGGTCAAGGATATCGCCGTTCACTCGGAATTGAGTGAATATCACCTTATCCATGCATTCCGAAAGACATATGGTATTACCCCACATGCTATGCAAATTGCGATGCGCATTAATGAAGCAAAATTGCTTTTGAAGCAAGGGATGAAGATTGCATCTGTAGCGACTGATTTAGGTTTTAATGACCAGAGCCACTTCCATAGGCACTTCAAAAAATTGGTTGCGGCGACTCCGGCAGAATATAAGGAATAGTTCTGTCTCTCTCGTAATGCAATAGTGCCAGAGGGTGAGTGATGTCTTCCGGTGATATTGTTTCACCGATAAATCAGATAAATACCTGCTTGACCTTGCGATAGCTTCATTCTGCTGTCGGCCTCAAAATATGTGAAAAAAGTCCTCTTCCAATAATCCATCCAACTGATTTTTTCTGCCGTATGCAACATGTTATTTTTTCTCAAATATTAACGCCATCATTCTATTTAATTATTAATAAACAATTTTATGATAATATAATATTAAATAACTTATTAAAACTATTTGCATTAAAATAATGAATTTAGGTTATTTTAACTGGCGATATTTTCTTTATCCCATGTCTGTCGTTTAAATAGTTTCAAATCGTGATTCGTATTTTTTGCAGTAGCCAGATATGGGGAGAAGAAACCCGCTGGGCTGACTCCCCCCACTCCTTGCGGTGCGGGGAGTAAAAAAGTGTTCTGGCGTTTTGAGAATTTATTTAAATAGACGAAAAATTATTTAGTTAAGTAAATTTAAATTGAATTATTATGCTTATGATTTTATTATTTTGTTTAAATGACATTTCAAAATTGTAGAACACTTCCTTACTCCCCGCAGCGCGGGGAGTAAGGAATCTTCGGAATTTCAGTGTATCACTATTATGGAAACTTATTTAAAACGTTATCAAATTCACATAATTATAAATATTGGGGTTTACTCCTATTGCCATTTTTAGCAGAATTCATCGTCTTTTAATACGCCTAAAATATCATAGTTGCATGAATTGCAAGGAAAAAAATATCATGAAAATTAAAGCTCTTGTTGCAGTAGCCGTTTCTGCTGTCATTCTGACAGGTTGTAAGAATATGGATCAGGGAATGCTGGCTAGTTCCGGAATGCAATTATTCAAGGCAGCGACGCTAAGTGATTCTGATGTCAAACAGTTATCTGACCAGTCATGTAAGGATATGGATGCACAGAATAAAATTGCACCGGCATCCAGTCAATATACTAAACGTCTGAATAAAATCGCCAAAGCATTAGGTAACGAAGTTAACGGTACGCCGGTTAACTATAAAGTGTATCTGACTAATGACGTGAACGCCTGGGCAATGGCTAACGGTTGTGTGCGTGTATACAGCGGCCTGATGAATATGATGAACGACAACGAAGTCGAAGGCGTTCTGGGCCATGAAATGGGGCACGTTGCACTGGGCCACTCCCGTAAAGCAATGCAAATTGCTTATGCTACAGTTGCTGCACGTACCGCAGCGGCATCAGCCGGTGGTGTCGCCGCACAGTTGAGTGATTCTCAGCTTGCCGCGATGGGGCAAAAACTGATCAGATCGCAGTTCTCACAACATCAGGAAAGTCAGGCTGATGACTTCTCTTATAACCTGCTGAAAAAACGCAATATCAAAACTGAAGGTTTAGCAACCAGCTTTGAAAAACTGGCTAAACTGGGCAGTAGTGAAACCAGCATGTTTGACTCACATCCGCCTTCACAGGAGCGTGCTCAACACGTTCGTGATCGGATCGCAGCAGACAAGAAATAATAAGTTCAGTACAGAGTGTAGCGGTGCCAGTGGCACCGCTTTTTTGTGTAGTGAAGTCATCATCTTGGACACCTCACAAGGTGCCATTTAGCCCTTGAAAGTTTTACTTGGGGGGCCATTGTTGGTGATTCTAGCTGTTATTACCACTATCATTCTGTATCTTGCATTCTGTATCTTGCTAGTCTCAGTGGGTATGATGCTTATCACTGACGGTAAAATCAGAATCTGGTGTCGCCAGTGGAAATCCAAGTAATTTTTAATAATTACTATTACATGCGCAATTATTTTTACAACAATAAGTTAACAATTATTATGACATACCGTTTATCATCTAAAGATATTTTGGCATCGGGCTTTATGTCCTTTGCCCTCTTCGTCGGGGCAGGAAATATCATTTCCCCGCCTAGGGTTGGCCTGCAGTCGGGTGAGCAGGTTTGGGACACTGCTGTTGATTTTTTACCTACGGCCATGAGCCTGGGTACATGTGCTGACACTGTATCTATCCGGGGGTTAGCATGAGTCAACAATGGACATCCCGTCTGGGGCATGTATTAGCAGCAACCGGATCTGCCGTTGGCATTGGTGCCATCTGGAAATTTTCGTATGTTTCAGCAACAAATGGTGGCGGTGCATTTCTGATTGTCTTTTTATTATTCAGCTTTGTGATTGGCTTGGCAATTCTGTTAGCTGAAAACATACTGGGAAGCAGTACGAGTGAAGTAGCCGTTAATGCGTTTAAAAAATCACTGGGTAAACACTGGGGGTGGGTTGGCTTTATAGGTATATTCAGTTCATGGTGTATCTATAGCTTCTACAGTGTTGTCGGTGGTTGGACTATCGGTTACACGGTGATGGCAGGTACAGGACAGTTGAATATTACAGATATCTCTCAACTGACATCTATTTTCACCAATTTCATCAGCAATCCATGGTGGCCGATAATCGCACATCTGGCATTTTCAGGGCTAACCTGTTTCGTCGTATTATCTGGTGTGCAAAAAGGTTTGGAAAAAGCCGTTAAAGTCATGATGCCACTGTTATTCTTGATCATGATAGTGTTAATTATTATCGGCATCCGTTTACCCGGCTCATCAGAAGGGCTTAAATTATTCCTATACCCAGACTTCAGTAGCCTGACCGGAAAAGGGATTCTGGATGCATTGGGATTGGCATTTTTTTCACTCTCTATCGGTTTGGGTATCCACATTACGTACAGCTCCTATTTACCTAATAATAAAGGTATTTGTAAATCGAGTATCTGGGTTGTCATCCTCTCCTGTTTAGTCTGTGTATTGGCTGGCCTGATGATTTTTCCTGCTTTGGCAGCGGCTGGCTTAGAACCCAATGCGGGACCCGGATTAACGTTTATGACGATGCCAATTTATTTCGCCAGTCTTCCGGGTGGCTCAATCTTAGCCGTCACGTTCTTTTTATTGTTATTAATGGCCGCGCTGACCTCAGCAATTTCATTACTGGAGCACATTGTTGCTTATGTTCAGACGCGTTTTCGATGGTCGCGTCGTAAAGCCAGTTTAGTAGTCACGGCATCGATTATGTTAATGGGGATCCCTGTTTCCTTATCGTTTGGTCCCCTGAGTCACGTCACATTAGGTGGAAAATCCATCTTCGAGATGCTGGACTTCATTACTTCCAATGTCCTGATGCCATTGTTCGGGATTATCATTTGCCTCGCATTTGGCTGGTCACGTAAGGTCAATGCACTAATACCGGATAATATGCCATCGCGGAACCGTCAGTGTTTACTGTTTATATGGAGATATGTCGGGCCGTTATGTATCGGCGTGATTTTGGTACACGGGCTTATTTGATTGAGTTAGGCATTGGTGCTAAATCTTCAGGCACGCTAAATGTTCTGCTCAAGAAAAACCAGACATTTTTTTGATATTCCACGGGCAATAAATAATTATTGCCCGTGTGGATGCTCTCTCCGTTATTCCATAGGCAACGGGAAAACGCGTCAATTGAAAAATCACATGAGTAAATTAACGGGCAACCGCCACATTCGCTTTGATATGTTTAAGGTGAACGACAATCGTGAAGGTAACAACCACCAACAATGACCATGCCCCCCATTTTCCTGCATGGACAACAGACCAAGCGCCTAATTGATTCGGGTATTGCCAGATCCCAAAGAAAGTACCGAAGTTTTCTGCCAACCAAATGAAAAAACCAATCAGTATAAAAGCGAGTAATAGTGGCATTCTGCATTCTCTATCCAACGGCGTATAAAAAACAGTACCACGGGCATATAAACCGAAAATAAAAGCCGTTAAGTACCAGCGATAATCATCAATATAATGATGGCTAAAGAAGTTGATATAAATTGCCAGTGCCACCAGTGTTGCCATCCAATATGGTGGGTAATGTTCAATACGTACCTTAAAAAAGCGCCATGACTGTATAATGTAGCTCCCTACGGCCGCATACATAAAACCAGTAAAGAGTGGAACTCCCCAAAGTTTAGTGAACGCCGCATCAGGATATTGCCATGAACTAATAGAGGCTGATGTCTTAAATAGTTCCATGATAAAACCGACTAAATGGAAGACGCAGATCGCTTTTAATTCATCCCATGTTTCGAGTTTTAACCTTATTAGCAAGGCTTGAAAGGCTACTGCAAATACTAACAGTACATCATAACGCGGTATGCCCATGATGCCTTTTGCCGGAACCAAAAATAAAGCCAGAAAAAAGAAACCGGCGAATAAGCACGAGCGGGCATTAATCAATCCAAAGAAAAGAAACTCTAAAACAAATCGCTTAACACCTGTGCTGTTATTGGGCTTATGAGCCATTAAGAAGTTATCAATTTTACGCAGCATATTCAGTTTCTGGCACCGAGTTTCCATTTAATCAGCCTGCTGGTGTTATTTGTGGTCAATTCACTACGATGTAGCATGATGGAAGTGTCATAGATTCGCTAGCACACAATCGTGCAGTGAACTTACCGTGAGCTGAAGTTCTTGCTGGCGATTTCGCCAATCTTCTTCACATCCTCTCAAATAGATCTCTCTCGCATAGGCTAAAACTTCGGCCTGTATGACTGGAAGACGAGCCGCCGCCCAATCAGCAGCGGCATTCTTTCTTGGATATAGCAAGAATAGTGTTTTGAGGATTTTATCTCCTCATTTGGTATTCTGTCCACCAGTGCCACTCTCACTTAAAAGTATCAAAAACAGAAGTACTAAACGCAAACCTGGCAATCAAGACGATACTTATTCTATTGTTTTCCCTAAAATAGAGCACATTCGAGTTACATGATGCTGAAAAGGCAAGATTATGAAACCAGTAACCAATAATGACCATTTAAGCAGAATCAAAATAGCAGGCTATAAATCTATTGCAGAATGTGATTTACAAATAGGGAGCCTGAATGTACTCATCGGTGCCAATGGCGCTGGGAAATCCAACTTCATCAGCTTATTTCGCTTAATGGCCTCTGTACTTGATCATCGCCTACAATCTCTTGTTGGTAAAATGGGGGGGCCTGACACACTGTTGCATTTTGGCCGTAAGAAAACCGAATATTTGAGCGCTGAACTTTATTTTGGTCACAATGGTTATAAATTTGAACTGGAACCCACCAATGACAACCGCATGATGTTCCGACATGAATCGCTTTTTTGGGATATCAGAGGGGATTATGATATTGGCTCTGGGCACTTTGAATCTCAGGTCGACAAGCATCATACATATATCAAAAATTATACATTACCAGCCATGCTCCGTTGGCGGGTGTACCATTTCCATGATACAAGTGATAGCGCTAAAGTTAAGCAAACTCATCGCATTAATGATAATGATTATCTACGGGAAGATGGCGCTAATTTAGCGGCATTTTTATATCGTCTGCAAAAACATCATCAACAGCATTACACTCGCATCATCAAAACCATTCAGATGGTTGCGCCGTTTTTCGGTGATTTTTACTTGCGACCCACTCCGGATAATACCGATTACATTCAACTTGAATGGACAGAGAAAGAGCAAGATATTCCGTTTAAGGCAAGTGAATTATCTGACGGAACGTTACGTTTTATTCTATTAACTACCGTGTTACTGCAACCCGAAGATGACATACTGAGCTCAATTATTATTGATGAGCCAGAGCTCGGACTTCATCCCTATGCTATTAACGTACTGGCTGGTCTGATCAAAAATGCCAGCAATAAACATCAGTTAATTATCTCTACCCAGTCAGTCGAGTTGATCAATCAATTTGATGCTGACGATTTGATCGTTGTCGATAAACAACAAGGATCATCCACCTTTAAGCGTCCAAATAATGCAATCCTTTCAGAATGGCTTGAAGACTATAGCTTGGGTGAATTATGGACGAAAAACTTACTCGGTGGGAGACCACAGCGATGATCCGTATCAACGTTTTTGTGGAAGGGCAAACGGAAGAGACTTTCGTGCGGGATGTGCTGGCTCCTATTTTGTAGCACAACAAATCTACCTGACGCCAATATTAGCTCAGACGAGTCCCCGTCAGAAAGGCGGTATCACGAGTTACGGCAAAGTAAAACATCAAATTACCCGTTTATGCCGACAAGATCCTGATGCGTTCGTCACAACATTAATCGACTACTATGGTCTGCCTACTGATTTCCCTGATTATAACGAACAACAGGATAGTGCTGCCCACAAACGAATAGTGAAGCTAGAACAAGCCTTTGCTAATGATATTGGGCAAACTAATTTTATTCCCAACCTGTTATTGCATGAATTTGAAGCGCTACTATTCTGCCAACCCGAAAAATTTGCGGATTGGCTTGATGAAAGCGCCCCTATTGGCACATTACAAGCCATCAAAGCCCAATTTGATAGCCCTGAAGATATTAATAACAGCCCAGAAACCGCACCTTCTAAACGTATTTTGTCGATAATTCCCAATTATCATAAGACCCTGCATGGCCCACTTATCGCCGGTGATATTGGATTAGACACAATGCGTTCCCAATGTCCGCATTTCAATCAGTGGTTAAATAAGCTGCTCACATTGGTAACGCTTATTTAAATAAAACACATTATTTTACCCAGTAAATAGAAATAAGCCCTGTTATCACAGAGCAATCTGTTGATGATAAAAACTACTCAGAACGAGATCTCTGTATCTCAATATTGTCATTTTTCACATCAAATAACTTTAGTTTAGCAACATAACTGCTATGATCCTGAAATCCCATTCAGAACACATCAGCGACACATCCACGGCAAGACAAATAACCCATGACACAACTTTCAGACACTCTCCTTGTTCCGCACCCATTCGGAACAGAGATCACGGAACAACAACTTATTGAAAACTTCCAGCAATGCAAATTGTGGGAAGATCGTTATCGGCAGCTAATCGGTCTGGCCAGAAAGCTGCCTCCTTTGGCGGATGAATTCAAACAACAACATATCGAAAGATCCGGCTGTGAAAATCGTGTCTGGCTGGGATATCAACGACTTTCAGATGGTCGTCTGCATTTTTATGGCGATAGCGAAGGCCGGATTGTCAAAGGATTATTGGCAATTCTGCTGACCGCCGTGGAAGGTAAAACACCAGCACAGATTTCACAAATGCCTTTAACTGAGTTTTTTCAACAACTCGGCCTTGAACAACAACTGAGTGGTTCAAGGCTCAATGGTGTGAGATCCCTGATAAACACGATTCAGGAAATCGCTCGTACTGATATTAATTAGGTTTATTAAACATCAAATCTGGCTAAAGTGTGTTTTCCCGCCCGGCTTTTGCCACCATCTTTTTTAGTGCATGGGATACCGCAACAAAACCAAAGGTCGCCGTAACCATGGTTGCGGCACCAAAACCTGAGGCACAATCCATCCGTTTGGAGCCGTCCGCCGTGCTTTTGGCCGCACAGACCGTGCCGTCAGCCTGCGGATAAACTAATTGTTCTGTTGAGAAAACACAATCGATGCCCAGCTTACCCTTGCCATTTTTCATGACGCGATAATCTGATTTCAAACGCTCTTTCAATTTTGCCGCCAGTGGATCTTGCACCGTTTTCGCCAAATCCACTACCTGAATCCGGGTCGGGTCAAGTTGCCCGCCGGCTCCTCCCGTCGTCACAACCGGGATCTTATAGCGGCGGCAATAAGCCAATAACGCCGCTTTTGGTCGTATGCTATCAATGGCATCAATCACATAACTGAATCCCGCAGACATCAGTTCGGCCACATTATCAGGGGTGACGAAATCATCAATGCAGGTCACTTGGCACTCAGGATTAATTGCCCGTATCCGTTCGGCAATGACCTCCGTTTTTGGCAATCCCACATTTTGTACCAGAGTGTGCAACTGGCGGTTGGTATTGGTGATGCAGACATCGTCCATATCTATCAGTGTGATAGCACCAATGCCTGTGCGTGCCAACGCTTCTGCGGCCCATGAACCCACACCGCCAATGCCTACGACACAGACATGTGAATGGGCAAATAATGAAAGCGCTTTCTGTCCATATAATCGGGCCGTGCCAGCAAAACGCTGAAGATAAGCATCAGAGAGAGAAACTTGCATCGCTAAATAAATCCTGCATAAAACCTACCTCTATGGAGATAGGTTATCGATTGATGATGTTAATTGGGGGATCTTACTGGTTTGCCGTCAAAAAACCAGATGATGCTTTCTTCAATACCCAAACACGCCCATAGTGATTGTAAAAACCTGCCATTTCACCCGCATTTTCACCAACACCATGATAAATATCGAAATGATGCCCTTTGATGGCTCCGCCAACATCCAATGCCACCATCAAGCGCATCCGATACTGTCCGGTGAATTTACCTGATTCATCCAATACCGGGACTTCCGCCAGCAATGCTGTTCCGGGAGGGATCAATGACTTATCGGATGCTACCGATGCTTCTGCAACAAGAGGAACGGCACTGGCTCCCCTAACAGGGGTATAAGGTTCAGGTTTAAAGAAAACAAATGAAGGGTTCTGTTCCAGCAATTCTTTCACTTTGGCTTCTCTATGCTGTTCAGCCCATTGACGGATGGCTTTCATTGACATTTTTTCACTAGGCACTTCTCTACGGTCGATCAATACCTTGCCAATACTGCGATAAGCATGCCCGTTCTTGCCGCCATAACCAAAAAAGGTCAATGGTTGACCATCACCAAAATTGACATAGCCACTTCCTTGCACTTCCATCATAAAATTATCCATCAGGGAGTTACTGTACCCGATGATAAATTTTTTGTTCAACGCCCCATTGTAGATGGCTGCGCGATTGGGTAACCGGAAACGCGATTGAGTGGGCATACTGTACAGGGGATATTTAAACTCCCCTTGTCTGGCGCGTCGTGCTTGCAAAACCGGCGTGTAATAACCGGTAAACTTCACGTTGCCATAATTATCTTCCCCTTCCATTTGATAGGTGAGTAAACCAAATTCACTTAAATGACGGGTATCGCCACCGGACAACATCCAATTCTTGATGGCATCAAACGTTTCACGGTTATTGTTATACAAGCGGGGGGAAGATTCGCTGATATATTTAACCTGAGCAGAAAAATCTTTGGCATTGACTGGCGAACCTTGAGCATTCGGCATATTAACCAATTGGAGGTTTTGATTGATTCGACCATCTTTATACTGCTGCGCTTGATCCGTCGGGCGCAAATGACATCCTGATAATAACGAAATGACAAATCCACATAACAGATAGTTGCCCCAATGTTTCATATTTATGCCTTATTCTCTCACCGTCACAATCCAACAACGAACAATATCAAACCCCCATAGATAATAAAATGTAGTTAGAGAAAAATAGCTTACGGTTTCGCAAAGGTAATAGAGCAAAAACAAAACAGAAAGAACATCTTTTAATCATCGGATAAACAAATTCAGTAAAAATCAATAAAAAAACTTGCAACCACTTCGTTCAAGAGTATAGTGTGCCCACATCGGACGCGGGGTGGAGCAGCTTGGTAGCTCGTCGGGCTCATAACCCGAAGGCCGTCGGTTCAAATCCGGCCCCCGCAACCAATTCGATGCAGTATCTTGTATGTGATAGCATCGGAACGGTCTGGCAGTTAAAGATCGATGTTGTAGTAAAGAAAAATGTAGTAAAGAAAAATGTAGTAAAGAAAAATATAGTAAAGAATGTCATCATTCAATATTTGCATTCACTATTGATAATCACTCATTATTGATAATGAAAGTTTGCAGATAGACGGACGCGGGGTGGAGCAGCCTGGTAGCTCGTCGGGCTCATAACCCGAAGGTCGTCGGTTCAAATCCGGCCCCCGCAACCAATTTTTTATGATGTCATGATTCAATATTTGCATTCACTGTCAATAATCGCTCATTATTGATGATAAAAGTTTGCAAATAGACGGACGCGGGGTGGAGCAGCCTGGTAGCTCGTCGGGCTCATAACCCGAAGGTCGTCGGTTCAAATCCGGCCCCCGCAACCAACCTTTCTTTTATTATCCCAATTTCCTTCATTTTTACCTTATCGTTTATCTATTTTTCACTTTTTTCACTCTCATTTCTAAACTTTATTTAAATCTTGTTTAAATCTAACTTGTTTTAGTCTGAATATCACGATTCAAGGCGGATATTTCACCGCCGTGCCAACACTGCGCCACTTTTAAAATACGCTTTGATGCCAGCAAAAATAGACTCCGCAACTTGTTGCTGGAATTTGGCTGTCTTAAGTTTGCGCTCTTCTTCCAAATTACTGATAAAAGCGGTTTCCACCAGAATGGAAGGAATATCTGGCGCTTTCAATACCGCAAATCCCGCCTGGTCAACACTATTTTTATGCAATTTATTGATCTTGCCTATGCGCTTGAGAACTTCATCACCAAATTTCAGGCTATCATTGATAGTCGCGGTTTGAATCAAATCCAGCATGGTGTGATCCAAATATTTATCCCCACTCTTGCTAACGCCCCCGATCAGGTCAGCCTCGTTTTGGGTCTGAGCCAGAAAACGGGCGGTATTGCTGGTCGCCCCCTTGGTTGACAACGCAAATACAGATGAACCACGCGCAGACCGATTCGTAAAGGCATCCGCATGAATGGAAACAAACAGATCAGCCCGCATTTTACGTGCTTTCGCTACCCTGACTTTCAAGGGAATAAAGACATCTTCATTGCGGGTCATGTAAACTTTCATACCCGGCTCACGTTTAATCAGCGCCTGTAAACGACGGGCAATTTGCAGCACAACATCTTTTTCACGGGTTTTGTATTTCCCAATCGCCCCTGAATCTTCGCCGCCATGACCCGGATCGAGCATAATCACAATTGGCCTGTCTTTCCCTGCCTTGCCGGGTTTACGTGTTTCGGCAGGCAAATGCTTCTCCAAATCCCCACTGTTGTACTCTTCAAGCAACGCCTGTAAAGGATCATCATCCACATCAGCGGCCTTTTCCGGATAAAGATCTAAGACTAAGCGGTGCTTAAATTTCGCAATCGGTGGCAATGTAAAAAGATGTGGGGCAACAGGCTGCTTGACTTCAAACACCAAACGCACCGTTTTGGGATTAAACTGCCCTGCCCTCACCAATTTCAGGTAAGGATCGCGTCGCTGAACCTGCGCGCCCATACTGCTCAGGACACTATTAAGCTGGATACCCTGCAAATCGATGACAATGCGATTAGGGTTTGAAAGCGAAAATTGGCGATAGTTGAGTGGAATATTAGACTCCAACGTCACTCGGGTATAACTTGATGCTGGCCAAATACGCACAGCAATCACTTTTGAATTTGCGGCATGGCCTATAGGACTGATACTCAACAGCCACATAGCTGCTGCGCCTTTCAACAGACGACGACGTGAAGAATTAGGGTCTGAGTGACTCATCGTTTATTCCATTTAAAACAACCAAACGCAGTAATCGTTACCAAACATAATATACCCGTCATACTTCAAGCTGCCTCTTTGTTGGCTGCACTCACTCACCCCAGTCACCGTTCTTATAAACATAGAGTTATCTATGCTCCTGAGGATTACTGAGAGGCTCCTGCCTCTCACCGGAGGCCAGCCTTTGGCTGGGCAAATTCGTTCCCGACGAATTTGTCGCTCCCTTGCCGCCGCGATGCAACTCGAATTATGTGGGGTATAGTCAGGCGGGCACTCTAATTAATTAACGAATCGCTGTCATCAAAAAAAGCATTTTTTGCTCTCTCAGTTATTATACCAATATAAATAATAACGTTATTTTTATCCATATTTCCTCTTGCCATTTCTTTTTAAAAAGAATAAAAATACAGAAAATCAGAATAAAAATTCAATCAAAGGGGGTTTCATGAGCGAGCGCAGTACCGAATTAGTTGAAGTCTTCCGGCATTCAGTTCCCTATATCAATGCACATCGGGGTAAAACGTTTATCATTATGCTGGGAGGGGAAGCCATCGCCCATGAGAATTTTCCCAACATCGTCAACGATATTGGATTGCTGCATAATTTGGGCATTCGTTTAATTGTCGTTTATGGTGCCCGCCCACAAATCGAACAAAATATTGCCGAACACAATTACCAATCGTTTTATCACAAACACACCAGAGTGACTGACGCCAGGACGTTAGATCTGGTTAAACAGGCTGCGGGTCTGTTACAACTGGATATTACGGCACGTCTTTCCATGAGCCTGAGCAATACACCGTCACAAGGTGCAAATATTAATGTTGTCAGCGGTAATTTCATCATTGCCCAGCCTTTGGGAGTCGATGATGGGGTCGATTATTGCCATAGTGGCAGAATACGCCGCATTGATGAAGAAGCCATCAACCAGCAATTGGATAAGAACGCCATTGTCCTGATTGGGCCGGTTGCGGTTTCCGTCACGGGAGAAAGTTTCAACCTGACATCTGAAGAGATTGCGACACAACTGGCGATCAAGCTAAAAGCGGAGAAATTAATCGGTTTCTGTTCATCACAAGGTGTACTTGATACTGAAGGCAATACCTTATCAGAAATGTTCCCCAATGAAGGAGAAGCCTGCCTGCATGAATTGGAAAATGCCGATGATCACTATTCAGGAACATTACGTTTTTTGCGGGGAGCGATCAAAGCCTGCCGCCGTGGGGTTCGCCGCAGTCATTTAATCAGTTATCAGGAAAATGGTTCGCTGATTCAGGAGTTATTCTCCCGCGAGGGCATCGGCACCCAAATTGTTATGGAGCGCTCCGAACAAATTCGCCGTGCCAATATCAACGATATTGGTGGCATTCTTGAGCTGATTCGTCCATTGGAACAGCGGGGCATTTTAGTACGCCGCTCACGGGAACAACTGGAAATGGAGATCGATAAGTTCACTCTGATAGAACACGATAACGTCACCATAGCCTGTGCGGCCCTGTATTCTTATCCTGATGAAAAAATCGGGGAAATGGCCTGTGTTGCCGTGCATCCAGATTATCGCAGCTCTTCCAGAGGGGAAGTGCTGCTCAATGCCATTATCCATCAGGCCAAACAGACAGGTTTAGAGAAACTTTTTGTGCTTACAACCCGCAGTATTCACTGGTTTCAAGAGAAAGGCTTTGAACCCGCCGGAATTGAGACATTGCCAGTGGAAAAACAGGCATTGTATAACTACCAGCGCTGCTCCAAAATCTTGGTGCTGGATTTACAGCCCCATTGACTTTGCGCGCTTTGGCCTGAGTCACTCCGACTCAGGCCAAGTAAACGGTTTCACGGCTGATTCAGCCATTCTGCCAACCCGCTTCGCCGCTGGGTTGCCATAGCCACCGCCTTGTCCAGCACCGGCTTATGGGCATAAAGGGTCAGTTTCTCCCGTGCCCGCGTCAGTGCGGTATACACCAATTCCCGACTGACTATCGGTGAATATTGGGTCGGTAATACCAAGGCCGTATGTTCAAATTCTGAACCCTGAGATTTGTGTACCGTCATCACATAAGCGGTTTCATGTTGCGGCAATCGGCTCGGCTGGAATCCCTTAATCTGCCCATCGGATAACTGAAAATACGCTTTCAGCTCATTATCCTCATTCTTGAGCATAATCCCGATATCGCCGTTAAACAGTCCGAGGGTACTGTCATTCCGTAATATCATGATCGGACGCCCAGAATAACCCCGGCTCTCTCTATTTCCGGGTAGCATTATAATGCCTTTTCTGTGCAGCAGTTGCTCCACCCGCTGATTCAATCCGGTGACACCAAATGGCCCTTCCCTTAAGGCACACAGTAGCCGAAAACGGTTAAACTCCGCCAAAATGGCTTTTTCTGAAGCCCGTTCATTCACCATCGCCAAATATTGATAGTAACCTGCGGCAGTTTCTACCAACAAACGCTGATAATCGTCCTCCCCTGAAAGGGGATTGAAGTCAACGTCAGGAAAAGAGTGATTCAGCACCGCAGATACTCCCATTCGGTTTCCCTGATTCACCGCCGATGCCAATTGCCCGATACCCGAAGCCGAATTGAAACGATAACTCTTGCGCAGCAGGCATAAACAATCCCGTACTGCCGAAAATTTGCCGTCAGAATATTTGTCACCAGAATGGGCGGTGGAATAAGGCATTAACTGACATCCCGTCAAGCGTTCCAATTGTTCGGCACGGCTGGCGCTATATCCCTGTTCAGCAAAACGGCAAATATCCCCCAATACCGCCCCGGCTTCGACCGACGCCAACTGATCTTTATCTCCCAAGAAAATCACTTTCGCCCGCGAGGGTAACGCATCAATCAAATGTGCCATCATCGGTAAATCCACCATTGAGGCTTCATCAATGATCAAAATATCAAGGGACAGAGGATGATGACGATCATAACGAAGTTTCTGGCTATCCGGCTGTGCGCCCAGTAAACGATGGAGGGTTTGCGCCTGTTCTGGAATGCTGCGCCATTGTTCTGGGGTTAAAGCGAGTTTCTTGACCGCTTCCCTGAGCGACTCCGTTAATCTTGCCGCTGCCTTGCCCGTTGGGGCAGCTAATTGAATGCTTAACGGCTGCCCTTCATGCAGTTTAATAAGGGCAACCAACAACTTAGCCACGGTTGTTGTTTTCCCTGTTCCCGGCCCACCGGAAATAACAGCAATACGGCTGGTCACAGCAACTGCCGCCGCCACTTTCTGCCAATCTATTTCCCCTTCGATCGTGTCACCAAAAAGCTCATCCAAAATGCGACGTAGCTGCATTTCATCAAGAACTTCCGTCAATTCGACCGTGGCAAAAAAATCCGCCACACGCCGTTCACTCTGCCACATGCGTTGTAAATATAAACGGTAGTCAGAAATACCTTGATGCGACAGGATCATCGGAGTAGGAAATTCTCCCGAACTCACGGCCTGACATGCCTGCAAAGCCGCAATAATTTGCCCTTGATCAGGCTCACCGGCCAAAGACCAAAGCGCAGCCGCCAACTCAGGCTGCCTGCCTTCAAATAAATATTCCGGTGAGATCCGTTCCAGAGGTAAACACACATGCCCTGCCCCTGATTCAGCACTCAACCAGGCCGTAATCAGCAGTAACAGCGGATGTTCATCTTCAATCATCGCATAAGCAAACTGTACATCCAGCGGACGCAACAATTTCTGGCTTACGGCTTGTTGTAATAATGACATCATGGAATTCATGCGCTTTGTTCCTCAGCCGCCGCACTGAAAAGCGTGTCCAGTTCGTCAATAAACTCAACGGGGGGTAAATAGTGATAAATACCCTGTCCGGGGTTATTTTTATCAATACCGCGCAAAAACAGGTAGATCACTCCACCGAAATGCTGACGATAATCATAATGCACCAATCGGTGACGCAAATAACGGTGCAGAGCCAAAGTATAGAGTTGATACTGTAAATCGTAACGGTGATCTATCATCGCCTTGGCCATCGCTTCCTGCGTATATGACAGGCTGCTTTCTCCCAACCAGTTTGATTTGTAATCCACCACATAAAACTTATCCTGCCAGCAAAAAACCAAATCAATAAACCCTCTTAACATGCCTTTGACCTGATGAAAGTCCAACGGTGCACATTGTGCTGACAGCGGATCATAACGACGGGTCAGTGCATCCAGCGCTTTTGAATGCAGTACCTTATCCACCGGTAAATAAAACTGCATTTCACTTTGCTGAAGATGGCGGGGAACATCGGCAAGCCGCATTCCTTGCTCATTCAGCGCTGCACGCAGAATATCTTCTACCCACTGTTGCAATACCGGCGCCCAATTTTCATCAAATCCCGATGCTGCCAGTTTTTCTGCCAGACAAGTTTGATCCGGAGGATGGGAAAAATCCATATCTTCCAAAATACTATGCAGGAACGTTCCCGCTGAAGCCCCGCGAGGAAAAGTATGTGGGGTCATCTGCAACGATTGCTCCCCCTGTTTTTCGCCTCGCGCATCAATATCCAGCTTCGGGGCAATGGATTGCACGATGACATCCACTGACTCCCCAAATGCACTGGTACGATCACGGGAAAGCGTATTTGACATCGTGTGGGAAGCTGAATGTTGTAAGCCTGAATAGCTCGTCACACGCCAATCATCCCGAATAGAGCGCTGAAATCTTCTCGCCTCCAGCGAAAAGGGCATTTCGCTTTGTGAACACCATTGCTCATCAGCCATGTCCTCTACCAGACTGACTTCTATACTGTTATTACAAGGACTGTCACTGTCATCACAAAGCTCATTTAAGCGATTTAGCAGCAATTCTGCATTGCCTTTCTGCCCTTTTTGCAACAGATATCCAAGGGCAGACAAATGTAAATCGGTATCCCCGCTTTTTCCTCTGTTTCCCTTAATCAGCGGCGCCACACCCATGCTACAGTGATAAATCGAACGTGTTAATGCAACGTAGAGTAAGCGTAAATCCTCTGCCAAGCGCTCTTCATCAGCCAGCTCCAAGGCTTCTTTCAGCTTTTCATCATCATGGGAAATACTGAGATGAGTCTCGAAATTATGGCGATCATGATAAACCGCCTGTTTCTGCTTCCGATAACCACAAATGAAAGGTAGGCAAACCAAGGGGTATTCCAACCCTTTTGATTTATGGATAGTACAGATCTGCACCAAATGTCGATCACTCTCCAGCCTCATTTGCTGGGCTTCTGCTTGTGGATTAGGGCGAGAAATCTGTTGCGCCAGCCAACGGGCAACCGCATGTTCGCTATCCAGTTGCAGGGATGCCTCCTGCAATAACTCCCCAATGTGCATAACATCCGTCAGCCTGCGCTCACCGTCATCCCCGGCCAGCAAGTTTTCCGCTATCTGATATTTCACCATCACGGCCCGCAGCATCGGCAATACCCCCCGTGTACGCCACAAACGGGCATAACCATCAAATTCATCAACCAGACGATCCCAAGCGGTTTCGTCGTGATTCAGTTGATCGATTTGCTGCGCACTCAGGCCAAATAAACTACTGGCTAATGCACTTCTCAGCTCTCGGGCCTTCTCTGGCGACAATACCGCCTGTAATAACCAAAGTAGATCTTTGGCTTCGGGGGTATCAAATACACTTTCCCGGTTAGAAAGAAATACCGACGGTATCTTTAATGTGTTCAATTCTTTACGGATTAACGCTGCCTCCCGGCGATCACGCACCAATACCGTAATATCCGCCGCCATCACAGGACGACTGTTTCCTGCCCTGAACAAAAGTGCCTTACCTTCTTGCCCGGCTTGCAACCAATCCCGAATCTGGGCGGCGCATAACCGTGCCATACTTTGTTCATATTTCCCTTTGGTAACCCCTTCACCGGGCTGTAACCAAAATCGCAATGCAGCCTGTTCCTCATTATGTAAGGAGAAATTCAGCCCCTGATTTTTTTCCGCTGCGTTCACATTAATGAATGGGATTTGTGCAAACAAAAATGGACGTTCTGCCTGAGAAAACAGTTTATTGACTGCCCGCACCATCGGTGCGGAAGAGCGCCAGTTAGTCTCCAGCGTGTAATGAGCCTTGACATTGGAACGGGCACGGATATAGGTAAAAATATCCGCACCACGGAACGCATAAATCGCCTGCTTAGGATCACCAATGAACAGCAAGCCATTTTCTGATGATGGCTCTTCTGGCGGCTTATTTGCTGGTTGATCGCAATATATCGCCTGAAAAATGCGATATTGCTGGGGGTCAGTATCCTGAAATTCATCAATCATCGCGACCGGATAACGTTGGCGGATAGTCGCTGCCAGCCGCTCGCCCCCTGTACGCCTCAACGCACTGTCCAAACGGGTCAGCAAATCATCAAACCCCATGTAGCCACGCATCAACTTTTCGTGATTCACCGACTGGCGAACTTCAACAATCGCCTTAGCAATAATGATATCTTTCAATGTCAGTGGATGCTGATATAACTCATCAATAGCTTCAAACAACGGATGCCGTGGAGCATCGCCTTTTGGCGTCTTTTCCAGCAAGTGTGATTGGCTAAATCTCTCCAAGTCCTTCGCAAGCTGATAATCTTTCGTGGGTGATTTAGCCCATTCAGAGATATTACTTAACCAAGTGGATAAATACCGGCTGCTATAGCTGCGCTTATTAACATCGGAATTAGCAATAAGATCGGGTAAATCAGCGGCAGCCTCATTCCACTGACGTTTTATCACATCAATTTGCTCAATGATTTTCTGATGGCGGCTAAACAGGGTTTCATCGCTATCAGGGGCATTGACGATATACGGCATATCCCCGTGCAAATAGTCAGAGATATCTTTCAGCAAGGCTTCCGGCCCACTCCATATTCGGCTGATCTCTGAGGCAATAGGCAGTGGCAGGGGATAACAGTGACGCCGCCAGAAATCGGCACAGCCTTGTTTACGCAGTTGGCTCTCATCCTGAATCAGGGTTTGATCAAACAGCACACCGGATTCAAACGCATTGTGCACCAGCATCCGCTGACAAAATCCGTGGATAGTATAAATCGCCGCTTCATCCATCTGGCGTTCAGCGGCTAATAACCAGTTAGCGGCGATCTCTTTATCAGGAATTTCATCCAGCAATTGCTGATAGGCCGGATCACTCACAGCCGTTTCTTCCCGTATGCAGGCCAAACGAAGCTGGTGGATATTTTCGCGGATACGCCCACGCAATTCATCCGTTGCCGCTTCCGTAAAGGTGACAACCAGAATTTCCTCAACATTCAGCGGCCGGGAAAAGGCGGCAGAGCCGCCCAGTCCCAGTAACAGGCGCAGATAAAGCAACCCTATCGTGTAGGTCTTTCCTGTGCCTGCTGAAGCCTCGATCAGCCGCTGACCATGCAGCGGCAATGTTAGCGGGTTAAGTTTATGGGATTGCATCTGCGTGCCCAGTCTTTCATAGCCCGGTGTTTCTTTGCTCACTGAGCATTCGCCTTAACCGGTAATTGTTTCTGGAAATCTGACACATAATCGTAAGTTTTCCAGCCTTTCAGTTCAGCATATTGATGAGCAGTGCCTTTTTTCCCGGTAATTTGGGACATCAATGCCAATCCCTGACGTTTGATCACCGCTTTTTCATAGAACTCAATCAGTTGTGCTTTCGTCACTTTCTCCATGGCGGCAATATTTTTCTCTCGCGTATCAAATTTGAAATTATTGCGTCCAAAATCAAAATTATAACGCCCTATTTCGGCATAAAAAGTCTCCGGCGGTTGACGCATTTCTGTCAGCAAGGCTTTTTTATACTGTTCAAATTCGGCATCAGGCATTGCTTTCAATTTCTTATCCGCCTGTTGATAGAAATTCTGGTAGCGTTGGTGCAGGTAGTCCGGTTGCTTGCTGTTACTCTGTAACAGAAAACCTAATCCCCACTGTTCGCCTACATTTTGGCTGAAAGCAAAGACGGCATAGCCAAGTTGCTCTGTCGTTCTCAATTGATCAAAGAACCATGGTGACAAAATGCTACTCAGCAAACCGGAATAGGCATGGCCAAGGGTGCGGTCATACCCGGTTGGAATATAGATTTCAGCCAACGCGTTATCCGTGCTGTTCGCCGTTCCCTTAAAATCAACCGCATAATTGCGATCGACCACAAGATGATCGCCCGTCCACCACACCGTTCCCTGATTGGCGAGCTGTTTCTGTGCCGACTGAACGATATGGATACTCTGCTGTTCCGTGAAATTACCGAAGATCAGCGCTTGTAAAGCCGAATGTTGGATCATCATCTGGCGGTATTTCACAATATCATCAATGGTGATGGTATCCAGCACCTTCAATTTATCAGCCTGTTCAAAGTAAGGCGTACCCGAAAGGCGCGAAACAGGCTGCATAGCCATTTGATAGGCTTTGCTATTATTGACGACGTCCTGTTGCATCCGATACCACGATTTTGCCTGATCCAGCTCTGCCTGTGTTGGTGTAAACGAAATGAACCGGTTAATCACTGAAGTTAACAACTCGGGTAAATGTTGTGTATAGCCGCTGACTCCGATCCTCAGGCCATTAGCATAACCCGTAGATATTCCCATGCCCCCAACCGACGCCTGATAGCTCAGTTGGTCCAGTGCCAGCTCAGATAAATAATTCAATAACGTATCTGAAACTTGATCTTTAATGTTTTTCAATCCATTGGGATTGCGCATCTCCAATGCAATACTGCCCTTGGGTTCATCCGCAAAATATTGGCTAGGCATATAAAGCAAGCGAACATTTGGCTGTTCCAAAATAATTTTAGGATGTTTTTGGCGATCAGCGGTTTTAATCAGGGACAAATCATCAGGAATATACGGATTCAACTCAGGCAGAGAGAAAGAGGTACTTTTTTCGAGCGTTGTCCATTCCGTTAGCTGTTTCTGCGTGATTTTATCCACCTGATACGCAGCCTGAACAAAATAAGCCTCTTTGTTATGTGGCTCTGTTGGGCTGATAAACCAGATACGGGCATTTTCAGGCGTCAGCTCGCTCAAACGGCTGGCTATCGCTTTTGGGTTGAAGTTTTCTGTAAGGGAATAGGCATCCAGCACATGGGAAACAGGCAGCTCCAGCATGGCATAGGACAATCCCCCAATGTAGTTCATATCCCGCACGATGGACGCATACTGGAATGACAAATTGAGCACTTTCGCCATTTCATCAAAATAACTCTTTTGAATGCCCTGTTGTTTTAACAGATTGATGTAGGAAAAAATGGCGGCAATAACCTGATCGCGCTGTTTCAATCCCTTATCCGTTAATGAAACATAAATACTAAATGTTCCTGAGTTACCATCTACTTTTGGATCTGCGGAAGCACTGATATTTTCGATTAATCCTTGCTTTTGTAACCAGTCAGATAGCGTATTTTGGCTGTTATTACCAATCAAGTACCCGATATATTGATCTGTTTTGCTGCGAAATTCAGCGCTGTTATCAGCAATGCTAAATTCCAGATGCAAGGATTTATGAGGCTGTGCAGGTACATAATGGATGATGATGCCTTTTTCTTTATCCGTGATTGCCGGTGCTGTAATGGCAGGCACTGACGCATGTCGGTTTGGAACACGGCCTAAAGTTTCCGCTGCCAGCTCTGCCAGTTTGTCTATCGATTGATTCCCATACACGATCCCTTTCATCAAATTGGCGGAGTAATAGCGTTGGTAAAAATCAATCAGTGCCGTGTGTAATTTGCTGTCGGATTTATCTTTGAGTGTTTCTAGATTTCCACCGGCAAAGCGAGCGTTAGGATGAGCAGGATTGAGGGTTTCTGAACGGATTTGCCAAATGCGATGCCCTTCACCCGCACGGGCAATGGTCATTTCATTATCAACGGCATGGCGCTCACGATCCGCATTCTCCGGATCCAACAGCGGTTCAGCCAGTGCGTCAGCCAGACGATCAACGGCTTCCGTCAAGGAGCCGTTTTCAACTTCTAAATAGAATATCGTACTGCTCGATGTGGTCATCGCGTTATGGCTTCCGCCATGTTTTTGCAGAAAGTCAGTAAAACCACCGGCTTGAGGGTAGCGCTTAGAACCCATTAATACCATGTGTTCCAAATAATGAGCCAAACCAAGCTGGTTATCTGGATTTTCCATATGACCGACCGGAAGCGAAACGGCGGCCGATGATTTAATGGATTTTTCATCAGAAACCAGTAGGACGGTCATACCATTTTGCAATTGAATGGCTTTATATTGGCGAGGATCGCGATCACTTTTGTGGATCGTCTCCGGCAATGGTTGCCACAGCGATTGGGCATATGCGGTTACCCCACTCGTTACCCCACACAGTAGCAGAACAAACATCATCATGATGCGGATAATATACTTAGGCATAACCTAATATTCTCCCTATTTATTTGAACAACGAGCCATTTGAATACCGGGCCATAGGCAACAAATAGCGCTGAATTTCGCGTTTCATACGCGCCAAAAGTGATTGATCAACTTGCCGGAAAGCCCGTTGTACATAGTGATCGTAACTTTCGCCTTTTTTATCATGTGTTCCCAGCCATTGTTCCATCAGCTTACTTTCAGCACTTTGTTGAGCTTCCTCACTAAAGTCGATTTCCTGACTTTGCTTGTTAAAACAATCCATCAACCATGCCCAACCGCTTCGACAAAAGAGGGGGAGAGGTTCAGACATCCCTTGAAAATAGCCTTCTACCATCTGATTCAGATAGTTTCTCGCTTCATCCTGCCCTACTGGCAGGAATCGACAATCCGGCACATTTTTACCCTCCTTCTCTCTTTTGTCTTTTTTCCCCGTTCCATACATGCGACTTTCGCGGGTTCCACCTGAAAGGCAATAGGCAAGATGTTCAATCCATAATTGGATACTATCATTGGCCGTTAAGTTCGCCGGACGCCAACGTAAAATTCCATCAGGCTGTACCTGATTGATTTTTCCGGTCAATATTACGCTGTTCAGTTCCTCATACAAGTTGATGGAGAAAGTCTCCGTTCTTTCTTCACGGACTTTATCCGCCAATGGCCGCATGGAACCCAATTGTTCTTCCCAATAGACCTCACCAAAAGAGCCATATGGCAATCCCCCTGATGCCCGGAGATGATGGAACAAAGACTCTGGTGCTCCTTGTTCTATCAAGATACTGAGTAACAGTTGGTTAAATTGATAACGTTGCAGATTATCCAGGACAAAAGGTTCTTCTTCAGGTAGTTCCCTCTCTTCAATAACAAAATGGACTTTTAGTCGTTGCTGAAAAAAGGCCCTGACAGGATGGCGATAAAAACGGATCAATTCATCCAATCCAATTTCTTTTACTGCACCACGATCAAAAGCAATCGGCTGGCAGAAATCAGCCCCTGAAATGCCCTGCTGCGTCGCTGCGGGCAGCCATTCTGTGGCATAACTTTGTAAGTTATGGTCAGGCAGGAAATTTTCTGTCGCAAAAGGAACCCGGGTATGCTGTGAAAGCAAATGATCTCTGGCATTTTTCGCACTGTCATCAACATTCAGCATTTCATCACCCGATCGACAAAAGCTCTGGCAGACATAATCCAGTAGCTCATTGACCAAAACAGAGGGGTTGCACTCGGTATCATCCCGAATCGATTTACCGATATAGCTGATATAAAAAAATTTCTCCGCTGAAACCAACGCTTCCAGAAAGAGATAACGGTCATCATCACGCCGTTTTCTATCCCCCCGCTGCGTCTTTTCCACCATAAGATCAAACCCAAGCGGAGAGATTGTGCGCGGATAAACACCATCGTTCATTCCCAACAGGCAGACAACTTTAAAAGGGATGGAGCGCATGGGCATCAGGGTACAAAAATTAAGTGATCCGGCTAAGAAGCGCTGGCTGATCTTCTCATTATCAAAACGAAACGCCAATTCATCACGCAATAGCACCAAAGGGACATGCTCGTTGTAATGAGCATTAAGGCCGTTATCAATCACTTTTTGCCATTGCTGCGTGATCAGTGCCAATACCAGTTCAATTTCATCATCCGCTGCGAAAAAAGTGTCCAACAGTTGCGGACAGACGGCCAACCAATCCGACAATGGCTGTGCTTCACTCAAAATTTTACGCCAGCGATTCAGTTCCATTAAAAACTCGGCGAGCTGTCCGGCAAGTTCAGCAGCAAGGCCACTGGATTCATCATAAGGCAACACCTCATTCCACGGCCCCGCATGGCTATCCATCGCATAACCCAATAACATCCTCATCAGGCCAAAGCGCCAGGTATTCTGCCCTGTAGCAGGCAAAGACAATGCCTCGATATTGTCATCATCCAGCCCCCAGCAGATCCCTGATTCTTTTACCCAACGCCGCAATAAACGCAGCCCCTCTTCCTGAATCTCAAATTTACAGGCTAAAGCCGGCACTTCCAATAATGCCAGCACCTGCTCGGCCGTAAATCGACTCTGCGGTAAATCCAACAACGTCATGAATGCCTGTAAAACAGGGTGCGCCTGACGAACTTTACGGTCAGAAATGGCAAAAGGGATATAGCGATCATCGGGTGCATTGCCGAAAACCGCCTGAATATAGGGGGCGTAGCTGTCAATATCAGCCATCATCACAATGATATCCCTCGGTAACAGCAAGGGGTCATTATCCAACAAATGCAGGATCTGATCCTGCAACACTTCGACTTCCCTTTGTGGACTATGGCATGAATGAAAAGTCAGGGAACGATCCGCACTGTCAAACGGGCGTTTTTTTAAACTATTTTTGAAAGTAATATCCGTAGAACCAATCTGAGTATGATCTTCAAGATTAAGGATATCCCGTTGGACTTGATGCAAGATGCAGTCAGATTCCAGTTCAACAAAAGCATGAACATCGGAATCCGGCTCTAATTGTGACAGCAGGTAGAGGTTATCCCTGCCCAATTTTCCCCAGGATGCCAAGAGTGGATTATTCAGATACTGTTCCCCTTCTTCATTGAAGAGTGATGGCGCATTATCAGGATCTTTGAATCTTTCCAGCAATTTTCTGCTTTTATAATGTTTGGGTTTACGGCTGTTTAACTTGGCAAGGAACGCATAACTCTGGATATCTCCCCAATAATATTGGCACGGGTTAGTAAACATCAGATGAATATCAATATGTTGTCCCAATGCCTGAAAGACTTGCAGATAAACGGGGGGCAATGCAGATATTCCACAGATGAAAATACGTGAGGGAAGGTTGGCCAATGGAAAATTTCCATTGGCCAAGGTTTCTATAAATCGGTGATATAAATTGGCGCGGTGCCACATTGGCTGTTGTAGCTGATGAGTATATTCTGTCAGTTCAGACCAGAGTCTTTTTTGCCACAATTGATTGTTGCTCAACCCATCAATTAATTGACCGTTTTCCCAGCTCTCTAACCATTGCGGACGATAAACCAGATATTGGTCGAATAGATCGGCAACCCTACCCGCTAACTGGTGGATTTTACGTTTATCGATATCCTGATCAAGATAGTGCCTGAGTGCTGAAAATTCGGGTTCCGTTAACAAATTAGGCAGTAATGTCATTAACTTCCATTTCATGGCATCCTTGCTAAACGCACTATCTTTAGGGACATCGGGTAATATCTGAGTGAACATCTGCCAGATAAACGTCGCAGGAAGCGGAAATTCCATGTTCGCAGCAATGCCCAGTTTTTCTGCCAACTGAATTTGCAACCACTGTGACATTCCCGGGCTTTGAACCAAAATCATTTCTTTGCCAAATGGGTCAGAAAGGGGGTTTTCCCCGATCAATATCGCCATCAACTCCTTAAGAATATCGAGTTGATTTGAATGGTAAACTCTAAACATCAATGCTCCCACTTGCACAAAACCAGCGTTCTAATTTACTCGGTTTATTGTAATGTACTGTCAATTTAACGGTTACCCGAAAGCATCCCTGAGAGTGAAAATCTCGCTGAAACTCCATGTTCCATTTCTGCCTTGATGCCATTTCTCCCTCTGTTTGATTTGAACCTATCAGCCCCTGCAAACGTTCATACTGCTCCAACTGATCATGGGCATAGCGCATTGCGTTAAGTTGTCCCCAGTATTGCTGAAAATTTGCTGACAATGCCTGATGGTAGCGCATTAAACCCAATAGAGAGATCGCAAATACTACCGATGCCACCAAGACTTCTGGCAAACTCATGCCCCCTTGACTCTCAGCTTGATGGACTCTTTTCATAAACAAAACTCAGCCTGAGGAACCGGACAAAAATCCAACCAACCACTTTCAACGGGGATCAGCCCACTAGAAATAAGTGTATCTTGATTTACGTGTTTCATCTGTTTCATCCATTGATAAAGTTCAACATTTTCCCCTGACGTAAGTTGGGCAATGCCTTTTAATAAAAAAAGATCATCCGAATAACGCCTTAAGCAACTATGCAAATTAAATTCAGCCTGCTGCAAACAAAGCCAGCCCTCCATTTCTGGTTGATTGATCTGCCATGACTGCACTTTGCCCCATGCCAGTGATGATTCTGCCCGCAGAAAAGCCTTTAAATAATTTTGTTCATCCATCATCATGAGCAGCGCGTTTTCCTGTTGATAATGCAGCGCTTTCAACATCATTAAGCTCAACGCCAATAACATCATGATAGAGACCAGTAAAACATTTCCCTGTTGCCTATCTGCCATATCCTCTTCACTCCCTGACATTACGCAATCGGATCGTCGTTTGATGGCGATATACAATAAGTGGAGATTTCAGCCACCGGGCTGTGATGGATAAAGTGACAAAAATCAGTTCCCCTTTTGCCTGTGATTTTTCAAGATGAAAGGTCTCAATCACGATCTCTTTTGGGTCAAATAACCGTTCCCAGCCATTTTCCTGACAATCACCCGCGCCTCTTTTCCATTCGAGAGCCCGGTTATTTAGGCGATAACCAAAAAACTCGGATTCAATATGATCAGGTTTTTCCCATCGATGATTTAAATTGAGATCAAAAGCGACAATAAAACAGGAATTGGGCAATTCCGTATTTTTATTTTTAATCATCAATGGCTCACCTTCACACAATTTTTTATCCAGACAATAACCTGCCCGCCGGATATCTTTTTCCATCAAATAAACGGTTCTATTCACCAGATAATGCAGCCGATATTGACGATAGAGATCGAGAATTTGACCAGATAAGACCGGATAAGTTTTGGTCATGGCAACCAGTATTACGCTGCTAATCAACATGGCTGCCATCACTTCCAGCAAGGAAAATCCAGCCTGTTTTTGTTTAAAACAAAAAATAGGTTTTAAACAAAAAATAGGTTTAAAACAGAAATTCGTCAGCATCATGGATTTTTTATTCCCTCACAATTAGGCAGTTGACTCATTGTATTGCTGCATGTCCTAATCCGGCCGCGTCCCGAAATTACGATGCTAATTTCACCAGCCGCGTTCGCCAGAGTAAAACTGGCTGGTATTGCTGTATTTCTGATCCCATAAAAATTAATGCGATCATCCGTGGAAAATGGCAAAAATACATCTTCATGAGGAGAATTAACTCGTTCCCTCTCGCCTTCACTGCAAGCAGCTATTTTGGTTACAGACGAGACCAAACACCAAGAATGCCCCATAACCACCCATAAGGTGCGATCCTGATTCAAATAGTTTGCCAACGCCTGTTGTCTTTCCATAAATGACAGAACATTATGCACGGCGGATTGCAAACGCAGACGTTTTTGGTATTTCCCCCAATAATACAATCCACAAGACAAACTGATGGAGATGATGAGCATCGCTATCAATAACTCCAATAGTGTAAAGCCTGATTGTTCGGGACTCTTTATTTTGCTATTTACGCTTCTATTTATCCTTCTATTTACCGCACTATTTATCAGGTCATTCCCAGAGCATTTTTTTCTGTCGTCATTATCGTCATAACCTATTTTCGCCATATCCGTTTTCTCTGTTTCTATTTCAGGAGTGCGTTTTCCGGCTGAAAATATCTTTGATTCATAGCAACATGAAAAGACGATTAATCACATTATGCGAAGCGATTTCCGAGAAGAATAACCGTGAAATGATTTTTTCATTTTATTTGTGGAGCGACACGCAAAAGTGATAAGGGGCTGATTTTTAATCTTGAGAACCGTTGATGATAAATGTAAAAAGAGCAGGCAAAACCCGCTCTTTAACAATTTGGTATTCGTTTGGAAACGATGGGAATAGTTTCTTAAATCGCGACCGGGGCTTTAATGCCCGGATGCGGATCATAATCCACGATGTCAAAATCTTCGAATCGATAATCAAACAATGAGTCAGGCTTACGCTTAATCACCAATTTAGGCAACGCACGCGGCTCACGGCTTAATTGAAGTTTAGTTTGTTCCATATGATTGCTGTAAAGATGGGTGTCTCCGCCGGTCCAAACAAAGTCACCCACTTCAAGATCACACTGTTGAGCCATCATATGCACTAACAAAGCATAGCTGGCAATGTTGAATGGCAATCCTAAAAACACATCACAGGAGCGCTGATAAAGCTGGCAGGACAGTTTGCCATCTGCTACGTAGAACTGGAAAAAAGCATGGCATGGCGCCAATGCCATTTTATCCAATTCGCCAACGTTCCATGCGGAAACAATAATCCGGCGTGAATTAGGATCACTTTTCAATTGCTCAAGAACTTGGGCTAGCTGATCGATCTGACGACCGTCCGCCGAGCCCCAGGCGCGCCATTGTTTACCGTAAACCGGCCCTAAATCTCCATTTTCGTCAGCCCATTCATCCCAGATGGTCACGCCATTATCATGCAGGTATTGGGTATTGGTATCGCCCTTTAAGAACCAAAGCAGTTCATGGATGATGGAACGAAGATGGCAACGCTTGGTGGTTACCAGTGGGAAACCGTCTTGCAAATTGAAACGCATCTGATGACCAAAGAGAGAGAGCGTCCCCGTCCCCGTGCGATCATCTTTTACTGTGCCTTCTTCCAGCACTTTTTTCATTAAATCCAGATACTGTTTCATTTTGCCTCTTGTATCTTGTTGTCTTGAATCTTGTTGCGAGGACATTTATATGCCCATATCATCAGTAAAATTCCCACTAAGATCATTGGAACTGAAAGGATTTGTCCCATACTGATCCCGTCGAATAACCCGAGTTGTGCATCAGGCTGGCGGAAAAATTCGACTATTATGCGGAATATGCCGTAACCAATCAGGAACAGTCCTGAAACGCTGCCCATCGGACGGGGTTTGCGGATAAATAAATTGAGGATGATAAACAGTACAATCCCCTCAAGCACCATCTCATATAACTGTGATGGATGGCGTGGCAGGACACCATATTCTTCCAGAATCGGCCATAAAGAAGGATCGGCTGTCGCCATTGCAATGTCTTCACTGCGAGAATGCGGGAACAGGATCGCCCACGGCGTATCAAGCGTGACACGGCCCCATAGCTCGCCGTTGATAAAGTTGCCGATACGCCCTACTCCCAGACCAAAAGGGATCAGTGGAGCAACGAAATCAGCGACCTGCAAGAAGTGACGTTTAGTCCGGCGGGAAAACCACCACATGGCGCAGATAACCCCTATCAGCCCACCGTGGAAAGACATGCCCCCATCCCAAACCTTGAACAGATAAAGGGGATTATCAAGGAACATCGGGAGGTTATAAAACAGGACATAACCGAGGCGCCCACCGACAAAAACCCCGACAAACCCTGTATACAGCAAGTTCTCGACTTCCACTTTGTTCCAGCCACTGTTTGGTTTTGCCGCACGACGATTTGCCAACCACATAGCAAAAACAAAACCAACCAGATACATAAAACCGTACCAGTGAAGAGATACAGGCCCGATGGAAAATATGACAGGGTCAATTTTAGGAAATTCCAGATAGCTAGTGCTCATCGTTCCCCGCTAAAAGTAATGTTGTGTGAATGAATGATATGCGGATAAATTATCTTGTGCGAATGAATTATTTTGCTTAAATACCACCTCGAATTAAGCCTCCCAGTCCGTGCGATTCCATAAACTCAGCCGACAATGTTTTTACCTGCTGGCTGGTTTCTGCTTTCAGTACAACATTCATAAAGCCTTCCAGTTCGTGAACATCCAAATGGCGCAACAAGTATTTGGTACGTGGAACGCTTCGGCCACTCATGCTCAGGCTACGATAACCTAAACCAAGCAATATGAGTGCCCCCATGGGTGAACCGGCCATCTCACCACATATGCTAACAGGAAGATCAAGGCGTTGGCATTCATCAAAGGCCAGTTTCAGTGCCCTAATTACCGCAGGGTGTAAATTATCATACAGCGAAGCGACATGGGTATTATTGCGATCCACCGCAAGTAAATACTGGGTTAAATCATTGGTGCCAATGGAAACAAAATCAACCCATTTCTTTAACTGTGGGAGCAGAAAAAGAGTCGATGGTACTTCAATCATGATGCCAATCTGGGGCATGGTGAGTGTGCCGGAGATGGCTTGCTCAACTTCCGTTTTCGCTCTCTCTATCAGTTTTCGGGCTTCATCAACTTCCTCAATGCTTGTCACCATCGGCAACAGTATTTTTAGATTACCCGTGCAGGTATTGGCTTTCAGCATCGCCCTGAGCTGAATAAGAAAAATTTCTGGTTGATCCAGCGTGATGCGGATCCCTCTCCAGCCAAGACAAGGGTTGTCTTCACTAATCGGCATATAAGGAAGTTGTTTGTCAGCCCCAATATCCAATGTTCTCAATACCACAGGTTGATCGGGGAACAGTTCCAGCATCTCTTGGTAACGATTTTTTTGCTCATCTTCTGATGGAAAACCGTTATGTAGCATAAAGGGGATTTCTGTACGATATAACCCGACACCATCAATACTGTCCGCTATGTGCTGTTCATGTTTCAGACTCAGGCCGGCGTTAAGTTGCACTAAAACCCGCTCCCCACTCTTGAGCCGGGCTTTTTGCTGCTGTTCACCTTCGGCCAATTTGCTGAGAACCTGTTCTTCTTCAATGATCTGCCGATATTCCTGAGCAATCAGCGGCTCTGGCTCAATGAAGATCTCTCCGCGATAACCATCCAGAATTAGCATCCGGTTATGCAGTAACTCAGGCTGGATATCCGCCCCCATGATAGCGGGGATGCCCATCGCCCGAACCAGGATCGCAGAGTGGGAATGCGTTGCGCCATCCCGCACAATCACGCCGGCCAATTGCTCCTGCGGCATTTCAGCCAATAAATTGGCACTGAGTTCATCGGCAACCAGAATAAAGTATTCCGGCCACTGATCAGCACCCGTGAAAGAATCGTCCAAATGAAATAATACCCGTTGCCCCAGCGCCCGCAAATCGGAAGCTCTTTCTCTCATGTAGGGATCTTGCAGGCTGGCAAATTGTTCGGCGTATTTTTCAATCACGGTTTTGATTGCCCATTCCGCCACAAAACCATTATCGACGGAGTAAAACAGATCTTGCTTGAGCTGGGGATCATTTAATAAATGAGAGTAGAGGTCAAAAATAGCCGCGCTTTCTTTCTGTGAGCTGGCAGTGAAACGTTTACTAATCCGGCGGCATTCCGCTGTTGTCTGCTCCAGGGCGCGAGTGAGTCTCGACCGTTCAGCCTGATAATCCAGCGTTAATGCCTCAGATACCTGATCCAATAAAGGCTGTGAGCAATCTTGCCATCCTTGGGCCATCACAATGCCGTTAGAAATGGCGAGCGCCTTAATCCGGGTTTGACGATACTGACCAAATAATCCTTTTGACTGCACCTGAGCGAGAATAACCGCAAGCTGTGTCGCCAGCGTCACCATGAAAGATTCTTCACTTTCATCAAACAACCGCCGTTCATGTTGCTGAACGACCAAGATCCCCTGTAACTGACGGCGATAAATAATCGGCACACCTAAAAAAGCCCGCAGGCTTTCTTCTTTGACTTGGGGGATATATTTAAAACTGGGATGCTCACGGACATCGGCAAGATTGATTAATTCAGACAGACGCCCGACTTCACCCACTACACCTTCATCAAAGGCCAGGCTAATCGCCTTTCCCCGGGGTTTTCTCAACCCTTTGGTTGCCATCAGGTAATAACAATGTCGTTGATGATCGGCCAGATAGATAGAACAAACATCCGTATTCATCGCCAGACAAGTTTCATTGACCAGCAGCTCAAGCGCCTCAGATAAATTAGCGGTCATGGCAACCTTTTCGACAATTTCCCGTAAGCGCATGAGCATAACAATAGCCTAACTTCTTCTGCGACGATGTAAATAAGGTGAATATAGTTGTGAAGCAGATTCCTGCACCGGCATCACAATGGGAGAAAATTCTTTCATCACGCGGCGATACACATCCCGTTTGAAGGAAACCACCTGCCGAACAGGATACCAATAGCTGACCCAACGCCAACCATCAAATTCCGGCGTTCTACTGCGCTGCACATTAATATCAGCTTCATTACACAGCAATTGTAGTAAAAACCAACGTTGTTTCTGCCCGATACAAACAGGCTTTGTATCCCAACGCACCAAACGCTTGGGTAATTTGTAACGCAACCAACTCCGGGTAGAGGCGAGAACCCGTACATCTTTGCGACTTAAACCAACTTCTTCGAACAACTCGCGATACATCGCTTGTTCTGGTGATTCCCCCGGATTGATGCCCCCTTGAGGAAACTGCCAGGAATGCTGCCCATAACGGCGGGCCCATAACACCTGCCCTTGGCGATTACAAATTACAATTCCTACATTCGGGCGGTAGCCATCATCATCGATCACCAGACTACCTCTTGATAAAACACATTTGAAAAGATAGCTAATTGTTTCACACTCATCTCAAGCGGTAAACCTCTATGATTGGACTTTGCAGACGCAGCCGAAGTCTCTACAATACCGCCATCTCAACGGGGTGCGGCCGTGATGAAACAGTTTTGCTGAGAACAAACCCGTCGAACCTGAACCTGCTAGTACCGTCGTAGGGATTTGGGATGCTAATCATTGATATAACATATGTAATTTTCATTTAGCACCTTCTCAGATCCTTTGCCATCCGCGAATAACAAACGTTATTTATTGATGTTTATAGATATAGCTATAACTACAGGAGCGCAAAGTGTTTAAAAAATTATTTTTCAGCTTTATTGCTATCAGTACGCTATTGGTTTCTGCTTGTGTCTCTGCCCAGGCGAAGCCCACATTGACAATTTACACTTATGATTCATTTGCCTCTGAATGGGGAGCCGGGCCAGCCATTAAAAAAGCGTTTGAAACAGAATGTCGTTGTGAGCTGAAATTCGTTGCTTTGGAAGATGGGGTATCCTTGCTGAACCGTTTGAGAATGGAAGGCAAAAAAACATCAGCAGATATCGTGCTGGGTTTGGATAACAATCTGATTCAAGCGGCTCAACAAACAGGGTTATTCACAGCGAGTCACGTTGATACCTCAAAACTGAAATTACCCATCGCATGGAACAATACGACGTTTATTCCTTACGATTACGGCTATTTTGCTTTTATTTACAACAAAAACACCCTACCTCATCCACCAAGAAGTATGGATGAATTAATCAATAGTCACCAGAATTGGAAAGTAATTTATCAAGACCCACGCACCAGTACGCCGGGATTGGGTTTCCTGCTCTGGATGCAAGATCTCTATGGAAATAAAACCGCACAGGAGTGGCAGAAAGTCGCCAAAAAAACGCTCACTGTCACGAAAGGCTGGAGTGACGCCTATGGCCTGTTCCTGAAAGGTGAAGGTGATATGGTGTTGAGCTATACCACATCACCGGGCTATCACATCATGTCAGAGAAAAAAGACAATTATGCGGCGGCCATATTCAAGGAAGGACATTATTTGCAGGTTGAAGTCGCGGCTCAATTAGCCTCAAGCAAGCAGCCTGAACTGGCACAAAAATTCATGAATTTCATGATTTCACCCGCATTCCAGCAAGTTCTGCCAACCACTCAATGGATGTATCCCGCCATTGATATTCCTTTGCCTGACGTTTTCAAACAACTTCCTGTTCCTGAAAAATCGCTGCTATTCAACGCAGAGAATGTGGCAAAACACCGTACAAAATGGATCCGTACATGGCAAAGCGCTGTAAGCCGTTAATCGCGGGTTGGTTATTGCCGGGGGTCATTGCCTCCGGCCTATTGATTGTTGTTGCCCTGTCAGCATTCGGGACGCTGTGGTTCAACGCGCCTGAAAGCGACTGGCAGGAATTCTTGAATGACAGCTATCTCTGGCATGTCATTCGGTTTACTTTCTGGCAGGCATTTCTCTCTGCGGTCTTCTCGGTCACCCCGGCCATTTTTCTTGCCCGGGCACTTTACCGTCGCCATTTTCCGGGCAAGACCCTATTTCTGCGCTTATGCGCCATGACATTGATTCTTCCAGTTTTAGTCGCTCTGTTTGGCATCTTTACCGTTTATGGTCAAACCGGCTGGCTGGCAACGATTGCCCAATGGATAGGCGTTGAATATCGTTTTACACCTTACGGGTTAAAAGGCATTCTACTGGCACATATTTTCTTCAATATGCCAATGGCAACCCGGTTATTGCTGCAATCTCTGGAAAATATTGCCATTGAGCAGCGCCAACTCGCTGCCCAGCTTGGCATGAGCGAATGGCAGCATTTTCGTTTTGTGGAATGGCCTTATCTGCGCCGTCAAATTCTGCCGACTGGCGCCCTGATTTTCATGCTGTGCTTTGCCAGTTTCGCTATCGTTCTTGCGCTGGGCGGCGGCCCGGCAGCAACGACCATTGAACTTGCCATTTATCAGGCGCTCAGTTATGACTACGATCTTGCCCATGCCGCCCTGCTTGCCTTGATCCAGCTTTTTTGCTGCCTCGGTTTGGTGCTTCTTAGCCAAAGACTTAAGGGCGTACTTTCCGTTGGTTACGGGTATCAACAACAATGGCGTAATCCGCAGGATTCATGGCTGCAAAAATTATCGGATGGTTTACTGATTGGCATGGCGTTATTGCTTTTGCTCCCTCCTTTTTTGGCGGTCATCATTGATGGCCTGAACCCTGATATTTGGGGTGTCTTAAGCCAACCCGCTTTATGGCAGGCTCTTATCACTTCCCTCATTATCGCGTTGGGCGCAGGATTGCTGTGCGTCATTCTCACGATGATGCTGCTATGGAGCAGCCGCGAACTGCGCTTACGCCACTTGTCCCGCTGGGGGCAAGCGATGGAAACCAGCGGTTTATTGATTCTTGCCATGCCGGGAATTGTCCTTGCCACGGGCTTTTTTCTCCTGCTGAACACCACTATTGGCCTACCTCAATCACCTTATGGATTGGTTATCCTGACCAACGCACTGATGGCGATCCCTTATGCTCTGAAAGTATTGGAAAATCCCATGCGTGATCTGGCGGAACGCTACAATCCCCTATGTCGTTCCCTCAATATTCAGGGTCTTCACCGGCTACGTTTAATTGAGCTTAAGGCGCTGAAAATTCCATTGGCACAAGCACTGGCTTTCGCCTGCGTCCTCTCCATTGGCGATTTTGGGGTTGTCGCCTTATTTGGCAACGAAGATTTTCGCACTTTGCCTTTCTATCTTTATCAACAAATTGGGGCCTATCGCGGTCAGGATGGTGCAGTGACCGCATTTCTGCTACTCCTGCTTTGTTTTATTTTATTCACTGTGATTGAACGCCTACCGAGCCGACGCCATGATTAAACTTGAAAATGTCATTTACACTTATGAGCACCTTACCATGCATTTCAATGTGAGAGTAAAAGCCGGAGAACGCATTGCGATCCTTGGCCCAAGCGGGGCGGGTAAAAGCACCTTGTTAAGTTTAATGGCAGGTTTCCAGTTTCCAGAACAAGGTCATATCTGGCTGGATGGCGAAAACCATACCCACACCCCGCCCTCCAAGCGGCCGGTTTCGATGCTGTTTCAGGAAAACAACCTGTTTTCCCATTTAACCATCGAGCAAAATATGGGCTTGGGATTGCACCCCGGATTGCGACTAAATGCTGAACAAAAGCAGGCACTCCAGCAGATTGCCACTCAGGTATCGCTGGAAGCGTTTTTGCCTCGTCTGCCCGCCCAACTTTCCGGCGGGCAACGTCAGCGGGCAGCACTGGCTCGTTGCTTAGTCCGCCATCAACCGATCTTATTGCTGGATGAACCGTTTTCGGCACTTGATCCTGCTTTGCGTAATGAAATGCTGGAATTGCTGGATCAAGTCTGCACCGAGCGCCAAATCACGTTAATGATGGTGTCCCATAATCTTGATGATGCCGCAAAAATCGCTCCGCGCGCTTTGCTGATTGTGGATGGGAAGATTCATTATGATGGGGCAACCGAGAAGCTGGTGAGTGGAGAGGCGGATGAGGCGGTGATTTTGGGGATAGGTTGAGGCATCAGATTTTCAGTCGCGATCCAAGAAGTTACCGCTAAGGGGAAACTCTCAGAACATTGGTTGAGAGTTGTCTACCTGCCTGATTCTCGCAGATAGGTTTAAGAATGATTACTAAACTCCACTTTCTTATAAACCACCAAATTCTCCCTATCTTCATCCGGCCTGTGCCCATGCCAGAATAGCACCATGCCTTTGGGTGCAGGTGCCATTTCTTTGGATAAGACAATCAACCAGTCGCATTTTTTTGGCGTATCAAACGTATTCTGTTGTTGATGTAGAATATGGGCATAGTAATAAAGCATTGGCGCTTCTGATTCACCAATGTTATACGACGCCATACAGTCATTCACTTGATACACGCCTGCCAATTTCTGCTTTAAATCAAGAAATGCGTCTTGATAACCTTTGGCATAATCAATCCAGCCAATAAATAATGTAAAGACTAAACCCCAAACCGTCGCGATACCTAAAACCCAATGTTGGGCGGCGCGCAAGGCGGGTGATTGAGAGAGAAACCCGCTTTTTGCTATCCATATCACGGTGATTAAAGCAGCAATGGCGACGATAAATCCCGAAAAGTGCATCTGGTAACTCATCGGCAACCATCGGCCAAGCGGCGACAACCAATGCTTATCATCCGGAGAAAGCGACAATAAATAACACCCCCACAAAAATAGCATCAGAACAGACCAAAGTGTAGAGGAGAATAGGGTTAAAGATTTATAGATGACTTTAGGTAATTTAATAAAAACTTCTGTGGCCAGAATGGCCATTGGTGCAATAAAGGGCAATAGATATAATGCACGACCGGAGGCTGATATTTGCAATAAAATAATACCTAATACAACAAATGAAGAACAAAGGAAATAATGTTCATCTGACAGGGCCTTGATTGGATTCATGAGGATAAAGATAAATGCCAGAATACCGGAAGGCAGGGCAAACAATAACACGGCTTCCGGGATCATGGTTAAATTACCCCGGGCGCCAAGATCTTCAACAGAGAAACCTAAAAATCGGCCAATGTTATTATCCCAAAACCAGATTTTGAATAAATCAGGATGTTCAATAAGTAACATCACCGGCCACGGCAGGATCAAAACCAGTGCAATAACGCCTGACGTTAAAGCACTTAGCCAATATTGTTTAGTCCGACAACCTTTAAGAAAAATCGGGGCAAGCAGCAAACAAAGCCATAATAATCCCGGAATAAATATCCCTTTTGATAATAAGGTTATGGCCGTACCCATGATCAACCATAAACAGGAATAAGGTGTTTTTTCGTTTTTAATTAATCCCAGCAGACCATATAAACCGAGGGTGGTTCCGGTGATTAATGCCGTGTCAGTAAACATATCATGACTGTGGCGAATCAGGCCGGGAGCACTTGCATATAAGGCAAAAGCAATCCATATCCGGTTGTCGGTAAAGTTTCTGACATTTAAGACACGGCGGGACAATAGAATGAAAAAGGAAAAATTGATCGCAGAAAAAAATAGTGTCGCGGTTCTGGCCGCATCGTGCATCGGAAGCCAAGGAGATAATAGATGCACAAAGGAAGTCGCTGTCCAATAATACAGCGGGGGCTTCTCCATGAAAGGTTGCCCCGCATTCATGGTTACCAGCCAGTCTCCGGTTTCATACATGGTTTGAATAATGCCAAAACTATAGTTTTCATCTTGTTTCCAAGGCGTATGCCCATAAACGCCAGGTAATAAATAAAGCAATGTGAAAGTAACAAATAACAGCAACGCTTTGATATCTGTGTGAGTCAGTTTATTGGGGTTATTCATCAATATTTACCAAATTCAATGAGCATTCATCTTCTGCATACAAACCTATGACATCTTACCTCATTGGAAATTATAACAAAATGCGCGTGATCACACCGGATAAACATTCTATATTATAGAATTAGTTAAATTCATTGACATTAATATGATGAAATTAAATTCATTGAAAAATGGCACCGTAATTATATTTAAATGGATATTATTTCCTTAGGGAAGTTTCCATTACATCATTATTAATGAGATACCCCTTTTTTATAAAGAAATAAAGTGGCTCATATCATTAACAATCCTCGTGTTGTTATTTCTTCAAAAAATACTGTATAAATACACACCATAAATGCTATGATTGAAGTTATCCTCCACAAAACTCAATATGGCTAATGGGTCTCAACAAAGAAAAATCATGCAGATAAATCACGCTGAACAAGGTTTTATACTGACTCGCCACTGGAAAGAGACTTCGGCTGGCATTGAGTTGGTGTATTGGCTCGCGACAGATAAGGGGGCACGCCGCATTACTATCCCTCACCAAAAAGCGGTTGCCTTTATTCCTCAACATGATTTACCCAAAGCCAAGCGTTTACTCGTACAGGAAAAGCCTTGCGAGCTAAAAGCATTATCACTGAAAGATTTCCATCGTCAGCCGGTCGCTGCACTGTACTGCTTACACTATCACCGCCTGCAATATCTGGAAAAAATCTTTAAAGAGCACGATATTCCACTCTACGAGGCCGATATTCGTCCTCCCGATCGGTTTATGATGGAGCGCTTTATTACTGCTCCGGTTTGGTTCAGCCAGAAACCGGATGGGAGTTATCAGATGAAACCCAACCCGGCCTATCGTCCCAATCTGAAATGGGTCTCCCTGGATATCGAAACCAGTCAGCATGGGGAGTTGTATTCCATCGGTCTGGCGGGATGCGGTGAGAAAACCGTGTTTATGCTGGAACCGGAAAAGGGTTGTCGGCAGGATCTTAATTTCAAACTGGAGTATGTTGCCAGCCGCCCACGGATGCTGGAAAAACTGAATGAATGGCTGGCTCATTACGATCCTGATGCCATTATTGGCTGGAATTTGATTCAGTTTGACTTAAGGGTGCTGCAACAACATGCCGAACACTATAATGTGCCACTGAAATTCGGCCGTAATCAGGGTTTGCTCGAATGGCGCGAACATGGCTTCAAGCCGGGGCATTTTTTTGCCTCCGCAGAAGGCCGCTTGTTTATTGATGGCATTGATGCGCTGAAAACGGCAACGTGGAATTTTCCTTCCTTTAGCCTTGAATATGTTGCGCAGGAATTGTTGGGAGAAGGAAAAGCGCTGGATAATCCTTATGACCGGATGATCGAGATCAATCGTCGCTTTCAGGAAGATAAGCCCGCGCTCGCTCACTATAATTTGCAGGACTGTATTCTGGTCAATCGTATTTTTGAGAAAACGGATCTGATGGCGTTCTTATTGGAACGCGCTACGGTAACCGGATTGGCGGTGGATCGCAGCGGAGGTTCGGTGGCAGCGTTCACACATCTTTATCTGCCCAAAATGCACCGCATGGGTTATGTCGCGCCCGTTCAGCCAACGGTTTTCGATGATAGCAGCCCCGGCGGTTTTGTGATGGATTCATTTCCGGGGCTATATGATTCGGTGCTGGTACTGGATTACAAGAGCCTCTATCCTTCGATTATCCGCACGTTCCTGATTGATCCGGTCGGAATGGTCGAGGGAATTGCCAACCCCGATGGTGAACATGCCGTTCCGGGTTTTAAGCAGGCATTTTTTTCCCGTACTCAACATTGCCTGCCCGATATCGTCACACACATCTGGCACGAACGTGACAAAGCCAAAAGGCAACAGAACGCCCCGCTTTCTCAGGCGCTGAAAATTATCATGAATGCGTTTTATGGCGTGCTCGGGGCTTCCGGCTGTCACTTTTTTGATCCCCGTCTGACATCCTCCATTACGATGCGTGGGCATCAAATCATGCATCAAACCCGTGAGTTGATCGAATCACAGGGCTATCAGGTGATTTATGGCGATACGGATTCAACCTTTGTTTGGCTAAAACGTCCCCATTCTGAAGAAGAAGCCAACCGGATTGGTCATACGCTGACGCAGTTTGTTAACCAATGGTGGCGAAATCACCTTAAAACCGAATTCAATCTTGACAGTAAGCTGGAATTGGAATTTGAAACGCACTATCGGCGCTTTCTGATGCCAACGGTACGGGGTACGGAGCAAGGCAGTAAAAAACGTTATGCCGGATTAAGTGGTGATAACGTGATTTTTAAAGGGCTGGAAACGGTAAGAACGGATTGGACGCCCCTCGCACAAATGTTCCAGAAGGAGCTGTATACCCTGATTTTCCATCAACGGCCCTATCAGAATTATCTTCGTGAGTATATTGCCAAGACGCTGGCCGGTGAGTTTGATGATCGCCTGATTTATCGCAAACGACTGCGCCGCAAGCTGTCGGAGTATCAGCGCAATGTTCCTCCCCATGTCAGGGCCGCACGTTTGGCAGATGAGTATAATCAGCAGCATCATCGCCCGTTGCAGTACCAGAATGGCGGTTGGATCAACTATATCATCACGCAATCCGGGCCGGAACCGTTGGAAAATCAGACGGCAGCACCCGATTATGAGCACTATATCAATAAGCAGTTGATGCCGATTGCCGATGCGATTTTGCCCTTTATGCAAGATGACTTTATGGCGCTGCTCACCGGGCAAATGAGCATCTCTTTTGAGTAATGGCTATTTTTGCAGGTGACGGCTTGCTCCGCTTCAATTAACATATCGCCCCTCTAATGGGCAATGGTGATTTTGTAACCCCATTTTCAAGAAAACGGGTGTGGTAAAGTGCCATTGAAAACTATCCCTATCGATAACCAATGATGATCGATATCCAACAAAAGCAGCCATCCTGCAACCATAAATAACATTGTCTAACAGAAAACTGAGCCAAAATTTATGCCATTTACTCTTGGTCAACGCTGGATAAGCGATACAGAAAGCGAACTTGGATTAGGAACCGTCGTGGCGCTTGATACGCGCATGGTGACGTTGCTTTTTCCTGCCAGCGGAGAAAACCGCCTTTACGCACGCAATGACTCCCCCATTACCCGCGTTATGTTTAATGCGGGCGATACCGTGACCAGTCACGAAGGCTGGAAACTCAAGATCGATGACGTTCAGCAAGATAATGGCCTGCTGATCTACATCGGTACTCGTCTGGATACTGAAGAAGAAAATATCTGCCTACGGGAAGTTTTTCTGGATAGCAAGCTGACGTTTAATAAGCCGCAGGATCGTCTGTTTGCCGGTCAGATTGACCGCATGGATCGCTTTGCACTACGTTTTCGCGCCCGTAAACACCAGAGCGAGCAGTCTCGTCTGGCAGAAAGTGGGCTGCGTGGCATTCGTGCCAGTTTGATCCCTCACCAGTTACACATTGCCAATGAAGTGGGCAAGCGCCACGCGCCTCGTGTGTTACTGGCGGATGAAGTGGGTCTGGGTAAAACCATTGAAGCCGGCATGATTATCCACCAGCAATTGATGGCCGGACGTGCCGAGCGGGTGTTGATCATCGTGCCAGACAGCCTGCAACACCAATGGCTGGTCGAAATGCTGCGCCGATTCAACCTGCGGTTCTCACTGTTTGATGATGGCCGATATAGCGAAGCGCTGCATGACAGCGATAATCCCTTTGAAACTGAACAATTGGTTATCTGTTCGCTGGATTTTGCCCGCCGCAATAAGCAGCGTTTCGAACATCTGCTGGAAGCGGGCTGGGATTTAATGGTGGTGGATGAGGCTCACCATCTGGCATGGAGCGAAGCCGCCCCAAGCCGTGAATACCAGGTTATCGAACAGTTGGCAGAGCAAATCCCTGCTGTCCTGCTGCTGACGGCTACCCCGGAACAGTTGGGTCAGGAGAGCCATTTTGCCCGTTTGCGCCTGCTGGACCCGAACCGCTTCCACGATTATCAGGCATTTATTGATGAACAACAGAAGTATCGCCCGGTTGCCGATGCGGTCTCATTGCTATTGTCCGGTGAAACCTTAAGCAATGACCAGCAAAATATCATTGTTGAACTGATCAGCGAACAGGATATTGAACCTCTGCTGAAAGCAGCAAACAGCCATCAGGATGAAGAGAGCGAAAATGCCCGCCGTGAACTGATTACGATGCTGATGGATCGCCACGGCACCAGCCGATTGCTGTTCCGCAATACCCGTGGTGGTGTGAAAGGTTTTCCACATCGTGAATTGCACGAGATTAAGTTACCGTTGCCAGCCCAATATCAGACGGCAATCAAGGTTTCTGAAATCATGGGAGCCAAAAAGACCGTGGAAACACGCGCCAAGGATATGCTCTATCCTGAGCGAATCTATCAGGAGTTCGAAGGTGAAAATGCCACATGGTGGAACTTCGATCCCCGCGTAGAGTGGTTGTTAGGTTTCCTGACGGCAAACCGTGACGAAAAAGTGCTGGTTATCTGCGCCAAAGCCGAAACCGCCCTGCAACTGGAGCAAGTGTTGCGTGAGCGCGAAGGTATCCGAAGTGCCGTATTCCACGAACGTTTGTCCCTGCTGGAACGCGACCGCGCCGCTGCTTACTTTGCTTCCGCAGAGGAAGGGGCGCAAGTGCTGCTCTGTTCTGAAATTGGCTCCGAAGGACGTAATTTCCAGTTTGCCAATCAGCTCGTCATGTTTGACCTGCCGTTCAACCCTGATTTGCTTGAACAGCGCATCGGGCGTCTGGATCGTATCGGTCAGAGCCGTGACATCAAGATCAGCGTACCTTATCTGGAAAATACCGCGCAATCCATTCTCCTGCGCTGGTATCACGAAGGTCTGGATGCGTTTGAACATACCTGCCCAACCGGCCGCTCTATCTATGACAAGTATTATGAAATTCTGCTGAATTTCCTTGCCAGGCCCAATGAGCAAACCGATTTCAATGCGTTTATTGCACAATGCCGCGCACATCACGAGCAGCTCAAACAGCAATTGGAACAAGGCCGTGACCGCCTGCTGGAAATGAATTCCAACGGGGGTGAGAAAGGTCAAGAGCTGGCAGAAAAAATTGCCGCACAGGACAACGATACCGATCTGGTGAATTTTGCCCTGAATCTGTTCGATATCATCGGCATCAATCAGGAAGATCGCTGCGACAATATTATCGCCCTGCACCCATCCGATCATATGCTGGTGCCCGATTTCCCCGGGTTACCCACAGATGGCTGCTCCATTACGTTTGACCGCGAGAAAGCCCTGTCCCGTGAAGATACTCAGTTCCTGAGCTGGGAACATCCGATCATCCGCAATGGCCTGGATTTGGTGCTGTCAGGCGATACCGGAAGCTGCGCTGTTTCCATCCTGAAAAACAAGGCACTGCCCGTCGGTACGCTGTTGGTTGAGTTAATTTACGTTGTTGAAGCACAGGCGCCTAAACATCTGCAATTGACCCGTTTCCTGCCTCCAACGCCAGTGCGCCTCTTGATGGATCTGAAAGGCACCAATCTGGCGTCTCAGGTCGAGTTTGAAAGTTTCAACCGCCAGCTAAACGCCATCAACCGTCACAACGCCAGCAAATTGGTGAATGCGGTACAGCAAGAAGTCCATGCGATTTTGCAGCAATCAGAACCGCTGATTGAAGCGCAAGCGCGTGTGTTGATTGAGCAATCGAAGAAAGAAGCTGATGAAGTGCTGTCGGCGGAATTGTCGCGTCTGGAAGCCCTGAAAGCGGTTAACCCGAATATCCGTGATGATGAGCTGGAAGCGATTGGGTCTGAGCACAAAAATCTGCTGCTTAACCTTGATCAGGCCAACTGGCGTCTGGATGCGATTCGTTTGGTGGTGGTTTCCCACCAATAATCGTTCGTCATCAATGAAATAAATCGCTGCGCTTAAACTCAAGGGGCATCTCGTGAAGAGAGTCCCTTGAGTTATTCTTATCTCACATTAATCTCGCACCCATTGGGCGAGGGTTTACGGCTGATTTTGCAAAGCCATATCTGATAGAATGTACCCCGTTATTTCTTCGACACGATTATTTTTCGGTACAACTATTTTTCTATACACTCATTTTTTTCTACACAATCATTTTTCTACACAATCATTTTTCGGCACAATTGGAGCGACTATGCTGGAGTCTTATCATCCCCCGACAGATCCTTGGTTATATGTGCTGTATCAGGATGAGCACATTATGGTTGTTAATAAACCCAGCGGATTACTTTCTGTGCCGGGCAAAGCAGAAGAGCACAAAGACAGTATCATGAAGCGGGTACAGGCCGAGTTTCCCGCTGCGGAATCCGTACATCGATTAGATATGGCTACCAGCGGTATCATGGTTGTTGCGCTGACTAAAGCGGCTGAACGCGAATTGAAACGTCAGTTCCGTGAACGCGAACCGAAAAAAGTCTATATCGCGCGGGTGTGGGGAAAACTGGAGCCGGAAGCCGGGTTGGTGGATTTACCGTTGATCTGCGACTGGCCAAATCGCCCGAAACAGAAGGTCTGTTTTGAAACAGGCAAGTCGGCGCAGACAGAATATCAGGTACTTGAATATGAAGCTCAGGCAACGCGCGTAAGACTGGCGCCAATTACCGGACGTTCCCATCAGCTCCGTGTACATATGCTGGCACTGGGCAATCCCATTCTGGGGGATCGGTTCTATGCCCATACACAGGCAAGGGAATTGGCGCCTCGCCTGCAATTACATGCCCAAGAGCTATTCATTACTCATCCCGCTTATGGCACCCCCATGCATTTTGAGTGCAACGCGGATTTTTAACGAATGCTCTTTGGGGATACCGGGATGTGCCATTTAAAATAAGTGCTATTTAAAGCCCTTCTCTTTTTTAATCAAATCATAAGCGGATTGGATAGACTGCGTTTTTTGTTTCGCCAGTTCCATCATTTCTGGTGGTAAACCTTTTGCCACCAATTTATCAGGATGGTGTTCACTCATCAGTTTTCGATAAGCCCGCTTAATAGTTGTCGCATCATCATGCTCATTGACCCCCAATACCTTACAGGCATCTGCCAATGTCGCCCGTGGCTGCCCATGGTTTTGGTAATGCCCGTATCGCTGATGCTGCCCACCGGAATGATGCCCGTCAAAATGACGCCCTCCTTCCATCATGGCAAGGAATTGTTCAAATTGAATACGGGAGATCCCCAGTTCTTCAGCGATGACAAACAGCACTTTTCTTTCGTTGGGATGCAGTTCACCATCCGCAAACGCAGCCTGTAACTGGATTTCCAGAAACATACGAGTCAGGTCAGAACGACCAAAACAGGCACGCCGTAACTGGCGCAATGTTTCACGCAAGGGGAATTGAGGCTGTTTACCCTCACGAAATGCCCGCTGGGCGGCAAGCCTTGCTTCACCATGCAGTTGCATTCTGTCCATCAGTTGAGTGGCGAGCCGGATATCCGTTTCGGTTACCCGGCCTTTTGCCTTGGTGATATGTCCCAGTACTTGAAAAGTACTGCGAAAAAACAGCGCTTGTCGGGTGGGGCCTTTAGTGGAATGACCCAAATTTCGTGTCCTGACTTTGTCAAGCAGGTGGCCCAGCAACACGCCAATCACGATCCCCCAAAAACCCGCACCGGACGCAATACCAAATATTAATCCGAATAATTTTCCCCAATACTGCATATAGTCTTCAATTCCCCAATGCCCTGAGCGCAATTTTGCATTATCATACTGTCCATTATCATACTATCCATTAAGCTCTGTGCCTAACAGCAAGATAAGCAAAGTTAAACTTTACTCTGGTGCATATATTTCAACTACGTTAGTCTCTGAACATTTGCCGGCACGATGGCACTGATGACGGAACCGCATAAACATCTATGAACAAATGTTATCCTACCCTGCTGGCCACCATGGTATGGGCCGCAATTTACAGTCAGCAAGCCCATGCTGACCTTGCAGCACAATGTATGTTGGGTATCCCTGTCTACGATAAACCGATTATCACAGGCGATCCCAATAAAATGCCCATTAACATTAAATCCGATGATACTCGTGGCGAATATCCCAATGCGGTTGAGTTCATTGGTCATGTTGATATTCAACAGGGAAACAAAACGCTGACAGCCGATAAAGTCAGGCTCGAACAAACACAAGATAAAGGCCCCATTCGGACCATTACCGCAACCGGTAATGTCAGCTATGATGACCCGCAGATCATTTTGAAGGGACCTCGTGCCTGGTCTAATTTAAGCAATAAAGACACCGACGTGGAACAGGGCAAATACCAGATGGTGGGTCGTCAGGGGCGTGGTAGCGCAGATAAGATGATGCTGCGTGACGAAAACCGCTATACCATTTTGGATAACGGGATATTCACCTCTTGCCTGCCGGGCAATGATAGCTGGAGTGTAGTCGGTTCCGAAGTGATTCTGGATCGCGCGGAAGAAGTGGCTGAAATCTGGAACGCCCGTTTTCGGGTTGCCAATGTCCCGGTGTTTTACAGCCCGTATTTGCAGTTACCGATGGGTGATAAACGCCGCTCCGGTTTCCTGATCCCCAATGCCAGTTTCTCCAATAAAGACGGTTTCCAGTTCCTGCTGCCTTATTACTGGAATATAGCGCCCAATTATGATGCCACAATTACCCCGCACCTTATCACGATGCGCGGTTTGAAACTGGATAATGAATTCCGTTATTTGACCCAGGCCGGTACGGGGACGGTGGCATACGATTGGATTGGTCGCGACCGTCTGTATGAAGAGGATTACCCTGAACGGAATAATAGCAAACGCTGGTTATTCTACTGGAACCATAGCGGTGTTATGAATCAGGTTTGGCGTTTCAGTGCTGATTATACCAAAGTCAGTGACCCGCGCTATTTTACTGACTTCACTTCACAATATGGCTCCAGTACGGATGGCTATGCAACCCAGAAATTCAGCATTGGCTACGCGCAACAAAACTGGAATGCGACGTTGGCCACCAAACAGTTCCAGCTCTTTACCGTGAGTGATGGCATAGAAGCGTACCGGACTGCACCCCAACTGGATCTCAATTACTACAAAAATGATCTTGGGCCATTTGATTTCCATTCCTATGCTCAAATCGCTAAATTAACCAGTGTAGGGAAAAACAACCCTGATGCGACACGCTGGCATCTGGAACCTTCTATCAATTTACCCCTCTCCAATGGTTGGGCTAGCATTAATAATGAATTTAAATTGATGGCAACCCATTACCAACAGGGTATTCCTGCCAAAGCCAAAAAAGAAATATCCACATTAGAAAGTTCGGTCACACGTGTCCTGCCAATGTTTAAATCTGATGCCAAAATGGTGTTTGAACGCGCTATGTATTTTGATCAGGATTATACTCAAACATTGGAGCCTCGTATTCAGTATCTGTATGTTCCTTATAAGAATCAAAATAACATTTACAACTATGATTCTTCTTTGCTACAGGCAAATTATACAGGTCTGTTCCGCGATCGTTTCTACGGTGGTCTGGATCGTATTTCGTCAGCCAATCAATTTACTAGCGGTGTCACCACTCGTATTTATGATAAAGATTTAGTTGAACGTTTTAACCTATCCATGGGTCAAATCTACTACTTTGAACCTCCACGAGTAAAAGACACTGATTCCGCTCCAAACAAGACAGACATTATTGGTGCCCAGAAAAATACAGGTTCTCTGACATGGGCAGGAGATGCTGAATGGAAAATCAATGATTCATGGGGGCTTAAAGGTGGGCTGCAATATGATACCCGCCTGAGCAGTGTGGCGATGGGAAATGCAATCGTGGAATACCGCCACGATGCAGACCGTCTGATTCAACTGAGCTATCGTTTTGTCGATCGTGATTATATTCAGAATACTCTCAAGGATAAGAATAATAGGGATAGAGCACCTGCTTACCAGCAGGGTATTTCGCAGGTAGGTATGGTGGCAAGCTGGCCATTGACTGATCGCTGGGCGTTTGTGGGAGCGTATTATTATGATACCAAAGAGAAACAACCGGCAAACCAGATGGTGGGGCTGCAATACAACACTTGTTGCTGGGCCGTCAATGTGGGTTATGAACGCAAAATCGTCAACTGGCGGTTCGATAGCAGTCAATATGACAACAAATGGTCATTCAATGTTGAACTTCGTGGCCTAAGTAACAATCACAGTTTGGGTAGCCAGAAAATGTTGCAACAGGGTATTCTTCCGTACCAACGCGCATTCTGATACCGATAAACGCAACGTAAACACAATAACCCCGCCAAGGCGGGTTTGATATGATGGGAAATGTATGAAGAACTGGAGATCGCTCATTCTCGGATTGATGTTTTCAGTAAACACGGTCGCAATAGCAGCTCCGCAGGAACTTAATAAAGTGGCTGCTGTTGTTAACAATGATGTCGTGCTGGAAAGTGACGTCAACAGCCTCTTACAATCCGTTACACTCAATGCAAAACAGGCAGGCCAGCAAATACCGGATGAGAAAGCCCTGCGTCATCAGATCCTTGAACGCCTAATTATGGATGACATCATTCTGCAAATGGCAAAACGGATGCAGATTACGATCCCTGATCAAGCCTTAGATTCTGCGATCGCCAATATTTCAGCTCAGAACCATTTGAGCCTGGATCAGTTGAAACAAAGCCTGACCGCAGAGGGGATGAATTTTGATACCTATCGCAATCAAATCCGCAAGGAAATGACCATCGCGGAAGTGCGCAATAATGAAGTGCGCCGCCGCATCTCTATCCTGCCACAGGAAGTGGACTCACTGGCTAATCAGCTCGACGGCCAAAATAGCCATGACACGGAATTGAACATCAGCCATATCCTGATCCCGTTGCCGGAAAATCCGAATCAGGATCAGGTCGAGAAAGCCGAGGGCACGGTCAAAAAAATCTTGTCTGAACTGAAAAGCGGCGTGGATTTCGGCAAATTGGCTATCGCCTATTCTGGTGATACCCAAGCCCTGAAAGGGGGAAATATGGGCTGGAACAAACTGCAAGAATTGCCGACCCTGTTTGCTGAACAGCTTCAATCTGCACAAAAGGGGCAGATTATTGGTCCAGTTCGTTCTGGTGTTGGTTTTCACATTCTGAAAGTGAATGATATCCGTGGTAGTCAAATGCCGATTGCGGTCACAGAAGTGAATGCCCGTCATATTCTGCTGAAATCATCACCGGTTATGGACGACGAAAAAGCCCGTAGCGAGTTGATGAAACTCAGGGAAGAAATCATCAGTGGCAAAATCACATTCGAAGAAGCCGCAAAAGAACATTCTGAAGATCCGGGTTCAGCCATGCGGGGTGGCGAGCTGGGCTGGAATTTGCCGAGTGCTTATGACCCGGCTTTCCGTGACGCATTGATGAAACTGCAAAAAGGTGAACTCAGCCAGCCCGTTCATTCCTCTTTCGGTTGGCATTTAATCCAATTGCTGGATAGCCGTAAAGTTGACAGAACCGATACCGCACAGAAAGATCGTGCCTACCGTCTGCTGTTCAACCGCAAGTTCAATGAAGAAGTGCAAAACTGGATGCAGGAGTTACGCGCCTCCGCTTATGTGAAAATTTTAGATGGTAGCGATGCACAACAATAAACCTATTATCATCACCCCCGGCGAACCAGCCGGGGTTGGCCCGGATTTAGTCATAGCCCTCGCCCAAAAAGAGTGGCCGGTTCAATTAGTGGTTTGTGCCGACCCGGAGCTGATGCTTTCCAGAGCCAGGCAACTGAATTTACCCCTCAAACTACAAACTTATTCCCCTGAGCCGGCCTCTTTATCACCAATAGATTCGTCACAAATAGACTCATCACAAATAGCGTCATCACAGGCAGCCGGCACGCTGACTATCCTGCCGGTTTATCTCCGGTCACCGACGATTGCCGGTGAATTGAACCGGGAAAACGGGACTTATGTCACTGAAACCCTGGCAAAAGCCTGTGAGGGTTGCCTGAATGGGGAGTTCTCTGCCCTGGTAACAGGACCGGTACATAAAGGCGTCATTAATGAAGCCGGGGTACCTTTTACCGGGCATACTGAGTTTTTTGCTGACCACAGCCAATGTTCAAGAGTGGTCATGATGTTGGCAACAGAAGAACTTCGGGTGGCGCTGGCAACGACACACCTGCCCATTTTAGATGTCCCCAAGGCGATTACTTTTGATTCCTTGAGGGAGGTTGTCACGATCCTCAACCATGACCTGAAAACCAAATTCGGTATCTCCCGTCCCCATATCTATGTTTGCGGCCTCAATCCCCATGCTGGTGAGGGCGGGCATATGGGACGTGAAGAAATAGACGTGATCATTCCGGCATTAGACAGTCTGAGGGCGGAAGGAATATGGTTGGAAGGTCCATTGCCTGCGGATACCCTGTTTCAGCCCAAATATTTGGATAATGCCGATGCGGTGCTTTCTATGTATCACGATCAGGGGCTACCCGTGTTAAAATACCAAGGTTTTGGCAGAGCCGTGAATATCACCTTGGGTCTGCCATTTATCCGAACTTCTGTCGATCATGGCACAGCACTGGAGCTGGCAGGGACAGGTCAAGCTGATGTGGGTAGTTTTATCACCGCATTAAATCTCGCAATTAAAATGATACAAAACAGTAATGAATAATAAAGTCCATCAAGGGCACCATGCCCGTAAACGTTTCGGGCAAAACTTTTTAACCGATCAGTTTATTATTGACAGCATTGTCGATGCACTCAACCCACAAGCCGGTCAGGCGGTAGTGGAAATTGGCCCGGGTCTGGGAGCACTGACTGAACCCGTCGGGGCGCGCATGGATAAAATGACCGTCGTCGAACTTGACCGCGATCTGGCAGCCAGACTGCATGTCCATCCGAAATTGAAAGATAAGCTGACCATCATTCAACAAGATGCAATGACGGTTGATTTTAGCCAGATTGCCAAAGAGCGCGGGCAATCGCTGCGGGTGTTTGGTAATCTTCCTTATAATATTTCCACCCCATTGATGTTTCATCTTTTCAGCTATACTGATGCCATTGCTGACATGAGCTTTATGTTACAAAAAGAAGTGGTGAATCGCCTTGTCGCCGGCCCTGGCAGTAAAGCCTTCGGGCGCTTAAGTGTGATGGCTCAATACTATTGTCAGGTCATTCCTGTTCTTGAAGTGCCGCCCACGGCATTTACGCCGGCCCCCAAAGTGGATTCCGCCGTTGTACGTTTGATCCCATATAAGACCCTGCCTCATCCGGTTCAGGACATTCGTATGCTAGCCCGGATCACAACCCAGGCATTTAACCAACGGAGAAAGACTATCCGTAACAGCCTTGGAAATATTTTTTCCGTTGAACAGTTATCTGAACTGGGCGTTGACCCAACGACCCGGGCGGAAAACATCTCTGTCGAGCAATACTGTAAAATGGCAAATTGGTTATCGTCTCAGTCTAAAGTTGTTTGAAATTAACAAACAGCCGTTACAGTAACAGGAGGCACTTATGCTCAATGAACCCAGAATTTATATTCAAGTACAAAGTACCTATGTAGAAAGTCAATCACAGCCGGAGCAACAACGCTTTGTGTTTGCTTATACAATATCAATTCGCAATCTTGGGCATTTCCCAGTGCAACTGATTAGCCGTTACTGGCGGATTACCAACAGCGACGGTCACAAAACCGAGGTTCAGGGTGAAGGGGTTGTGGGACAACAACCTTTGATCCCACCGGGAGCAGAGTATCGTTACAGCAGCGGAACGGTTCTGGAAACACCGCTGGGCACCATGGAAGGCCACTATGAAATGCTGGATCAAGACGGTCGTCCATTTCGTACCGCCATTCCTGTATTTCGACTGGCCATTCCGACACTGATAAATTAATTATGGCAACCTACCTCATCGGCGATATTCACGGTTGTTATCGTGAATTACGCACCTTATTAGCACACGTTGATTTTCATCCTGCTAACGATACGTTATGGCTGACGGGCGATTTGGTTGCCCGTGGCCCTGACTCACTGGCCGTACTTCGTTATATCAAGCAACTCGGCTCTGCGGCTAAGCTGGTGTTGGGTAATCACGATCTCCATCTGTTGGCGGTTTACGCAAAAATCAGCCGTAATAAACCGAAAGACTTGCTGGATGAATTGCTTGCGGCACCCGATATTGATGAATTAATCAATTGGCTGAGAAAACAGCCCGTTTTACAGATCGATGATGAATTGAAACTGGTCATGGCACATGCAGGGCTCACGCCACAATGGGATTTAGCCACGGCCAGAACCTGTGCCCGTGAAGTCGAGGCCATTCTTCGCAGTGACAGTTATCCTTTATTTCTCAATGCCATGTATGGGGACATGCCCAATAACTGGGCTCCTGAGTTAAGTGGTCTGGCCCGGCTGCGTTACAGTACCAATGTGCTGACCCGAATGCGTTATTGTTTCCCGAATGGTCAGTTGGATATGATCTGTAAATCTAAACCGGAGAATGCCCCGGCGCCACTGAAACCCTGGTTTGAATTGCCGCGCAACCTGCCTGAAGATTATTCAATTGCATTTGGTCATTGGGCTGCCTTGGAAGGACGAGGCGTCCCCGGGGGTATTTATGCTTTGGATACAGGCTGCTGTTGGGGAGGTAAATTGACGATGCTGCGTTGGGAAGATAAACAGTATTTCAATCAGGCTTCAATGCTCACAAAATCAAAAGCGTGAATTAATGACACCGGAGTGCCTAAAGGCACTCCGCACGCAAGAATAGGATCACTCTCGACGTTCTAAGATTTCAAAACAATAGCTATGCGAATTGTTTTCATCTTCATCGTGATATTCAGTAAAAACTGAATTCCACTCATCAGGTTCATAATCAGGGAAGTGTGTATCACCAATCACTTCTGCATCAATGTGGGTCAAATACATACGGTTAGCCAGAGGAATAAACTGCTCATAAATCTTTCCTCCTCCTATCACCATCACTTCTTCAACCTCACCAGCCGCAGCCAGAGCCGCCTCGATAGAGCTGACCCAAGTGACCCGATCATCACTTGCTGGTTGACTGCTGATCACGATATTCAGGCGTCCCGGTAAAGGGCGGCCAATCGATTCATAAGTAACTCGCCCCATCACGACCGGTTTCCCGAGTGTGTTGCGTTTGAACCAGGCTAAATCACCTGGCAGAGTCCACGGCATGGAGTTTTCCATACCAATAACTCGATCCATAGCCATCGCAGCAATCAAGCTGATATTCATTAAGTCACCTTACAGGCAAGTAGTATGAAAATTTGGGACACTATACGGAAAGGGTTTCCCTCAGTCGATAAGATTAGCAATTTATTCAGAACAAACCGCCAGTTTACACACGAATTGTTAAACAATTTATTGCTAATCAAATCCTTGGTTAACAGATGGGAGGCCGGTAGGGCTAACAACGAGTTGCCCGGCAACGCCACGATCGGCCATTTCCAATATTTGGCTGTAATACATGAAGGGGAAATGCTTATAAGACGGCTGCACCATGTTAACCAGTAGTTCTGCCCGCTCATCAATCCAAATCGTATCTTTCCATCCATAATCCTGCGGTTCTGGACGACTTCCATTAAGGCTGATGACTTTAAATCTTACGCCTTCAATATGAAAAGGCTGGGGTATTGAGGTTGTGATTATCCAACGTTCCCATGCCCCTTGTTGACTGGCGATGTCGATTCGATCTTCATCCAGTAATGAACCATTGATCCCTTGTGAAGCCCCTCCCAAAACAAGCTGCCGGCTTCGGATGGAAGAATCGATTTGTGGGTTGTCAACCACAAGCTGGGAAGGCAATTGATCCGTGACCAAAGGGAGTAATCCACTGGCTTTGAGCGTTAATACCGTGGTTGATAACAATTTGGTTGAAGATTCAAACAACCCTTTCAGGCGATCCATCACGCCAGCGGATTCCCCCGCCGTGATAGTCACACTTTCCACTTTCGACATATCAATCAAGACCTCACGACGTTCGCCCGGCGCCAGTGACAGTTGCTGTACCGCCACAGGCGCTGGCAGCAAACCCTGATCAGTGCCAATCATAGAGAAAGGGCGCCCATCACTGAGCTGCAATTGATATCGCCGGGCATTAGAGGCGTTCAGCAAACGTAACCTAACCCAGCCTCTGGCAACGTCGACAAACGGATTTTCAACCCCGTTCACCATCAAAGTATCACCAAGGAAACCCTGATGGTCTGGCGGGTTATATTGCGGTGCACCAAAATTATCCAGTCGCTTATCCTGCAAAATCACCGGAAAATCATCGACACCATAATGTTGAGGCAAGGGTAAGCGACGGCTGTCTTCATCTTCCACCAGCCACATGCCGGCCAGACCCGTATAAACCTGCTGTGCCATTCGATTCGGGGTATTGGCATGATACCAGCAGGTTGCCGAAGGTTGAGTAATGGGGATAACCGGCGACCAGTTTTCACCCGGTGCCATCAGGCGTGCCGCGCCGCCCATTAGGGTTCCGGGCACCAACAAACCACCCACGGTCATTGAAACGGGTTCAGACAGTCGGTTGCTATATATCAGTTTTACATTATCACCCCGACGAACCCGAATAGTCGGCCCGAGATAGTGTCCATTAATCCCCCAAACTTTCACTTTATTATGACCATTAAACGACCAGCTAGCGTTCTGTATGGCTAAAAAGAGCGGTTGCCCGTCCCGGGATTCCAGTAAGGGAGGAAGCGGTAATTTCGTTTGTTTATTTTTATTGGCTCGAACCGCAAAAGGAAGCGCCCCTAAACACATTGCCAAACCAGATGCCTGAATAAATTGGCGCCGACTCAGTGACATACTTTCTCCACAGCAGGAATAGTCCTTACAATATGAACAGTACTTACAATATGAACAGTATTTACGATATGAACAGCATTTACGATAGGAATAGCAATCCAAAATGGTTGTTTACATAAAAATAAACACTCACAATGACTAAAAAATTCAAATAATGACTGGGATGAATACGCCGATATTGTGGCTATCAGGACTTATTATTCTATCGATTGCGTTTAATAAAAACGTTAATTTATTAAACGCAATCATATCGCGAATAGGAGAGAAATTCTAAAACTATCTTAAATTGATAGGCAGAATGAGACCCACATGCAGGGAATATAGTGGGTAATATTGGTCGCTTTGTCGCCAATCGCCATTATCTTCGCTTATCAAGCGCCTCGACTTCTTTATCCAACTCTTCAATTTTAGCTTGCATCATTTGCCGGCAATGCGCGGCCAATTCACGAACCTGCTCTTTGGTATATTTCGTGGTATCAATCGGAGGCAACATTTCGACAATCACCGTGCCATTATCCCAACGATTCAGCTTTATTTTCTTGTGGGTTGAAGAAACACAAACCGGCACGATAGGCACACCTGCTGCAATGGCGGCATGAAAAGCCCCTGTTTTAAACGGCAGCAATCCACGGCCACGACTGCGTGTTCCTTCCGGAAACATCCAGACAGAAACCTGACGTTTTGTGATCTGATCGACAACCTGTGAAATCGTTCCGTGGGCTTTTGTCCGGTTATCCCTATCAATCAAAATATTGCCCGTCAGCCAATAAATTTGGCCAAAGAAGGGAATAAACACCAGACTCTTCTTACCTACCGTGACGGTACGTGGCTGTACTGCATTAGACATGGTAATCATGTCGTAATTGTTTTGATGGTTACCAATATAAATACTGGGCCCAAATTCCTTGGCATCTGCCGGAATACGCTCCTGTAGCTTAATCCCAAATATTTTATGCAATTTGCCAAACGCATGACCGAAAGTCATGACATGACGTGGATCGCGGGGGCTGAATAAACAGTAGATACAACCAAAAAAACAGATCAAGATGGTAAACAGAACAACAATAATTCCACGAATGATTGCTAGCATAGCGGCCTCTTGCAGAGCAGGCCAGTATCATACTGGCCTGCAATTTATATTGTTACCCAACTTATTTATTGCTTGGGCATTTCCACTTCAACACGTTCCACGCGCTGTAATCCGCGAGGCAGTGAGGTTCCTTTGCGCCCCCTCTCTGCCCTGAATTTCTGCAGGTCTTCTGGACGGAGCAGGAGTTTCCGCTTACCAAAGTAGAGCGTGACAGAGGATTGTGGAGCCAATACCAATAACCAACTCAGCATATCTTCCCCTGATGCAGCCTGAGCCGCCGGGACAGAAACAATTTTGTTGCCTTTGCCTTTCGAAAGCTGGGGAAGATCAGCCACAGGGAACATCAACATGCGACCCGCTTTGGTAATCGCCAGCAGCATATCATCCTGCTCGTTGTTAATCTCCAAGGGAGGCATCACTTTGGCATTTTCAGGCAGGGTAATCAACGCCTTACCCGCACGGTTCTTGGCGATCAGATCGCTGAAAGAGCAGATAAAACCATAACCCGCATCGGATGCCATCAAGAGTTTTTGTTCTTCTTTTGCCATCAGAAGATGCTCAACTGACGCTCCGGCCGGCAGTGCCAATTTCCCCGTCAACGGTTCACCCTGCCCTCTGGCTGACGGCAAATCCAGCGGATCAAGGGAATAACTGCGCCCGGTGTTATCAATAAAGACCACGGGTTGGTTGCTTTTACCACGTACTGCACTGCGGAAGCTGTCACCCGATTTGTAATTCAAACCGGATGGATCAATCTCATGGCCTTTCGCACTACGCACCCAGCCCATTTCAGACATGACAACCGTAATCGGCTCAGATGGCAGGATGTCATGATCACTCATGGCTTTCGCTTCTGTACGCTCTTTCAACGGAGAACGGCGGACATCACCGTAGTTTTCCGCATCGGCAATAATCTCTTTTTTCAGCAGGGTACTTAACTTGCGTTCAGATCCCAGAATCGCCTGAAGTTTGTCACGTTCTTTCGCCAGTTCACCCTGTTCACCACGAATTTTGACTTCTTCCAGCTTCGCCAAATGACGTAATTTCAATTCCAGAATGGCTTCGGCCTGTGTTTCGGTTAACCCAAAACGCTGCATCAGCACTGATTTTGGCTCATCTTCATGGCGAATCAGGTGGATCACCTCATCAATGTTGAGGTATGCCACCAGTAAACCTTCCAGAATGTGCAAGCGTTTCAGGACTTTTTCCAAGCGGTGATTCAGGCGGTTACGCACGGTTTCACGGCGGAAAACCAGCCACTCACTGAGGATTTCAACCAGACCTTTCACCGCAGGACGGTTATCCAGACCGATCATGTTGAGGTTAACGCGATAGCTTTTTTCCAAATCGGTGGTCACAAACAGATGGTTCATGACTTGTTCAACATCCACCCGATTAGTCCGTGGAACAATCACCAGCCGGGTTGGATTTTCGTGATCGGATTCATCACGCAGATCCTCCACCATCGGCAGCTTCTTCGCCCGCATTTGGCTGGCAATCTGCTCTAAGATTTTCGCGCCGGAGACCTGATGTGGCAGAGCGGTAATGACAACGTTGCTCTCTTCTTTCGACCAGATCGCCCGCATACGTACCGAACCACGGCCATTTTTGTAAATCTTGCGGATATCTTCTTTTGGCGTGATGATTTCGGCTTCGGTTGGATAGTCCGGTCCCCTGACATACTCCATCGCCTCATCCAGCGAGAGGTCTGGCTTATCCAGCATGGCGATCAGCGCACTCGCCACCTCACGGGCGTTGTGCGGCGGAATGTCTGTCGCCATACCAACGGCAATGCCCGTGGTGCCATTCAGCAGAATATTGGGCAGGCGGGCAGGCAGCATTTTCGGCTCCTGCAATGTGCCGTCAAAGTTTGGCACCCAATCTACGGTGCCTTGTCCCAATTCACTCAGCAACAACTCAGCATATTTGGACAAACGGGATTCGGTATAACGCATCGCCGCAAAGGATTTTGGATCATCCGGCGCCCCCCAGTTCCCCTGACCATCGACCAGCGGATAGCGGTATGAGAAAGGCTGCGCCATCAAAACCATGGCTTCATAACATGCCCCGTCACCATGCGGATGGTACTTACCGAGCACATCACCCACGGTACGGGCGGATTTCTTGAATTTGGCGCTGTTGCTCAACCCCAGTTCCGACATCGCATAGACAATACGGCGCTGGACAGGTTTTAAACCATCACCGATAAAAGGCAACGCCCTGTCCATGATGACGTACATGGAGTAATTCAAATAGGCGTTTTCAGTGAACGTGTGAAGCGGCTGGCGCTCCACACCATCGTGAGTTATCTCACTCATGTATTAATTTCCTCAGAATCTGTATTGACTACCTGTGCACTAAACTTCAATGTCGATGGAATCACCTTTCTCTTGCAGCCAGTTGCGGCGATCTTCTGAACGCTTTTTCGCCAGAAGCATATCCATGACTGAGAGGGTTTCCTGATAATTGTCATCGTCGATAGTCAATTGCACCAGACGGCGAGTATTGGGGTCTAATGTGGTTTCGCGCAATTGTATCGGGTTCATTTCACCCAACCCTTTAAAACGCTGAACATTCGGTTTACCCCGTTTGCGGCTCAAGCGATCCAGTATGGCGTTCTTTTCCCCTTCATCCAGCGCATAATGCACTTCTTTGCCGAGGTCGATGCGGTACAGTGGCGGCATTGCCATATAGACGTGCCCGCGTTTCACCAGAGTCGGGAAGTGGCGGACAAACAAGGCACACAGCAGGGTTGCAATGTGCAATCCATCGGAATCCGCATCCGCCAGTATGCAGACTTTACCGTAGCGAAGCTGGCTCAGGTCGTCACTATCCGGATCGATGCCAATCGCGACAGAAATATCATGCACTTCCTGCGAGGCCAGGACTTCGTCCGAAGAAACTTCCCATGTGTTCAGGATCTTGCCGCGCAGTGGCATGATCGCCTGAAATTCACGGTCACGGGCTTGCTTGGCAGAGCCACCGGCCGAATCCCCTTCCACCAAAAACAGTTCCGTGATATTGAGATCTTGTGCGGTACAGTCAGCTAATTTGCCCGGCAATGCAGGGCCGTTGGTCAGCTTTTTACGGACCACTTTCTTTGCCGCTCGCATCCTGCGCTGCGCACTGGCAATTGCCATTTCAGCAAGTTGTTCTGCATCCTGAATATGCTGGTTTAACCATAAGCTGAATGCATCTTTCACCACGCCCGAAACGAAAGCTGCAGACTGGCGGGAAGAGAGGCGTTCTTTGGTTTGGCCGGCAAATTGCGGGTCCTGCATTTTCAGGGATAATACGTAGGCACAGCGATCCCAGATATCATCGGCAGAGAGTTTAACCCCGCGTGGCAATATATTGCGGAATTCACAGAATTCACGCATGGCATCCAACAAACCCTGGCGCAAACCATTAACATGAGTTCCCCCTTGTACGGTTGGGATCAGGTTAACGTAACTTTCTGCCAGTAATTCGCCACCTTCCGGCAACCAGAGCAATGCCCAGTCAACGGCTTCGGTCTCCCCGCTGAGGCTGCCGACAAAGGGCGCCTGTGGCAGCGTTACCAGCCCATTGACGGCTTCCAGCAGATAATCTGTCAGTCCATCGGCATAGCACCATTTTTGTACCGTATCATTCAGTTTGTCCTTGAAGACGATTTCAACGCCCGGACACAATACCGCCTTGGCTTTGAGCAAATGGGTCAAACGAGTGACAGAGAAACGGGGAATATCGAAATAGCTTTCATCCGGCCAAAAGTGGACACTCGTCCCGGTGTTGCGCTTACCACAACTGCCGATGACTTCCAGCTCTTGTACTTTTTCACCGTTTTCAAAGGCAATCTGATGAACCTGACTGTCGCGACGAACGGTGACTTCCACCCGTTTGGACAAGGCGTTAACCACTGAGATCCCAACGCCATGCAAGCCACCAGAAAATTGGTAATTTTTATTGGAAAATTTTCCCCCCGCATGCAGGCGGGTGAGGATCAATTCAACAGCAGAAACTTTTTCTTCAGGATGGATATCAACCGGCATACCACGGCCATCATCTATCACTTCCAGAGACTGATCGCTGTGAAGGATTACTTCAATATGCTTCGCGTGGCCAGCCAGAGCTTCGTCCACACTGTTATCGATCACTTCCTGCGCCAGATGGTTCGGACGGGCTGTATCAGTATACATACCGGGACGACGACGAACTGGCTCCAGGCCACTGAGGACTTCAATGGCCTCTGCGTTGTAACTAGATTGAGTCATGTTGTAATTCTGTCGGTTGCTTCGTTATTAGAGGGCAAATCAGTATTGATATACTGTTGATAATACCAGTCGCTTACTTCTTTTTGGCAATTTTTTTACTATTGCCACTGGTTAGCCCCAAGAAATTGATGATTTGAGGGAAATAATATTCGAAGCCAACAAAAGCATGATTCCCACCAGATTCAACCGTCTGCCGACATTGCATCAGATAAGCAACCGCTTGACGGTAATCGAGCACTTCATCCCCGGTCTGCTGCAATAACCAGATAAGATCCGGTGATTCCAGCGGGTCAATGTGCATCACTTTGAGATCATGCATGTGACTGTGTTCGAGAGTATAGCGCTCTTTGGTATAGGGATTCACGTTTTCCCCAAGATAATCTTGCAGCAAGTCGAATGGGCGTATCGCAGGATTGACAACCACGGCGGGCAATCCAAAACACTGGGAAAGCCAAATAGCCAGATAACCGCCCAGAGAAGAGCCGACCAGACCGATATTCTCACCGGCCCGCTCCATCACCAGTTCTTCCAGTAAAATCGCCGTCTCTTCAGGATAGGGAGGTAATTGCGGCACCAGAATGTCGATTTCAGGATGTTGCTGGTGCAACCACGTTTTCAGCGTATTGGCTTTCACTGATTGAGGTGAACTGTTAAAACCATGTAAGTAAAGTAACGTTGACATTAATACCCGTCCGAATCTAAATCCGGGCAAAACGGGTTATTCTTGAGCCTGTGAACCTGCGTTTGCAATCCCGCTTCTTTGCTGCCAGCCACAGACAGTTCGAGATAACGCCATCCCGGAGCCACTGTATCAAGCATAAAATTAGTACAATGTGGTTTAAATTGCACACAGGTTGAAGGGGTCGCCATCACACGAATGCCATTCCACATTTCATCAACTTCTTGGTGGATATGCCCACACAGTATCGCTTTGACCTGTGTTTTGCCCCGCAGAAACCGGGACAATTCAGGGGCATTGCGTAAACTGTGCTGATCCAGCCATGTGCAGCCAGAAGGAACAGGATGATGGTGCAGCATGACAATCGTATGGCGATCACGGTGCTCATCCAGACATTTGTTCATCCATTCGAGCTGATAATCCGTCAATTCGCCGTGAGGAACGCCCTGCACCTGACTGTCCAACATAATCAATTGCCAATGCTGGCCGATAAATATCTGCTTGGAAGGTGAAATCCCTGCTGCGGCCAATGTATCAACCATCGCGGGCTGATAATCATGATTACCGGGCAACCAGACACAAGGTGCAGGCAAACGGGCAATTCCCTCAGCAAAATGCTGATAGGCATTGATGGTCTGATCCTGAACCAAATCACCTGTTGCGACGATCAAGTCAATGTCAAGATCCTGCTCAATGATCATATCCAACACAGCATGGTAGCTGCGATAGGTATTGACGCCCAACAGTGAATCGCCTTTGTTGGCGAAAAGGTGCGTATCCGTGATTTGCAGTATTCTGGCTGTGGCGCCCTCTGCCACAGGTAATTCAAGCAGGCTTTCCAAATGGTTTCCCTTTCCTGTCGATCATAAGGATTATTCTAACGTGTCTTGATGCAAAAGATCTGCTGACTGGGGCACAATTCCCATTTTCCAGTGGAAATTAGGCATTATCCTCCAACCACGCTTTCTGAAGTTTTTCATGGTGCAATGCCAACCACTGTATTGCAATAACGGACGCCGCATTATCGATCATCCCCTCTTCTACCCACTGATAGGCTTGTTCGCGGCTAACGACCAGAACACGAATATCTTCATGTTCTCCTTCCAGCCCATGAACCCCTGACGCGGTGGAAGCATCAACTTCACCGACAAAAATATTCATGCGTTCTGTGGTGCCGCCGGGACTGGAAAGATAGCTCAATGCCGGCTGACAGCGCTTAACTTCAATGCCGGCCTCTTCCATTGCCTCACGACGCACCACCTGTTCCGCGTGTTCGCCCTCTTCTATCATGCCGGCAATCACTTCCAGCAGCCACGGCGTATGGCTGGTTTCCAGCGCCGGGAGACGGATCTGTTCGATCAAAACCACTTCATCCCGCACGGGATCATAAGGCAATAAAACCGCCGCGTGACCGCGCTCAAAAACTTCGCGTTTAATGGTTTCACTCCAACCCCCCCGAAATAAGCGATGCTTGAATTGATATTCCGTCATTTTGAAAAAACCGCGATAAAGCGTTTTTCGGGAAATCACTTCAACATCCTGTTTTGTAAACGTAGAGGGCAGGGCAAGATCGTCATTCATAAAAGCTCCTGATCATTTTAAATATTTCCTATTATTAAAATGTATTTTTCGGCATTGATCTAAATAAATTCATTCTGTTGATACAAACAAGCCGAAAAATGAGGCAATATGGCACGAACAGCCACCCTGGCTTATAGGTATTTTCTGCTAGAATCTGTGGTATTCGTTTTTATGCAGAGGCAACTTAAGCAAAATAGCTGCACAACAAGGAACGCAAATGAAAAAATTGCTCTCTCTTTTTATTGCTATGAATCTGGTAGGTTTTAGTACTTCAAGCCATGCAGCCGATCTGCTACAGATTTATCAGCAGGCAAAAGAAACCAACCCCGAATTGCTTAAGGCACAAGCTGACCGCAATTCAGTCGTTGAAAAGGTTAATGAAGCCCGCAGTCCTTTATTGCCTCAGTTGGGGCTGAGTGCGGGGGCTAGCTATGGCAAAGATTTTCGTATTCCAAAGAAATATCAGACAGAAAATCGCGGTGCTAACGCTAAATTGCAACTGTCTCAAACGATCTTTGATATGGCAAAATGGAACCAACTGAGCCAATCCGAGAAAAGTGCCAGTATTGCCGACATCAGTTTTCAGGCAGCCCAACAAAAATTAATTCTGGATACCGCCAAAGCCTATTTTGATGTGCTGGGCAGTATTGATGCCCTGACCTATACCGAAGCCCAGAAAGACTCACTGTATCGCCAGTTGGATCAAACCACCCAACGTTTCAATGTTGGTCTGGTTGCCATCACTGACGTACAAAATGCCCGCGCCCAATATGATTCCATTCTGGCCCAAGAAGTTTCCTATCGAAACAATCTGGAAAATACGTTGGAAAACCTGCGCTGGATCACAGGAATCTATTATCCGCAGTTGGCGGCATTGAATATTGACCAGTTCAAGACGAAACAACCTGAACCCGCCAATACGATACTAAAAGAAGCCGAAAACCGTAACTTAAACCTGCTGTCAGCCCGCTTAAAGCAGGATTTAAGCCGCGAACAGATTAAAAATGCCCAAACTGGCTATATGCCAACCATTAGTTTAGAAGCCAGTACGGGTGTCAGCAACTCCCATAATCGCGGTTATCAATATAGCAACGCTTATGCAGGAAGTAATTCTGTTGGGTTATCATTAAATCTTCCCCTGTATAATGGCGGCGCGACCTATTCTCAGGTAGAACAGGCAAAATACAATTTTGTCAGCGCCAGTCAAGAATTGGAAAACACCTATCGCAAAGTAATACAAGAAGTGCATTCCACTTCCAATAACATCTCTGCCGCGATCAGTAGTGTTGAAGCCAACAAACAGGCTGTACTCTCGGCGCAAAGTTCATTGGACTCAATGGAAGCCGGCTATCAGGTGGGAACCCGTACTATCGTTGATGTGCTGGATGCAACCACGAAACTGTATCAAGCCAAGCAGAACCTGTCTAAAGCACGTTATGATTACCTGCTTGCCCAATTACAAAACGAGCAGGCTCGTGGCACTCTGAATGAGAATGATTTGATCGCCTTGAACAAAATGTTGGGCACACAAATCTCAACCGCTGCCAGCAGCATTATCAAAGAGATGAAAACACCATCAATTCGCTGATTTAATGCGCTATCGTTTTACATTAAAAAACGTTATATTAAAGACGCTATACTTATTGAAGAAAGTTATTGAAGAAAGTCATTGAAGAAAGCAGCCCGCCAATTGTGTGGGCTGTTTTTTAAACATGGATCTTAGACATAAATTTTAAGCATAGATTAAACATAGATTTTTTAAACATATCTCTGAGAGCCAATCTCCCATTGGGCAGCATAAATGGGATACGCTCTTAATCTTAATCAGATACCTTCAAGATGGATGCCCCCTATGACAATGAAACGGACAAAAGAGATAAACCGCGATTCTTTCCGTAAAACATGGCGAAGCTATCGCCTGACACCTGTCGCCCTCGCTGTCAGTGCGGTTTTTATGCTATCAGCCTGTGAACAGAGCGATGAAACGGTGTCACTCTATACGAATGCCGATGAGTGCTCTCAGGCGAATCCTTCCCAAAGTGAACAATGCAAGACTGCTTACAACAATGCCCTGAAAGAAGCCGAGAAAACGGCGCCTAAATACGCCTCTCGCGAGGAATGCGTGGCTGAATTTGGTGAACAGCAATGCACTCAGGCACCCGCTCAGGCTGGCGTCGGTCAAACTCAGGCTCAGGCACAAAGCAGCGGCGGCAGTTTCTGGATGCCGTTGATGGCAGGTTATATGATGGGACGCTTGATGGGCGGCAGTTCTGCCCCCTCACAACCGCTGTTCACATCAAAATCGGCCTCCAGCCCGGCCAATGGCAAATTTGTTGATGCGACAGGTAAAAGCTATGGTTCAGCGACTGCCGGTGGTCGTAGCATGACAGTGCCAAAAACCGCAATGGCACCTAAACCGGCAACCACAACCACCATTACCCGTGGCGGGTTCGGTGAGTCTGTGGCGAAGCAATCAGCCATGCAGCGCTCATCTGCCGGTTCACATTCCAATTCTTCCCGCTCGATGGGTGGTTAATCAACGATGAAACGCATGGGTATTACCGAGCGCCCGGATTGGCGCGAAAAAGCAGCAGAATATGGTTTCAACTTTCACACCATGTATGATCAGCCTTACTGGAGTGAAGAAGCGTATTACCAGTTCACACTGAACCAAGTTGAAGAAATTGAAGATGCAACGACAGAACTGCACCAAATGTGTTTGCAGGTCGTGGAAAAAGTGGTCAACAGCGAAGAGCTGCTGGCTAAATTCCAGATCCCCAAACATTGCTGGGAGTTTGTCCGATCTTCATGGGTCACCAGTCAGCCCTCGCTCTATTCTCGTCTGGATTTGGCCTATGATGGCAAAAATCCGCCCAAGCTGCTGGAAAACAACGCCGATACCCCCACTTCTCTGTATGAATCCGCTTTCTTTCAGTGGATTTGGCTGGAAGACCAGATTAACGCAGGTCATCTGCCGTCAAATGCCGATCAGTTCAACAGCCTGCAAGAAAAGCTGATTGATCGTTTCGTCCAGTTACGTGAAAAGCATGGATTTGGCCTGCTGCACATGACCTGCTGTCAGGATACTGAAGAAGATCGTGGCACCATCCAATACTTGCAGGATTGTGCCGCAGAAGCCGGAATTCCAACAGAGTTCCTGTTTATTGAAGATATCGGCCTCGGTGAGAAAGGTCAGTTTACTGATTTGCAGGATCAAGTGATCGGCAATCTGTTCAAGCTGTATCCGTGGGAATTTATGTTGCGTGAAATGTTTTCCACCAAACTGGCGGATGCGGGTGTGCGTTGGCTGGAACCCGCGTGGAAAAGCATTATCTCCAACAAAGCGTTATTGCCGATGCTGTGGAAAATGTTCCCAAATCATCCGAACCTGCTGCCGGCTTATTTTGCCGATGAACGCCCTTCGGACATGGAGAGCTATGTCATTAAGCCGCTGTTCTCCCGTGAAGGTGCCAATATCCGCATCATTGAAAACGGCCGGGAAATCGCCAGTGCCGATGGCCCTTACGGGGAAGAAGGCATGATTGTTCAGCAGTTCCATACCTTGCCGAAATTTGACGATAACTATGTGTTGATTGGTAGCTGGCTGGTGGATGATCAAGCAGCGGGTATCTGTATCCGTGAAGATCGAGAGTTAATCACTCAAGATCTGTCACGCTTCTACCCGCATATTATTTTGGATTAACTCCATTACCCAATCTGAATCGACAACATACTCAAGGAGCCGTCTTCAATCCCCTCAACCGGGGTTGAAACCGGCTCTTTTTTATCCCATGTCCCCATCACATACAGTAACGGCAGGAAGTGCTCTGGTGTCGGGTTAGACAATTGACCATCTTCCCTGTCCAAAGCATTAAACAGGGGATGAGGCTCTGCAAGGCTGGTTAAACTGCCACGCACAAACTGTTCAAAAGAGAGTGCCCAGGGAAAAGGTTCTCCCTCCGCGACTTGGGCGGGCAAGTTATGCACGACATTGCCACTGCCTATTATTAAGACGCCTTCATCACGCAGTAAGGCTAATTTCCGGCCTATTTCATAATGGAAAGACGCCGGTTGATTGCGATCCATGCTCAGTTGGACGACCGGAATATCCGCATCGGGATACATTTTTGCCAATATTCCCCAAGACCCATGATCCAGTCCCCATTCCTCAAAATCAGTCTCAACCTCAGTCGGCTCAAGAATATCCTGTACTAATACAGCCAGTTCAGGAAAACCTTTCGCGGGATACTGTTTGTCATGCAACTTTTGGGGGAAATGACCAAAATCGTGGATAGTTCTGGGCTGTGCCATCGCCGTCACCGCCGTACCATTGGTATACCAGTGGGCGGAAATCACCAGGATCGCCCTTGGCTTGGGTAATTTTTTCCCCAGTTCATACCAAGCACGTGAATAATAGTTATCGTCAATGGCATTCATTGGACTGCCATGACCAATGAATAGAGCAGGCATTCTCAGGAGACTCATTCTCGCCCCTTATACAGCAAATTAAACATTTGGATAATGAATTGTGAGTTATGGTAAAAAAATTATGACAAGATTAAGACTTTTCTTCCTTGAATGCAGTCAATCAAAAATGATGGAGTGTTTCAAAAATACTGAAAGGCCACAGAGGACGGACTGTAGCCTTTCAAACGTGCAGGTAATATTTTTCCCCATCTTTCAAGCTACTGTACTATTGTACAGCAACTCAAAATCTGTTGAATATAATCGATATCGTCTATCCAATTTATTTTCCGGGCGGTTTTCTATCCAGATTTAAGGAAACCGCACTTCTCCGGCAGACTGTGAAACTGACGCCTTAAAGTCGCCTATTGGGATCGCCTCTTAACTCGCGGCCTGTGCTATCTTTAGCCGATAGTCCACCAAATCTTCGATGGTGACGACCGGCATGTCATGCAGTTTTGCGAATTCAATCACTTCCGGCGCACGAGCCATTGAACCATCATCATTGGTCAACTCACACAATACGCCGGCTGGCTTGAAACCCGCCATTCTGACCAAATCAATGGTGGCTTCAGTATGACCGCGACGAGTTAAAACGCCTCCCGGTTGCGCCCGCAAAGGAAAAACATGCCCGGGCCGATTCAGATCGTTTGGCTGCGCATTGTCGGCAATCGCAGCCTGGATCGTGGTAATGCGATCTGCCGCAGAGACCCCCGTTGTGACCCCTTGTGCCGCTTCGATAGTGACAGTGAACGCGGTCTGGTACTGACTGGAATTATTTTCTACCATCATTGGCAGATTGAGCTGCTGGCGACGTTCTTCTGTCAGGCAAAGGCAAACAATTCCGCTGCCATGACGGATGGTCAATGCCATTTGCTCGACCGTCATTGTTTCTGCGGCGAAAATCATGTCACCTTCATTCTCACGATTTTCGTCATCCAGTACCATCACGCCCTGACCCGCACGCAAAGCAGCAAGCGCACGTTCAACACGTTCAAATGGCGTCCCATATGAGGAAAGTAGCGTCTGATTCATGGTAAAGAAACCTCTTTAATTGTATGGATTACCAGAATCAGGGCAATTTTGAGGAGTTCGTGTTGCGCAAAAATACGGCAACAAAAACAACAGACGAGCGCAAGCACTCGATTGATGCTGTTATTCTCTCCCATCCGGACTTTCACCGTCGGCTCCAGAATTACACTGGATCTGCTGACCTCTGTTTTATTTCGTTAAGAATAACCACAAACAGAGCGCTCGCGGGCTGCATAAAATCATCATCAGACCATTTCATGTTACCGCCGGTAGGGACTTTCACCCTGCCCTGAGATAAACAGTTTCACTATAGCGCTAATAAACTGCAGGGGCAATCGACAAAATCAAATATGAAACCTGGCTCGCAATCATTTATGCTTTTATCATCAGGGAGTAAAATACTGCCAACACGATTAGCATAAATTATGCATAAGAAGGATGATCATCATGCTCGATCCAAAGAAAATTGAACAAATTGCCCGCCAAATCCACAACTCCATGCCGAAAGGAGTCAAAGAGTTTGGTGATGATGTAGAAAAGAAACTGCGTACCGTTCTTCAATCCCAACTGAGTAAGCTGGATCTCGTCAACCGTGAAGAATTTGATGTTCAGACACAGGTGCTTCTTCGTACCCGTGAAAAGTTGGTGGCGATGGAACAACGCCTAAGTGAACTGGAAGCCCGCCTCGAAAGTTCAGACCAAAAAACTCAGCAGGCTGAATAATGACATGAGGAGAATCGCTATCTTAGCTCAGTTCTCCTCCCCATATCCGCTTTCATCTTCACATTGCCGCCCCATTGAGTGCAATATGAAGCCAAATCTACTGGCGCTGAATGGTCTTGATGATATTGGTCGTTGAAATGCCATCCTCGAAGTTCAATACCTGAACCTCGCCACCCGCCGCCCACACTTCTTCGCTACCGGCAATCTCTTCGGGCTGGTAATCCCCCCCTTTGACCAAAATATCCGGCAGGATGTCCGCAATTAAACGCTGAGGTGTATCTTCCTCAAATTCCACCACCCAATCCACCGATTCCAGGGCAGATAACACAATCATGCGCTGTTCCAGTGGGTTGACCGGACGGGTTTCCCCTTTCAGCCGTTTGGTGGAAGCATCACTATTGACGGCAACGATCAGACGATCCCCTAATTTGCGGGCGTTGGACAAATAAGAAACATGCCCGGCATGAAGGATGTCAAAACAGCCGTTAGTCATGACGATACGTTCACCACGCTGACGGGCCTGTGCAACAACGTCTTTCAGTTGCGCTTCACTCATGACACCAAAGCCGGTTTTTGCGCGTCCACGCACCGCATTTTCCAGTTCAACAGGCGAAACCGTAGACGTGCCCAGTTTGCCAACCACAACCCCCGCTGCGGCATTGGCAAGGTAACAAGCCTCATTCAGCGGTTTGCCAGCAGCAAGCGCTGTGGCCAATACGCCAATGACGGTATCTCCCGCCCCCGTGACATCGAAAACTTCCTGCGCCTGAGTTGGCAGATGCAGGGGGGGATGCCCGATCCGCAACAAGCTCATACCCCGCTCAGAGCGCGTAATCAGCAAGGCTTTCAACTCCAAATCCTGTACCAGTTGCGTCCCTTTCTGAACCAGCTCATCATCGTCTTTGCAGTGCCCCACAACCGCTTCAAACTCTGACATATTTGGCGTAAGCAATGTTGCGCCACGATAGCGCCCGAAATCGCTGCCTTTTGGATCGATAAGCACAGGAACATTGGCTTCATTGGCAAGTTTAATCATGGCCTGAACTTGGCTCAGTGCCCCCTTGGCATAATCTGACAGTACCAACGCCCCGATATGAGGCAGGGAGTTTTGAATTTTTTCCAGCATCGGTTGAGCATCCACATTCTGGAAACCTTCTTCAAAATCCAGACGGAGCAATTGCTGATTGCGTGATAAAACACGCAGTTTCGTGATGGTAGGATGCGTGGGAACAGCCACAAAATCACATCGGACTTTCACACTACTGAGTTTCTCACTCAATGCCCGTGCAGCATCATCAATGCCCGTCAGCCCGACCAAACGTGAATTTGCACCCAGTGAGGCAATATTCATGGCAACGTTAGCCGCGCCACCCGGACGCTCTTCAATCGTTTCCACCTTAACCACGGGAACCGGGGCTTCCGGTGAAATGCGGCTGGTTGGGCCATACCAATAACGGTCTAACATGACATCACCCACAACCAAAACCCCTGCGTGGTGAAAATCAGGGAGGGTTACTTTCATCCCATGCTCCAAATATCAGAATAAACTGTTGTGGATATTACCATAATCCATTTGAATACCCGTAAGATCCCGTAGGAAAAGCGACGATGGCAACGATTATCCAAGCCACTTCTGCCAGCTATTACGCACCAAGGCCTGCTGCTGACTAAAATGGTCAGAGGAAACCCGGCTGGATAACGTTTGCAAGGCAAGGTGATGCAGTTCATTGCGCAGGGTGATATACGCCTGCGTCAGTGCCTGCGCCTCCTGCTCATCCATAATATGATGGTGCGCCATTAATTCAAAAATTCGTACATTATCAGACCAACGGGTCAATTTGGCATTTTCCGGCGCATAACGCAGTACCTGATACTGGGCGATAAACTCAATATCCGTGATCCCGCCGGGATCTGCTTTGATATCAAATTGATCCTGTTGATGACTGCCTAAATGCCGGTGCATTTTTTCCCGCATGTCACGCACCTGCTGACGAAGAAGATCGGGTTCGCGAGGAATGCATAACGTTTCACGGCGAATGCGTTCAAAATCACTGCGCATCTTCTCATCACCAAAAACCATCCGCGCCCGAATCAAGGCTTGATGTTCCCAAGTCCACGCTTCATTTTTCTGATAGTCATCAAAAGCCTCAAGGGTACTGACCAGCATTCCCGCTTCACCGGATGGCCGCAGGCGGGCATCGACGTCATACAGTACGCCCGATGTCGTTCGGGTGCTGAACAGGTGAATGATGCGTTGAGCAAGACGCAAATAAAACTGGCGGGCATCAATGGGACGGGCGCCGTCGGTCATCACGCCCATGGGACAATCCAGCAAGAACACCAGATCCAAGTCAGAACCATAACCCAGCTCCCAGCCGCCCAATTTGCCATAACCGATAATGGCAAACCCCAGCCCCTGCCGCCGGGATAAGTGGGCTGGAGCGCCATAGCGTTTAACCATCTGGCTCCACGCCTGCTGCACCACCGCGCCAATAATGGCTTCCGCCAGATAAGTGAGATGATCACTCACCTTCATCACGGGCAGGACTCCCGCAATATCTTCTGCCGCAATCCGCAATAATTGGGCTTGTTTAAATTGCCGCAGAGCTTCCAGCAATTGCTCTTCATCATCTTCAGGTATACGCAACAAATATTGATAAAGTTCATCGTGATAGGCTTCCATCGGCAACGGCTGATACAACGATTTGGGATCAAGCAGTTCATCCAGCAACAGTGGATGGCGGGTAAGCTGGCTGGCAATCATCGGGGAAGCCGCACACAGGCGAATAACGTGGATCATGACCTGCTCTGATTCCAGCATCAGTTCCAAATAAGTCGTTCGACTGACGATACTGAGTAGCAGGGGGATAATCCGCGCCAAAACGGTATTGGCATCCTCCCGCCCGCCAATTTTGGCCAACAGGCGTGGCATCAATTGGTCAAGGACATCTCGCCCTCTTGGGCCAATAGTACGCTTACTGACGTCCTGACGAAAAAGCACAATCACATCAAGCATTTTCTGGGCTTCTACCCCATCAAGGTGAGGGATCAATGTGATAAGTTCATCTCTGTTCAAGGCTTCCTGCCATAAACTCTTAAATGGCACATGATTGGCTTCCTCGCCATTCTCTTCACTCTCATCACCAATCAACTGCTGAAAAATACTTCGCACAGCATGCATGTTGCGTTCTGTTGCTGCCATTAACTCATCCCAATCGGTGAACCCCATTCCCCAAGCTAATCGGGCACGATCCAGCGCATTATCCGGCAAAGTTTGTGTTTGTTGATCACGAATCGATTGCAGCAAATTTTCAAGCCGACGCAAGAACAGATAACTTTTTTCAAGCTGGTTTACCTGTTCCGCCGGCAATAAAGCCAAATCTTCGATGGCTTTCAATGTGGGCAGCAATGAACGGGATTGCAGGCTCGGCTCTCTTCCACCACGAATAAGCTGAAAAACCTGAGTGATGAATTCAATTTCGCGGATCCCTCCCGCGCCTAATTTAATATTGTCTTTTAGCCCACGTCGGCGAACTTCCCGTTCAATCATGCCCTTCATATTACGCAAGGACTGGATCACACTAAAATCGATATAACGACGAAAGACGAATGGCCGCAGCATCTGGCGCAGATCCTGAGAATAAGCCTGCCCGTCATGCCCCAAAATCCGCGCTTTCACCAGTGCGTAACGTTCCCAGTCGCGCCCTTGTTCCTGATAATAATCTTCCAGCGCAGGGAAACTGAATACCAAAGGCCCGCTGTCACCAAACGGGCGCAATCTCATATCCACCCGATAAACGAATCCGTCTACCGTTTGTTGATCCAGAGCCTTAATCAGTTTTTGCCCCAATCGAGTGAAAAACTGGGCGTTGTCCATTTCACGGCGTCCGCCTTGCGTTACACCATTTTCTGGATAAGCAAAAATGAGGTCGATATCAGAGGAAAAATTGAGTTCTCCGCCCCCCAGTTTGCCCATCCCCAGAATTAACAACGGCTGCGCCATCCCCTCACTGCTGGAGGGTGTTCCCCAGTCTTGACAGCAACGCAGATAAAGCCAGTCACGGGCTGCCACAATCAAGGTTTCAGCCAGCACACTTAATTGCTGCAAAGTCTGCTCGGTCGTACAGCTTTGCAATGCCTGTGACCATGCAATCCTGACCAGAATGCGATGGCGGAACAGGCGTAAAACCCGCATCAATCCATGTTCATCGTTTGCCGTAGACAATGCCTGTTCTAACCAATGGGAATAACACTGCCATTCCTCCGCTTGCGGAGGATTCTGGCGAATGTCCTCTAACCATGCAGGCCGAGAGAGTAAATTTTCTGCCACAAAATCACTCAATGACAATACGACCTGTTCATGATGTGCAAAGGACGTTGCGGTTAGCTCTGATGGCGGTAAATTCGCAACGATATGCTGTAATTGTTGGGCTAAAGATGATGAAAGTGGCAACATAACTGGGTTTTCCTTGATTACCGTTTATTGAGACTGATCCACTAAACATTGCGTTAACGCCAGCTTACATTGCAGCCATGAAGCGCTGTAACACACGGTTTCGGCTTCTGCACTGGCAGTAGATAAACCCGCCTTTAAACCGGGCAATAAATCAGGCAATCGCCCCACTGCCGATAAATATCCGGCCTGTTTTTCAGTGAGCTGCATGACCCAATGTAAAACTTGAACCAATCCCGTTTTACCTTCGTTCAAACCCGCCAGCCACCCTTCTTCCTGTTCCTGCCATTGCGCTAAAATTTCAGTCAGAAGCACCGACAATGGCTGCTGCCATTCCAATTCATCAGGCACACTTGGCAACGGCTTATGCGGTAAGCCATGAGCAAGGGCATATCCCCGTGCGGCTTTGCTTTTATTCGCCAAACGCAACCCATTCTGTGATGCCAGTTGATTTGCCAGCGACAAAATATCGGTGACATTGCCGTTGATTAACTCCAGTTCAAACTCACAAATGGGTGATATCCGTTCTCCAGCGGGTCTATTTTCTGAATATTTATTTCCAGAACGTTTATTCCCAGAACAAACACTTCCCTGATCCAACACAACTTCAATTTCACTTTGTCCATACATCAGCAACCATTTCTCACGGGTGAAATCAGTGCTGAACAGTTCGGTCAATTCAGCCTGTAGATGTGCAAGATCCGTATGTTCAGGCCAGATATGAGCGGGAAACTGCGCTAAATCCAATTCAGGCTGGTGCAGGGGGACATTGAATTCAGGACGCTGATGCAATCCCCCCACCACGTTACCTGCGGTTTTGATCGTCATCTCATAATGCCCGTCAAAACCACGAATACGCAGCCCCATATCCCAACGCCGCAATTGATTATCCGGCGTCTCAAAATAAATATTGGTCAGGTGTTTTGGTGATGAGTGATGATGAGAAAACTGAAATAATTGCTGGCGGGCTGCTGATATCGCATCAGACTTAACCGACAGTTTCAACTCTATTTCTACAGAACTCATATTTTTATACTCAGTTCACAATTACGTTAACAAAAGAGAAAAATAAACCACAATAGGGTGTTATCTCAACAACCATCATGCTTACTTCGTTAAAAAAGCACCTAACAAGGTCTGTATTCGGTCAGTTGAGAGAGGATTCATTCTGGTTTACTGATTGCACCTACAAACTTAACTCTTTACTATCACTTGAGTAGTTTGAATCACGATGGGTCCATACACAAAGAACAGTTGAATACACAATGCAAAAACGACATCGATTATTTATCTTATTGCTAGGTTTCACGCTGCCATTATCCGTACACGCTGAAGAAAAACGTTATGTTTCTGACGAGCTATCAGCTTACATCCGTAGCGGCCCAAGCATTCAAAACCGTATCGTTGGCTCACTGAATTCTGGCGAAGAGGTCATCCTACTCAGCTCAAAACCAGAAAATGGTTTTTTACAGGTAAAAGACCGCAAAGGACGGGCAAGCTGGATACTTTCAAGTGAACTCAGCACTATTCCAAGTTTGCATGAACGTCTGCCCGTGATGGAGCAAGAGATTAAAACGCTGACCGACAATTTGGCAAATATTGATGATAAGTGGAATAAACGCACCGCTGAGTTACAAAACAAAGTGGCTGGCAGCGATAAGATCATCAATGACCTGAAAAAAGAAAATGCCCAGCTCCAGAGTAAATTAACCATAGCTGAGAAAAAAGTAGAAGCCGCCAATTTACAACTAGATGATAAACAAAGAGAAATCATCTTGCAGTGGTTTACTTATGGCGGTGGTGTCGCGGGAATTGGCCTGATTTTGGGGCTGGTCTTGCCACACATTATCCCACGCCGCAAAAATAAAGATCGCTGGATGAGCTGAGTTAAGGAAGAAAGAGTGAAAGTCTATTTGGTTGGCGGCGCAGTTCGCGATCAATTATTGGGGCTGCCCGTGACTGAACGGGACTGGGTTGTCGTTGGCGGCGCTCCAGAAAAACTTCTGGCGCAAGGATATCAACAGGTTGGGAAAGATTTCCCGGTGTTCCTGCACCCTAAAACCCATGAAGAATATGCTCTGGCGCGTACCGAAAGAAAATCGGGTCAAGGATATACGGGGTTTACCTGTTATGCCGCTCCCGATGTGACCTTAGAAGAAGACCTGCTGCGCCGTGATTTAACGATTAATGCGATGGCACAAACCCCAGAAGGTGAATTGGTCGATCCTTATCATGGTGCCCATGATCTCAAAAATCGCACGTTACGGCATGTTTCCACCGCATTTTCAGAAGATCCCTTACGTGTGTTGCGTCTGGCCCGCTTTGCCGCCCGCTTTGCCCATTTAGGTTTTTCAATTGCGCCAGAAACTCAAACACTCATCACAGAAATGGTAGCCGGTGGTGAATTATCGTCATTGACCCCGGAACGAGTTTGGCGGGAAACTGAAAAAGCCCTCGCCTCACAATCACCGCAGGTCTACTTTCAGGTGTTACGCGATTGCGGCGCGCTGGCCGTTCTTTTTCCTGAAATCGATAACGTGTTTGGCGTTCAATTACAGGAAGAAACGCATCTCAGGCTGGATACCGGGCTTCACTCACTGCACGTTTTGCAAATATCTGCCCGATTGATCGAAGAGACGGACATCCGTTTTGCCTCACTGTGCAGCCATATCGGTATCATGTCAGTGAAAAAAATGTGCGAACGGCTGCGCATTCCCAACTCAGCTCGCGACTTGGCCGCGATTGTGACGCAATATCACCGCTGGGTACACACCGCAGAGCAATTATCCCCCGAAACTTTGCTGACCTTATTTAATGCCATAGATGCCTGGCGTAAACCGCAACGAATCGAACAATTGATTATTTGTAGTGAAGCAGACCATCGTGGATATACCGGTTCAGAAACCTTGTCCTATCCACAAGGTCATTATTTGCGCGAGGTCTTTACCATCGCCAGCCAAGTCAGCGTTCAGGAAGTGATTGCCCGTGGATTCCAAAGCGCCGACATTCGCACAGAATTAGAGCGTCAGCGACACATTGCCATCGAAAACTGGAAACAACGTTCAGGGAATTAATTTCCTATGATCAATAGAAAGATGATCAATAAAACATGATCAACAAATGCGCCCCTGCTTATTCATCAAGTTGGGACGCTTTTTTAACATGATGAGCGAAAATTCGGTCAATTAATCCGCATTTCGTTCAATGACCACACCGACACTTTTGGCCTGTGCAACCGCTCCCGGCTTACTGACTTTGATCCTGACCCAGGGTGAATGAAATTGATTCAACAAGATGCCCGCCACTTCTTCTGCGACCCGTTCAACCAAGGCAAAACGCTGGTTAGCCACATGATTGATGATAACCTCACTCACCCTGGAATAATCCAGACAGTGCTCAACATTGTCACTGGAAGAGGCTCGTTTGTTATCCCATCCCATTTCGATATCGAACACTAATTTTTGCTTAATTGTTTGTTCCCAGTCATAAACACCGATCGTGGTAATGACGGTTAATTCTTCAATAAATACGATATCCATCACGCCCTTTTCCCCCTTTTTCGGTTCGCCAGATACCACTTCCGGCGAAATGTGCGTATTATCCAATGTTAGACTTAAGAAAACGACTCTTATTCCTTGGAGATATCTTATGAGTGCAATCGCGCTTGGCATGATCATCTTCGCGTACTTATGTGGCTCTATATCCAGCGCGATATTGATCTGCCGTTTGGCAGGGCTTCCCGACCCCCGTCAGCATGGTTCCGGCAACCCTGGGGCAACAAATGTACTGCGCATCGGTGGTAAATGGGCAGCATTGGCAGTGCTGATTTGTGATGTCCTAAAAGGGATGATCCCAGTTTGGCTGGCATACAAACTGAATATTCCCCCATTTTATTTAGGTCTTATCGCCATTGCAGCCTGTCTGGGGCATATTTACCCTATTTTCTTCCATTTCAAGGGGGGAAAAGGCGTTGCAACCGCCTTCGGTGCCATCGCTGCCATTGGCTGGGATCTGATGGGATTAATCACTGGCACCTGGCTGATGACAGTCCTGTTAAGCGGTTACTCCTCATTAGGTGCCATCGTCAGCGCACTCATCGCGCCTTTCTATGTTTGGTGGTTCAAACCTGAATTCACCTTCCCCGTTGCAATGTTGTCATGTCTGGTACTGGTTCGTCACCACGACAATATCCAGCGCCTTTGGCGAGGACAGGAAAGCCGTATCTGGCAAAAATTGAAAAAGAAACAGGAAATGACAGAAAAAGAGAAAATTCAAGCCGCCAAAGAGCAGGAACAACAAGACGATTGATATACATAGCCCCCATGAGGGGCTGCTTTTTATCAGTGTGCTTTTTGCTATATTCCGCATCCTGAGTGTTGACATATTGATGAGATATTTAATCTGACCAAAGTACCAAAAAGGCCGAGTACCCAATGGCACTCAGCCCATAGCAAACAGCGTGTTTGCTATCATTTTTGCAGGGCAGGAAGGTCCGCCAGCGGCCAACGGGCTTTCACCGTGACACCCAGTTCATCAGCCGTTCCGCCTTGCAGTCGGATCATGCCTGCCAGTGCGATCATTGCACCATTATCAGTACAGAATTCAGGGCGGGCATAGAAAACTTCACCTCCCTGCTTCGCCATTAATTCCTGCATCTTGGTACGCAATGTCCGGTTTGCGCTCACCCCGCCCGCCATCACCAGACGTTTAAATCCCGTCTGTTCCAGCGCGCGCTTGCATTTAATCGCCAGCGTATCGACGACCGCGTCCTCAAATGCACGGGCTATGTCCGCCTTGGTTTGTTCATCCTCAGCCACATCATGACCGTGAATATTGTTACGGATTGTATTGGCAGCAAACGTTTTTAGACCAGAGAAACTGAAATCCAGCCCCGGACGATCTGTCATTGGACGTGGGAAAATAAAACGCCCCGCCTTGCCCTGCTGTGCTATCCGGGAAAGTATTGGCCCCCCCGGATAATCCAGTCCGAGCAATTTTGCGGTCTTATCGAAAGCCTCACCGGCGGCATCATCAATGGATTCTCCCAGCAGCTTGTATTCACCAATCCCCGTTACACTGATCAGTTGAGTATGGCCGCCAGAAACCAGCAAAGCGACAAAAGGGAATTCCGGGCTATTTTCTTCCAGCATAGGCGCCAGTAAATGGCCTTCCATATGGTGCACAGGAATAGCCGGCACACCCCATGCAAACGCCAGTGAACGCCCGATGGTTGCTCCAACCAACAACGCGCCGACCAAGCCCGGTCCTGCTGTGTAAGCAACGGCATCAATATCTGTCTTCGTCAGGCCCGCTTCCTGCAAAGCGGCCTGAATCAAGGGAACCGTTTTACGAATGTGATCACGGGACGCCAGTTCAGGGACTACACCGCCATAATCAGCATGTAGCTTGACCTGGCTGTACAATTGATTGGCTAGCAGACCGGCTTTGTCATCATAAATTGCGATTCCGGTTTCATCGCAAGATGTTTCTATACCTAAAACTCGCATTGCACTATTTATCTCGTTGTTTTTGCAGTCTCGTTGCTTTTATCTATCGTCTCGTCATATACATTCGTATTCCTCTCAACGGGCGTCAGTGTAACACTATCTGCGTAAGACTATCTATCTATTAGGTGCTGGCTATTTTCCCTGTTTAGTCTATAATCAGTACCCTACTTGAATACCCTGTGTGGTTAATGTTAATAACGCCGACATCAGATTGCTTGTTTTGTATACAAAAAAGCATCTTGTAACCCGTAGCGTTATAGGTTTCAATTTTCCTCGGCACTTTACAAAGCCGTGTTCATTGAAGTAAAATTCCGCACCATTTTAAAGACGGCTGGCACTATCGCGCCAGCGACAAACCCGATTTCTATTGAGGTGAGAGGCACATGCCAGTAATTAAAGTACGTGAAAACGAGCCATTTGACGTAGCACTGCGTCGCTTTAAGCGTTCTTGCGAAAAAGCAGGCGTATTAGCAGAAGTTCGTCGTCGTGAATTCTATGAAAAACCAACGACTGAGCGCAAACGCGCTAAAGCCTCTGCTGTTAAACGTCATGCTAAAAAGCTGGCTCGTGAAAACGCACGCCGCACTCGTTTGTACTAATTCTTGCGGTCAATCCGCTTAGTGGTTGTATTAACAAACTACTGCAGTTAAAGGCCGTGCTTTCCCATAGGAAGCGCGGCTTATTCTCGTTCATCAACAGGCGTAAAAGGGCTTATGGCTGGACGAATTCCACGCGCATTTATCAATGACTTATTAGCAAGAACCGATATCATTGATTTGATCGATGTGAGGGTGCCTCTCAAAAAGAAAGGCAAAAACCATCAGGCGTGCTGTCCTTTTCATAACGAAAAAACCCCTTCATTCACCGTTAATGGCGATAAACAGTTTTACCATTGTTTCGGTTGTGGTGCACATGGCAATGCCATTGATTTTTTGATGAATTATGACAGGTTAGAGTTTGTCGAATCCATCGAGGAACTGGCTGCAATGCATGGGCTGGAAGTCCCCTACGAAACAGGCTCCGGCGGCGGTCACATTGAACGCCACCAGAGGCAAAATCTTTATCAACTGATGGATAAGCTCAACACCTTCTATCAGCATTCACTGACAACCCCAGCCGCTCAGTCAGCCCGGCAATATCTGACTCAACGTGGACTCAGTGAAGAGATCACTCAACGTTTCGCGATTGGCTTTGCACCGGCAGGATGGGACAACGTTCTAAAACGCTTTGCCCATAATGAGGAAGATCGCAAACAACTCAACGACGCGGGAATGTTGGTCACTAACGATAATGGCCGCACTTATGATCGTTTCCGTGAACGCGTGATGTTCCCCATTCGCGATCGTCGTGGTCGTGTGATTGCATTCGGTGGCCGCGTGCTGGGAGATGCTCTTCCCAAGTACCTGAACTCACCGGAAACAGACGTTTTTCATAAAGGCCGCCAGTTATATGGTCTTTATGAAGCACAGCAGAGCCACAATACGCTTTCAAGGCTATTGGTGGTTGAAGGCTATATGGATGTTGTCGCATTGGCCCAGTTTGGCATTGACTATGCCGTGGCGTCGCTGGGAACGTCTACGACAGCCGAGCACATTCAGTTACTTTTCCGGACAACCGACAATATTATCTGTTGTTACGATGGTGACCGGGCGGGTCGCGATGCCGCATGGCGCGCGTTGGAAACAGCACTGCCCTATCTGAATGATGGCCGGCAGTTACGTTTTATGTTCTTGCCTGATGGCGAAGATCCAGATTCACTGGTGCGTAAAGAAGGACGGGTCGCTTTTGAACAAAGAATGCAAAAGGCATTAACCTTATCTGAATTCTTGTTCGAATCGTTATTGCCGCAGGTAGATTTGAGTACGCCAGAAGGCGCAACCAAACTCAGTTCACTTGCCATGCCACTGGTTAGTCAAGTTCCCGGGGAAGCACTGCGGCTCTACTTGCTCCAAGAAATTGGCAGATTGCTTGGCATACCTGATACAACACAATTGGAACGATCTTTGGCAAAACTTGTCAAAAAAGATACCAATACCTATCAGGCGCTAAAACTGAAACCAACAACAATGCGCATTCTTATCGCATTGTTGGTGCAGAATCCGCATTTAGCGACATTAGTTCCTTCATTACAGGGAATGTTTTCTGCTCAAGTAGCGGGATTACCGTTATTTATAGAGCTTGTCGACACGTGCCTGGCACAGCCAGGTTTAACAACCGGGCAACTTTTGGAGCAGTATCGCGATAATAAGTACGCGAAACAGCTTGAAAAACTCGCTGCGTGGAACGATATACAACTAGAAGAAATTGCTGAAACAACTTTCAGCGATGCGCTGAATCATCTTTTTGCGTCAGCCCTTGATGAGCGTTTTAACTTTCTGATTGCCAAAGAAAGAACTGAAGGACTGACACCAGAAGAGCGCGAGGAAGTCCGCTTAATTACGGAATCCGGCGCGAGAAAATAATAATCTGTTTTAGCAACGCTATATTACCTGCTGACTCAGTATGCTGATGTTCGTCATATAACTTGACGAAAATATATCTCTAAAAGAGATAGTTTGATTTAAGAATATAGCTTGATGAAATAGGTTCTAAACCAAATTTTAAATCACTGACATAGAATTCACGGCTTAAATGCCGCATTAAGTAGGGAGATAGCCCTACTATTGCCGCTATTGAGGGCTGCGGCAATACAATGAAAACCGCCCCTAAATGTTATTGTTGGCATATTTGTTTCGCCGACTGACACCAACCAATACTCTGAAGTGTGGATACCGTCTTATGGAGCAAAACCCGCAGTCACAGCTAAAGCTACTTGTCACCCGAGGTAAGGAGCAAGGCTATCTGACCTATGCTGAGGTCAATGACCATCTGCCGGAAGATATCGTCGATTCTGATCAGATAGAAGATATCATCCAAATGATCAATGACATGGGCATCCAGGTAATGGAAGAAGCACCTGATGCAGATGATCTCATGTTGGCAGAAAACACAAACGACACCGATGAAGACGCGGCGGAAGCGGCTGCGCAAGTGTTATCCAGTGTCGAGTCAGAAATCGGTCGTACCACCGATCCTGTTCGCATGTACATGCGTGAAATGGGCACAGTGGAGCTACTGACTCGTGAAGGTGAGATTGACATTGCAAAGCGCATTGAAGATGGCATCAACCAAGTGCAGTGCTCCGTTGCCGAATACCCTGAAGCGATTACTTATCTGCTGGAGCAGTACGATCGCGTCGAAGCCGGCGAAAGCCGTCTGTCCGATTTGATCACGGGATTCGTTGATCCTAATGCAGAAGAAGAGCTCGCCCCAACAGCGACTCACGTTGGCTCCGAGCTTCCTCAGGAAGAGCTTGACGACGACGATGAAGATGAAGACGAAGAACGTGACGATGATGCTGACAGTGAAGATGATAACAGCATCGATCCAGAATTGGCTCGCCAGAAATTTCTGGAGCTGCGTGAACAATATGAACAGACCCGTCAGGCAATCAAGAGCCACGGGCGCAGTCATCCAAATACCGCAGCAGAAATATTGACCTTATCTGAGGTATTCAAACAATTCCGTTTGGTACCAAAGCAGTTTGATTATCTGGTCAACAACATGCGTTCCATGATGGATCGCGTGCGTCTTCAAGAGCGTCAAATCATGAAGATGTGTGTTGAGCAGTGCAAAATGCCGAAGAAAAACTTCATTACGCTGTTCTCTAACAATGAAACCTCTGACACATGGTTCACCGCTGCAAAAGCAATGAACAAGCCATGGTCTGAGAAGTTGCTGGAAATTGAAGAAGAAGTCATGCGTAGCCTGCAAAAGTTACGCCAGATCGAAGAAGAAACCGGTCTTACCATCGAGCAGGTGAAAGACATTAACCGTCGCATGTCAATCGGTGAAGCGAAAGCCCGCCGTGCGAAAAAAGAGATGGTTGAGGCCAACCTGCGTCTGGTTATTTCGATTGCGAAGAAATATACCAACCGTGGTCTGCAATTCCTCGATTTGATTCAGGAAGGTAATATCGGCCTGATGAAAGCAGTTGATAAATTTGAATACCGTCGTGGTTACAAATTCTCAACTTACGCGACATGGTGGATCCGTCAAGCAATCACACGTTCTATCGCTGATCAGGCACGCACCATCCGTATCCCAGTACATATGATTGAGACCATCAATAAACTCAATCGCATTTCCCGCCAGATGTTGCAGGAAATGGGTCGTGAGCCTTCACCGGAAGAGCTGGCAGAACGTATGCTGATGCCGGAAGACAAAATTCGCAAAGTGCTGAAGATTGCCAAAGAGCCCATCTCCATGGAAACGCCAGTAGGTGATGATGAAGATTCACATCTGGGCGATTTCATTGAAGATACTACTCTTGAATTGCCGCTGGATTCTGCAACGTCGGAAAGCCTGCGTTCAGCAACTCACGATGTACTCGCTGGCCTGACTGCACGTGAAGCGAAAGTTCTGCGTATGCGTTTTGGTATCGATATGAACACTGACCATACACTGGAAGAAGTGGGTAAACAATTTGATGTAACCCGCGAACGTATTCGTCAGATCGAAGCGAAAGCACTGCGCAAACTGCGCCATCCAAGCCGTTCCGAAGTACTGCGCAGCTTCCTTGATGACTAATCAACGAATTTGCTGATAAATCTGAAAAGCGTCTGTTTCGGCAGGCGCTTTTTTATTATTCTTTATGACTATTATTTTTTATGACTATTATTCACGGATAAATCCATGATATTCAAACAACGGCTTAAACCCAATATGCCGATACAGCCCATCACCCTCACGGGAGGCATCTAAATAGCATGCCGTAGCACCACATTGTTTGGCTTCATCCAACACATGATTGATCAAGGCAGAAGCATATCCCCTTCCCTGTTTTTCCACTACCGTACCAATCTCATCAAGACGAACAATATTATCCAGCCTTGATAAAGTTAAAGAACAGACCGACTGACCATCGACATACAAGGCATAATGTTGTAGATATTTTCCGGCATCCAATGCCGCCTGATGGCATTTTTGGTACTGCCCGGAGATAAAATCTCCTGTCTCAAATGCCCTTTCTACCGGGATTGCCCAGTCATCCAAACAAGAGTCAACACAGCGAATATCATATTCCACCGCCAATACCTCATTCCTCTGCCAATTCATCAGATTAAGCTGCATGGCGGTAACGACACTATCAGGATCGGGTACAAATCCGGCCTGCTGGATCACGGCCAAAATTTGGCTGTCTGGATTGATGACAATAATCGAGAAAGGAACATACGTTCTCTCATCCAGCAATCGAATCCCCTTTTGCAGATCTTCAGCCGTTTGATCATTAACATCGATCACCAACAAAAAATTCAATGAATGGGTTCCCACACCCGTCACATAGGCTCGAACATTTTCACCAATATGCTGATGCATTAAGCTGATAGATGAGAAGAAATAATCCTCTATTTGGTGATGGGCCAAAATAGCCATCGATAAAGTCTGTTTATTCATATTGATTTATAAAGACATTTTTATGATAAGGAAGAAGAGCAATTAAAAATCAATGAAGTACAAAGTCGTACCAACAAGATTTCATTGTTCAAAGCATAATCAAAGAACAGAAAACAATCAGAAAGATTTATCAAAAAAGTAACCAACATCACTAAAAATGATTCTCAACCCTTCCCAATGGCTTAAAACAGGTTAAAAAATACTGATTATTGTATATAAAACACGCATATGAATTTTGAGGACTAGACCTAATACCAAAGTGTACCGTATAATCTCCCCACTTTGACGGCCCCTTAGCTCAGTGGTTAGAGCAGGCGACTCATAATCGCTTGGTCGCTGGTTCAAGTCCAGCAGGGGCCACCAAATTTATCAAGGGGTTGCATCAAAAGTGCAACCCCTTAGTTTTTTCTAGGATACCCATAGGATACCTGTTAGCAGTAACGTGAGGTATAACCGATTAACATCGCTACGGTAATGAACTGTTATCGTATTTTTCTCTGTGAGATTTATCACATCCCCTGAACATTACAACACCTAACCTCCAGCTTCTCCACACGCCACCTGAAATATAAAAAAGCCATGAGTGCTAAAAATGGCTAAGTTTGAGTACCACTTCAATCTCAAGACTTCATATCAAAATATCGGCCTGATGCCAGCCATAATGATGCCGGATAGATTTAAGCAAGCTCGTATAAACGCTTAACTTTTTTCGTTATATTCCTCTAAACTTTTTAAGCCGCTGCTGCTGTTCTGTGCTTAAGTCAACACAAACTCTTCATGCTCAATCTGCCAAGTGCCAAGAATCAAAATTGACTATGAGTAACTTAAGCAATAGCTAGGGTTATAATGAGTTATTTTCAAACAAAATCTCGCTAAAGTAAGTTTGGAACGACAACAAGTTCCAAAACATGCACTTTCTATTAAAATCCCAAAGGGATTTACTTTGATGGACGAAAAATACAAAAGATTAAAATATCCATCAATGCGAGATAATAATGAAAAAGTTATTTTTTCCGATAAGAGAGAAAAAATTAACATCATAATCAGCGCTGGAACTGTATCTATGCATCCAGAACATATAGCCACCGTCTAACGGAACGCCCGTAGACAAGGCGCGGGTTTCTCCGGTCAGAAGATAATGGCGCAGTTCGTCATTGCTGAGTGTTTCACTGGTTGGCTGAGTCTTCACCTGACTGCGTTCTTCATCAGACAATGCCTCATAACGGGTAATTTCTGTATTCAGGGTGTCAAACTGTTTGGCTTCGTCTTCGGTCAGTGAGCGCTTTTCAGTTTCGGCTTTGGTGAGCAGCAAACGCATTTGCTGGGTTAAATCGGCTTTTTGTTGGCGTAATTCGTGAAGTTTTTTTATGGTGTTTTTTTGGAGTAGTTATTTTCTTTAAAAGACTATTTAACACTGTGAAAAATAATAAAAAAAGCCTCTTAAATTTAGAGGCTAAACAAGGAAAAATATGAAGACAGAATATTTACAAAACTTTAACTGGCTAGTTGAATCACCATTCCGTTATATTTATTTTTCATTTACTTTTATGGTATATTTTTTTTGAAACTTTCCAGAGCCAGTTAGCATTGTTCCATACACGCGACCAACTACTGTTACATATATTTCACCTGATTTTAATGGCTTTCCACTTATTAATAAATGGTTATAATCCTCCCAGCTTTCTTCTTTTCCAGAATACACCAAACTCTTTTTATGGGGCTTCCATTCTATCCCAGAATCGACTGGCTCTATGATGACAAAATTAGCAGATGTTTTTTCATTGCTAACAATTATTGGTCCTCCTACTATAGAAATAGAAGCATTATAACTTTTACCTACAATAGCATCAGGCAGATAATTTCCTTTAGGTTGAACAGATACCGAAATTGTGCTACATGATGAGGTTAATATAATAAAAATTAACAATATTATTTTTTTCATTTTATTTAAGTGGCTTGAAGACCAATCCTCCAAATGTGTGGTTAGTAAAATATTCATGCGTAGAATTCGTTTTTATCCAAGGCTTCACTCTCCCCCATGAAAATGCTTTAACGTTAGTACCTTTCTCACTTTCTTCTACTTTACCCACCCAAACAATCCAATGATTCTTCCCTGATGTTTCCTGCATATTCTGCAACATACCAGCAGAAATTAAAGAAACCACATGGCAACCTTGTTCTATATAATTGTTCAGAATTTCGATATCTTCTTTACTACTATGCTTTAATCCAACATTACTAAATACTTTTTCATAACCAGCTTTTTCAAACCAATCTGATACTGTCCACCAAGCAGTAATACCCGCTACCTGATCGGAAACTTCATCGTAGTCCATAATCGCATTTTCTGAGTCTCTTAAACTGGCTAATGTCAACCAATCTAATCCTGAGATTCTTTCACCATCCTCGTCATAAAAAGTTCCTTTAGGATGGCGGCAACCATCACCCGGCTTAATTTCTAATTGACCAATTTTAGTTCTGCCATGTTTCCATAACTCACGAGCGGCTTGCTCATAAATATCAGGTCTGTCCATTTGTAAGCAATAAAACAAAGCTGCTGGTCCACACAAACTAGCCCCATTTTGATCCGGGTAAGTTCTTTTAGATAACCTCTCCTGAATTTGTGATTCAATCAAACTTTTCTCAAATGGATCATCTTCATGCCCGATTGGATATTCTTTAGCAATAAAAGGTCGTTCCGGCACAGAGATCTTTAACTCAACGGTATTATCTCCGTCGCTGACAGGTTTTGTTTCAATCGTGCTTTCAAAGTAACACGCATTCTCCCGTTTTTTATCTGAAAAGGCTTTACCTGAGACAAATTCACCCAGTGTATACATTTTTTTAAAAGGGGTTTGCAGTGCCTGAATTGTATTTGAGCCATGCTTGCGATAAAGCATGACTTGCATAATATATGTCACGGAAAGATCATCGTCTGTTTCCTGCGTGACATGCCGTTGAGTTTCATAATTACTCTGTAATTTTGCCTGAAAAACATCGAGCAATATATGGTGGTTTCCTTTTGCATCCCTACGATAAATAATGAAGTCGTAAAGCAGATTTTCGGGAGGTACATTGGATTCTATTTTTGTGTAAACGGTATACGTTGGCATGGTATTAATCCTTTAAAATATGAAATTCAAGTTTCTTTTTGTCATCAGTGAGATGCCATTGGGT
>NZ_MUBK01000140.1 GCF_002127545.1 Xenorhabdus beddingii
CCGGATGCGCCTTACACGGATACCCCCATCCCGCACTATACCCACAATGGCACGGGCTATCAGTTGCTGGCGAATCTGGGGCAGGTCTTTTCGATTGAAGACTATCTCTGGCATCAATTGCCGGATGGTTCGGTGTATGTCGGCAGTTGGGCACATTCACTGTTTGCGGGAAAACCCGTCGACATCCCCAATGAATTCAGTCAGGGACAATCGGCGGGCAATGCGATGACGCTTCCCCTAATCCAGTCATTGCGCCCCGGCTTTGTGGTCAATCAGCAACGGCTGAACAAGGTCAACCTGAACAATGAAAACATGACCATCACATGGATGCCGAAAGACCAACCCGCGAGTAAAACGCCCATCCAGCGCCAGATTGATGCGGCATACCCCGAATTATCGGCGGTGCTGCATCTGTCCCAGTTTGGCCGCATTGAGGCACACACCGAAAGCACGGTCAGTGGCGATATGTCCGACCCGTTCCGGCCACGCTATGCGGTTGATGTGCAGTTGCTGGATGCAGACGGCAAAGACGCCGCCGCCCCGGTTTATCGCGCTGTCCCGCTGCCCCTGCCGATGGCGGGCGGTGAATCGGGCATGTTCCAGTATCCGCCCATCGGGACGATAGTGGAGATGGCCTTTGAGGGCGGGCGACCCGACAAGCCCTTTATCCGCCAGACCCTGAGTCAGGGCAACACCCTGCCCGATATCCAGCCCGGCGAGCAGTTGCAGCAGCAACGGGCGGAAGTCTCGCAGCGCGTCAC
>NZ_MUBK01000141.1 GCF_002127545.1 Xenorhabdus beddingii
GAGGAAATCCGGCTTTACCTGTTCCGTGTTTGCGTACCGATTCGGTTTGGTTACAATACCGGCAAGCCACTTCTATCGTCACCGTCATTTTTAGACCCCCTTTAAAAAATCATAAGAATACCACATTAACGCTTTGGAGTCATGACCAAAAAAGGATCTGTTAGAAGATAACTGATTTCCTCACTAGTTCCTTATTTTTCTTCTCATTTTTTATTTTCCTCACTGCAAAAAAAGTGAGGAATTGATAATTTCTTATCCTTAAAAATCAATGTGTTTTGCACTCATCACTTTTTCTGTATATATGCGTGAAAAGTGAGGAATGGTGAACAGTAAAATCCCTCTCTTCACCATTCCTCACTTTTTTACTCATTTTTTAATCTTCATTCATATACTAATAAAATGGACACTTAATAGCGGTTGTTGGGCAATGAAAGCGGTGAGTTTTTCACAGGATACCATTTTGTTCTGAATCAGTTTCCCAGTGGAAAACACGATATTTAACTGAAAAACTCGCTTTGCCAGATCAATTCCGATAACTATGTTCCATAGGACACCTCTTCATATTTTGCTGATATATTCAACATGGCTCACTGAAGCCGATTTGGGGAGGTGTCCATTTTATTAGTATATGATTACCAATTAGCCCCATTTCGTTTTGAACAACTTGGATTGACGCCGGAAACGTTTGGTTATACTGGCCTGTTATTGGCTTGCGGTGCCGGGGTCGGTT
>NZ_MUBK01000142.1 GCF_002127545.1 Xenorhabdus beddingii
CGGTTACGGCGCATGGTTCAGTCTCCAAAGGAAAGATAAATTAGCCGTAGCGTGCACGCGCCTGATGGCAGGGACAAGGTGAGTTCACCGGACGCTTACTTTCTTTATCTGGAAGACATAAAGCGATTACTGGCAGCGTGTGATGAATCAAGAAATAAAGATTTAGGTTGCGTGGCTCGCATCTGCCTTGCAACGGGTGCACGATGGGGTGAGGCTCAGTCATTAAGTCAGTCCCAAGTCATGCCTTATAAGGTGACATTCACTCAAACCAAAGGTAACAAAAATAGAACCGTGCCTATATCGAAAGATTTGTATGAGTTACTACCTAAAAGGCGAGGGGCGTTATTCTCGAATTGTTATGATGCATTTGAAGGAACATTAAAAAAAGCAGCTATCGATTTACCTAAAGGGCAGCGCACACACGTTCTGCGTCATACTTTTGCCAGTCACTTTATGATGAATGGCGGCAACATTTTAGTGTTACAACAAATACTAGGGCATAGCTCCATCATGATGACAATGCGCTATGCACACTTTGCCCCAGATCACTTAGATGCGGCGGTCACATTAAACCCCTATGACAAGCTAAAAAACTCGCGAAAAAGTGGCGACGTAAAAACATATTAATTTTTAACGCGATGCTCGACTTTTATGATGAGTTGAAATGACATAGCCGCTCCTTTATAACTTTAAGTCGTCAAAAATAGAGAAATAAAGGAACAAAAGGC
>NZ_MUBK01000143.1 GCF_002127545.1 Xenorhabdus beddingii
GTGGTAGCACAACGCTTATCCGATCACCGCTTCGCCTACACCATCACAGAACCGTATAGCGGCAAGGTGAAAACCTACCTACAGGAAGAAGTGTTGCATCTGCGCTATGCCACCGAAGACGGCTTTCTGGGGCGCTCACCTGTCACCATTTGCCGTGAAACCTTGGGCTTGGGGCTGGCACAACAGCGCCACGGTGCCAGCATCATGAAAGACGGTATGATGGCCGCCGGGGTGATTAAATCCACTGACTGGCTGGATGGGGTCAAGGGCAATAAGGCACTGGAAGCCCTCGAACGTTACAAGGGCGCCCGCAATGCGGGGAAAACGCCCATTCTTGAAGGTGGAATGGACTACCAGCAATTAGGGATGAGCAATCAGGATGCGGAATGGCTGGCTTCCCGTCGTTTCACGATTGACGATATCGCCCGCATGTTCAACGTCAGCCCGATCTTCCTGCAAGAATATTCGAACAGCACTTACAGCAATTTTAGTGAAGCATCCCGTGCTTTTCTGACCATCACCATGCGCCCGTGGCTGGCTAACTTTGAGCAACAAATCAAATCGGCCTTGCTGCTGACATCACCAACAAAAGGCATTCGCTATCAGGTTGAATTTGATACTGCTGACCTGCTGCGTGCCAATCCCAAAGAACGTTTTCAGAGTTATGAGACGGCGATTAAATCCGGTGTGATGTGCCCGAATGAAGCCCGTGAACGCGAGGGATTATC
>NZ_MUBK01000144.1 GCF_002127545.1 Xenorhabdus beddingii
CTAACCACCCTAAGCCTGTTTCTTGACTCCAATCTAGCATCAACTGTAACGTTATTCATTTACAAGACTCACTTTAAAGTAGGCCTCATTCTTATCAATTTCCTCATTATTGACCAGAATGCCAACCTTAACAAAATATGTGCCCTCGTATGAGAACTTAGCCTTGGGAAAACTGAGCCTGATAGATGCAGCGATATCATTTGGTTTTCCCTGCGTATCTTCCGCTTTCATCCAAAAACCTTTTTTATTGCACACTTCTATTTGGCTCGAATCCGAAATCCTAAACAACTGGCTTTGTATGTAATACGGCTTATCATGCTTCAAATTAATCATGAAAACCTTGAAGTGGAAATCGACAATAAATGGTAATTCTTCACAGTCAAAAACCAGTAATGGCTGTTCATCGCTATCAGGATTATACGGGTGAATAAACGCTATTTTTTCATTACTCATTGTTTCCCGCCTCATACATTCGCTTGATTGCTTTCATAGCACCACCCAGTGTTAAACATTTCTTACATTTAACCACTAGGATAATGATAAGTGTTACTGATTATTTGATCAGCAATCTCAGAAAGTGTGAGGGGGATTTACAGAAGGTAGAGTAAAAGCACTGGCTGCACAAATGGAAAACCCGCTGGGACGGGTTTAGGCTATTTTTGATTTGGTCATTTCTGTGATTTTTTCGAATACTTTTTTGCTTGTGGCTATTGCCATT
>NZ_MUBK01000145.1 GCF_002127545.1 Xenorhabdus beddingii
CGCAGCAACGGGGCACACCGCACCGCTATCTGCCCATCAGCCAGTTTACGCCGGCTGCGGGTTTACTCGCGGAGGAGCAACCCGACTGTTTTTACTACCAGCTCCGGACGGAACGCGATTTACTGGGACGTATTCAGCAGCAACTGCATTTCTTTGATTTGACCGGCCAGCCCGCCGAAAACTTACCGCCGCTGGCCGTCGCCTGCCATTTTCTCGGCTACCATGAACGGGCGATGGGGCTGGGGCAAGGCACAATCACCGTGATGCAGGAAGGCACGCCCTCCCATCTCAGTGTGCACAATATCACGCCGGCCACCGCCGATTACCCGCCCCTGTTGCAGGACCATGCCGGCTGGCCGCTGCTGTCCGGCCTGTCCAGCCCGCCGATGATGCTGTTTGCCACGGAAAACCTGAAACAGTTCCTGCGCCTGTTTGACCATTATGCCGAACTCAACCGCCCGTTGAGCCGCCACATCCGTCAGCATATCGACGGCATTATCTCTGTGGAAGAGCGCCTGACCGACCGGCTGAAACGGGGTCAACCGATGCGGGGCCGACTCGTGTTACTGACGCTGAACCCGGATTGTTACCGTAATCCGGGGGAAATGTACCATTTCTGCCGCTTGATCAACTACGCCATGGCCTGTTTTGTCAGCCAGTCCTCGTTCGTCAAGCTGGATGTCTATA
>NZ_MUBK01000146.1 GCF_002127545.1 Xenorhabdus beddingii
AATCGCCGCCAGTACCCGACCTTCATGTAACTGGCTGACAGTGAGTGCCGTTGCATAACCTTCGGTAATGATGATTGTGTCCGGCGTTCCGGTAATCTCCGATACGGGGATAAAACTGCCTTTTTTCTGAGTTCCTGAAACAAGGCGCTTTTCACCGTTGGGCTTGATAATCTGTGCGCCTGTGACTGTTCCGTCCAGAGTCTGAGTAACCAGCAACAAAGAACCGTCTTTCAATAACCGCTGATTGGGGCATTGCAGCCCCTTTTTAACCAGATACTGAGATTCACCCGTAACAGAAGTTGCAACTAATGCCGCGACACGTTCCGCAATCGGTTTTACTGTTCGGGGCTTTTCTTTGGTGGGATTAGGTTCCGGCAAGGGAAGCGCCAGCGCACCAGAAACTAACTTAGCGGCTTCAAAAATGGTGATCCTTTTCGCCCTTGCCACTAAATCCAGCCCGTCACCGTGATTCGGCTCATCACACTGGCGACAATGCCAGTCACCGTTATGGTGATCATCCATAAAGTGGAAACGGTCAGTTCCACCGCATATCGGGCAAGCGCCGTGTTTACCCCTTGTTGGAACCTCAACACCACAGGCAGGTAACAGGCTTTGCCAGTGATTTATGGCCGCGTTCTTCACGGTATGGATAAGGTCTATCGGGCGGATGTTTTCACTACTTTGG
>NZ_MUBK01000147.1 GCF_002127545.1 Xenorhabdus beddingii
CATATTGGCCCGCACAGGGGTCATCATTTCAATCCCCTCCGCCTTCATTTCCTGTTTAAACTCAACGCCTAAATACCCTTTATCACCCAGCAAACAGCCTTTTATCGAGCCGATCACATCCCAGGTTGCTTCACGCTCACTGACATTGGCGGGCGTCAGTGTAAATCCGGTTACCACGCCAATTTCGTCTATCATAAGATGGCCTTTGAAGCCGTGATAAGTTTCGTTTTTGGCGGCGCAGTACCCATAATCGGCTTGTCCTTTGAAGTTGGCACAGCCTTTTGCTCTTTTGAATCCACAGACGGGCAGCGGAAATCCGTCGATAATATGGACCGGCCTGTCGAGCTCGCCCAATAACCTCGCCAGTTTTTCTTGCAGTTGTTGTTTAACAACCCAAAGATTCGAAATCTGTTTAGCGAAATTGGCGCGTGAACCCAGCCCCGGAAACCACTCGCGCCAGTGGCCATTAAAGTACGTCCAGATGCCTTTATCGGTTGAAAATCCTAAAAACTCCCCCACGACTTCCATCGTGATGGCTTCGGCATCGCTCAGTTTAGGCGGATATCCCCGGCTTCTGAATCGCATACCTTGCTGTAACTGCGTTAAATTGTCATCTACCCAACAAAACACCCAAATGATAAAATCTTGCTGTGACATAGCCTTTTGTTCCTTTATTTCTCTATTT
>NZ_MUBK01000148.1 GCF_002127545.1 Xenorhabdus beddingii
ATTTTGAACGAGTTTTATCAAATTATCTTCAGAAAGAAAGTGTACAGTTCACTCAATGAGCGGCAAATGGATCTGGATGAATGGCTAGATAATTACCACTATCACCGCACACATCAAGGAAAAATAGGTTGTGGCCGCACACCCATAGAGACATTATTGGAAGGAAAATCAATTTGGGCTGAAAAATCTCACCCGAATTTAATCTGACAGGCACTAAACCAAAGTGGGCGACTGTCAGATTAAGGCTGAATGACTACATCTTAGTCGATTTGCTGTTTCTTGATTCAAGAATCCGCATTAATTTATCAAAGTCTGGGCTTACATCACCATTGTATATTATTGTGCCGTCAGGATAAGTCAATGATGTTTCTCTATCCTTATTTTTCCCTCCCTGCCAATAAGTTAAAAAATTTTTTTTATATAAGATATTAAGATGAATTTTTCTGCCCTTATCCATTTTATATGTCATAACATCATATTTTCCTACCAAATAAAATGATTTACTATGATCCCCAAAAAACCTTTCTCTTAGTAAAGGAAATAAAATAATTTCTTCATTTAAATCACCTGTTTTTTTATATATCCACCATCGAACTCTTGTGGTGCATTACCATCAATCACAAATGTCGTATTAAATCCAAAATTATCGTCAATAAGAGGCGCAATT
>NZ_MUBK01000149.1 GCF_002127545.1 Xenorhabdus beddingii
TGCTCACCCAATGTAAACGGGATTTCGCTGTTACCTTCGCTACACGCGTCGGGACGGCAAAACCGCATTGGTTGCGGCCTGTCTATCAGCAGTTCTGTGACGGGCGACAACATCAGTGACCAGTCACTGGGCGTGAAAGCAGGCACCAATGCGCCAAAAATCCGTGCATCCATCATGCGGAACAGTACCGGCTCGCCGTTCATCATGACCCATTGTCGCTGCTGCCAGTGTTTAAGCTGCGCTTGCCACGGCGCATGGCTGCGGTAAGCCCAGCCCCAACTGTGGTCACTGAGTTCATACCTATCCAGCGCAGCCCCTATCTGCACGAATTGATTGGTTTTCGGTTGTACCAGCCACGGACTCTGTTTCAACATATTGCGCATCGGGGTGCCGCTATACAGCGGAAATGCCTGTTCGACCCAGTCATTGAGGTAAAATGACTCGATCGGATTCGGTTTTGCCAGCGAGTTGAGAATGAAGAATACCGGGGCTTTATTCGGTTCATTCAGCCAGGCTTGCCAACTTATTGCGGCTGCGGTGCTTTCCGTTGTGATCGTGTTGTCCATTGTGTTTACCCTTTAACCGGTTTAATGACTAAACCCGCATCCTGTTGCGCCAGTTCGGCACAAGCCGGTTGCACCGGAAATTCAGTTGCCGGGAGTG
>NZ_MUBK01000015.1 GCF_002127545.1 Xenorhabdus beddingii
AAGGTTTGATGCTCAAAGAATTGTTTACTGTTAGTTCGTAATGAATTAACTGTTTTAGTCACTCTTCAAGACTTGTTTAATCTTTTTCGCCTTTCGGCGTCAGATAGGGTCTTGCGAGTGCCCACACAGATTGTCTGATTAATTTGTTAAAGAGCATTGGCAACCGGACATTCGTTCCGGGTTGCGAGGCTGCGTATCTTACGCTTTCCTCTCAGAGTGTCAAGCCTTATTTTTCGAGGCTTTTCACTTTGTCATCCCGACAAGTTTGTGTGTTTGTCGTGACAACGGATGCGCATTATAGGGAGCCTTCTGATTTAGGCAAGCCTTTTTTGTGATTTCTGATTTGAGTGGTCAGATTTTGATCCAAAAGGCTATTTTTGCCTATTTTTTATCACATTCGGTAGCTCAGACAGGCTGTTAACAACTAAGTCTGCCGCTTGTTCTGCTGCTTCTGTTACAGGTTTTCCTGTACGAACGAGAATCTTGGTTCCAACATTAGCGGCATTCGCTGCCAACATATCTTCTATTTTGTCTCCTACCATATAGGAAGCAGACATATCGATATCTAGTTCTTTCTGTGCGTCCAATAACATACCAGGTTGTGGTTTACGGCAATTGCAGTTCTTCTTATATTCTTCATTGCTTCCTTCAGGATGATGAGGGCAATAATAGATGCCATCAAGATCAACGCCCCGGTCTGCCAATGACCAATCCATCCATTCTGTTAATTGCATGAATTGATCTTCTGTAAAAATTTTACGCGCAATACCTGACTGATTGGTTACCAACACCAGTGCATAGCCCATTGTTTTCAATTCAAGCATGGCTTCAATCGCACCATCAATAAATTGAAAGTTATCTATTTCATGTACATAGCCATGATCGATGTTAATCGTGCCGTCACGATCTAAAAATACGGCGGGAATACCTTGAGTCACCTGATTGCTCCAAGAATGAACGAAGCAAACAGTATCGCATGATTTATTACTGAATGAGAATGCAGCATTTAATTTATTCCTAGTTGACTTAGACGTCTAGACGCCTTAACATCCACTTTAATTCATGGCTTGTCGAAATCTTCTCAAGTCATTCATCTTTACTCTAATAAGAAAAAAAATGATAAGACTGACTCAGATAAATAAGATATTTCAACAAGGAACGCGTTCAATCAAAGCGCTTTCGGATATCAACTTACATGTCCCACAGGGGCAAATATACGGTGTCATCGGTTCTTCCGGTGCAGGAAAAAGTACCTTAATTCGCTGTGTGAATATGCTTGAGCGCCCAACTTCGGGACAGGTATTAGTTGCCGGGCAAGATCTGACTTCGCTCTCTGAGCGTGAATTAACCCGTGCACGTCGCCATATTGGCATGATTTTCCAACACTTTAATTTGTTGTCATCCAGAACGGTGTTTGACAATGTTGCATTACCTTTAGAGTTGAATAACACGCCAAAAGCCGAAATAAAGACTAAGGTTAACGAATTGCTGGAGTTGGTTGGTCTTTCTGATAAGCATGATGCATATCCGGCCAATTTATCGGGTGGTCAGAAGCAGCGTGTTGCTATTGCCCGGGCACTGGCGAATTCTCCGCAAGTGCTGCTATGTGATGAAGCCACCAGTGCATTAGATCCAGCAACAACCCGGTCTATTCTGGAACTATTAAAAGACATTAACCGCCGTTTAGGTTTAACCATTCTTTTGATCACTCATGAAATGGATGTTGTTAAGCGCATCTGTGATCAAGTTGCAGTCATTAGTGGGGGTCAATTAATTGAGCAAGATGTTGTCAGCGCCATATTTTCACATCCCAAGACACCAATTGCCCAAGAATTTATCAAATCTACACTGCACTTGGACATTCCGGAAGATTACTTACAGAAATTACAACCGGAATCTGCACCTGATCGCAGCCCATTATTGAAACTGGAGTTCACGGGTAAATCTGTTGATGCACCTTTAATTTCCATGGCAGTTAGGCGCTTTAATATCGATATCGGCATATTAAGCTCTCAAATGGATTATGCTGGAGGTGTTAAATTCGGCGTCATGCTGGCCGAATTGGATGGAGAAAGCGACAGCGTCAAATCAACAATCGCGTTTTTAGAAGAGCATCATGTGAAAGTAGAGGTTCTCGGTTATGTCTGAAGGAATGATTTTATTGTTGGCTAAAGGAGTCTGGGAAACCCTCGTAATGACTTTCGTTTCCGGTTTTTTTGGCTTTGTGATTGGGTTGCCGGCAGGTGTACTTTTATATGTTACCCGCCCTGGGCAGATTGTTGAAAATGGTACGCTTTATCGCCTACTTTCTGCATTGGTAAATATTACACGTTCGATACCATTTATTATTCTGTTGGTATGGATGATCCCATTTACCCGTTTGATAGTCGGTACATCAATTGGTTTGCAGGCGGCGATTGTTCCTCTGACCGTGGGGGCCGCACCTTTTATTGCCCGCATGGTGGAAAATGCGTTACTGGAAATTCCAACCGGTTTAATTGAAGCGGCACGGGCAATGGGGGCAACTCCGCTCCAGATCGTTAAAAAGATCTTATTACCGGAGGCATTACCCAGTTTAATCAATGCTGCCACCATTACCTTAATTACGTTAGTCGGCTATTCCGCGATGGGCGGGGCAGTGGGTGCGGGTGGACTAGGTCAGATTGGCTATCAATATGGTTATATCGGCTATGATGCAACCGTGATGAATACTGTGTTAGCGTTACTGGTTGTTTTAGTGTTCTTGATTCAGTTAGGCGGTGACCATTTCGCGAAAGCCGTTAACCGCAAATAAGATTTTTTCAAAAGGGAGTCAATAACGGCTCCCAATGACAAGGCTTATATTCAAAAGCCTCATTATAGTAGTACGTACTAGCTTGATAAAACAGGTTATAAATCAGTATTCAATAGGGGTGAAAATATGTCAGTAAAATTGAAATCCATTGCAGCAATCGGAGCGTTATTAGGTACATTAGTTATTGCCGGTTGCGGTCAGGAGCAACGCGATCCAAACCATATTAAGGTTGGCGTTATTGCAGGGCCTGAGCTTAAAGTGGCTGAAGTTGCCAAACAAGTGGCTAAAGAGAAATATGGCCTTGATGTTGAGCTGACAACATTTAATGACTATGTTCTGCCAAATGAGTCACTGAGCAAGGGAGATATTGATGTGAATGTCTTCCAGCATAAGCCTTTTTTAGATCAGCAAGTAAAAGATCGTAATTACAAACTGGCTATTGTTGGTAATTCTTTCATCTTCCCAATGGCGGCTTATTCTAAGAAAATCAAATCACTGGATGAGTTGCAGGAGGGTTCTCAAATTGCCATACCGAACGATCCAACCAACCAAGGCCGCGCACTGCTGTTATTACAAAAACAGGGTTTGCTCTCATTGAAAGAAGGGGTGGGTCTGCTGCCAACCATTCTGGATATTACCGGCAATCCTAAGCACTTGGATATCATTCAACTGGAAGCCCCTCAATTGCCACGTTCACTGGATGATCAGAAGATTGCCTTAGCGATTATCAATAACACCTATGCAGGGCAGATTGGTCTGACTCCAGAGCAGGATGGGATTTTTATTGAAGATAAAGATTCACCTTACGTCAATATTATCGTCAGTCGTGAAGACAACAAAGATGCTGAAAATGTGCAAAAATTTGTGAAAGCCTACCAATCTCCGGAAGTAGAAAAAGAAGCACATGAAGTCTTCAAGGGCGGTGCGATAAAAGGCTGGTAACCTTTCATATTCAGTCAAGCAAGATTAAAATTATCGGGCGGGTATTTTCATACCTGCCCGTTTTCATTAGAAGAAATAAATCATTTTATCGTCATTTCAAGCAACAAGATTCATCCTGTTCCTCACTGACTCTATCAATATAAGGATTCAACGCGATGCGTGTGTTACCTATCTGTTTCATGGCGCTCTTTATGGCGGGCTGTACTTCACTATCAACCCAGTTCGATAAATTCAGTACGTCAGATGCGAAGTTGAAACAGCAGTCAGTCAAGAAAAACAAAGCGCCATCTTACGTCCGCCTATACACCAAAACAGATGAGCTGTTAGGTTTACCCTTTAAAGATTTAGGTATTGTAGCCGGGGAATCCTGCCGCAGTACGCTACAAGATCCGCCGGCCAACATTGCAACTGCACGGCAAAATATGCTGGCAAAAGCAGGCTCTTTAAACGCCAACGCGGTTTTACTTCATCAATGTGCGATTTTATCTGGTCAAGGTTGCTACCAAATTGCCATTTGTGAAGGTTCAGCGCTGCTCACAACCAACAAATAATTATTACTGAATCATTATTATTAAAAACACTCATGGCAGATTTTCATTTTACGCAAATAGGAACCATTCATTCTCCTTACAAAGAGAAGTTTGCCATTCCCCGTCAACCGGGCTTGGTGGAAGATGGTACGGGACAGTTGGAATTACTTGCTCCCTATAATCAGGTTGATGCAGTACGCGGGCTGGAGCAATTCAGTCACTTATGGATTATTTTCGTTTTTCACCAAACCATGAACGGGGGCTGGAATCCATTAGTGCGCCCTCCCCGCTTAGGAGGCAATGCCAAAATGGGAGTATTTGCCACCCGTTCCACTTTCCGCCCGAATCCAATAGGCATGTCATTGGTGGAATTGAAAGGCATTCAACACACCCGCAACCGCGTCATTCTGGAACTTGGCAGCCTGGATTTAGTGGATGGCACACCCGTGATAGATATCAAACCTTATCTGCCTTTTGCAGAGGCACGGCCAGAGGCCAAAGCAGGATTTGCTCAGGCAGCACCAGATGCCGATATGAAAATCAACTTTTCAGCACAAGCGGAGTGCCACCTTTTATCCCATCAAGCCAACTATCCTCATTTGCGACGTTTCATCAGCCAGGTATTGGCTCAAGACCCCCGCCCTGCCTATCGCAGGAAAGAACAGGAAAACCGAATATACGCCGCCCATATCTTGGATTTCAATGTCCGTTGGTTGATTCATGGCGCCATGACAGAAGTGGTTTCCATTGAACAGCGCTAAAACCCCTTTTGACATTGCAAGCTCGCTGGTAGACTAGCGGTTTATTTTTATTTTCTGGGTTGGGTGGCAATATCTGGCCGCCCAGAAGCAATTTGCTATCCAATGGAACTTACTAAATGCGTACTAGCCAATATCTGCTCTCTACTTTAAAAGAGACGCCTGCTGATGCAGAAGTAATCAGTCATAAACTGATGCTTCGTGCCGGAATGATCCGTAAACTCGCTTCAGGTCTGTACAACTGGATGCCGACCGGTATCCGTGTATTGAAAAAAGTTGAAAACATTGTTCGTGAAGAGATGAACAATGCAGGAGCGATTGAGGTTTCCATGCCGGTAGTTCAGCCAGCAGATTTGTGGCAGGAAAGTGGCCGTTGGGAGCAATATGGCCCAGAATTACTGCGTATTGTTGATCGGGGTGAACGCTCTTTCGTTTTGGGACCCACCCATGAAGAGGTGATCACTGATCTGGTTCGCAATGAAGTGACTTCCTATAAACAGCTTCCGCTGAATCTGTTCCAGATCCAGACCAAATTCCGTGACGAAGTTCGTCCGCGCTTTGGTGTCATGCGCTCACGCGAATTTATCATGAAAGATGCATACTCTTTCCATACCAGCCAAGAGTCCCTGCAAGAAACCTACGATAAAATGTACGAGGCTTACAGCAAAATCTTTACCCGTATTGGGTTGGATTTCCGCGCTGTTTTGGCAGATACCGGATCAATTGGTGGAAGTGCCTCTCATGAATTCCAAGTTCTGGCGAGCAGTGGTGAAGATGATATCGTATTCTCAACTGAATCTAACTATGCCGCTAATATTGAGTTGGCCGAAGCGGTCATGCCATCTCAGGAACGTGCGGCTCCATCCGAAGAGATGCGTCTGGTCGATACCCCCAACGCCAAAACCATTGCCGAACTGGTTGAGCAATTCAACTTACCCGTTGAAAAAACTGTCAAAACGCTGATCGTTCATGCAGCAGAAGAAAGCGGGCATCCGTTAATCGCCCTGCTGGTACGTGGTGATCATGAACTCAATGAAATCAAAGCAGAAAAATTGCCTTTGGTGGCTAGCCCACTGAATTTCGCGACTGAAGAAGAAATTCGGGCCATCGTGAATGCAGGCCCTGGTTCTTTAGGCCCTGTAAACCTGCCTATGCCTGTTATCATTGATCGTAGTGTATCCATCATGAGTGATTTCGGCGCAGGTGCCAACATTGATGATAAACACTACTTCGGCATTAACTGGGAGCGTGACTTACCCATGCCGGAAGTGGCTGATATCCGTAACGTTGTTGAAGGTGACGCCAGCCCAGACGGAAAAGGTACGCTATTAATTAAACGTGGTATTGAAGTGGGTCATATCTTCCAGCTAGGCACCAAGTACTCCGATGCCCTGAAAGCAACAGTACAGAACGAAGATGGGCACAATCAGGTTATGTCTATGGGGTGCTACGGTATTGGTGTCACCCGTATCGTTGCTGCTGCCATCGAACAAAATCACGATGACCGGGGCATTATCTGGCCGAAAGCGATTGCGCCATTCCAGGTCGCTATTTTGCCAATGAATATGCACAAATCTTACCGCGTGAAAGAAGTCGCTGAAAAATTATATGCGGACTTACGTGCCAGCGGTATTGATGTGATTTTTGATGATCGCAAAGAACGCCCGGGTGTTATGTTTGCTGATATGGAGCTGATCGGTGTACCACACACGCTGGTTATCGGCGATCGCAATTTAGATAACGATGAGATCGAACACAAATGCCGCCGTAGCGGTGATAAGCAGATGCTAAAACTGGCAGATGTTGTTGCATACCTGAAAGGGCAAATGTAACAGGCTTGATTTTGCTTGAGCGCATTGGCTCGGGGGAAGCATCAATCCAAATTGAAAAAACCTGCGTGTTCATTGCGCAGGTTTTTTTATGTGCCTCTGATACGTTACTTTTTAGTATTACAGGAAGCCGCCTTATCAAAACGCATTTTGCCTGTTCGCATCACCGCATTGTCAAACAATCCATCTTCCATTGAAGGGCGAAGTGTGTAGTAACCTTCCATTTCCACATAAACAGGCGTTCCCCCTTCCACGCCCGTAGCACTGTAACCACGTTCCAAATCAATATCTTCGGATGCATCATAACGCTTTCCGGTACGACATTCAGTAAAGAGTGCCGCATCAGCAAAATAGCGGTATTCTCCTACCAGATTTTTCGGGGTTACCTTACCCAATTCATAATTAAAGTTCGATTCAATTGGCTCGCCGTTGATATCCAGCATAACCAAATTTTCACCTTTCATCTGATAATAAGATTTTTTACCATCGCCATAACTCAATACTATTTTTTTACCCTTTATTGCCCAATTCCCCGTTTCGAAGAAAGTATTCTCCTCACTCTTAGCTTCTAGATAAACCTGCTCCAATATATATGTCCCATCCTTAGCAAGCTGTAAGGTCGTTTCGATGCCCGCACAATCCGCACAAGGGACAACACCATTAAACACGCGCTCAGTTGGCAGAGGTTTATCCTGCGATGCCGGGTCATTCTGACATCCTGCCATCGTGAACACGCCCGTGGCGAGCAGTACAAACAACATTTTTTTATTCATCATCATTTTGGTCCAATAAATTCAATAAAATATACAATGGATTTCGAGTTGCAGCGCAGTCAACAGAGTAGCAACTTGAAAGAGGCAGGCATAACCCATTTTTATGACTTCTACTCTCAATTTCAACGCAATTTCCACTGATTTATTTTAGTAATTATGGGAGATTACTGTGCTATAGTCGTAAGTAGCATTTTTGCGTTTGGGTTTAGTCAATCACGGGCGGCACGATCACCGCCACTAACATAGTGGTGAGCAAATATGTCTATAGATACTGAATATCAACCAATTAACTGTGACGATTACGATAGCCTTGAACTGGCTTGTCAACGTCAGCTTCATTTGCAGATCCAATTGCGAGATGGTGAGATATTTGAAGGAAAAGCTAACGAATTGATTTTGAGAAAAAAAGTGGAATACCTTCTCATTAAATCGAAAGATGAGACCCGTGAATTAAGGTTAGATTACATTATCAGTTTCAGCAATCCAGAAATTGGGACAATTGTTATCGAGCATTCTTCATTGTGATATGTAATAGTCAATAACATGTGTGAAATTCGAACGACACAACTAAGCGACACAACTGCATAACAATAAAAGTCCTCGTTTGATGCGAGGACTTTTTGCTTGGTAATGCGGTTTCATACTGACCAACTATCATAGTTATTATCATATTAACTAGCACATTGAAATTATCGCTATAATAGATACAAAGATTTTTATTCTATATTATCCCATAAACCTTTCCCAGTGTTTGCCGAGACGATTGACGATACTCCAGCGCCGACGCAACTTCCCAGCAACGAATTATACCGATCAAAAAATAATACTGACACTAACGTTAGGTTTGATGAACACCAATAAGAAGTCGTTTGATCTAATAATCGCTTATAATCCTTGGTGTAAAGTTTTACCCAATAATGCCCTTTCCCCGGGGTCCCTAACGCATCACCATTACCTTCATATTTCCGACCCGTATCTAAAGTAACAGTAACATAATTTTTAAGTATATAACTAGTAATATCAACCGTGGCTGAATAAAAACCTTGCTCATAAGATAAAATAAACTCTTGGCATATTTCATCAATCTTACTTTGTTCTAACCTTCCTTTCATTGTATTATTAATTTCTTCCACAATTTGAAGTTTTAATTTCATTAGTTTTAATACTCATGATAATGACCTTATTAAAAAAACATAATCTTATGATTAGTTAAAAGTTTCACCCAAAGATATCTCACTTTCTTTATATTTTAAGTCACATCAATATTAGTTAGAAAGATTTTCAGCCGTGATACAATTTAAAATTGATTAGAGCCATATAAAATCAATAAAAAATCCCAGCACCAGAACCAACCCCATTAACCGTCGAAAGCCCATTTCCCCTAAATGTACCTAAATATTGAGATTCTTTATCATAAAAAGTGACAAATATCAGGGTAAGGAATTCATAAAACCAAAATTTATGCGCTTTTATGTAAAGCAGAGTAAGATCATCAGAATAGAGACCTCCGCTAAATCTACCTGCCCCAACGCTACTTAAACTCCACCCTTGCCCATTAAATGTCCTGCCAGTCGATTCAGCCGTGACATTCAGGCGAAAATAAATCACCTCACTAATCATGGTCACCGACGCATCAACTTTTTCTTTCTGAGTTGTAAGAAGAATTTTCTCAGCCGGCCCATCAAGAAGTACCGGATCGATTTTCTTTCCTTTCATATCCCGAAAAAATTTACTATTTATATCGTTTTTAAATACATTGATAAGTTCAGAATCAATTGAACTATTTTGGACTTTCATCGAATAAACCTCTATAATATCGGTATAAGTTATTATTTACACCTTAGATTTTAAGATAATGATGAAATTCAATGAAGTAACAGGTGGAGTATCGCAACTCACTTATATTGAATAATTTTTATAAAAACCCCAATCCTCATATAACCATTTCATTTAAAAAATCAGAGAAATAACACATAAAGAATAAATCCAACAATATGAAATAAATTTTCCTAAAATGAGTTATAACCCTCTCAGATAAAAGACACAAAGCAATATTAAGAGAATATTCAATGGCTTTTTTATACGCCCATCACTCTATTTATCTTGTTGATACTTTAAAATATAGTACATTTAGTGATTACTTCAAATAAAAATCATAAATTACGGAAACAATATTTTTTGTCGTAGTATCACAGAGAGTAATTCATTAAATTACAAAGTAATATTGTTTTACATTATCTTTTCTGTCTCTTCCTCAACGACCTACCGTATGCAAAGATCATCCGCTAAAAAGAATTGCATTATTTCTAATGCAATCCATCAAATCCATACTTGTGCTGATGCAATGGTAGCCAGAACGTTTAATCTGGAACCGGGTTTTTCTTCCAGTGAACGGTAAACCCTGCGTCATCAACCAAACACGCTCCTTCTTTAGTGACAAAAACGCCCAGTGCCGCAATCAGTTCTTCACCATAATAGAGTAACGGTGTTCTCTCCCGCAGCCAAGGCGCAACTCCCAGCTCCTGCCATAATTTTTTACTGTGGCGAGAATGTTGCCGTCCCACAATCCTGATATTTCCCTGAATCCCAAAGCGAATTGTCACGGGTTCAGTGTCATCCGGGGTTCTCACTTTAATGCCGCTTTCTTCAGTACGGGTCAACGTTCCCAATCCATCCGGCAATGCCAGTTCCTGTTCAGTATTCCATTCAAGAACCATTCCCGCCAAAGGCTGATATTGAGGAACCCGCCAAAGTTGCTGCCGATAACGACGAATATGATACGGCCCCAACTGAAAACAAGGCTCCGCATCTTGCCGGGCAAGCGCCACTTCTGACCAAATTCGTTGGAGCTGTTCTCGCGCCGGCATTTTTACACCGTGCTGATTGAGCCATCGGCGCAACAGCGCATTACGTTTGGCTTCAGAATAATTTTCCAAAGGCGGGATGGAAATCGCGCCCTCTGATGTGGTCAATGCGTTCAGTGATTCACTCAACAATTCATCCAGCAATCTTTCTTGTTCCCCACACAGGTCTGCACTGCGGGAAACCGCCTGTGGGAAATGAGGCCAACGTTGATTGAGTAATGGCATGATATGCAGACGCAGAAAATTACGGTCATAGCGATCATCTTGATTGCTGTCGTCTTCAATCCATTTCAGCCCCTGCGCCTGAGCATAGGCTTCCAATACTGCACGGCTAACATTTAATAGCGGGCGGATCAGTGTCGTTCCGGCAAAGGGCATACTGACAGGCATGGAAGATACCCCCGCCGGTCCACTCCCCCGTTTCAAGGCCAGAAGAAAGGTTTCTGCTTGATCATCAAGATGCTGTGCCGTTGTCAGAATTTCACCCGATTGTAATTCGCGTTGAAAAGATTGGTAACGGGCATCCCGGGCCGCAGCTTCAATGCCATTTTGCCGGGTATCCAGACTCACGTTCTCAGTTCGGAAATCAACCAGCCAGTCAGCACAAATCTGACGACAATGTTCAACCCACAAATCAGCCTTTGAATTTAAACCATGATGGATATGAATTGCCCTTAAGGCCATGAGTTCACAGCCCAATTGCTGATATTGAGCGCGCAGGCGAACCAGCAAATGTAACAATACGGAAGAATCCAATCCACCACTGAATCCAAGCAAAATCTTTTTATGCGGTTCAATTTGCTCTGCCAACATCGTAAGCAGAGGTTCATCATGATGTATCATTACGGGGTCAAACCTTCTTCACTCTTGCCAGCTCAGTCTTCAATCAAATCATCCACCGACTTTTTCTCTTCAGAAACTTTGCTCTTGGCTCGGAGACAAAGTAATCCAGAGATGATAACCAGCACTAATCCCATCACATAGGCAGGGACAAAAGCATCACCGAAGAACAGAATAATCCATACCATCGACAAGACGGGTGATAAAAATAAGATTGAGGCTATTTTATGGGAATCAGGGCTACTCATGGCCTTGAACCAAATAATATAGGAAACCCCATTCAGTATGATGCCATTGAGCAATGTTGGCATCAGAGCATCACCAATAGGTAATTTGATGCTGCTGAAAGCGAACATAAATACGGCGGAAACTAAGGTAGAACAAATGAATACCCAAAGCGTACTGATATAGGGATCAATCGCGAATTGTCTTGAGAGTACAGACATCAATGCAAAACAGAACGCGCCACTAAATACCAGAAACAATGCCTGAGGGTGTTCTACCGCAATCTCGGTAATATTGCCTTTCGTAAAGGTCATCACGACCGCCAGAAATCCCATCGCGATACCCATCATCTGCCGGATTGAGAGCCTTTCTTTGAACAGGAAAAACGATAATCCAATAATCATTAACGGCCAGCTATATTGGATCACCAAAACAGCCACCCCATTTTCAATGGAATAGCCATAGTAAAGCAGCAGATAGAAGAAACAGTCCAGAGCGCCTAAGATCAATACCTTAAGCATAACCGGGAAAGGAATACATAACAGTTGTTTCCCGTTTCTTCCCATCATCAGAGCAACGACAAATACCGCCACAACAGACAGGACATTTGACCAGAATAAATATTGGAAATGATCCATCTCTTTCTGTCCAAAACGGGCGATAGAAGGAATAAAACTCCAGATAAATACACAAGAAAACGCATAAATAATATATTTATATTTAGCCATAGAAAGACTCAACCTGTGATTTTAATTTCCGTGCCTGAGGTTCCCAAACCCATCCCAATATCACCAGAAATGATAATACCAGAAGACCAAAAACGTGATGATTTCATCCGCCACAAACAACAAAACAGGCGGAAAAACTGAAGAATTATCACTCTCCAGCATTTCCACCTGTTATTCATGGTGCTGAAAATAAACGTGTTGAAAATAAACGTATTGAAAATAAAGCCGCAATTATCCGAAAATAATTATCGATAAAAACGGCTTTCAACACCCTACTTTCTCAACTTAGCCGTAACCGTTTAGCAGTAACCATATTGCATTAAACGTTCATAACGACGATTCACTAATTCTTCACTGTTTAATTCACTCAACTCTGAGAGATCAGCCAACAATTGGGTTTTCAATACCGCTGCAACCTCTTCGTAGTTACGATGTGCACCCCCCAATGGCTCTGGGATAACCGTATCAATCAATTTCAATTCTTTCAGGCGCGGAGCGGTATTTCCCATCGCGGCAGCCGCCAGCGGCGCTTTTTCTGCACTCTTCCACAATATAGAAGCACAGCCTTCAGGAGAAATAGTGGAGAACGTACTGTATTGCAGCATGTTTATTTTGTCACCCACACTGAGTGCCAGTGCACCACCAGAGCCTCCTTCACCGATAACCGTACAAATTACGGGCACGGAAAGGCGAGACATCTCACGCAGGTTACGGGCAATCGCCTCTGATTGCCCACGCTCTTCTGCGCCCACGCCAGGATACGCACCGGGAGTATCAATGAAAGTAATGATTGGCAATTCGAAACGCTCTGCCATTTCCATCAATCTCAGTGCCTTGCGATACCCTTCCGGTGATGGCATACCAAAGTTACGCCGGACTTTCTCTTTGGTTTCCCGGCCTTTCTGATGACCAATGATCATCACCGGACGGCCATCAATGCGTGCCAATCCACCGACAATTGCCTTGTCATCCGCATAGGCACGATCACCTGCCAACTCTTCAAAATCAGTAAAAATGTGTTTAATGTAATCTAGCGTATAGGGACGCAGGGGATGACGTGACAATTGAGATATTTGCCATGCCCCCAAATCAGAGAAAATCTTGCGAGTCAGCTCTAGGCTTTTTTCCCGCAGACGCTGGACTTCTTCATCCAGATTTATATCGAGCTTTTCATCTTGACGGCTAACTGCGGTGAGCGAATCAATTTTCGCTTCCAGTTCGGCAATCGGCTGTTCAAAATCCAGAAAATTCAGACTCATAACGTTCCTATCTTAGTCAAATTCTAATTCTACCTGCTCGTTACCCAGCAGAGTTCGCAGATCTGTCAAAAGGGTGTCCGTTGGCGTTACCCGCCATGTTGCACCGAACCGTAAACGGGCACGGGCATCTACCCGCTGATAATAGAGATGAACCGGTATCGTACCTGAACGATGTGGCTCTAATGCCCCCCGAAGACGGTTCAATAATTGCTCATCAATTTGCCTGTCTGACAACGAGATAGCAAGCCCGCGTGCAAATTTTTCACGGGCCTCACTGATGTCCATTAGCTCACGAACCGTCATTTTAAGCCCGCCATTAAAGTCATCAAAGCTGACTTGTCCGGTCGCAATCAAAATTCTATCCTGCTCTAATAAATGCTGATATCTTTCCAACGCATCAGAAAACAGCATGGTTTCCAGCCGTCCTGAACGATCATCCAAGGTGCACAGACCAATCCGGTTACCCCGCTTAGTCGTCAATACTTTGGATGCCAATACCAAACCTACCACAGTCGTTACTTGACCACGAGGTGTCGGGTTCACATCTTTTAGACGCACCCCATTTGTATATCGTTCAATCTCTTTCAAATAACGGGTGATCGGGTGGCCGGTTAAATACAGCCCCAGTGTTTCTCGCTCACCATCCAAAACGATTTGATCCGGCCATTTTGGTGTACTGGCGTATGAACGCTCAACCTCTTCAGGCTCTTCCGCCAACACCCCAAACATATCCGTTTGCCCAATAGCTTCCGCTTTGGCGTGCTGATCTGCCGCTTTCAGTGCCTCTTCCAGAGAAGACATCAACGCGGCACGGTGTGGCCCCAACCGGTCAAATGCGCCGGACATAATCAGCTTTTCCATCACACGACGGTTGAGTTTTTTCGTATCGACACGCGCGCACAGGTCAAAGAGTTCCTTGAAATGCCCTCCTTTTTGCCGGGCTTCAATAATGGCCTCAATCGGTCCTTCACCGACCCCCTTAATCGCCCCAATGCCATACACGATTTCACCTTCATCGTTGACGTGGAAGTGATACAAGCCACTGTTGATATCCGGCGGCAGGACTTTAAGTTCCATACGCCAGCATTCATCCACCAGCCCAACGACTTTTTCCGTGTTATCCATATCCGCCGTCATCACGGCGGCCATGAATTCTGCCGGATAATGGGCTTTCAGCCATAACGTCTGATAAGAAACCAAGGCATAGGCGGCGGAGTGAGATTTGTTGAAGCCATAACCCGCGAATTTCTCCACCAAATCGAAGATTTTCATCGAGAGTTCGCCATCAACGCCCTGTTTAATCGCTCCCTCTTCAAACACCGAGCGCTGTTTAGCCATCTCCTCCGGCTTCTTCTTGCCCATGGCACGGCGAAGCATATCTGCCCCGCCCAGGGTATACCCCGCCAATACCTGAGCGATCTGCATCACCTGTTCCTGATACAGGATGATGCCGTATGTCGGCTCCAATACAGGTTTCAAGGATTCATGTTGCCACTCAACATCAGGGTAAGAGATCTCTTCCCGCCCATGTTTACGGTCGATAAAATTATCCACCATGCCAGATTGCAATGGCCCCGGACGGAACAGCGCCACCAGTGCGATCATGTCTTCAAAACAGTCGGGACGCAGGCGTTTGATGAGGTCTTTCATGCCACGGGATTCAAGCTGAAACACCGCTGTGGTTTCGGAGCGTTGCAGCATATCGAAACTTTTCTGATCGTCCAGCGGAATAGCCGTAATATCAATCGGCTCCAGCCCCTTCTTGGCACGACGCGCATTCACCATCTCAAGTGCCCAGTTGATGATGGTCAGAGTTCTCAGGCCGAGGAAGTCAAACTTCACCAGCCCGGCATATTCCACGTCGTTCTTGTCAAACTGGGTAACCGGGTTTTGCCCTTCGGGGTCGCAGTAAATCGGCGCAAAGTCTGTGATCTTGGTCGGCGCAATGACAACTCCGCCCGCATGTTTACCTGCGTTACGGGTGACACCTTCCAGTTTGCGCGCCATGTCTATCAGCGCCTTGACTTCTTCATCCGCTTCGTAGATCTCCGGCAACTGAGGCTCCGCTACGAACGCTTTTTCCAGTGTCATACCGGGGTCAGGCGGCACCAATTTTGAGATGCGATCGACAAACCCGTATGGATGCCCAAGCACGCGCCCGACGTCACGAATCACCGCTTTTGCCGCCATCGTACCGAAGGTGATAATCTGCGATACCGCTTCCCTGCCGTACATATCAGCAACGTGATCAATCACCTGATCGCGTTTTTCCATGCAGAAATCGACATCGAAGTCAGGCATGGAAACACGTTCCGGGTTAAGGAATCGTTCGAAGAGTAAGTCGAATTCCAACGGATCGAGATCGGTAATTTTCAAGGCGTAAGCGACAAGGGAACCGGCACCCGAACCGCGACCCGGTCCAACGGGGACACCGTTGTCTTTCGACCATTGGATAAACTCCATCACGATCAGGAAGTAACCGGGAAATCCCATCTGGTTGATCACGCTTAACTCAATATCCAGACGATCATCATATTCAAGGCGTTTTTGTGCCCTGACTTCCGGGTCGGGGTAGAGAAATTCCAGGCGTTCTTCCAGACCTTGCCTGGATTTTTCAACCAGGAAATCGGCGGTGCTCATGTCTCCGGTCGGAAACTGCGGAAGAAAATATTCACCAAGGCGGATCGTGACATTACAGCGTTTAGCAATTTCTACGCTATTTTGCAGCGCTTCCGGAATGTCGGAGAAAAGCTCGCACATCTCCTGTTCACTGCGCAGATATTGCTGAGGGCTGTAATTTTTGGGGCGTTTCGGATCAACCAGTGTATAGCCGTCATGAATGGCAACCCGGATCTCATGGGCATCGAAATCTGTACTTTCCAGAAAACAGACGTCATTGGTCGCCACAACCGGCACATTTCTTTCTGCCGCCAATTCGACCGCCGCATGAAGATAATTTTCTTCATCCTGACGCCCGGTACGGATTAACTCAAGATAATAACTATCCGGGAAATGTTCCTGATAAAAATCAAGGCACAGATCCACCATCGCCCGATTGCCACGCAGCAGGAATTTCCCCACATCCCCCATGCGCCCTCCCGACAACAGGATCAATCCGGCTTTATGCTTTACCAGCCATTCCCGTTTGATGGTCGGGCCAATCGCACCATAGCCGTTTTGGTAGGCTTCAGAGATCAGCAAGGTCAGGTTTTGATAGCCTTCATTATTGCGGGCAAGGATCGTCAAATGAGCATATTCATCCCCCAACAGCTCACTTTCCATATAAAAGTCAGCCCCGATAATCGGTTTAATCCCGGCACCGTGGGCACTGCCGTAGAATTTCACCAATCCACACAAATTGGTAAAATCCGTGATGGCAAAAGCCGGCATACCTAATTTGGCAACTGTTTTCACCAATGGGCCGGTCTTCGCCAGGCCATCAATCATTGAATAGTCGCTGTGAACACGTAAGTGCACAAAACGTGGTTCTGTCATAATCTGTCCAGATACTTATCCCAGATTCTTATCCAAGACCGAGCGCCCGTTTAACCGGCGCAAAACTTTTACGATGATGTTCCGTCGCGCCCAGCAAAGCCAGTTTTTCCAGATGCAGAGCCGTAGGATAACCCTTATGTTGCGCAAAGCCGTAGTCGGGGAACTGTTTATCCAGTTCGACCATTTCTCTGTCACGGGTGACTTTGGCAAGGATCGAGGCGGCACTGATTTCGGCAACCAGACTATCCCCCTTGACCACCGCCTGCGCGGGCATCGCTAATGCCGGGCAACGGTTCCCATCAATCAGGACATAATCCGGTACTATTGCCAGACCCGCCACGGCCCGCTGCATGGCAAGCAGGGTGGCATGGAGGATATTGAGCTGATCGATTTCGTCCGGTTCTGCACGCCCCAGACTCCAACACAGAGCCTTTTCTTTAATCTCTAAATACAGCGCCTCACGGCGTTTTTCCGTGAGTTTTTTCGAATCCATTAAGCCGGTAATCGGCTTGGCCGGGTCAAGGATCACTGCCGCAGTCACGACAGCACCTACCAGCGGGCCACGCCCAACTTCATCAACACCGGCAATTAAATTCGCCTGAGGATAAACAAAATCCATTATCTTCTCGCTAATTCCAGAACGGCTTGAGCCGCCTGTTCATCGGCATCGCAGCGAATGCTTTCATGCAAATGCAGGAACGTTTGTTTTACCGCTTCCACATCCGCACCACCTTGCAACAGAGGCAACAATGCCTTAGACAGCGCTTGTGGTTCGCATTCATCCTGCAATAACTCTTTGACTAATTCTTTACCTGCCAGCAAGTTAGGTAAGGAAACATACGGCGTTTTCACCAAGCGTTTTGCCAGCCAGAATGTAAAAGGCTTCATTCTGTAACCCACCACCATGGGGCATTTGGCCAACATACACTCCAGTGCCGCCGTCCCGGATGCCAGCAAAGCCGCATCACTGGCAATCATGGCTTCCCGTGCTTTCCCATCCAATAAATGGATGGGCAAATCCGGCGCAACTTCATCTTTTATGCGCTGAAACTGCTCACGTCGTTTGGCATTCACCAAAGGAACCAATACGTGCAGATCAGGTAATTGACGCCGCAATACTTGTACGGTTTTTAAGAAATCGGCACTGAGCATTTCGACTTCGGCATGTCGGCTACCGGGCAACATGGCCAGACAATGGACATTCAATGGAACATCCAGACATTTTCTGGCGGCGGCTTTATCCGTTTGCAGAGGCATGGCATCAGCCATCGTGTGCCCAATGAACCGGCATGGGACGTTAAACCGATCATAGAATGCTTTTTCGAATGGCAAAAATGCCAGGACTAAATTCGTTGACCGACCGATTTTAAACACCCGCTTATGGCGCCATGCCCATACCGATGGGCTGACGTAATGGATCGTCTTGATCCCCTGCTGCTTAAGCCGCCCTTCTAAGGTAATGTTAAAATCAGGGGCATCGATGCCAATAAACACATCCGGCTTCAAAGCAGTAAAACGCGCGGTTAAATCTTTGCGTATTTTCAGCAAACGGGGCAAACGTCCCAGAACTTCAACGATGCCCATTACTGCCAGCTCTTCCATCTCATACCAGGTTTCACAACCTTCCGCCTGCATGAGAGGGCCAGCAACGCCCACAAAACGGGCATTCGGAATTTTTGCTTTCAGTGCACGGATCAGCCCGGCGCCAAGAATATCACCGGATGTTTCTCCGGCGACCAAACCAATTGTCAGCGGGCGCTGATTATCAATAGAAGAAAAGGTAGTCAAAGGAGTATCCTTCATCTACTTAACGAATGATGCCACGGCTGGATTTTGCGGAATTTTCCAGAAAATCACTGAATAATTTCACATGTGGGTTATTTTCCGCTTGAAGGCCAATTTCGAGTCTGGCTTCTTCCAACGTTTTTCCGCTGCGATAAAGCACCTTATAGGCATTGCGGATCGCATGCAGCGATTCTTTGTCAAACCCACGACGTTTCAAGCCCTCGATATTCAACCCGAAAGGGGTTGCATGGTTTCCCTGTGCAATAACATACGGAGGAATGTCTTGAGCAACGCCAGAACAGCCGCCAACCATAACATGGGAACCAATCTGACAGAATTGATGCACAGCCGTCATTCCGCCAATAATCACGTAATCACCCAGAATGACATGCCCGCCCAATGTGCCATTATTGGCGATGATGCAGCGATCACCCACAATACAATCATGAGCGATATGGGCGTTGATCATCAGCAAATTGTCACTGCCAACTTTGGTCACACCACCGCCCTGAACCGTACCACGATGAATAGAAACACTTTCACGAATGCGATTGCGATCACCAATTTCAACGCGAGTCGGCTCACCCTGATATTTAAGATCCTGATTGACCTCACCAATGGAGGCGAACTGGTAGATCTGGTTATCACGGCCGATCTTAGTTATCCCATTAACAACAATATGAGATTTCAGCTCGGTCCCTTCACCAATCTCAACCTGAGAACCGATATAACAAAATGGGCCAATGCGAACATTGGCACCAATAACAGCACCTTCTTCAACAATTGAAGAAGGATGAACAACTGCGGTCTGATCAATCATGGACTAATCCTCACGGCGGCGAGCACACATCATTTCCGCTTCGCAAGCCAATTCTCCATCGACTTTCGCTACACCTCTGAAACGAGCAACACCGCGACGTTCTTTAATAAACTCGACTTCCAACACCAATTGATCACCTGGCAGGACTGGGCGCTTGAATCTGGCTCCATCAATAGCTGCAAAGTAATACAATTCGCCTGGCGCAAGTGACCCTACACTTTTGAATGCCAGAATTCCGGTGGCTTGAGCCATTGCTTCAAGGATCAGAACACCAGGAAAAATAGGCTTGCCTGGGAAGTGCCCCTGAAAGAATGGTTCATTAAACGATACATTTTTGACTGCGCGTAAAAATTTACCTGCCTCAAAATCCAAAACCCGGTCTACCAACAAAAATGGATAACGATGAGGCAGCAAATCTAAAATCTCTTCAATTTGCAGAGTATGATTATTACTCATCTAAATACTCTTCCTGTCTATATAAGAATCATTGTATTAACGACACGGCCTGCGTTAACTCCAAATTTAGAGTTATCAGGCAGGCCGCAAAAATTAAAAACACAACCAAAAATGCTGATTAAAACGTCTCATCAAAATCGTAGTATGATTACTCGTTTTCACCTTTCAGTTGGCGTTCCACTGACTTCAAGCGCTTGTTCATTTCATTGATGCCCATGACTAAAGCGGCAGTCTTACGCCAAGTTTTGTTCGGTTGTAATGGGATACCTGACGAGTATACGCCAGACTCTGTGATTGGGCGCACCACCATGCTCATACCCGTCACGGTGACTTTATCACAGATATCTATGTGCCCATTAATCACGCTTGCGCCACCGATCATACAGTAACGACCCACTTTCAGGCTACCTGCCATGACGACTCCCCCCGCCACTGCGGTGTTGTCGCCGATCGTCACGTTGTGGGCGATTTGGCATTGGTTGTCTATGATAACACCATTGCCAATGACTGTGTTATCCAACGCACCACGGTCAATTGTCGTACACGCCCCGATTTCAACTTGGTTCCCAATGATTACTGTGCCTAACTGTGGGATTTTAACCCAATTTCCACGCTCGTTAGCATAACCAAAACCATCGGAACCTATAACAGTTCCTGATTGAATCAGGCACGATTCACCAATTTCAACATTATGGTATATCGATACATTGGCCCAAAGACGGGTACCTGCACCAATTCGCGCATTTTTGCCAATAAAGCAACCGGCACCGACAATGGCATTATCACCCAGTGTAACACCCGACTCGATAACCGCATTTGCGCCAACCGCCACATTTTTGCCCAGAAGCGCATCGGGAGAAACCACCGCTGACGGGTGGATATCCTGCGCAGGTTGTGGTGTCGTGTCCATCAGTTGAGCCATACGAGCATAGGCAAGATAAGGATCTTTGACAACCAATGCAGCAACCTTGCAGTGAGGAAGGTCGGCTTCACGTAGCACGACAGCCGCCGCCTGACATTCAGCGAGCTTGTCAGTATAACGGCTATCAGATAAAAATGTAATTTGTTCGCTATTTGCTGAATGCATCGGTGCAATACCGGTGATGACGATATCGCCATCACCATGCAATTGCGCATTCAACTGCTGAGCGAGATCAGCCAATCGAATTGAAACCATCTACTTATTTAACCTGTTTCAGTACTTCTGCGGTGATATCTTTACCAGACGCAGAATACACGGCGGCATTCGCATCAAGAACCAGATCGTAACCTTCTTTACCTGCAACAACTTTGACCGCATCCTGAATACGGACCAGAATTTTGTTACGTTCTTCTAAGTTGCGATTACGGTGATCATTTTCGAAAGTTTGTGCTTTCTGAGCAAACTGATCGCGTTTCGCCACAACATCTTTTTCTAACTTTTCACGCTCACTGGCTTTCATGGTTGAGCCATCACGCTGCAATTTTTGGAGCTTAGTCTGCAAATCTGATTCCATGCGCTGCAATTCAGTTGCACGACCTTTAAACTCGTTATCCAACTGTTTTGCCACAGCTTCACGGGCTGGTAACTGTTGAAAAACTTCAGCAACGTTCACTAAAGCAATTTTATCTGCCGCCTGAACACCCGCAGAGAACGCTAATGCCATACCCAAACCTGCTGCACACAATACTTTTTTCACTATAAACTCCTTTGACCTACGCTATTTTACAGATTGGAAAATTTAGGGCTGATTCCAATTGGCTATTTTATATACCAGTTTAACGCTGAGACTGACCCTAAATATCGCTCTATATAATAATAGAGCGATTTTTTACCAAAAAAGATTAATTATTACCAAGTTCCGCCAATATTGAACTGGAACTGCTCAGATCTATCACCTTCGTAGTCCTTGATTGGCTTCGCATAAGAGAAGCTCAATGGCCCTAACGGTGACATCCATTGCAGAGCAATACCCGTCGAAATACGGATATTGTTTGGCTTACTGTAATCAGGCATCCCAGCGTAAGTCTTAGCCCAGTTAGTATCCCAAACGGTTCCCGCATCCACAAACAACGAAGTTCGAACGGAATTGGAATATTTAGCATCCAGGAATGGCGTTGGGGTAATCAGTTCAATACTGGCAACCGCCACCGCGTTACCGCCCACCGCATCACGGGATGGGCTATCTTTCACTGGATTAGGCTCACCTTTCTTATCTTTCTCTAAATAAATCGCTTTCGGGCCGATATTATTCGAACGGAAACCACGCACGCTGCTAGGGCCGCCGGCATAGAAGTTTTCATAGAATGGCATTTCTTTGCCGCCAAAACCCCCACCATAACCCAGACGGGTACGTCCCATCAGTACCCATGCGCGATCATCGTCAAGAGGGTAATAACCCGAGGAATTCCAGGTGACTTTATAGAACTGGTTATTAGAACCAGGGAGCGTCACTTTCGTATCCAGGGACGACCTTAAACCCGACGTCGGGAAGAAACCACGGTCAAGGTTGTTATAAGTCCATCCCAATGTCATGGAGAAGTCATTGGTATCGAATGTCGCTTTGTCTTTAAAGTTCGGTTTTTTACCCATTTTCTCCAAATAGCGCCACATCGCCTCTTGTGGACGCATGTTAGACAGGGAGTTATGAATATAACCCAGCCTCAAGGCCAGAGAGTTATTTTCATTCAATGGGAAACCGAGCACACCTTCAGTACCATAGGCTCTGTTGGTGTAATTTGAAAGGTCAGCATCATCAGCACGGAAGTTATTGTAGAACACACGTCCGCCCAGACTCACCCCATTGATGGTGAAGTAAGGATTGGTCACCGATAAATCGGCCGATGTTGAATAGTCATTCTTGCTGGCGTTGATCCCCACCGAGTTGCCCGTTCCCAGCCAGTTATCCTGTTGGAGACCGATTTGGAAACTCACGCCGCTTTCTGTACCAAAACCAACACCAAAGTTCATTGAGCCGGTATTGCGTTCTTTGACCTTGTAAACGATATCAACCTGATCCGGGCTATTCGGCACACGTTCAGTTTCTACATCAACAGATTCGAAATAACCCAGTCGATTCAGGCGTTCTTTGCCCTTCTCAACCTGATCACTGCCTAACCATGCCCCTTCCATCTGGCGCATTTCACGACGCAGCACCGAGTCTTTGCTGATGTCATTACCTGTAAAGCGGATTTTGCGCACATAGAAACGGTTGCCGGCATCGACATTCACATGCAGCTTAACGGTTTTATCCGCATCATTGATTTCAGGCTGAGTCATTACACGAGGATAAGCATAACCATGTTGACCCAGCAGATCTTTGATGGCGGTTTCCATCTTGGTCACTTCGGCACCGTTATACAGAGACCCCGGTTCGATCTTAGTCAATTCCTGTATTTGTGACTGATAACCCGCCAAATTACCGTTTAAATCAACATCCGTTATTTTATATTGATCACCTTCGGTGATATTCACGGTAATGTAGATGTCTTTCTTATCGGGGGTCAGATTAACTTGAGTTGAATCAATGTTGAAACGGGCATAGCCTCGATCAAGATAGAAGCTGCGCAGATTTTCAAGGTCGCCCGCTAATTTCTGTTTCTGATATTTCTGGTCAGCCGTCATGTTCCACCAAGGAACGTCGTCCCTAAGCTGGAAATGATTGAGCAGCTCATTGGTAGAGAAGGCTTTATTGCCAACAATATTAATTTGCTGGATTTTGGCAGAAACACCTTCTGAAAAAACAAGTTTCAAGTCAACACGGTTGCGGGGCAGAGGTGTGACAACCGCTTTCACTGTCGCGCTGTATTTACCAACACTGTAGTAAAAATCTTCCAGTCCTTTTTCGATATTGGACAGCATCGTGCGGTCAAGGGCTTCACCAACACGAACATGCGAGGCCTCAAGATTCTGCTTAAGCATGTCATCTTTCACCGACTTGTTACCGGAGAAAGTGATGCTGGCGATAGTTGGCCGTTCTTTTACCTGAACGACAAGTGAATTGCCATCACGTAAGACACGAACATCTTCAAAGTTTCCCGTTTCGAACAGTGCGCGGATCATGCGACTGATATCTTCATCGCTAACCGTATCACCCACTCGAACGGGTATGTTCAGTAATGCTGCACCAACGGTGACACGTTGAAGACCCTCAAAATGAATGTCCTGAACCACGAATCCGTCTGAACCGTATGCAGTGGCGCTGCCGAGCAGCAGCGACGCTATGAGCAACTTTTTCATCGCCATCGTTGTTATGCGTTTTCCTAACCGGTCCCCCGCCTTAAATGCGGGAGAAATCATTGAAAAGTGCAAGCCCCATTAATAACACCAGCAATATAGCACCAATGCGATAACTGAAGTCTTGTACACGCTCGGAGACTGGCCCTCCCTTGATTTTTTCGATTGCAAGGAAAAGCAAGTGTCCACCATCTAGTACAGGTAATGGGAACAAGTTAATGATCCCAAGATTAACGCTAATCAGCGCCAAGAACATCAAATAATACACCAAGCCAGAATCGGCTGATACTCCGGCACCTTTGGCAATGGAAATCGGACCACTTAAATTATTCAGTTTCACATCACCGACAATTAATTTCCCCGTCATATTGACAGTCAGCTTCATCAATTGCCAGGTCTTGTCCCCTGCTGCATAAAGGGCAGAAAAAGGTCCGTATTGTTGAATAATTTTATATTCATCCGCCAGTGGGATTACTTTAAGTTCAGTACCAGCAAATCCTTCCTCACGGTCATTGGATAATTTTTTGACCTCAGGAGTCAGGGTCAGGGAAACCCTTCCACCTGCCCTCGCAACGTCCAATTTTAGAGGAATATTGGGATTTTTTCTGACAAAAGATGAAAAAGTGTGCCAGACATCGACATCCTGACCATTGACTTTCACGATCCTGTCTCCGGACTGTAAACCCGCTTTTTCAGCGGGGGAAGCCGGGTAAACTTTCTCCACTTGCGAGCTGAGTCGCGGAACAACAGGCATTATGCCCAAAGACAGCAGGACATCCTGTTTGGATGGGTCGAATGCCCATCTCCGCAAATCTAATGTCTTTTGGATACTGTCATTTGCATCCTGTGGCGTGACATCCACAGATACCGATGCCCCACCCACTTTACTCACCATCGCAAGACGCACCGAATTCCAATCAGAAGTTTCGATACCATCAACGGCTTTTAGTTCCATTCCAGGCAAAATATTTGCCTGTGCGGCAATGGAATCAGGCTTAACATCCAGGACTACAGGGCGCACAGAGGGCACACCAATCACAAAAACCAGCCAATAAGCGAGAACTGCCAGAACAAAGTTTGCAATTGGCCCGGCGCTGATCACTGCCGCACGCTGGCCGATAGTTTTATTATTGAATGCCATGTGACGCCGTTCGGGGGGCACTTCACCCACCCGCTCGTCAAGCATTTTGACATATCCCCCAAGGGGGATAAGGGCAATAACGTATTCTGTTCCCTGTTTATCTGTGCGACGCCAAAGCACTTTACCAAACCCGACGGAAAAGCGCTCAACGTGGATACCGCATCGTCTGGCAACCCAAAAGTGACCAAACTCATGTACGGTGATGAGAACACCCAACGCAACAATAAATGCAGCCAGATTCCAGAGAATATCCATTATGTACCTTCAGAGAGTAAATCCAGAAGAAATTAACATTATCAGACCAGCAAATACAGGAATTGCCGCAGTTAAGCTATCCACCCTGTCCATGACACCCCCATGCCCCGGAATTAAATGACTGCTGTCTTTGATCCCTGATTCCCGCTTGAACATGCTTTCTGTCAAATCACCAAAAACCGAGGCAATGACGACTATTGCAGAAATTAACAACAAGTGTTCCGGCATGGCAGGTACTGGAGCAAATTTACTGAACAGCCATGAAATCAGCGCAGCAGTCAACAGCCCGCCAACCAGTCCTTCAAGTGTCTTGCCCGGTGACACTTTGGGCGCCATTTTATGTTTACCCATAGTGCGACCGACAATATACGCACCTGAATCGGCAGCCCAGACCAGCAACATGACATACAGCAGCCACCACGCTCCATCATAGGTATTGTTTTCATAGCCTTGGGTACGGAGTACCATCATTCCACAATAAAATGGCACGATAGTCAGAACACCAAATAGCAGACGCAAAGCAACCGATGATTTCCAGATGGAAGCAGAAGCAGGGTAAGTAATCACCAATAAAATTGCAGCTCCCCACCAAAGCAGACCAGCCCACAACAGATATGCAACTTGTGGCTTTTCAATAAGATGAGAAAAATCCGACAAAGAGTATTGTAAGGCCAATAATCCTACGGCAAATAACACAGCCAGCGTAATACGTTTAGCTTGAGTGAAAAGGCCAGCAAATTGCCCCCATTCCCATGCAGCAAGCGCTGAAACAGCAATCACAACCAACCCGAATCCGGATGGGGGGAGGAAAAACAGGGCTGCTACAACCAGTGGAATCAATATCAACGTAGTTAAAAGACGGTACTTCAGCAAGTTCTCCTCCTATGATCCCACTTCGGCATCGTCTGGTGTTCCGCCAAATCGGCGTTCTCGTTTGGCAAAGGCATTAATCGCACCTTCAAAAGAAGTTTCATCAAAATCAGGCCAAAGTATATCGGTAAAATACAATTCTGCATAAGCGATCTGCCATAACAGAAAATTACTGATACGATGTTCGCCTCCGGTTCTAATCACCAGATCAACTTCCGGCTGCTGACTTAAATTGATAAAGTTGCCAACCGTCACCTCGTTAATCTCTTCAAGAGTCAGTTCATTTGAGTTAATTTTTTCAGCGATTTGCTTAATACCCTGAACCAAATCCCAACGCCCGCCATAGTTAGCGGCAATATTAAGCTGCAATCCGGTATTGCCTGCGGTCAATTCAACTGAACGGCGAATACGTTCCTGCAATCGTGAGCTAAAACGGCCAATATCACCAATCACAGACAATTTCACATTGTGTTTATGCAGGCTCTTTACTTCATTATCAAGAGCAAAAACAAACAACTCCATCAATGAACTGACTTCCTGCTGTGGGCGATTCCAGTTTTCACTGCTGAAGGCATATAGAGTCAATGATTCAATGTTATGTTTAACTGAAAAACTCACGGCACTCCGCACAGCTTTAATGCCTGCACGATGGCCAAAGACTCTTAATTTGCCGCGTTTTTTTGCCCAGCGACCATTACCATCCATAATGATGGCGACATGTCTGGGCAACGTTGGCAATGAGTCACTATCACTGGGAGATATCACTCAAAATAATCCTTAAATAACGATACCTTTCGTCTTTCAAATTGCCGCCTTATTGGCGGCATCTTGAAATTCATGGGGTATAAGCTGGCTTTTCAATGAATTCAAAATTCCAAACATAAAAAAGCCGTGTTACGTGTCAATTACTCTCACGGCTACCACGGCTATTTCTGGCACGGCCTGAATGAAAGCCTTTGTCTTTGGCACGCACTAGCAGAACGCGGATACCAAAACTAAATCGGCTATTATAACAACTATAATGTACCCGCGAACTATATCATTTGCCCAAACGCAAACAAACACATACTTATTAACAAAACTCGCTATTTGGCAAAAATTCTGATGGTTTCTCTCGCTAAGATTCTTGCTGTATTATCGATTTCTAAGACCTCTTCAATGCTTTGAGGTTCAGATAAATGTAATTTTTCGACGACCTGACGATTGATTGCCGCGATATCTGTGAAACGGATTCCATCTTTCAAAAAAACATCAACGGTTTCTTCATTAGCTGCATTCAGGGCCGTTGTTGCAGCCTGTCCTTGATGACAAGCCTCAATGGCTAATTTTAGACAAGGGTAACGTTGATAATCGAGGGCTTCGAAGGTCAGCCTGCTCAGTTCGGCAAAATCCAATGGTTTTGCACCAGATGGAATACGGTTGGGATAAGCCATGGCATAAGCGATTGGAGTACACATATCCTGTGTTCCCAACTGTGCAATGATGCTGCCATCCTGATAGCGAACCATTGAATGGATGACGGATTGAGGATGCAGCAAGACTTCCATTTCATCGGCAGACGCATTGAACAGGTAACGTGCTTCGATGTATTCCAGCCCTTTGTTCATCATCGTGGCAGAATCAACAGAAATCTTACGCCCCATTGACCAAATAGGATGAGCACACGCTTCATCTGGCGTGACATCAGGCAGCACTTCCAGGGGCGTTTTGCGGAACGGCCCACCTGATCCCGTCAGGATAATGCTGGAAATGCCGTAATCTTTCAAATTAACATTGCCAAGATTATGCTGAACCGCCTCTGGCAGGCTTTGAAAAATGGCATTATGTTCACTATCGATGGGTAACAGTTGCGCTTTGTACTGAGCGACTGCATCCATAAACAGACGCCCGCTGGTGATCAGCGATTCCTTATTGGCCAGCAGAACTTGTTTTCCCTTACGGATAGCCGCCAATGTCGGCAACAACCCTGCAACCCCAACAATGGCAGACATGACCTGATCGACGTCTTCCAGTGCCGCTAAATCACAAATAGCCTCTTTGCCGGACAGTACTTCGGTTTGACTTCCCTGCTCCTGCAATAACTGGCGCAGAGCCTTTGCTGAGTGTTCATCTGCCATCGCCGCATATTGAGGGTTAAATTCCCGGCACTGTTGTGCCATCACTTCAATATTTTTCCCGGCTGCGAGTGCGACTACGCTGAATTTTGTTGGGTTATTTCGGACAACAGCAAGCGTACTTTTCCCAATCGAACCCGTTGAGCCAAGAATAGTTAACCGTTTCATTTTTATACTCTGAATAATGCTACTGATCTAAAATCGTAATAGTTTGAGTGGTACAGATTGCGATGTCCATCACTTGAGAAAGAAATGTGATACGAAGTGTAATACCAAGAACAAGAATAAGAACAACGCCGCAAAATTGCGGCGTTGTTCCTATAAGCTGAATTCATGCAATGACAATTAGAAATCCATCAATTCGGTTTCTTTATTTGCCAGTGCTTCATCAACCTTCTTAATGAAGTTATCAGTCAGTTTCTGAATGTCGTCCTGTGAACGACGTTCTTCATCTTCACTGATTTCTTTATCTTTCAACAATGCCTTGACCTTGTCGTTGGCATCACGACGAATGTTACGGATAGAGACACGCCCCTGTTCCGCTTCGCCACGAACAACCTTGATGAGATCCTTACGGCGTTCTTCTGTCAGTGCGGGCAGTGGAACACGGATAATGGTTCCGGCAGAAGAGGGATTCAGCCCCAAATCAGAAGCCATAATGGCTTTTTCAACAGCCGGAGTCATAGAACGGTCAAATACCGTAATTGCTAAAGTGCGGGCATCTTCTGCAACGACGTTTGCAATCTGACGCAATGGGGTCGCAGCGCCATAATATTCAACGTTGATGCCATCCAACAGGCTGGGAGAAGCACGGCCAGTACGAATCTTGTTGATTTGGTTTTTCAGTGCTTCGACGCTTTTTTCCATGCGGTCTTGTGCGTCTTTTTTAATTTCATTAATCACGTTATAAACCCTTGGGAGATGTTTATTTTTTTTAGCCACATACGCGTAATTAGCAGATAGACAAATCAAATACGCTGATGAATAAGTGGCCCTGTGTCATTTAATTTGGCGCATCAGGATGCTGATCATACCGTCAAACTTCACGGGTGTCTCTGAGCATTATGAGTTAGAAATCAGCGTACCCTCACTTTCTCCCATCACAACTCGACGAAGTGCGCCTGGTTTATTCATATTAAAGACACGAATTGGCAGGTTATGGTCACGAGCCAACGTAAAGGCCGCCAGATCCATCACTTTCAATTCACGCTCCAATACGTCCTGATATGCAAGCTCGCTGTAGAGCACCGCTTCAGGGTCTTTTGCCGGATCAGCGGAGTAAACGCCATCAACTTTAGTCGCTTTTAACACAACATCCGCTTCGATTTCAATGCCACGCAGACAGGCAGCGGAATCAGTGGTAAAGAACGGGTTGCCAGTACCCGCAGAGAAAATAACAACACGACCGTGACGCAGTAAGCTGATCGCCTCAGCCCAGCTATAATTGTCACACACCCCATTCAATGGAATAGCGGACATCAAACGAGCGTTCACATAGGCGCGGTGCAATGCATCCCGCATCGCCAAGCCGTTCATCACGGTCGCCAACATGCCCATGTGGTCGCCTACTACACGGTTCATTCCTGCCTGTGCCAATCCGGCACCACGAAACAGGTTACCTCCTCCAATAACGACACCGACCTGAATACCCAGCTCAACCAATTCTTTGATTTCCTGAGCCATGCGGTCTAAGACTCTAGCGTCGATACCAAAACCTTCTTCGCCTTGCAGGGCTTCTCCACTGAGCTTAAGCAGGATTCTCTGATATACGGGTTTTGCATTGGTTGCCATGGTGTTCAGTCCTAAGCAGATAAGGATTATTGGGGATTTATTACGATTGACTCAATCACTGCACATCCATGCTCTATTCAGCCCAGATGTAAAATTCATGTCGAGATAAAACAGAACCGCCAATCGGCGGCTCCGTTTAAGAAAATTAAGACTGTTTGCTCATGGCAGCAACTTCTGCCGCGAAATCAGCTTCAACTTTCTCAATACCTTCACCCACTTCGAAGCGGATGAAGTTGATCACTTTAGCATTATTTTCTTTCAGCAGGTCGCCAACAGATTTGCTTGGATCCATAACGAAATTCTGACCAGTCAGAGAGATTTCGCCGGTGAATTTGTTCATACGGCCAGAAACCATTTTCTCTGCGATTTCGCGAGGCTTGCCAGACTGCATTGCGATGTCCAGCTGGATCTGATGCTCACGCTCAACAACGTCAGCCGGAACGTCAGTTGGGTTCACATATTCTGGTTTGCTTGCAGCAACGTGCATAGCAACGTGTTTGATCAGCTCTTCGTTTGCGCCTTCAGCAGCAACCAGAACACCGATACGAGCGCCGTGCAGGTAAGAACCTACCGCTTCGCCTTCCAGAATTTCAACGCGACGGATGTTGATGTTTTCACCGATTTTCGCTACCAGATTAGCGCGCTGTTCTTCGAACTTAGCTTTCAGTGCATCGATGTCAGCGTTTTTGTCAGCCATTACGGAAGCCATCACTTCTTTACCAAACGCCAGGAAGCCAGCATCTTTAGCAACAAAGTCAGTTTCACAGTTCAGTTCAACAATACCTGCGAATTTAGCATCAGCAGCAACTTCAGTCAGGATAACGCCTTCAGCAGCAACACGGCCTGCTTTCTTAGCCGCTTTTGCCTGACCTGATTTACGCATGTTATCGATAGCCAGCTCGATATCACCATTTGCTTCAACCAGTGCTTTTTTACATTCCATCATGCCTGCGCCAGTACGCTCACGCAGTTCTTTTACCAGAGCAGCGGTAATGTCAGCCATTTGTTTTATTCCTCGATGTGTCTCGCGGGAGATAATATTCCGCGGGGATAGTTCTATATCAGAATAGTTCTATATCAGATATGTAAAGGGGGGCCATAACAGGCCCCCCTAACCAATATATTTCAATACCTGGTCAATAAGGGCTCAAAAATAACTGAGCATGCCTTATTATTCAGCGTCTACAAGACCTTCTTCAGCCTGAACAGCCAGATCTTGAGAACGACCTTCACGAACAGCGGTAGCTGCAGCGGTCAGATACAGTTTTACTGCACGGATTGCATCGTCGTTACCAGGGATGATGAAATCAACACCGTCTGGATCAGAGTTAGTATCAACGATAGCGAATACTGGGATACCCAGGTTGTTTGCTTCTTTGATAGCAATATGTTCGTGTTCAGCATCGATAACAAACAGAGCATCAGGCAGGCCGCCCATGTCTTTGATACCGCCCAGGCTGTTTTCCAGTTTGCCAAGCTCACGAGAACGCATCAGAGCTTCTTTCTTGGTCAGCTTGTCAAAAGTACCGTCCTGAGACTGAACTTCCAGCTCTTTCAGACGCTTGATTGACTGACGAACTGTTTTCCAGTTAGTCAGCATACCACCTAACCAGCGGTGGTTAACGAAGTATTGGTCACAGCTCAGTGCTGATTCTTTTACTGCTTCGCTAGCAGCACGTTTTGTACCAACAAACAGAATCTTACCTTTACGGGAAGCAATCTTGTTCAGCTCTGCCAGTGCATCGTTGAACATTGGAACAGTTTTTTCCAGGTTGATGATATGAACTTTGTTACGAGCACCAAAGATGAAAGGTTTCATTTTTGGGTTCCAGTAACGAGTCTGGTGACCGAAGTGAACGCCCGCTTGCAGCATATCGCGCATGGAAACAGTTGCCATTTTAGACCTCTATAAAGTTAATTGGGGTTATGCCTCCACAGATCCCATAACACCGACTCTTTGACTGCGGGTTATTCATATCAAATTGAGTTAACCGCATGAGAGCACCCCGGTGCATGTGCCGATCTGTGTGTGTTATTTACACATAATGAGTTTATTTAGTACCCTTGCAAATCGCATCACGTCAGAAACAATTACACAGAATACCGGCGCGCTTTATACCACAAATCGCCATCATACTCCAACATTTGTTACAGCTTTCTGGTCGACAGCCAGCCAACAGTTATTGGCAGACATTCGGTGGGCTGATACCATTAACGACAGCATTTTTCCTTCGTTAATATCAAGTGGTCGGTGATTTTCCGACTTAAATGGACCCATTTCATGGCTATTTCTATCAAAACAGAAGAAGACATTCAGAAAATGCGTGTTGCCGGACGTCTGGCAGCCGAAGTTCTGGAAATGATCGAACCTTACATTAAGGCGGGTGTCACTACAGGTGAACTTGATCGCATCTGTCACAAACACATTACCGAAAACCAACAGGCTGTTTCTGCCTGTCTGGGTTATCACGGCTTCCCAAAATCCGTCTGTATTTCCGTCAATGACGTTATTTGCCACGGAATTCCGAGTGATGACAAAGTGCTGAAAGGGGGTGATATCGTCAACATTGATGTTACTGTCATCAAAGATGAATTCCACGGCGATACCTCCAAAATGTTCATCGTCGGCAAACCCACCATTCAGGGTGAACGCCTGTGCCGTGTGACACAGGAAAGCCTGTACCTTGCCCTGAAAATGGTTAAACCCGGCATCCGTCTGCGTACCATTGGCAAGGCCATTCAGCAATTTGTGGAAAGTCAGGATTATTCCGTTGTCCGCGAATACTGCGGTCACGGTATCGGTAGAGTCTTCCACGAAGAGCCGCACGTTCTACATTATGATGCGGATGATGGCGGTGTTGTACTGCAAAAAGGCATGGCATTCACCATTGAACCGATGGTCAATGCCGGCGATTTCCGCATCCGCACCATGAAAGATGGCTGGACGGTGAAAACCAAAGATCGTGGCTGGTCCGCGCAATATGAGCATACCCTTGTCGTGACCGACAAGGGTTGTGAAATCATGACATGGCGCAAAGAAGAAGAGTCACATATTTCAGCGGTACTGATTAACGCATAACAGCCTGCTGAAAATAAGCGGAAAACAGAATAGCAAAAGCCCAATATTAAGTTGGGCTTTATCACAACCCCTAAGACAGCACATTTAAGCCCGAGCGGCTCAACCTGCTGTTCCTCTGCGCATCAGAGTGTACGCGATAAAGATCCCCCATAGCTCCTGATAAATCCCCCCATTTTTTGCTGTTCAAAACAGCCCTATTATTGTTCGGAAGTGACCGAGTTCCGCATCTGCCTCAATTCCCTCTTAGCCACCGCTAACACAACCATTCAGACTTTTCTTAAATCACCAAAAAATTGAATCACATTAATAATAGTGATTGATAAGCATGTACAATAAACCGCCCCTGCTGATTGAATATGCATTTTATATAAATTTTAGCTATAAATTGCCGATTAATCATCAATCAACACATTAGAAAAAATACAATGAAAAAATAAAAAAACAATAACAACGAGGAGCGACAACAATGACCATTCCGCCCACCGCAAAAAGCGGGTTACGTTTTGTTTTTCGGATCGCCGGCCTGCCTGACACCCCGTTCAGCGTGGGGGAATTTTCCCTTCAGGAAGGGCTGTCTGAGCTGTTTACCCTCAACCTGACGCTGGTCTGCCCGCATAACCGGTTCAAAAAGCCGCCGGAGATGGATTTGGCCTCGCTGCTGATGCAGGAAGCGGTACTGCACATTTTTGACGGGGAAAAAGAGCAGCGCAAAATCACCGGCATTATCTCCCATGCCGACTGGACCGGCACCGATGGCAACCAGACCTGGTACGCCTTTACCGTCCGGCCTGACCTCTGGCGCCTGACCCTCAATCAGGACAGCCGGATTTATCATCAGAAAAAGGCTCCTGACCTGTTAAATGAACTGCTGAAAAAACACCGGGTACGGGCAGACTCCAAACTCTACGACCCGCATCAGGATCGGGAATACATGACCCAGAAACGCGAATCTGACTACGCCTTTTTCAGCCGGCTGGCCGCCGAAGAGGGGATTAGTTTTTGGTTTGAGGATGAGACGCTGTTTTTCAGTGACAGCCATCTGGGGATGACCGCCGGCCTGCCGTTGCAGTACAACCCGCAACCGGACACCGCCCACGGGCTGGATACCATTTATCAGGTCAGTCTGGGCGTCGGCATGAGTCCGCAACGCAGCCTGCACAAAGATTACAACCCGGACAGCCCGCGCTATCACCTCTCCCATATGCACAGCAGCGACGGTTTCCGCGATTTCGGCAGCCAGACCCCCTATACCGTGTTCGAAAGCTACGGGCGTTTCCAGAAAGATGCCGCCGCCAAACCGTTCCTGAAATACCGCCAGGAAGCGCTGGATAACCAGAAGCAAAGCGGCAGCGGGCGCAGCAACTGCATCAAACTGATGCCGGGCAAAATCTTCGAGATAAAAGAGCATCCCCACGCCCCGTTCAATGCCCGCTGGCAGATTGTCGGCATCCATCATTATGGCCGCTGCCCGCAGGCATTCGGGCACGATGCCGGTGAAGGCACCACACTCAGCAACGATTTCAGCTTTATCGACGGTCTTGCCGACTGGCGCCCGCCGTTTCACTACAAACCGCTGGCGGATGGCGATGAAACCGCGATGGTGGTCGGGCCGGCCGGCGAGGAAATTTTCGTCAATAAAAACGGGGCCATCAAGGTGCATTTTCACTGGAACCGTTATGACCCAATGACGGGGCATCGTGCTGGGTGCGGGTGGCTCAGGGCTGGAACGGCAACGGCTTTGGCTTTATGGCCATCCCGCGTATCGGGCAGGAAGTGATTATCTCCTACCTCAACGGCGATATCGACCGGCCAATCGTCACCGGTTGTGTCTATAACGACCTGAACCGCCCGCCGCTGGATTTGCCGGCGGCCAAAACCCGCACCACCTTTAAGACCAAAACCCACAAGGGGAAAGGGTTTAACGAACTGCGCTTTGAGGATGCGAAAGGCAGCGAGGAAGTTTATATCCACGGCCAGAAAGACTTTACGGCGCATATCGAAAACGATGTGCACTGGCATATCCAACACGACCAGAAGAGCCGCATCGACAACAATCGTTACCACGACATCCGCGCCGATGACCATCATCAGGTCGCCGGTTCGCGCAAAATCACCACCGACGGCGACGTCTCGCACCGGATAGCCGGCAGCCAGCATCTCCAGACCGGCGATGCCACGGTGATTGACAGCGGGCAGGAAATCCACCTGAAAAGCGGCGGCAAAGTGGTGCTGGAAGCCGCGTCGGAAATCACCCTGAAAGTGGGCGGCAGTTTTCTCAAAGTCACGCCGGGCGGCATTCTCTGTTCCCCGATGAATGTCGGGCAAGGCTCAGGCGGCAGCGGGCGTGGGATTGCGTTGCAATTACCAGAGGGGGTAGAGCCGTTGCCGGCGGTGACGCCGCTGACGGAAATGACATTTGCTGCCAAGCCCCCTTGCGCCATTCTGGCACAGCAAGAGGAAAATTGGGTGATCACCGGAGAAGACAACGCATGATGATGGAAAATCTCGATTGGCAAACGTGGCTGTCACGTCAGGACAGCGGAGAGTGTTATTTTCTGGTCAACAGCCTGGCGAAACCTGACCCAGTCCAGCTCTTCTATGTCAATGACTGGACAGAACAGGCTTTTCCGCTCTACAGCGGCACGCCAATGAATGCCATGCTGGCGCAAAGCCCGTGGCTTATCAAACCCAAAGCCAATCGTCTGCCGGAACTGGCCTTACTGCTGGATAAACACGCACTCAGCGATGAAAGCTGGGGTTGGGCCTATCGCAGCACCTTACCGTGGTCATTTCAGTTAGAACACTGGCGCTTACACCAACAAGTGCTGCTGCGCGACCAAGTGGTGGTTTTGCGTTTGATGGATAACCGTATTTTCACGCCGCTGCTGCCTGTCTTAACGCCGGGTGACTGGCGTGAACTCCTGACTCCCGTCAATGAACTGATGATAGACACCCCTGAACCGCACTGTTATTACCGGCCTGAAAATTGCCCTCAGGAATTAAAGAGAAATCTCTTTGTGCTTGGCGACCATTTGATTGAAGCGCGTTATTCGACCGATTCAGCTTTGTATAATTTGGCTTATGCCCTTCATTGCCAACTCTGGGAAGACCATGCCGAACTGGCACTCAAGCTGGATGAACCGGAAGGCCAGTTGCAAAACAGTCTCGTCGGATGGTTAAAACAGATGAGGAGTGAACGCTATAGCATTAATAAATTAACAGCTCAGCAGTTTATTGCCACTAATCCCCAACTTACCGCCATTTCGGACAACTAAGGAAGCAATAAAATGAGTCAATTGGAACCTATGGATTGCATTGATTGTCAAAAAACACTGAAACACTGGATTGAATTTCAACTGGTGGATGAACAGGGCAAGCCACTGGCGGGAATGCCTTATAAACTGATAAGTCAGGGCAATAAAAAAGATATTCGTACTGGCATGACCGATGGTGAGGGACTCTTGCGGGAGGAAACCCTGCCTCCGACACCGGTGAGGCTCTGGATTGATGGACAGAAACTCGCGGATGAAATGGAACTCAGGCCATTAAGAACCGTGCGCGGAGCTCTGGGTTCGAAGGTGAGACATGATGCCAAAGCGCAGGGGCATTCCTATCGCTATGTTAAAATTGGCGATCTTTGTGATCGCATTCCAGAAATTAAAGATTGGGAAGAAGAAACGCCCCCGAAATATCACTTCCCCGATCAGGACACTAAAGGATTTCGTGCCGTATTTATGAATGAACGCTGGGTATTGGAAGTCTGTCCTTTCCGAACCTGGGTGTTGCTATTGCATCATCAACCGGAATATTCGCTGGTCAATGCGTATAATCAGGGACTAATGTCTGTTCTAGCTTATGCTAATGGAACAAACAATGGTGATGAAGATACAAAAGAGTATAGTGGTTCTGTCTTTCATTTCTTTAAAGAGCAACTCCTTGATTTATCTTGTTTACCTAATCGAATTGAAAAAAAGGATTTCCAGCCCATTGTGTATGATGCCCCTTTCAGGGATCGTTATATAGTCGTAGAGTTTATTGATACTGGTGATAATCTAGATACACAAATGTTTTATGTTGCGAACAACAAGGAATTGATTATCAGTTGGCGAGGTACAGCTAGTTTTACAGATGGTGTTATTACTGATTTAAATTTTAAACCGACTAAACTACCCAATGATTTCATTGGAAAAGGTAGGGTACATGATGGTTTTTGGAAAGCTTTTTGGGTTGGAGTGGAAAAAACAACCACAAAAAAAACCAGTGTTTTTAAAGACACAAAAGAACTGGCAAAAGATAGAAAAATATTTGTTTGTGGTCATAGCTTAGGAGGGGCATTAGCATTAATTCATAGTGTACAACTAAAAGAATATAATCCATGTTTATATACTTATGGTATGCCTAGGGTATTCACTTACAGTGCAATAATAGAAATCCAGGACATTATTCATTATCGTCATATTAATCAAAATGATCTAGTTCCTGGTGTACCTTTCGAAAAAGACATGAATAATTATTACTTTGAAAATGGTTGGGATTACTTGGGTTATGCCGTAGAAGCATTAGATTCTCCAATAGTTCATAAAATTGCGCCTTTCAAAACATCTCTAAGGATTTTGACACCCGCAGCAATACTCAGTAATAGTATGGATAAAGTAAAAGAAAATGATTTGTTTTTACATCAAGGAAAAACTGTCCATTTATATAAAGGAGAGATTATATATGGCTCCACTGCAAATATAAACTCCCCAATAAATATTGCCGAAAAAGTAGAGTTTAATTTTTATTTGGTTCCATCATTATTACCTGACGACTCAGCAATTGAAAATTTCTTTCCAAATAACAGACAACCTAATAAATCAACATCAAAAAACATATTGCACCATTTTAGTGGAGCTTATGTTGATTTTATAAAAGAAAAGATCGTTTCATTATGCATTAATGAGAAAAATATATTTTATAAAGAAAAAATGCAGAATTTTAAAGATAAAATGCATAAACAAAAAAATGAGTTAAAAGAGGAATATTTCAACTATCAGTATTTTTTAAAGTTGGAACAAAAAATTGGTTTACGTTTATCTTCTAGTCAAGAAAGTGAATCAGGGAAACGAGCTTTTGCTTATTTTTCATATAACGAAAAATCCAAAAAGGACTAATTATCATGGATAAAATAAAATTTGCATTTATTTTTACAATCATACCATTCCTATCAGGATGCAGTGAAATCGTAGACTCACAAATTGATAAATACTTTCCACTTAATCCACAAAGTGGTGGACAATCTATTATCATATCAAGTATTCCACCACATAATACTGAACCCAAAATTTTTGCGGAATACTTATCTAGTAAATGCTCAACAATACAATTAGATTCAGATTTTCTTCCTAGCGGAAAAAAATACAGAAGAAGAGAGATTGAGTGGGAAATAAAACACTATAAAAACAATGGACTGGAAACAAAAATCCCTGTTAATGGAAGAGGGTGGTGCGACTGGAAATTAAGTTCTATTCAAATAGGACTTGAATATGATGAAAAAAAAATCAGTGATAAAAATGTTCAGATTAGCACAGGAAAAATGATTAAATTTAATGTCGATTATATAGGAGATAAAAAAAATAACACGATTAACTATACTTCCATACTTTATCCCGTTTATAAAGAATTTAAAGGAGAATATACAAGAGTGTTTTTTGTTAAGCCTAATGGTGAAGGTGAACAAAAAATATCCCTATCAAAAAAAACGAATGGATATATTTATTACAATCCAAAGTTAGATGAATCAAAAATCACTAAAATCATTGTCCCCAGCGGAAAAGAACCATCAAGAGTTGAATATCCCGATGGAAAAATCGATCTCAACAGAGATTCCATTGATTATTGGAGAATAAATAACGAACCTCAATGGAAATAAGCCATTATTAGGCATGATCGCAAAGTCAGGAACTAAGATAAGGATATCAAGGTTCCTTGTCAGGAATAAAAAATCATGATGAAATTTTGGCACGTAATACTATTACCATTCGCTTTATGTCTGACAGGGTAACTGAAAACAGAGTGATATGACTATCGGACTCATTGTTAGACGAATCTCAGCCATCGATTATTGGCTGGCAGCAAAAACGAGAAATTCCCGCCCCGACAAACCTGAACTCATCCATTGATAAACGATGCCCTTGTACATAAACTGTCTCCACAAAGGCTTTTCTTTCTACCAATAACGCCTGTTCAGACCACCGCTCTCTCATAATAGGTTTCCGCATATGCCAGTCGATATCTCCTTAGCACAAGCGCCCATTCCTCCTCTTTCTCCGATGGAGTTTCTCCACAATGACTTTCAACTTCCTGCCTTGAAACAGCATATAGAGGAATTTCAGCTATGGCTTGAACAGGCATTCAAGGCGGGAATTTCTCCAGATGCCCTGATTTACGCCCGCAGTGACTATATTGATCAGCTTTTGAAACGCTTATGGCAAGAACACGGATTTGACCGGATAGCCTCCGTATCGCTAATTGCAGTGGGTGGCTACGGCCGCCGCGAGTTACACCCTCTCTCTGACATTGACCTATTGATCCTCAGTGAATCCCCATTGAGTGAAGAACAATCCGCCGGTATCGGGAAATTCATTACCCTACTCTGGGATATCCGTCTGGAAGTCGGTCATAGCGTCAGAACATTCGAAGAGTGCAGGCAAAAAGGGCTTTCCGACCTGACTATCGCCACAAATCTCATTGAAGCACGCTTAATTTGTGGAGACTTGCCCCTATTTCTCCGCTTGCAGCAATCCATTTTCAGTGATGATTTTTGGCCATCTGCCCAATTTTTCTCGGCCAAGCTCGCTGAACAGCAAGCGCGCCATCAACGCTATCACAGCACCAGTTACAATCTGGAGCCCGATGTCAAAAGCAGTCCGGGAGGATTACGCGATATTCATACATTACTTTGGGTCGCTCACCGCCATTTTGGGGCGACATCATTAGATGAGATGGCTGATTTTGGCTTTTTGACCCAAGAAGAACGTAATGAGTTGAATGAATGCCAGGGTTTTCTCTGGCGTATCCGTTTTGCACTTCATTTGGTCGTCACTCGTTATGATAATCGGCTGCTGTTTGAGCGCCAGTTCAATATCGCCCAACTGCTCGGCTATGAAGGTGAACGCAATCAGCCAGTCGAACGGATGATGAAAGATTTCTATCGCATGACCCGTCGTGTCAGTGAGCTGAATAACATGTTGCTGCAACTGTTTGATGAGGCGATTTTGGCATTGCAGCCCAATGAAAAACCGCGCCCCTTGAACGCTGAATTCCAATTGCGGGGAAATCTTATCGACTTGATCGATGAAACCCTGTTTAGCCGTGATCCCACTTCAATGTTGAGAATGTTTTATCACATGGCTGAACATCGTGAAATTAAGGGCATTTACTCCACCACATTGCGCCAGCTTCGCTTTGCCCGCAGAAACCTGACAACACCCTTGTGTGAATTCCCCGAAGCACGAAAGATTTTCATGGATATCCTGCGTCATCCCCATGCAGTCGGCAGGGCGTTGCTCCCGATGCACCACCATAGTGTGCTGGGGGCTTATTTGCCCTATTGGAGCAATATTGTCGGCCAGATGCAATTTGACCTTTTTCATGCTTATACCGTTGACGAACACACCATTCGGGTACTGCAAAAACTGGAAAGTTTCGCTGACGAAAACAATCGTGTGATCCATCCCCTGTGTGTCGAACTTTATCCACGCCTTCCTCAACCGGAATTATTGCGGCTGGCCGCTTTTTTCCATGATATTGCCAAAGGGCGTAATGGCGATCATTCTGAGCTTGGCGCCAAAGATGCGTTCTTGTTCGCACAACAGCATGGTTTGACGAACCGCGAAGCAGAATTAGTCGAATGGCTGGTTCGCGACCATTTGCTGATGTCAGTGACTGCCCAGCGGCGGGATATTCAAGATCCTGACGTTATCCAGCAATTTGCCAGTGTGGTCAAAAATCAAAACCGCCTGAATCATTTGGTCTGCCTGACGGTTGCCGATATTTGTGCCACCAATGCCAAACTCTGGAATAGCTGGAAACAAAGCCTGATACGGGAACTCTACTTCGCCACAGAAACTCAGTTACGCCAAGGCATCCAGAATACCCCTGACTTGCGGGAACGTGTCCGTAACAATCGATTACAGGCATTGGCTCTGCTGCGGCAGGAAAATATTGATGAACAGCGATTACATCACATCTGGAATCGCTGCCATGCAGATTATTTCTTGCGCCATACGCCTGATCAATTGGCATGGCATGCCAGCCATCTCATCCACCAACAATCCCCAGAACCCATGGTTCTGATCAGCACTGCATTTTCCCACGGTGGCACGGAGATTTTTATTTGGTGCCAGGATCGGCCTTCTCTTTTCGCTGCGGTGGTCGGAGAATTAGACCGACGTAACTTAAGTGTCCACGATGCCCAAATCTTTACGAATCGTGATGAGATGGCAATGGATACCTTTGTGGTATTGGAACCTAACGGTCATCCACTGGCCCTGGATCGCCACGAACCTATCCGGCGGGCTTTACTGAAAGTCGTGAACGACCCTCACCCTAAGGCACCAAAAGCGCGTAATCTGCCCGCTAAATTACGCCATTTTAACGTCCCGACCAAAGTCAACTTTCTACCCACGAAAAATGTTCGCCGTACCCATATGGAATTAGTTGCGCTGGATCAGCCCGGATTACTGGCACGGGTAGGCAATATTTTCGCTGAGTTGGGGGTTTCCCTACACGGTGCCCGTATTACGACCATTGGTGAACGTGTTGAAGACTTTTTTGTGCTGGCAGATAAAGATCAAAACGCATTACATAAAAAAATCCGGGATGAATTATCAGAAAGGTTGACAGAGGCCCTCAACACACGGGATAAACTATAACAAAATTCTCTTAACAGAAATTAGGAACCGCATAATTATGCAGCAATTACAAGCTACTATCGAAAATGCATTTGAAAACCGCGTCAACATCACACCTGCCACTGTTGATGAAGCGACCCGCAATACCATTAATCAAGTGATCCAAATGCTCGACAACGGCACATTGCGCGTTGCTGAAAAGATCGACGGCCAATGGGTCACTCACCAATGGCTGAAAAAAGCCGTATTGCTTTCCTTCCGCATTAATGACAATCAAGTGATGGAAGGTGCTGAGAGTCGCTATTTCGACAAAGTCCCCATGAAATTTGCTGATTATGATCAGGCGCGTTTCGAAAAAGAAGGATTCCGCGTCGTGCCTCCTGCGGCTGTCCGTCAAGGCGCGTATATCGCCCGCAACACTGTGCTCATGCCATCTTACGTCAACCTTGGCGCTTATGTGGATGAAGGCACCATGGTGGATACCTGGGCAACCGTCGGCTCCTGTGCACAAATCGGTAAAAACGTGCATTTATCGGGTGGCGTTGGCATCGGTGGTGTTCTGGAACCATTGCAGGCCAATCCAACCATCATTGAAGACAACTGTTTTATCGGTGCCCGTTCTGAAATCGTGGAAGGCGTTATCGTGGAAGAAGGATCGGTCATCTCAATGGGGGTTTACATTGGTCAGAGCACCAAAATCTATGATAGAGAGACCGGCGAAATTCATTATGGCCGCGTGCCAGCGGGTTCTGTTGTGGTATCCGGTAATTTGCCTTCGAAAGATGGCAGCTACAGCCTGTATTGCGCTGTTATTGTGAAAAAAGTTGATGCCAAGACCCGTGGCAAAGTGGGGATTAATGAACTGTTGAGAAATATTGACTAACGATATTTCATCAATAAGTTCACAGAATGACTATGCGGTTATATAAATGTATAGCCGCATAATGAGATTCAGGAAGAGCCATTTTTCATATATTGAAACTAAATTGCCGAAACAATACTACTGGATAGGTAGCTCATATTTAGAAATGATTGCCAATCTATTCTGGTGATGTTCAGGATCTCCCCATAACCAAACTTCTTGGCGACTAACATCATCTTGGGTCAGAATTTTACGCAACTCGCAGGAAACCATATCATAAGCGTAAACATACATATTGTATGCCAGTGCGTCATACATCCGATCCTGCCAAAAAGCCATACCATCAGTCGTTTGGTTCATATCCGATACAATGACATTGTACCGTTCAATTAAGTAATCAAAGAACACCTTACCAGCCAAATCACGTAGAACAGCTCGATGTTGCACTGTCCTAATGCGCCAAACAAGAATTTGCGTTACAGGGCGGCAATTTAATACAACATCAGGCTGTATAACCACTCTGTTATAATAAACAACCTCTTTAGAGACATCATTAATCAGAGCTAACTCAAAATGGGACTGACTAATCCACTCCTCCAATCGGCCATCAACACGAACCATGCGATAACCGGGAGAAAGTGCTAACCCTTTTATCTGGTTTGTGATATCTGTCCCGCCCATGAGTGAGACATAGAGAGCATGATTATCTGAGCTTTCGTTCAAATGAGCAAAAACTTCATTAATCTTATCAGGATCTACCAATCTTTTTGGCATGCATTCCTCTCAACTCTATTTACCTAGAATAGGTAACACAGTTATCAAACTGATAAATACTTCTTGGAGAAATCTTAGATTGATTGAATCTTAAGTTCAATAAGAAAACGTATTACTTTGTTGTTCTATTTTCCTACTGACAATTAACCTGTTTCAGGCAATATCCTCTCAATAACCATTAACCGTTTGACTTTTAACGATGACGAAATGGATAATAAATCCACTATTCTTTTGCCCTTTCCATTTCACTCAGGTAACTAGGTGATGCGCTATGTACGATAACTTGAAAAGTTTGGGGATCACACATCCTGAAGATATTGATCGCTATAGCCTCCGTCAGGAAGCAAATAACGATATTCTGAAGATTTATTTCCGCAAAGATAAAGGTGAGTTCTTCGCCAAAAGCGTTAAATTTAAGTATCCACGCCAGTTGAAAACCATCCCTGACGATCATGCCGTGCAAGGTTACAAAGAAATCAAAGAGATCAACACCAACCTGCGTTATGTGATCGAAGAGCTGGATCAAATTTGTAAACATGACCAGATCGAAGTGGATTTGAAACACAAGATCCTCGACGATTTGCGCCATCTCGAACATGTCGTTGCCAATAAGATTGCTGAAATCGAAGCTGATTTGGAAAAGCTGACCCGTAAGTAATCACGTCAGCCATGTCACCACACCGCTTATCAAAGTAACGGAATAAGCGGTGTGACAAGACACTTTCCTACAGCCGATTCCCCCAGTCCTCAATCCAGTTTTGGGCAAAGACTTCAGGTTCAGCCACCTCAATGGCATCAATCAGAAGCATATCACCGATTCGTTTCGCTCCCTGCTCCTGTAACAGTTCATCAAAAGTATGGCCACCGCCGCAGAAAGTGTCGTAACTACTGTCACCCAGTGCAATCACGCCATAATGCAAATCAGGCTGATAACCCAACTTATCGTTCAGCTCTGCATAGAGCGGCTGGATATTATCGGGCAAGTCGCCTTGTCCTGTCGTCGAAATCACCACTAAAACAATCTGTTCCAGATACGCTTGCCATTGTTCCAAAGTAGCCTCTTCAAAGACTTCAGTCTCATGTCCTTGCTGTTCAAGGATCTGCTGGGCTTCTTCCGCAACCGCCAGCGCATTGCCATAAACCGTACCAACGAAAATACCAATCTTTGCCATAAATATTGATCTCTTTAATCGGTTTGATACTGTCTTCACTCATGAATCGTTAGACATTCCAGAGCAGGTACAATGCCCTGCCAGCCAAATTGTTCCATCAAATGCTGCCACGAGGGTTCCCAGCGGGCCGTTAAAAACAGATCTTCTCCTGTCATCGGATGCTTAAGTTGAAGATGGCTGGCATGTAACATTAATCTGCCCGTCTGATAATATTTAGCAACTCCGCGATTTTGTCGCAAATCGCCGTGGGAGGTATCCCCGATAATGGGGTGCCGAATATGCGCCATATGCCGCCGCAATTGATGTTTACGACCCGTTTTTGGCGTCAGTTCCAACAGGCTGAAACGGGATGTTGGGTAGCGTCCTATTTCAACCGGACACTCAACGGTTGCCAGTGAACGGTAGTGCGTCATTGCTGATTGTGCTTCCCGGTCAGTATCAGCAAATTTATCCGCAATTTTGTCCAACTGTTCCATCAGGGCGTAGTCGATAATATCATCGCCTTCAACATAACCCCGCACAACGGCGTGATACGTTTTTTGTATCTCATGGAATTCAAATTGTTGTGCAAGTGTTCTGGCGACTTCACTGGAAAGTGCCATTAACAAAACGCCGGATGTGGGTCTGTCCAAACGATGGACAGGAAAAACATGCTGCCCAATTTGATCGCGCAGCGTCTGCATCACAAAAACGGTTTCATGGCGAGCCAACCAACTACGATGAACTAACCAACCCGCAGGTTTATTAACTGCAACAATATGTTCATCCTGATAAATAATATCCAACATATTAAGTATCCTGCGTAAACAGGTTGTCCAGTGCCCGCAAGTGTTCAAGCAAAGGCAAATAACATTCTGTTTTTTCTTTATAAGATTCCTCAAAATACGGTGCGATAGCGAATGACGTCGGCAGGTTGGCTTTTTGTTCTATTAAAGCCTGCATTCTTGGGATTAACACCCACTGGAGCCACTCTTCCGCTGACATCGTATCAATGGAAAAAGGCTGGGTGCTTTCAAAGGCTTCTGGTTTAGGAGGATAATTCTGCCATAAACCTACCGTTTTCATGGTAGCTTCAATAAGCTGTAATTGATGTAAAATGTGTTTTTCGATACTCATGATTTTTCGTCTGATGCTTAACTGTGGCTCAGATGACAAAAGCTGCCACCACGTCGTTGGAACGTAAGAGTATCATTGATACGATTTCAGCGGAAAACTTGCGATAAGAAAAAAGAAAGCAAAAAAAGAGGAGAGATTAAAATCTCTCCTCTTAGATTGGCTATCATAGCAATCCTTGCTAAATCAATAGACCACTCCCTGTTCATTCCATGACAAAAATACGTCCTTGTCTGTTATCCTTGACCCCCCTTCCTGGTGGGTTTATTCCCTGGTTATTGTTTTGCTGTGGCTCCTAACGGAACAGTGAAAGGATCTACGATTCAGGCTCTTCGAACAAGCTACCGCACAGGAATAGTCAGTGAGATGATTAAAAGGGATGTATCAATAACAGACCGTATCCAATTGATATAAAATAGAAATTATATCTACCAAAAACATTCACGCCATGATTAAAAGAGATATCTCACGCATCCTGTGAGATATCTCTTACAAAAAATCAAATCAATATCTGCAATTAACTGTGCATAACGGGGGTGAGAGCCGAAAGGAAACGGGTCAAATTTGCAGATAATGTTGTTCTCTCTTTGCTGCCGAACTGTTCAAAAACGACCTGACCCGTCAAATTACATAGAGAAATCAGACCCATATCAGAGTCAGTGGTGCCAATAAATACGGTTGGTGAAAGTTTTAACCGCTTTTGTGTGACGAGATGACCAATCAAATTTTCCTGCAACCGAATAAAATCATCTTCACTCCATACCTGAATCAAACTGAAATTCCGCCCTTCAAAACTGGCAGCCATATCACCCGCAAACTGTGTGACATAATAATCGTGGATAGAATTCTGCAAACTGATCTCCAGCGCCGTTTCTACCTTCTTGAGTTTTTCTGTGGCAGAAAACGGCCGGGGAAGCCAGTGCACGACACCCTCTCCGGTACGTTCAATACAGGGTGAAGGGATGCCATACAGATCACTGCTGGCGGGGGGAAGCCCGGTTTTCTCCTGCCACAATTCAACATAACGTTGGGTAAAGTCAGAAAGTGTCTTGGTCACATTAAAGGTCATAGGGTTATGTCATCCGTCATTTTCAGGGTTATCCCCGTCGTCTTTCACGTTGCCGCTTTGTTGGCCGGCATCTTGAAATCCCTTGGGTATAGAATGTTATCCTACTTATTCCTAACCATTTTTTAGCAAAATAACAACGAGGGAATGATATTACCATTTTCATGAAAAAATGTTGATATGACTTATCCTTATCTGAATACTTAAAACCTATTCCAATAAATTCTAAAATTCATCATGCGCCCATATTTAATTTTTAATATTGCCGATTAAACTCATGGACAATCAATATTATTGATTTAATTTCAATAAAATAATCCCTGTATTTATAACACCGCAAAGTAAAAACAAACCAATCACCCTACTAAAAAGAACGATCATCCAGGTTTCACCGAGTAAATATTTGGCCTTGTTCCTTTCGCGTAGAAGAACTCAGACTATAATAAATATTATTCAGCCAATCAACACAAAAACATTTTCCAATTAAATATCATTAATCTTACATCATTAATGTTCAATTCATTCGACCCAAAAACTGAAATTAAAAAAACAAAATAAACCACACTCTTAAGGATATCAACTTATGAACACAGCAAATGCAAGAAAAAAAGAAAATACGCCATCCAGTAAAAATATCTTTACCCAATCGGTGAATGACTTAATCAACTTCCCTAAAGATGTAAAATGGGAATATCGAAACTTTAGCAATTGGTCACAGGAAATTAAAGTGGCTCAAGTCCCATGTTGCATACCCAACTCTGTTGATCAAGTGCTTGCCGTCGTCAATTGGGCCTGGAAACAAAAGTACAGAATAAGACCCATCGGGCAATCACATAACTGGTCTCCTTTAATACTGAAACCGAAAGCGGATCCACCCAAGAATATTATGTTAATGGATTTACAACCACATTTTACTCAGATCCATATTGAACATTCCTCTCCATTTTCCATCGTCAAGGCGCAAACAGGCGTACTGATGGAAGCCTTAATGAGCCAGATGGAAGAGCAAGGGCTTGGCTTTACCGCAACTCCGGCTCCCGGAGATTTAACCCTGGGGGGTGTTTTAGCCATTGGTGGGCATGGAACCGCCATTAAAGCTCGTGATGAAAAGAATGAGCCAGGCCACGTTTATGGTTCCCTGAGCAATACTCTCCTGGCTCTCTCTGCCGTGGTGTGGGACGAAGACAGTAAGCAATATATCCTTAAGCATTTTCAGCGAACGGAATCAGATTGTGCCCCCCTGCTCACTCATTTAGGAAGTGCCCTAATCCTGGAAGTGCAATTACAGGCAGGAAAAAATCAACGTATGCGGTGCGAGAGTTTTACCCATATTCCGGCCACTGAATTATTTGCCTTTTCACAAGACAAAGAAGGAGAAGATCAACAGAATGTGAGTCATTTTCTGGATAAAAATGGGCGGGTTGAAGTGATTTTATTTCCATTTACAGAAAAACCCTGGCTAAAAGTCTGGAGCCTTGCCCCCGAAAAATCCCGCTCCAGCGAAGAAGTTACCCATCCTTATAACTACCCATTTTCCGATAACGTCCCTGATTTTGTATCAAAATCACTCAAAACCATCCTGAATTGGCTTCCATCACTCACACCAACCCTCGGTAAAGCCCAATATCACTATATAAAAATTTGTTTATGCTTTTTTAGAAAAGATATCTGGGGTTGGAGTAAAAACCTGTTGCTGTATGTCAAACCCACCACACTGCGTGTGACTGCAAATGGTTATGCGGTCTTGACACGCCGCGCTGATATTCAACGAGTCCTGAGTGTATTTCATACTCAATGGCTAACTTTGTTGAAAGAATTTACAGCGGACGGAAAATACCCCATCAACGGCCCTCTCGAGGTGAGAGTGACCGGATTGGATGTTCCCTCTGAGGTAACGCATGAAGGTGCCAGCGTTCCCAGCCTGTCCCCTCTTCGTCCCCGACCCGATAAGCCTGAGTGGGATGTTGCTGTTTGGATCGATATATTAACCTTTCCGGGAACGAAATATGCCACTGAATTTCTCCATAAATTTGAGCAATGGTTATTTAAACAATTTAATGGCGACTATGCATCAGCCCGCGTTGAATGGAGCAAAGGTTGGGCATACAGTAAAAATGCAGCATGGGAACATGAAGAAGTACTGACAAAAATCATTCCTTCCTCATTCAATGAGGGTCAGCCTACGACTAATAATTGGGCTTCTACCGTTTCTTTACTGAATAAATACGATCCCTATCACCTATTTAGAACACCATTATTAGATAAATTATTTTCCGTTTAAAATCATTCTGATAAATAGTAGGTATATTTTATATTTACTATTTATCAAATAATATTAGTAGCATCTTAATTAAATGTTCGGCGACCTTTTTGATTTCTGCAACAAACGATCCATTAACAAACGATCCATCACCAGACAATCCATTACCAAACAACGCATCAATAAATAGATTTAATTTCAAATTTGTATTAAAACCTTAATTCCCATAAAAAAACATTAAGGCAACGAATAATGCATTCACCTAATTCCATTCTGGAAGATCCTAATTACTCACAAGAAGATATAATTACTGAACCAAAATATGACTTACCAAACTTTCCCCAAAATATAATATGGAAAAATTTAAATTTTAAAAATTGGTCAGGAGAAATTCAGGTTCATAACGTGCCATGCTGTATACCACGTTCTGTTGAAGACGTTATTGCCGTCGTCAACTGGGCATGGCAGGCGAACTATAAGCTAAGGGCAGTAGGGCAATCTCATAACTGGTCACCCTTGATATTGGCATCTGGGCAAGATGGCAAAAATCGCATTATGCTGATGGATCTCTCTGCACATTTCACTCACGTCAATATTGAGCATCGCGCTCAATTTTCTATCGTTACCGCACAAACGGGCATCCTGATGGAGTCGCTGATGACACAAATGGAGGAGCAGCATCTTGGCTTCACCGCAACGCCCGCTCCCGGTGATTTAACATTAGGAGGCGTTCTCGCCATCGGCGGGCATGGCAGCGCCATTCAAGCACAAGGTGAAACGCCACTTCCCGGACACACATACGGCTCTCTGAGTAATGCGATATTATCCCTGTCTGCTGTTGTGTGGGATACCGCAAGCCAGCAATATACGATTAAACGTTTTGAACGCAGTGATCCCAACTGTGCACCACTATTGACGCATCTGGGCGGCTCCCTGATTTTAGAAGTTCAGCTTCAGGCGGGTAAAAATCAACGCTTGCGGTGTCAGAGTTTCACCAACATACCTGCGGCTGAATTATTTGCTTATTCCGAATCTTCAGAAAATAGTCGAACCTTGAGCCACTTTCTCGATAAAAGCGGTCGGGCTGAGATCATTCTATTTCCCTTTACCAGTATCCCGTGGCTAAAAGTCTGGAGTGTGGAACCCACCAAGCCGCCCTCCAGTACAGAAGTTAAAACGCCCTATAACTATCCATTTTCCGATAATATTTCACCCGCCATATCCGATATTATCGACAACATTCTTACCCACTTTCCGGCCATAACGCCCTTGGTCGGCGAGATGCAATATCAACTGTCACATACCGCCTTACAAGGTAATGGGAGCGATATTTGGGGTTGGAGTAAAAATGTGTTGTTGTACGTGAAACCAACAACATTGCGTGTTACCGCAAATGGTTATGCGGTCTTAACGCGCCGTGCCGATATTCAACGTGTTCTGAATAAATTTTATACCGAATGGCAAAAATTAATGCGTGAATTTTCCCGTCAGGGGCAATATCCCATCAACGGCCCTATCGAAGTCAGAGTCACTGGATTAGATGATCCTGCGGAAGTTATGCACGAAAGGGCGGTCGCGCCCAGCCTATCAGCCATTCGTCCCCGTTTGGATCAACCAGAATGGGATGTCGCGGTTTGGCTTGATGTTTTAACCTTTCCAGAAACACCCCATGCCATTGAATTCTGCCGTCAATTTGAACAATGGCTCTTCAACGAATTTGACGGCTCTTATGCCTCAGCGCGTGTTGAATGGAGTAAAGGTTGGGCTTATGGCTCCCATGTTGCATGGGAAAATAAGCATGTTTTAACCAAAATCATTCCCGCTTCATTGACGGATGGACTGACTGCTGACAATAATTGGGATTCAACGATGGCTGCATTGCAGGAATATGACCCACATCACATATTTAGGTCGCCATTATTAGATAAATTGTTTTCCAAATAAACTTAACAAATAGTAGATATATCGTTATATCGACTCTCCATTAAATGAAATCTAAAAATTGTAGGACACTTCCTTACTCCCCGTACTACGGGGAGTAAGGGATCTTCGGAATTTTCGCGCATCACTATTATGAAAATTTATTTAAACAGGAAAATCAAATGAATAGAGAAAACTTAAAAGAATACATAAAAGAAATTGAACGACAAAAGCAAAACAACTCACAATTTAATAATATTTTTCTCGATCAACACAACACCAAGAGTATATTAAGGTATTTTAATGTAAAATATCACTCCATGAATGCGCATGAACAATTTATTGATAATATAGGTGATTTTATTGAAAATGCATTAGATGTATCGCCTAATCAGCATAAACGGTATATCATCAAAACAGATACAGCAGGAACGGGGGTTCATTTTGCCGCAGCAAATGTTTTTAAAGATATAAAAAATAATGTTTCTATTATATTTGTGGACCCAAGCCTTGGGGAAAACATATTCATTCCATTTCAACTCAAGTACTCCGAAAAGAGAAAAAAACATAATGATAAGTTAAAAACCCTCTATATTTACAGTCAAATACAAAATAGCCCCGCAGACTGCTTGCTTTTTTGCTTACATTTTATAAAAAAAATGCACAAGTATTCTCAGCACTTCACGGAAATTCACAGAAATATTTTTAATAATGCAATAACATTTATCAACGAATATAATAAATATTATTCTCCCCGACCACGAGAAAAATTATTATCTGATGAGATATGTGTAGAATATCAAGTGGTATGTTTCGATCAAGCCATCAAATTATTACCCATCGATTTCTTCAAGCATTCACATTCAATGAAACCGATTCATGCCTATTTACAGCACCATCCAAGCAAAAACGCAATAACAGTCAATAAAAAAGGAGAAACCCTGGAAGCACGATATCAATCCCATATTGTTACGCGTAATATTGATGGTAAACAACGGACATACAGTAAATCCATTGAAGAAAAAAGGCTCAGCCTTGCAAAGGCGGCTCTCATTACAGAAACAGAAAAAGAAAGGCAGATGGCTATGGCTCTACTCTGGCTTGAGGAAAGCAACTAATAATGCACAATAAAAATACGAACCGTTAGGATTCCTTGGTACACTACAGACTACCCTACAGTCGAACGTTTTTCAGTTTTAAGGAATCCTCATTCATGCCTTTATATCAGGATAGTCAGGCTCTTTCCCAACTCACGTTAGGTAAACCCACCCCCTACCGCGATCACTATGATCCCACTTTATTGCAAGCCGTTCCCCGCAGTATGAATCGTGAACCGCTTGGGCTATATCCGGAAAATCTCCCTTTTCACGGTGCAGATATCTGGACCCTGTACGAACTCTCCTGGCTCAACGCACGTGGCGTCCCTCAAGTTGCCATCGGTCATGTCAGCTTAGATGCAGCCAGTGAAAACCTGATCGAATCAAAAAGTTTTAAGCTCTATCTGAACAGTTTTAACCAAACTCGTTTTGCTGATTGGGAAACCGTGCAAAAAACCCTGCAAAAGGATTTATCCGCTTGTGCCAAGGGTGATATTGAGGTCGTTTTACAGCCCCTCCATGATTTCAGTCAGCAGCCGATTGCCGAGTTTGATGGAAAATGCATCGATAATCAGGATATTGAAATTGATGATTATCAATTCAATCGCGATTATCTTAACCATGCAGCAACTGGCCCTGTCATTGAAGAAACTTTAGTCAGCCATTTACTCAAATCGAACTGTCTGATCACTCATCAGCCTGACTGGGGATCTGTCATGATCCGCTATAAAGGCCCCGGTATCGATCAGGAAAAGTTATTGCGCTACTTAGTTTCTTTCCGTCATCACAATGAGTTTCATGAACAATGTGTTGAACGTATTTTCAATGACTTAATGACGTTATGTGCGCCGGAAAAACTCTCTGTTTATGCCCGTTATACCCGTCGGGGAGGACTGGATATCAATCCGTGGCGCAGTAATGAACCATTTGTCCCAACGATAGGCCGACTAGCCCGTCAATAATCGATTAACCTGATTAGAGACAAATATACCCAATGGATTTCAAGATGCAGCCAACAAAGCGGCAACTTGAAAGACGACGAGTATAAATCATTGAGGCCCCCCTAAAGGGCAAAAGGAGTCATTCTTGATTACACATGTCAATCCATTAGGATCAATGGATTTACTCTCTCAGCTTGAAGTAGATACGCTTAAGCGTACCGCAAGCAGTGATTTATACCGCCTTTTTCGTAACTGTTCACTGGCGGTTCTTAATTCCGGAAGTCAAACCGATAACTGTAAAGAATTACTGTCAAAATATGAAGATTTTGATATCAACGTATTGCGCAGAGAACGCGGAGTAAAACTGGAACTGATCAACCCGCCAGAAGACGCTTTTGTTGACGGTAAAATTATCCGCTCCTTGCAGGCAAACCTGTTCGCGGTGTTACGGGATATTTTGTTCGTTCACGCGCAAATTACCCATGCGCAGAAAGCACACAATTTAAACATGGAAAATGGTATGCATATTACCAGCACCATTTTCTCTATTCTGCGCAACGCCAAAGCACTGCATATTGCAGAAGACCCTAATATGATTGTTTGTTGGGGCGGTCACTCCATCAATGCAAAAGAGTATTTGTATGGACGTAAGGTAGGCAGTGAGCTGGGATTGCGCGAACTGAATATCTGCACGGGCTGTGGCCCCGGTGCCATGGAAGCGCCAATGAAAGGAGCCGCAGTAGGACATGCCCAGCAGAATTATAAAAACAGTCGTTTCGTCGGTATTACAGAGCCTTCCATTATCGCGGCAGAGCCACCCAACCCGCTGGTGAATGAGCTGATCATCATGCCTGACATCGAAAAACGTCTGGAAGCGTTTGTCCGCATTGCCCACGGTATCATTATCTTCCCCGGTGGCGTGGGAACAGCAGAAGAACTCCTGTATTTACTGGCTATCCTGATGAACCCTGAAAACAAAGATCAAGTTTTGCCATTGGTCTTGACCGGTCCCAAAGAGAGTGCCGATTACTTCCGGGTGCTGGATGAATTTATCGTTAATACTCTGGGAAAATCGGCTCGTCATTACTACCACATTATTGTGGATGCGCCATCAGAAGTCGCGCGTATCATGAAAAAGGCCATGCCAAGCGTCAAAGAAAATCGCCTCTCCAGCGGAGATGCCTATAGCTTCAACTGGTCATTGAAAATCAGCCACGATTTACAATCCCCATTCAATCCGTCCCATAGCAACATGGCCAACCTGAATTTACATCCAAATCAGCCACCTGAAAAACTCGCATCAGCCCTGCGGCGCGCGTTTTCCGGCATTGTGGCAGGTAATGTAAAAGAGGTCGGTATTCATGCCATAGAAAAATACGGGGCATTCAAGATCCACGGTAATGCTGACATCATGCACCACATGGATCATTTGTTAGAGGATTTTGTGGAGCAAGATCGCATGAAACTCCCCGGAGGGACTGCTTATGAGCCATGCTATGAGATAATCAAATAAATCGCGGATACCTTTTCTCTTCAATATTCAATGAGGCTGGTGCCAGGGAATAAATCCAAGGATGGAGTAAATGATCATGATACACCTTTTAATTGTAGACGCCTTAAACCTGATTCGACGCATCCATGCCGTACAGGGAAGCCCTTGCGTTCCCGCCTGCGAACATGCGCTCAAACAGTTAGTCACCCACGCATCACCGACTCATGCCGTTGCCGTATTTGACGAAGATGATCGCAGCCATAGCTGGCGCCATCAGCTTTTCCCCGATTACAAAGCGGGCCGTTCTGCCATGCCGGAAAACTTACAACAGGAAATGCCATTGATTAAGCAGGCATTCAATGAACTCGGCGTAGCCTGCTGGCATCAACAGGGGCATGAAGCGGATGATTTAGCCGCAACCCTGGCCACTAAAGTCGCCAATAACGGGCATCGTGTGACGATTGTTTCAACAGATAAAGGCTATTGCCAGCTTCTTTCCCCCAATATCCAAATTCGTGATTACTTCCAAAAACGCTGGTTGGACTTGCCTTTTATCCAGCAGGAATTTGGCGTTCCTCCTGAAAGGCTTCCCGATTATTGGGGATTGGCAGGTATCAGTAGCAGTAAAATTCCCGGCGTTCAGGGCATTGGCCCAAAAACTGCCGCCATGCTGCTACAACAAACGGGTTCGCTGGATAATTTATTTCAGGATCTGGAAACTTTGCCGGATAAATGGCGCAAAAAATTGGCATCTCAAAAAGAAATCGCTTATATCAGCCGTGAAATTGCTTCATTAAGAACCGACTTGTTATTACAGGGTAATTTGCAGCAACTTAGATTAGGTTATGTTCGGTAGATTTCAAATTATCCCAGAGGGTAAGGAAATAACTCCCCCAATCACCGCTCGTTTATGGCATTGGGGGAGTTAAGCAGCAGGGTATAAGTACAGCCAGCACAAAAGCAACGTGTAAAATGAAATACAGTGGTAAAACGCAATGATAAAATACGTTCACGTAAATCAAACAATAAAATCTGACTGACTCAATTTTGGCTCACCCATAAATACTATCATAAATCGACTATTAAATTTTTCTTTTTCCACCGTGATATATACGGTAGTTATATTCCATGCATTATCATACTCGAATAACACTTCCCCAGGTTTACCAGAAAAGCTATTAACATCAAAGTTGAGCTTTCCTGTTCCACCAAAAACAAAAGCCGATAAATCAATTTTATCTATACCGGGTTTAAAATCTTGGATTATGTCATAATTATATTCTGATGATTGATTAGCACACAGATAAACATATGTATTCTTTCCTAGTCCCCCAGTCATTTCTTTGTTACCTAAGCCACTGTAAAAAATATTATCACCCGCTGTGCCCTCCAGCCAACAGTTATTATTATCGTTACCTATGATAATATCGTTACCCTTACCACCCATCGCCACATGAATAGTACACCCACGAGCAATGGAAACATTACCTTTCAACCCACCTACATCAGAAAAATGTTTCTCATTCAAATTGATGACCTGATCTTGAGTAAAACCAGAAAAATCAAATATATTAGTCACCGAATTTTCATCTGAAACGACTGGATCACAAGCACAAAACAATAACTCATCATCTTTATTTCTTGCAGTTTGATAATCACGATGAGTATTAGAATTAAATCCATATCTAACACTGCTATTTTCAGATCCAGAATTTGACACAACATTAGGGCCAAATAATTCTCTTATGGCAGCAATATCATTTAACATAGGCCCTGACGGAAATAAGCCTTTAAAATCCTGCCCGGTATACGATTCATTAAAATAGCTCATGACGGTATAGGCAAGAGTATCCTCAAAATGTGTTGCGCTTTTCTCATAACTAGGTCTATTTTTATTATCGGCATCATACGTTCCAGGATGAGACAGACACAATTGATGCCCTATTTCATGTGTAAATGCCTTACGTATATTTTTATTCACCTGGAGATATTGTTTGTCTGAAAATTTAGGATTATTAATATTAACCCACGTCTGAGACTTATGATCTATTGATTTATCAGGATATTTAGTGAATGGGTTGAGATCTTCCTTACCTATGTTTTTATTATAAAAACCGACCACCAAATCAGCTTCATGGTAATGTTCAACTTCTGTAAATTTAATATTGGCAACACTTTCCCAAGATTTATAGGATTTTTCCAAGGCTTCCTTTACATCTGTACCAACAGTTGCAAGCGTTACAAGCGTTGCAACATTTGCTTTCTTCATGGCTGCCTTAACCGCAGGTTCATTAGCTGATTCAGAATCAGATGTTAATATATGATATTTAAAGTACACAGTCTTCATTGGATTGTAATATTTTTTATACTTCCAAAAAAAATCACGAATGAGAATCTGTTTAGGAGCTCCCTCTAATAAAGGCTCATGCAACACATTAATATGTGGATCATGGTTTGGCACATAAGCAACCAAATGATTGCGTATTTTCGAAACCGCATCAGAATACAAACCATCATTATCATTAGATTTATTTATTGAAGACATCTTCACCTCCATAAAATCAAAAAACACCATTTTATTATTCTTGAGGAAATGGTTTTATAATCAATTTCTTTCCATTAATAAGATGTGTAACCCACTGCCCTCCCAGCGCCCCAAAGAAAGCTAATCGATAACCCTCTTTATCAGTGACAGTAATGCCATCAGGAGCAGGACGCCAACCTACTACGGCCTTTCCCAGAATAGAACTCAAAATGGATTCTATATCTCTCAGTTCCCATATTGTTCCTTCAGGCAAACGAATTCCTGTCAGTTCAATATTAGTCAAATGATGTTCCTCTTCATTTAACAACATCCAAAAACCTGTTAATTCTTCAATTTCAGGCGTATCCAAGTCATTCATATTTAATTCTCCAACCAAGAAAAAATATATTTAAAAAATATAAGCAGACATAACCCATAGTCATGTAAGACTCGATGGGAATAATATAAATTATAGTTTCAACTGATATAAATGAGACATCATCTCATGCCTCGTTTAACTTTTATTGAAGTTCCATATTACTCTATTCTTGATAAAACAGATCACCACATTAATTTCAATTATTAAAATAAAAATATAAAAAAGCAGCATAAACTGATAACAGAATATGCTGCCTTTCCTTCCTTATGAATTAATTTGGAATTATGGTTGTATTATTCAATAGTCATACCAATTATAAAATCACTCAGCCAAAATAATCAGCAATGAGATTAATGTGTTCACCCTTTAATTGACCGGATTCATTCAGCAACCCAATCCACGCTTTCATATAGTCATATTTTGCCTGAGACAGTTCACGGCGCGCGGTATAAAGTTGTTGCTCCGCATTTAATATATCGACATTCACTCTCTGCCCCAAGGCAACACTCTTTTGCGTCGCTTTCACTTGTAATGCAGCCGCTTCCACGGCCATTTCATAGGCTCGTATCCGCTTTTCACCATTAACACAGGCATTATAGTTGCGCCGCAGGGCATTCAGGATCTCCCCTGCCTGAGCCTCCATCTCATATTTTGTTTTGCCATAGTTTGCCGCCGATTGACGCACCGCCGCCGCCGTTCCTCCGCCATTATAGAGGTTCATGGAAACACGCAACCCAATGGAATCTGTCCGGTATTTTTGGTCAATGCTATTATCGCTGCTGGATTTATTCTCACTATGGGAAGCATATAACTCCAGTTTCGGCAGATATCCCGCCCGATTGCGCGCGATATCATGAAGCGCGACATCAACTTTCTGCCGCGCCGCCGCCAATTGAGGGTTCTGGCCCAATGCCAACTGTTCCCAATCCGCATAGTGTTCTGTATCCAGTTGGATTGTTGTGAACTGCGCAGCGTTAGACAAGCGATTAACCGGCAAATCTGCTGGCAACGGGATGCCAACCAATAGCTGCAAGTCACGGATTGCGGCATCCAACTCATCTTGTCCCCTCAATTCATCGGCCAAGACCTGACTATAACGTGTTTGCGTTTCTGCCACATCGGTGCGGGTGCCTTCACCGGAGGAAAACAGTTTCTGATTGTGTTCCAGTTGTTCCTCATAGGCAACCCGCTGCCGGACAACTTGCTCCAGCCGGTCCTGTGCATAGGCGACAGCCATATAACTATTCACCACCCTGACCGCCAATTGCTGGCTGTCCGCCCGAAAGCGGGCATGACTCATCAAGGCATAAGCCTGACGGGTCTGATAACGTGCCCACACTTCAAAATCGATCAAAGGCTGGGTCAAAATAATCGCACCACTATAGCTGTGATACTGCCGATCACGACTTTCTTTGACCGCATTCCCTCGCCTATCTAAAGAATGAGATCCCATCTGCTGCCAGTTTTGTGGGGCATTCTGGTAGCTCAAGATTACCTTGGGCAGCAATTCGGCCAGCCCAAGGTTTTTCTCTTCCTGTCCGGCTTCCTGTTCTTTGATGGCTGCCTGAAAGGTGGGGTCATGCTGCAATGCCAGCGCATAAGCCTCCGTCAGGGAAAGCGCGCGGGTGGAACCAGAAAATAACATCCCCAACAAACCCGTTAAAAACAGCGGCAATAGCAAAGTACGTTTATTGGCAAAACCGCGATACCCCAACATTGTCATTACTCCTCAATCAGCGACGTAGATGCCCTGTCCATCAACGGCTTGAACAGGTAACTCAACAATGAGCGCGATCCCGTTTTCACGAACACCTCGACCGGCATCCCCGGCTTGATATTCAATCCCGCCAATTTTTCCATACCCTCAGAGGTGACTTTCAATCGCATCTGGTAATAAGGTTCCCTCGTCACGCCATCCACCAAACGGTCAGCCGAAACCACGGCTACCTTAGCCGTCACTTTCGGCGTCCGGTTTTGGTTGAATGCCGTGAACATCAAATCAACATCCTGACCTACAGTCACCTTATCAATCAGGTGTACCATTAAACGCGCTTCCACTTCCAAGGCACTTTGGGCGGGCAGAATTTCCATCAGTTTTTCGCCGGAAGCCACCACACCACCTTGGGTAAACACGGTCAAACCTACCACTGAACCATCCACCGGAGCAGTGATTGACGTATGAGATAGATCAAATTGTGCTGTTTCCAGCTTATTGCTTAATTCATTCGCCAATACCTGCACATCCGCCAATTGGCTGCGGACTTCACGTTGATAGTCAGCCTGACGCTGAATCACGCGCTGCTGCGTTTCCTGCCGCTGCTTTTCAAGCTGGCCTATCCGCCCCATCATTTCTGCCATACTGCCACTTAATTCACTTTGGTTACGCAGTAATTCCAGATAACGGTTACGGGGAAAATAGCCTTCTTCTGTCAAAGGTTGCAGATTAGTGACCTGCTCCTTGAGCGAAACCTGCTGTTGCTGTTTACTCCCCAAGGCTTCACGCAACCCACGGATCTGGAAATTTACCCCTTCCTCAGCTTGTTGCATTCCCGCCAAATCGCTGCGCAACATTTCACGACGTGACAAAAAGAGCTGTTTTTGCAACGCAAGGATATCCTGAATACGGGGTTCCAATGGCTGATTCAGTAACGTGGATGGAAAAACAATCGCATCCTGTCCTTGTTGCTCGGCCAACAGCCGGGCTTCCGTTGCCAGTGTGGTATAAAGTTGCTGTTTCAGGGAATCAATCTGAGCATTAACCTGTACTTGACTGAGCTGAACCAAAACCTGCCCGGCCTTGACTTGCTCGCCCTCTTTCACCTGAATTTGTCTGATGATGCCATTGACCGGGGACTGGACGGTTTTGCGGTTTCCATCCACAACGACAGTACCCGAGGAAGCGACCCCTTTATCAAGCGGCGCAAATGCCGCCCAGAGGAAAAACCCCAGAATGCCGATGCCAATCACCCACCAGCCTATTCGCAGGTAACGATTCGCATCCAGCGGCAATAATCCTGATGCCTCATTTTGGGCATCTTTTGCGTTGGTCTGATAGGACATTTTTACTCCCAGATAGCAATATCCCAAGAATTTAAATCGGGCTGAATCATGTTACGAGGCACGTTCGACCGGTTTTAACTGTGATTGTGTCTGTGACGCAGACGCAGACGGCGATAACGCCGCCATGACTTGCCGGGAAGGGCCAAACATTTTCATTTTTCCCTGTACCAACAACAAAACTTGGGTTGTTTGCGACAGCAATGAAGGACGATGGGTAATGACCACGACCGTTTTACCCTGCTCCCGTAATTGAGCAATCGCATGACCCAGCGCTTTTTCTCCGAGATCATCCAGATTCGAGTTAGGTTCATCCAATACCACCAGCGACGGATTACCATACAAAGCGCGAGCCAGCCCAATTCGCTGTTTCTGCCCACCAGACAGCCCCCTACCGCCGGCACCGATTACCGTGTCATAACCCTGTTCAAGATTGAGTACCAATTCATGAACACCGGCTTTTTTTGCCGCCTCAATGACTTTTTCCGGTTCAATCTCATTGAAACGCGCGATATTCTCGGCAATCGTGCCAGCAAACAGCTCAATATCCTGCGGCAGATAACCGATGGAGGCACCCAGTTCATCTTTATTCCACTGGTAAATATCCGCACCATCAAGCCGCACGACACCGTCCTGTGCCGGCCAAATCCCCACCAGCAAACGCGCCAAGGTCGATTTTCCCGAAGCGCTGGGTCCAATCACCCCCAGAACATCACCGGGATTCAAGGCAAAGTTGAGATCCTGCAAGACAGGCGGGTTATTTTGTGATGTCTGTTCCGGACGTATTTTACCGGGCGGGATTGCCGATACTTTTTCCAGCAGCAAGACCCCCTTGGGTGTGGGTAAAGACATCCCACTTTTGCGTTCGGGTTGATCTTTCAGTAATTTATTCAGCCGCTGCCATGATAAACGGGCAGCGCTCCAGCTCTTCCATGCCTGTATCAACTGCTCAATCGGGGAGAGCGCCCGCCCCATCAAAATGGAACCGGCGATCATCATGCCCGGTGTGATATTCCCTTCAATCGCCAGCCAGCCGCCCAACCCCAGGATTAAGGATTGCAAGGCGAGGCGTACGGTTTTGGATATGGCGGTGATGGATGCGGCCCGTTCACTGGCAATACGCTGGAAATTAAGAAAGCGCTCATGCAGGCCGAACCAGCGACGACGCAACGTCGGCAACATGCCGAGCGCTTCGATCACTTCGGCATTGCGCAAGTTGGTACTGGCTAAGTTGGCCGATCGTAAAGAGAGATTATTGGCTTCGGCTAAAGGTGCCTGGGATAGCCATTGGTTCAATACCGCCAGCATGATAAGCATGATGGCCCCAGCCAAGGCCAACAACCCCAGATACGGACTGAACAGGAAAATGACACCAAGATAGACGGGGAACCAAGGGGCATCAAAAAAAGCAAACAGGGCATTCCCTGTCAGAAACTGGCGGATGGTCGACAAATCATTGAGCATCTGCCCCGCATCGGTTGAGCCGCTTTTCAGGTTGGACTCATACGAAGCGGTGTAAACCCGCTGGTTCAGGCACATATCAAACTGGCTGCCAATGCGGATCACCACCTGACTGCGGATATATTCCAGCCCACCCATGATGGCAAACATACCCAGTGTGAACAGTGTCAGCATCAGCAAGGTCATTTCATTACTGGATGGCAGTACCCGATCATATACCTGAAGCATATAAACAGAGGGAACCAGCATCAGCAGATTGATGAATGCCGTAAATAAACCAATAGTCCAGAATACTTTGCTGCGTGCACGGATAACCTCCGTGATTTCATCCTTCGGAAAGCCTAATTTCACTGCAATCCCTTTATCGTTGTTGTTATTTTGTCACCGCATTCGCTGTGCCACTGAAAGTCATCACCAGTTCTCTGCCATCAACAAAGTAGGCGATCCACTGTTCCGACTCATGACTAAAAAAGGCCAGACTATTGCCATCATCATCAGTCAATGTGAGGCCATCGGGCGATGGATACCATCCTGCAACCGGCTGCCCAATCAACTCAGTGACACAAGCATCGCTTTTTAATGCCCAAATTGAATCTTCGGATAAACGGGTATCGGTCAATTCAATACTGCACAGCCTATTCCCATCGGAGAGTTGCCATAATCCTTTCAACTCACCAGCGGATGGCAGTCTCAAACTACTGGCCATACATCCTCCTACCAACAAGAGAGAAAAAATGATCGATAAAATCGACTTTGATAAAAACAATTTTCCACTTTCCATGAGTTAGATAATACTGCCGTATCCAGAGGGCATACGGCAGTATTCCATTAATATGATGAGATCAATCAGACGAGGAAATCGGCTTCAACCAACGGTTGACCGATAACTTTCACCAGAAAATCATTACCGGCCAGATCACCACCAAGGCTGATTTCCAGATCGGTGACATCATTCGCTTTATCATAAGAGAGCAATACTTCACCCGCCTTACCTGAAAACGAGTCTACAAATTTGATATCGCCGGTACCGCCGAAGTTAAACTCTGACAGATCGATTTTGTCTTCACCAGAGATAAAATCGTGGATCCAGTCCGGATTGTCTTTCAGAGACTCTTTGCCGTCCAGATAAACAAAGGTATCGTTACCTTCACCCCCCCACAGATGATCACCGCCCAGGCCACCATAAATGATGTCATCGCCTGCGCCGCCTTTCAGGATGTTATCTGCACTGTTACCCACCAGAATATCGTCACCGCTGCCGCCAATCGCGTTTTCAATGACGACACCACGAGCGATGGAAACGTTGCCTTTCAAGCCGCCAACATCAGAGAAAGCGCCTTCATTCAGGTTAATGCGCTGATTTTGGGTAAAACCAGAGAAATCGAAAGTATCTTCACCACCCGCATCCCAGACACTGAAGACTAATTTGCTGTTGGCATCCGTTGCGGTCATGAAGTCGCGATCCGTATTGGAATTGAAACCATAGATGGTATCTCCCTTACGGGTTTCCATATTCGCGCCATACAGATCCTGAATGGCAGAGATATCATTCAGCAAAGGTGCCGATGAATACTGATATTTAAAATCCTGACCCGTGAATTTCTCACCGAAATAACTCATGACCGTATAGGCACGAGAATCTTCGAAATATTTTGCTGACTTGGTATAGCTCGGACGCACTTTATCAGACGCATCATAATCGGCAGGATGTTCCAGCCCTAATATATGTCCAATTTCATGTGTGAAAGTCTGACGGGCATAACCATTCACATCAATGTCATTATCGGTAAAAGTATGGCTTTCAGAATTATACCAAGTATAAGACTTTTTCTGTCCTTGCGGCAAAGTGGCAAATGCATAATCCCCGTTGGCGCTATAATCAAAGAAACCAAAAGTCATATTTGCTTTATTTACGCTACTCGCTTCGGTAAATTTAATATTGGCAACATCAGACCAGGATTGCAAAGAAAGTTTCGCCGCTTCTTTTTGATCGTCATTAAAAGCACTGAAACCAGAAATCTTAAACAATGGCATTATGGCAGGTTGAGATTCCAGAAAATGGTACGATAATTCCAACGAGCCAGAAGAATTAACATATTTTTTGGCCCAATGATAATGGCCACGCACAAGCTCATCCGGCGCACCATCTGCCAATACCTTATGCGCAACCCGAACACCCGGATCAGAATTGGGGACATAGGCGGTGAGAAGTGAGTTAACTTCCTGAACGGAATGGGAATCAGATAACCCCACATAGGTATATTTTTTCTTTGAGGTCATATCAATCTCCTGTAAAAACAAGACAAGTATTCTAAAACCCGAAATATTTATATACCCGTCGTCTTTCAAGTTGCCGCTTTGTTGGCAGTATCTTGAAATCCATTGGGTATAATAACGGGAGTAAAAGTTTTAAATGCTTTCTAAGATCCTCTTAGAAATAAAACTCCAGAATAAAATAGCGTTAGTTATCGCCTGTGTAAAAATAATTCATAGATCTTTTTAGAATACATATTGAACAAATTTAATTTATGTAATTAACTATTAATCTCTCAATGAAATTTTTTTGATAACAAAAAAATAACATTATTCAGTAATAAATAAAGTTGTTTTTATCTGCTAAAAATTGATCTTAAAAAAGCATTATCTCTTGAGCTATTTTTTAACTGACGGTTATCTGTTTTTTTAAAGCAGGTGATTTTTCATCCAACCTGAGATTTATTCCACATCTCTGGATGTCAAATTGTTGTGGTGTGGGGTGATGGAATGACAGATGTGTAGTAAGGGGTGAGGCGCTAACGCCTCACCCAACTTGATTACCTATCAGTGCCAGTTAGCGGCCAGCACAGGTTGCAGCCGCTGTTGCTCGACATCGCCGAGCATTGCGGTTGCAGGTGCTGGCGGTGCAAATGCCGCCATAGACTGAATAAGATGTTCGACATCTCTGTCCATCAATCGATGGTCGTCACCGACCGTGATTATTGGCCGTTCAGGAGAACTGGCATACCAATTCTGCAGCGTCACTTCCTGCTTACTGCCAATGACTGAAATCTGCAAATCCTGCCCTTCATGCTGAAAGCGCAGATGCTCAGGACTGATATCCTTTCCTAAAACCAAGCGCCCCATCTCACCGATAAATTCCAAGTTATTGATCCCATAACCGACTTCTACCGTCGACATGCGACCGCTCGCCACGATATGGTTATTGCCATTCCCGACTTTCACCTTCGACATACCACCGCTAGCTACGATATGGTTATTCCCATCCCCGACTTCCACTGTTGGCATACTACCGCTGACCTCGATATGGTTATTGCCATTCCCGACTTTCACCTTCGGCATACTATCGCTCGCCACGATATGGTTATTCCCATCCCCGGCGTTCACCTTCGGCATACTACTGCTGGTCTCGATATAGTTATCGCCATGCCCGACGGTTAACTTACGGAAATTACCGACAATGATATTATTACCATCCCCCAGCGTGATATCAGTGCCCCGTCCCGTCACATTCACCTTATTATCACCGTGACCAGCAACGACTTTGTTACTTGAAGCTTCCACGTTTATCGTTTTACTCTCGTCCCCCAAGGTGACTTCGGCAAAGGTTTCTTTGACGGTAATGGCATTGGGGTCAGAGGGCACCGGTGTCGTTTCTACTGTCGGCTCAGTGTTCGGAATACCGGGCACAGGGTGTCGTTCAAGAGGAGGAATTTTAATCGGTTCCCAGTCAATAGGAGGGATTTCAATTGGCTTCCGATCAACAGGAGGAATTTCAATCGGTTTTAGGTCAACAGACGGAATTTTAATCGGCTCCCAATCAATAGGAGGAATTTCAATCGGCTTCCGTTCAAAAGGAGGAATGCTAACCGTCGGTTTATCGGGCGTTTCCGTTACCATCAGTTCGACTGTGGGAACCAGATCCGGTGAAGGCTCCGCAAAGAGGAAGTCGTTCGCATCGACCTGCGAAATATCCAGTGTATCGAGATACAGCAGATTCACGTTTGAATCAGCCCCACTGACGCTATTGAACGTCACATTGACACCATGAATTTGTGACAGGCCGTTGATCGTGCCACGATTGCTCTTAGTGATGGTGAGTTGGCTGAAATCAGTAATGCCGAGTTGACGCAAATCAATTTTATCAACACCATGACGGAACCCACGTAAGGCGTTCTTGTAGTCCTTAACGCCCGGTTGGGCAGCCACGACAAAAACGTCTGACGCCGCACTGTCACGACTATAGATCGTCCCATTCAGGCTGAATTTCATCTGCCCCTGAGCATCAGTCGTCATCATGACCCCCTTACCGCCGCCTTTGAGGATCACGGTTCCCAGCCCTTCTTGTGGCTGGAGTGTTGAAGTATCGCTGCTGGTGTAAGCCTGCGGGGCGATAAAAGTGTCCTGGAACTTGAAGTTCGCCGCACTGATCCCAGCGAGTGGCTGGTTTTTCAGGACAACGCTCTGCCCGTTACCCAGATCGACCTTAACATCCTCCCCCTGTTGCGTCAGCAGTAGATCGGCAAATGTTTTTCCACGAAATCCAACCAGATCAACGATTTCGCCACGCGCGGCTTCAAAGTTGCTGATAACATCGCTGCCTGCCTCACGGCGGTGGACGACAAAGAAGTCCTTACCCGCACCGCCAACCAGCGTATTGTTCCCACGCCCGCCATCAAGCAAGGCGTCCGCATTACCCGCGACCAGCGTATCGTTGCCATCCCCGGTGACGATATTCTGAATGCTCGACGGGTTCTTTATGGTCAACGCTGCACCGCCAATGCTGGCAACACCAGTCAGCAAGTTAACCGAGGTATCCCGCGAAACCGCCGCAGCATTGAGGGTATTACGCCCACCCGCCACGCCATTGACTGCGTCATCCAGCACGGCACGGTTTGCCTGTCTGACCACCGACTCGATATATTCGTCGGTGTAAAAGTAAGTGTCATCCGGGGTACTTTTACTGCCATACAAACGTAGCGACCAAGCATTTAATGTGACCGGCAGGCCTGTGCTCGCACTAGTCACTTGCAGGGTCCAGTTGCCCACCGAATTCTCACCAAAATCATGGGTCGACATAAAGCTGTACTTAAACGATCCCGACTGGTTGCTGCCCAGATCGGTTTCACTCGCGCCCGGCATGCCGTCTGGAACCTTGCCCTGACGATTGAGCAATACGCTCTGAGTGCCATCGGGAGAGATCAATTTGAGTGTCAGATCACCAAGACGGCCAACCTCAGCATCAAAATCGATTTCGATATGCTCGACATTCAGACCAGCGTTCATGGCAATAGACGACGTCAGCGTTTCACCGGCAGTCAGGTTTTTCCCAAGGGAACCGCTGGATGCGCTATAGACGTACTCGTTAGCCGCCGTGCTTTGCGTCATCCAGGCTTCGGACAAACGAACAGCGGCTCGCGCATCGACGCCGCCAAAACCATAATCATGGCTGGTGTGCATCCCACCACCATTCCAGCGGCGGCCATTATTGTCATTCCATTCGGTGGAAGGGTCATTAATCTTGCGAGCGGATAACGCCAGGATCTGCTGCACATCCCGATAGCCCAGGTTCGGGTTGGCTTCCAGCATCAGCGCAACAATACCGGAGACGATCGGCGCAGCAAAACTGGTGCCTTGCATGCTGGTATAGTCATTGCCAAAGGTTGAGCCACGCTCGGTTTTCAGCATATGGCTGGTCGACACCACATTGCTGCCCGGTGCCGAAACCAGCAGGCTGGCTCCCGGGTTTGAGAACGGTGAGGAACCAATCTGCAATGTCGACAAATCGCCCTGTGCGTTGATCGCGCCCACTTGCACAGAAAAGCGGTTGTTATTGGTCAGCGAACCTTGGGCATTGCCGCCTTCCGCCCGGTTGTTGCCACCCGCCGCCACCATCACCGTACCCAATCCGCCACGACCATTCGCCGCCACGTACTGTGCATTCATACTCAGCGATGCGGCCGTATTGATGTTACCGTTCTGCAAGTTGCTGAGCGCGAAATCGTTGGCGAATCCCCAGCTATTGTTGGCAATGTCAAAACTGACCATATGCCCCAGCCCCGCAAGATCGGCACCGTCATTAGCCAGATAATAGCCGCCCAACGTCGCATCATAGGCAACCCCTACGCCACCTGTATTGTTCTTCGCCGCAACCATGACTCCCGCAACCATTGTGGCATGGTTGGAAACCACGTCTGGCAACGTCCCATTGGTTTGTTGAGTTTTCAGCCAGGCTTTGTCAACATTCGCAGCAAGGTCGGGGTGGGCGATATCAAAAATTTCGGGGGCAGTGGCAAACTTGCCGCCGGGTTCGAACTGACCGATACGGACCCCTTTGCCGGTGTAATCCTGCCAGACCGGCAGGATATTGGCATCGCTCAGATACCATTGCTGGGCTGCCAATGGGTCGAGAGGCACTTCCGGGGTCAGTAACGTGACCGCAGCCCGCATCGGCTCTGTCTCGCCGCTGCTCAGATCCACCACCGAGGCCGAAGGGTTACCGGCGGCATCAGTGACGCCATATTTAAAGCTGATCAAGCCGGTGTAATCGGCATCCGGCGTAAACAAGACATCCCCCTGAGCAGTGAGGCTAACCGTACCGCCTATCGCATCCCCAACATTGGCAATGCGCAGGTCGCCCTGACTGTTCAGGCGTTGATCGTTAGCCAACAGACTCTCTGCGGAAATCAGATGAGCCTGAGTACGAGAAAAGACCTTGCCATCCTTGTCATGGGTGAGAACATCCTCGACAGGCATCGCATTGGGTGTTTGTAAATCAACCGCCGAAATATCCGCGAAATTGAGTTTCTGGATATTTTTCAGCGTCACCGAACCATCACGCCCGGCAACCTTATCGGTCACGACATATCCGCTATCAGTACGGGTGATTTGATAGTCACCGTGGTTGCCGTGCAGGCTGACGATATTAACCCCGCCGTCCCCATCAATCGTGGCATTGCCGTGACCCACTTCAATAATGTCATCACCCACGCCACCGAAAATCTTATCATCTCCGCCACCGGCGTGAATGATGCTGCCGCTTTCGGAAGCATAGATTGTGTCCCCCTGAGGCCCAGCATAGATAACTGACTTGCCAGTGCCACCAATGATGGTGTTGTGCCCACTGCCGCCAACCAGAACATCGTTACCCATTCCACCGACCAGCACCGAATCGCCGGAGCCGCCCTTGATAAAGACACCATTGGCTCCACCGCTTCTGATGACATCACTGCCACCTCCGCCTTGGGCGACCGTTAAACCGGCCTGAGCCATGTTCAGCTCTACACCTTTATTGCCAACAATGATCGCGGTATCGTTCCCGCCATTACCGTGGATGTTTTTCGTATCGTCAGAAGCGCTGATAACAAAAACGTCATCGCCAGCACCCCCCACATAGGTATTGCTCCCTGCACCACCAACCAGCCAACTGCCGGCTTTTGCGGCAATCAAGGTATCATTGCCGCTGCCACCATACAGATTGTTCACGCCCAGTTGTTCCGCATCCAGGGTTTCATCTGTTTCACTCTGGCTGGCGTAAGCCGTGGTCGTGATATCGTTGAAGGTAGAGGTCACACGCGTGCCAACCCCCTGAGTGCTCAGCGTGTTGCTGACGGGGTCACCAAGAAAATCAACCGCCAGCATTTCCCGGGTTTCGCCATTGAGGGTGAAAGAGCCACTGGCAACAATTCTGTTTCCATCACGTACTTCTGCTTTATCCGAAGATCGAACGCTAATCTGGGTAATGCCCAGTTCCGCCAGGGTCTTGAGTTCGCCCGCATCGACTTTCCCATCGTGTGTGCCGTCAACCCAGACCCGCAATTTGCTCCAGATCGGATCGTTTTGGTCAATCACCCCATCCTTATTGGCATCTTCACTGACCAAGGCACCAAAACCATCCTTGAATTTTTTCTCGCCCGCAGCACCGTTTACCCCGGCCTTACCGCCATAGTATTCAGAGAACATCTGGCTGACATCCTTTATCTGACCGCTACCATCGTCGATCACCAATATTCCGGTATTGCGATCCGCCCAGCCGCTGCGCTTAAGCGTGCCACTGTTATCCATGTCGAACAACACGCCGTCACGGATGTCAGTCATGTGCACACCATTGCCACTCAGATCCAATAACAGCGGGTCAACATAAGTGTTGAAGGTTGTCATCGCTGACAAGCCGTTCAATGTTGCGGCATTGCGCCAGTTTAAGTCCGGTTTGCCGTCCGGGGTCAGGTAATACTGTGACAGATAGGTGTTGGGTCGGACATTGGGGTCGAGCTGCATTTCTCCGGGACGAATGCCCCCGGTGGCAAGACCCGCCATCTGGGTGGAGGTGAAGTCTGTTTTATTGAGGATATCATCAATGACAGATATTTTATGTGTCGCAGAATTGTGGATATAACCGTTAGCCACATCCTGCTGCGCTTGGTTTTCGCCCTGAATCTGTTTCTGGGGCTGTGGGGAGGAATTGATATCAATGTTAATTAAGTTTGTTGACGGCCCTGAGACACTCTTACCCTCATCCGGAGTCAGGTATAAAGTTTTAATGACATCTTTTGCTTCGTGATACTCATAACGCTGACCGTCACGAATCAGATGGTTACTAATGATTTCAGCCCCATTAAATTTTAACAGATTGTTCAAAGAAACAATGTTTTTGGCGGGCACCAGATTCCCTTGTCTACCATGCGTATTGTATCCAATGGAGGTTAATGAGAAATACACAAAATCTACGCAACTGTTGGTCGCAACATTGTATTCTGTTTTCCTGAATCCCCCGACTGTATCGGGATTTTTTGAAAAGTCGATTAACCTCTTGCCCTGAGCTTCAGTCAACGCAACGGAGACTTCATACACCGTTTGTTTATAGGCGGCATTATCATACTGCGTGACTTTCCCTTCTCCTATTGGTTCACCGAGCTTTGATTCGAAACCGAAACTTTGCTCCTTGCCATTCTCATCTCGGATGACGTACCACATATGGCCCGCCATGGACGGATGTATGTCTCCCGCTTTGTGGCTGCCCTTATCTTCCTGATAAACATACTCCGCCCCCCGCTGAGCCACTTTATAGGTGACCGTGTATTTTTTTTTCATACTGATTATTTCCTCGACTTGTTATTGTATTGGTTTTTTCCACAGACATCAGATTTTCGGATCGTAATAACCGAACTCGACAAAACTCTCGATGCCATTAAAAGCAGGGACATTCTTCAGGGTGGTAATAACCGCAGAGTAACGTCCCGGAGGTAACGAAAATGTTTTAATTTCCCTCACAGCTGTATTTACATATTTTCCCTCATAATAGAGGGCACTCCCCCAACCACATCCTCCTGCATTTATTTTCTCGTCAAAAAAAACTTTACCGTTTCTAACCAGATGAAACGAAACTGGGGTCGTCACCCCGTCCTCATAAATACTCCCGAATAACTCAAACCGTCTTTCCATTTCGTCATAATCATCTCCAGTAGCAAACGACAGGGAGAATTGATAATTTCCCTCCTGAGGGATTTCAAAATCAAAAGTCACTGACTGAGCGGCTTTGGTGACATCAATGGGCTTGTATATTGTTTCCGCCTTCTGATGGCAACCGCTTAACCCCGAGATGAACCCGTTACAACGCACCAGTCCGCTAAAGCCTAAAAAAAAGAGGATTAACCAGCTACAACTTAAAAAAATAAGGAGATAGCCCCAATGCCGAGGTGATACCTTCATTTTGTTGCTCCCAATAAAGTCAGTTGCATTAAATTTTCGGATTAAAATAATTCACCTCGGCAAAACTCTCGATACCATTAAAATCAGGAACATTCTCTAGGGTAGTAATAACAGCAGAATAACGCCCTGGGGATAACTCAAGTATTTTGATATTTCGCACCACCATATTTATACTTCTTCCTTCATAATCTATTCTCTGTATCCAGCCATACCCTCCTGCATTTATTTTTTTGTCAAAAAAAATCTCGCCATCTTTAACAACATGGAGTAAAACAGAGGTTATTACCCCGTCATCATCAATACTTCCGAAAAACTTATCTCCGAACAATCTAAGTCTTCTTAACATTTCATCGTAGTCATCACCCTTACTCTGATCAAACAGTAGAGTAAATTGATAATTCCCAGTTTTACTGATTTCAAAGTCAAATTTTACTGATTGACCAGACTTTGTTATATCAATCGGTTTGTAGATATGAATAGGCTTAGAGCAGGCGACCAACAAAGCACAACTCAAAAAAACAATAATCTTACGCCAATGTCTGAACCTTTCGTGTATACGTAATCCTTTCATCTCTTCACTCCAAACAAAGTCATTCGCGTTAAATCTTAGGATCGTAATAGGCGAACCGTACAAAACTCTCAATGCCATCAAATGCAGGAACATTCTCCAAGGTGGTAATGACCGCAGAGTAACGCCCTGGGGGTAATGAAAATGATTTAATATTCCGTATAGCTGCATTCACATATTTTTCTTCATGATAGAAACTCAGTCCTCCATCGTTTCCTCCTGCATTGATTTTTTCGTCAAAAAAAATTCGGTCATCTTTAACAATATGGAGTGAAACCGGAGTGATAACCCCGTCATCATCAATACTTCCGAAAAATTTACTCCCGAATAATCGAAGTCGTCTTAACATTTCGTCATAGTCATTCCCCTTATCAAACAGCAAAGCAAACTGATATCCCCCCTCCTGAGGAATTTCAAAATCAAAAGTCACTGACTGATCGGCCTTGGTGACATCAATGGGCTTGTATATTGTTTCCGCCTTCTGATGGCAACCGCTTAATCCCGAGACGAACCCGGTACAACGGACCAGTCCGGTAAAGCCCAAAAAAAAGAGGATTAGCCAGCTACAAACTAAAAAAATAAGCAGATAGCCCCAGTGCCGAGGTGATACCTTCATTTTGTTGCTCCCAATAAAGTAAGATGACAAAAAGTCTCAATAATCACTTATCCCACCCCGGAAAAACGGTAAAAAAATAACGCGCTGAACCCGACATAAAGCCTCTCACTCGCCTTCGGTTCTTATCGCTCCCGCAAACTTTCATCCATATGCTGCTGTAATGGACTCAGGAAGTAATCAATCACCCGACGCTGATCGGTTTTTATTTCTGCCGTGATCGACATGCCCGGAGACAATGCGACCCGCTGCCCCTTAACCAGCACATGATCAGACTTCAGACGAATTCGGGTGCTATAGATAAGCCCACGCTTTTCATCTTCAATGGCATCGTTCGATACGCTGAGCACTTCACCGTCAACCGTGCCGTACTTGGTGAAATTAAAGGTTTCCACCTTGACCGTGACCTGTTGACCGACGTGGACAAACCCCACATCTTTGTTTTCCAGCATGGCTTCCACTTCTACCGGCTGGTTGGCAGGAACGATGACCATCAGCGGTTGAGCTGGTGTCACCACACCACCGACAGTATGGACAGCCAGTTGCTGAACAGTACCATCCACCGGGGCTTTGAGGCTGGTCAGGTTTTCCTGATGACGGGCTTTCGCCAGTTCCTGAACCAGAATTGCCGCTTTTTGGTCGGCTCCTTGTTGCAAGTCAAGCATCGCACGACGATTTTGCGCAACCACCGCTTCACGCCGGCGCCGTGCCTCGTCCTGAGCGGCGGTATGCTGCAAGACACTGGCCTGCTGTACGCTTAACTGACGTTGCAGATCCAGCCGGGTCTGCTCTTTTTCCAGATACGCATGCCGCGACACATACTGTTTCGTCAATAACCGCTGGTAGTCCTCTGCCAATCGCGTGGCAATCGGCAATGCTTGTCGTAGGCTGGCCACCTGAGCCTGAGCAGACTGAATTTCAGCACTGCGTTGGAGGATTTCGGCGTCCACTAACTCCAGGTTGCTACGGTATTCCTGGTATTGTCCCTGAAGCCAGCGCTGGGCACTGAGCACCTGTTCCGGATTGGCGTTGGCAATTGTCCCTACCAGAGATGCCGGCGGCTGTTGCTGATTGATCGCCTCAAGCATGGCGGTGCTCCGCACACTGTCGATACGCGCAGCCAGCAGCTCGCTCTGAAGCCGGCTGACATCGGCATTCGCCGCCGTGGGGTCGAGTTCGATCAACAACTCGCCGGTTTTCACTGCCTGACCGTCATTGATGTGGATCGCTCGGACCACGGCCGTTTCGCTGGGTTGAATCAGCTTGGTTTTGCCATTGGGAACCACTTTTCCCGGAGCCACTGCCACAACTTCTATTTTGCCAATGCAAGCCCAGAGCAATGCTAATGCGGCGAAGCCCATGATGCTCCAGATGAAAATTCTCGGAGCCGGATGAACAGGAGTTTCCTGTAATTCCAAAGCCGTTGGTAAAAACTGTAATTCATGGGGAAGCCGTGGCGACGTATCCATGCTTTTACGTTGGCCCCAAGCCTGACGCCACATGTGGCGATAGCGCTGCAATAAGGTGACGCTCATACGAAGTTATTTTCCTTGAACCGGGGTATGTTTATCTTGATCATCACTGTTGCTTCTTTTTTTTGTCGTCATACGTCTGAGGAAAGCCTCTCAGCCCTGCTGCATTTGATACAATCGTGAATAGTGTCCGTCCTGACGCGTCAGTAACTCCGCGTGGGTACCCTGCTCAACGATCTGCCCGCGTTCCATCACAAGGATGCGATGAGCATCGCGTACCGCTGACAACCGGTGGGCGATAATGATGACCGTGCGTCCTTGGCAAATGCTTTTCATGTTCTGCTGGATCACCCGCTCAGACTCGTAGTCCAGCGCACTGGTCGCCTCGTCGAAGATCAAAATGCGGGGATCACCGATCAAAGCCCGGGCAATGGCCACCCGTTGCCGCTGACCGCCCGACAGTGACGCGCCGTGCTCCCCCACTATCGTGTCGTAACCTTCAGGCAGTTCAAGGATGAATTCATGGGCTCCGGCCATTTTGGCGGCGTGCATGACCACTTCGAGCGGCGCACCCGGGTCGCTCAAGGCGATGTTTTCACGAATACTGCGGTTAAATAGCATATTGTCCTGCAATACCACGCCAATCTGCCGGCGCAGCGAGGACACATCAGCCAATGCCAAATCCATGCCATCGACTATCACTCGACCGCGCTCCGGCACATAGAGCCGCTGCAACAAGCGGGTCAGGGTGCTTTTGCCGGAACCGGAGCGGCCAACCACACCAACAATTTCTCCCGCACCAATAGTGAGGTTGATGCCGCACAGTACCTCAGCACCATCGGGCCGATAACGAAAATGCACTTGTTCGAACGCGACCTGCCCCTTGAGTGGCGGTACGGTACTCCGTGTATCCTGAGATAACTCAGTACGGGAATTGAGGATGTCTCCCAGACGCTGCACCGAAACGCCGGTTTGCTGGAAGCTGGTCCACAGTTGCGCCAGCCGCATAATAGGGCCGCTGACACGGCCGGCCAGCATATTGAATGCGATCAGTTCCCCCACAGATAACTGCCCTTCTATCACAAGGCGAGCCCCGAGCCAGAGTGTGGCAACCGTCACGAGTTTGCCGATAAGAGAAACGCTTTCATTGGCAAGCGTGGACAAGATCTGTGTTTTGAAACCTGCGGACACATACGCCGCCATCTGGTTGTCCCATTTGCGGACGACCTGCGGTTCAACCGCCATGGACTTCAGGGTATCGATGCCATTTACCGTTTCTACCAGGAATGCCTGATTTTCAGCCCCTCGTGTGAAGCTGTCCTGCAATCGCTTGCGCAAGAGCGGTGTCACCAGCATCGAGACCAAGGCATAGAGTGGCAAAGACAACACCACAACGAGGGTCAGCCAGCCACTGTAATAGAGCATCACCAGAATGAAGACCACGGAAAAAAGCACATCGAGCATCAGCGTAATGGCGTTGCCGGTGAGGAAGCTGCGAATGTTTTCCAGTTCGCGTACACGGGCAACCGAATCACCGACTCGCCTGGCCTGAAAGTAAGCCAGTGGCAAATTAATTAAATGCCGGAACAGCCTCGAACTCAACGCCACATCAATCCGACTGGTCGTATGGACAAACACGTAGCTACGCAGACCACTCAGCGCCGACTCGAACAGCATAATGCCCAGCAGTCCGCTCGCAATAACATCCAGTGTGGTTAGGCCGTGGTGCACCAGTACTTTGTCCATGACCACCTGAAAGAACAACGGTGTCACTAAGGCAAACAACTGCAAGGCAAAAGATCCCAACAAAACTTCACCCAACAGCTTGCGGTATTTGACAATCGCCGGAATAAACCAAGTGAAATCAAAACGCGAAGTCTCGCCGGACACACTATGACTGGAGCGGATAAGCACCAGTTGCCCAGTCCAACGCTGCTCAAGCCCCTCGAAGCTGACAACTTCGGCACGCGCTGAATGTGGATCCTGAATCAGAGCTTGTTCCTGATCCACCTTGGCTAAAATAAAAAACTTTCCATTCCGGTCAATGGCAATAGCGGGCAATGGCGTATGTTCAAGCCGGGTCAGTGTGGTGCGCACAGCCTTGGCTTTCAACCCCGACTTCCGGGCAGCCAGCAGTAGCTCCGGTAAGGAAACACCTTGATTGGTGGTAGAGAACTCGTGTGAAAGTTGTTCGACCGATAGGGCTATATTGTGAAATCTGGCCAACATGGCCAGACAAATCAGGCCAGTATCCAGTTCCGGGGAAGAATGGGACGATTCAGTACTCATTTGTGCTTTTTTCCATATTTGTGCTTTTTTCCATATTGCGTATGTACCTATCTTTGCAAACTGAAAACATAAGGCGATATAGGGAATGACTGTTACAACTGGTTGTTAATTAATATTGATTGGCTCACAACAAGATAGTTGCGTTTGTACCCATCCGATATAGGATGTCAGGAAGTTATTTTTTTACGGATAGCTAAATCATTTTGCAAAATGATGGTCAGATGAAACATTTCAGTGTCTTGCAACTTATTGAATTAATCATCAAAAAGCGCACAAAAGAGAGAACTGAGTTATCCACATCAGAATTCTGTAGCTAACGCGAATCTTCTAATATTCAAGGTTTAAAAATGATTAACAACATCAATATGATAATTATGATCAACCATAACACGCAATAAATATTTTATAAAAAGAAAATCGTTTTGGATAAAAACATATAAAAAATCAAAATCATCTATTTCTTTAAAAGAATATCCTTAAGATTATGTGATATTTCCATAATATCACTAATTTTTTACCCAATTCAGTGGGAGCGAAACTGCAGGATGTGTTATTCAAACTAGCGGGGCATTTGGGCAGAAATAATTAACCAGTAAAATATAAACCAAATAAATATAATATTTATTGAAAATATAATCGCCATGATTAATAACTAATACAGAATGATTTTCCAGCTAAAAACGAGTTTCCGACCATGCCCTTTGGAGAAAGTTTTCTATATTGGTTAGCCAAATGCAGACGTGTTTTTCTTCGGTAAGCCAGCGGCGAATAAGGTAAAATTTATCACCATTTCGCCGACAAGTCAGATCTAAGTCTTCTGAACGATGGGTTCTGCGGGTGACCGATTTCAGGGTCTTATCTGGCCGTTTGGGCAATGATTTCCTATGGCCGTTGAGTGCCGTGAGGATCTTAGGATTGAGAGACTTGCTTCCCCGGACAATAACAATAAGTGAGAGGCCCCTGCCTCTCACTGGGAGCCAGCCTTTGGCTGGACAAATCCGTTCCCTTACCGCCGAGAAGAAACTGGATTAGTTGGAGTGTCTATCAATAATCCCGCAAAGTGGCATACACAGACCAAATACGACGAACATGTACGGTGATCTCTTCACGATCGTGGTACAGGTGTTTCGCCTGAATCTGCGCATTCACCCCATTTTCTTTCAATTGCTGTTCTATTTTCTGCAATATATGAGCGACTTCCTCATAACGCTTTTTCATCGGCAACTTAAGATTGAAAATCGCCTCACGACACCAGCTTTTTACCAGCCAGTCTGTCATAAGTTGTGCCACTTTGGCGGGTTTCTCAACCATGTCACACACCAGCCAGTAAATGTTTTTCACTGACGGCTCAAATTTAAAGCCATCCAGACGATGATGCTTCACCTGCCCTGTATCCATCAGGCTATCCGCCATCGGGCCATTGTCCACAGCATGAACCAGCATACTGCGTTTCACGAGCTGGTAAGTCCACCCTCCCGGACAGGCACCAAGATCCACGGCGTGAAGGCCGCTATCCAGACGCTCTTCCCATTCGTCATGGGGAATGAAGACATGAAAGGCTTCTTCCAGTTTCAGCGTTGAACGGCTTGGTGCATCTGAAGGAAATTTCAGACGAGGAATACCCATATAGAAACGGGAATTGTTGTTGCTGTAGGAATAACCGACATAGCAACAGCCTGAAGCGATGAAAAAGACATGGATCACCGGACGACCGGGATTTTCCTTTGCCAGCAAAAGTTTTTCCTGACGCATCGCATTACGCAGCGGAACCGTAAACTTACGGCAGAATTTCATCAACTCTTTACTTTCATTGGTATCCGGCACTTCTACACGCAGCTCACCAGCCCGCTCAATCACCCCCATCAACATGCCAATAATCGGTGTAATGCGATCTTCCTGCGGCAAATCTTTCAACAGTTCACCCACAACCAGCATTTGGCGGGCGAAAATCAATTCCCCAAACGGAACTTCGCGGATCAGGCGATCGGCATCATCCGGCTGATAACACTCAAACAGCACATACCCACTGTTCTCTTTCACACGGGCGAAACCGTAAATTTCTTTCTTACCCGCCTTATCGGTAATTTCTGCCGCACACTCTTTTTCAAAACCCGGACGACAATATAAAGCAACTTTATTCATGGCTAGGCGCCGATTTCCTTAGACGCAGAGCGCCAATTAATACACATAACCAACCCATGAGAAAACTGAACCCACCGATTGGTGTCAAATAAACCATAAATTTTAGCGGTAAAAAGGCCAGACAATAAAGACTGCCACTAAACAGCACAATTCCCGCCGCGAAAAAAATGCCACTCCAACCAAACGATGCTCTAGGCTGGCGCATCGACAATGCGGCCAAAGCCATCATAGCGAGTGTATGCAACCCTTGATATTGCAGGCCGGTATGAATCCACTCCATCTGACGTGGTGTCAGGATAGGTGCCAACATATGTGCCCCCATCGCGCCCAGTGCCACGTAGAAAAAACCACTGATCCCAACAAAAATAAGCATGATTCGATAACTCATCACATTTTCCTGTTTCTCTCTGTCTGCTATTGGATAGCCATTACGTGTGTTGGGTGATAAATCCTAACCTTTCTTGTTCCGTCGCAGCTTGAGTCAGTATCCATTTGCGGAAAGCCGCGATCTTACCCAATTCTGCCTGATTATCGTGACAAACCAAATAAAATGCATTCTTGCTGACCAAAACATCGTTGAATGGGTAGACCAAACGCCCCGCATCAATTTCATTCTGGGCCATAACATTATTGGCAAGGGCAACTCCCTGACCATGCACAGCCGCCTGAATCACCATCGCACTATGGCTGAATATCGGCCCCTGCTGAACATTAATCTGCTGCTGCATATCAAGCTGACGAATATAGGCTTGCCAGTCCCTCCGCGATGAATCATGCAATAAGGTATGCTTGGCAAGATCTGAAGGCGTTTTCAACGGCCGATCTCCCGCCAGCAAAGCCGGGGAACAGACCGGCAACAAATATTCAGGATAGAGGCGAACCGTTCTCAAGCCCGGCCAATTGCCCCGGCCATAAAAGATCGCGACATCAACATCATCCGCCAATTTATCTTCTTCCCGATCCACCGCCTGAATTCTGACATCAATCCCCGGAAAACTCTGATTGAAGCCGGAAAGCCGTGGCACCAACCATTGAATGGCAAAACTGGGGGACAAACTGACCGTTAACGCCCCTTTCGCACTGCGCGCCTGAAGTTTGCGGGTTGCATCATTGATGGCAGAAAAAATTTCCTTGATATCGAGATAATAACTCTGCCCATCTTCTGTCAACAGCAGTGAACGATTACGGCGGCGAAAAAGTTTCAATCCCAGAAAATCTTCCAGGCTTTTCATCTGATGGCTGACAGCGGCCTGGGTCACAAATAATTCTTCTGCCGCTTTAGTAAAACTTAAATGACGGGCGGCGGCATCAAAAACGCGTAACGCATTGAGTGGAGGCAAACGTTTAGACATGTTCGTTTCTTATGTAGTGGTGACGATACCGGTAACTCTTTTCGTTTAGGTATTAGTTTTTGTAATCCGAATCATTATAATTTGTCCATTGATGATATACCAGCAAATCCCTATAGTGTGCGCACTTCCTAAGCCGGAACGAAAAATCTCTTTGTAGCAATGCATTGATATTTTTGGCTTTGTGGTTGTGATGTTGTGTTTGCAAGTTGTCTGGGAAACCAGACTTTGTAGCTTATGCTACTGTTTTTTTTCACTTCCTGTACATTTACCCTGTCTGTCCATAGTGATTTTTTTAATGCACCGCAATTGCGGTGCTTTTTTTCTCAACTTTCCTGTAGAATTCCCCCTTCCCCTGATAAAAAAAAACTTATTCTTTATCACACAACGATTAAATTACACCGTTTATGAAATCCTTTGACTCAGAACAATTCCGCCAACAATTTCCTGCCCTGCAACAATCCATCATCTTTCTGGACAGTGCCGCCACAGCCTTAAAACCAGCATGTATGATTGAGGCGACCGGGCACTATTATCAAAACCACAGTGCGACGGTGCATCGCAGCCAGCACGCGACTGCACAGGCCATGACAGTCCGTTATGAGCAAGCCCGTTCACGGGTGGCAGAATTGATCCATGCGCCATTATCTGAGGATATTGTCTGGACGAAAGGCACAACCGAGTCCATTAACCTGATCGCACAAAGTTATTTTCGCCCCCGCCTGAATGCGGGTGATGAAATTATCGTCAGCGAACAGGAACACCACTCCAATCTACTACCGTGGCTGATTCTGGCGGAACAGACCGGTGCCAAAATCGTTAAATGGCCGATTGGCAATCAGCGCCAGCCAGAAATGGGGAAACTGGCAGAACTCCTGAATGAAAAAAGCCGATTAGTCGCCATTAGCCAAATGTCGAACGTGACTGGCGCAGCGGTAGATTTGGCACAAGTCACGACGCTCGCCCACCAATATCATTGCAGGGTGCTGGTTGATGGAGCGCAGGGCATTGTCCACGCACCGGTCGATGTTCAGCAATGGGATATCGATTTTTATGCTTTCTCAGCCCATAAACTGTATGGCCCGAATGGGCTGGGCGTATTGTATGGTAAAACTGAGTTACTGAATGCGATGTCTCCGTGGCATGGCGGCGGCAAGATGCTGACTCAAGTCTCATTTGCCGGTTTCACGCCGGAAGCCGTACCGTACCGCTTTGAAGCAGGCACCCCCAATGTCGCCGGTGTGGTTGGCTTTGCCGCAACTCTGGAATGGTTGAAAACCATTGATATCCCGCTCGCTGAATCCCATGCGGTTGCCCTGACAGATTACGCCGAACAACAACTCAGCCTTCTGCCGGGCTTTACCAGCTACCGCGTGGCCGGTTCCAGCCTGCTGGCTTTCAATATCGCAGGAATACATCATCATGATTTAGCGACGCTGATCGCAGAACAAAACATCTCCCTGCGTTCAGGGCAACATTGTGCCCAGCCTTTACTGGATGCCCTTGGGAGCAGTGGCTGTCTGCGCGCTTCATTTATGCCTTACAATAACCAGCAAGATGCGGATAAACTGATCAGCGCGGTGAAGTTTGCCTTAGCGCTGCTGGATGAGTGATGTTGTTGCCCTGCCGTGGTGACCTTATCAGCATCACTTCCCAACACTTTTTGAACTGCCCCAACCCATTATTTTCTGATTGCCGGGTCAGTTCTTCATTCCTTGCTGTCAATATCATAACAAGATACATTAGTTGTGAAACTAATATCGTCATTGCTCTCAGCGTTTAATATAGTCAATCGATTTCAAGCCACATCGGGCGCGGGATCAATAAATCATCAAATATCATTATACAATCGACTTCTGTTAATAAATGACCCAAAACATAAAAAGGTAATTTATGAATATTCTAAAGAAGATTCATTATTTTTGGACCGGAAATAACATACCAGAAAATGATTTAAGAAATATCATGACGATGAAACATGAAAACCCTGGGTTTGAGGTAAACATTTGGAGCAAGAACGGAGATAATACACTTATTCTAAACACATTAAGATCACTCACCTTTAAATTTAAACAACAGAATGTTAATATTGGTGAGATTATGATAAATGAAAATTTATTTAACTATCGGAATATTGAAGAGGCTTTCACCCGATTAATCCAAAGAACCAACATCATTTATCAATCCCGAATAAAATATTATAAACAAAATAACAATTACAATAGAAACATAGAGTTTAATTGTTTTAAGCAAAATATAAAACGTTATGGCGACTATTCTGAATTAATAAATTACTTACACCATGTCTATCATCTCCATTTACACGGAGACCATCATAATTATGCTGCGGCGAGTGACATTGCCCGACTCGTTATTTTATATCTTGAAGGGGGAATTTATCTTGATGCCGATGTTCAACTCACTGACTCTCATATGAAATATAGAAAATCAGAAGTTTTTGATAAATTTATCTATAGTCAGGAAGGAGAACCACTTAGAAAGGATATTAACGGCAAAACCGCCAGATTTGAAAAAGCAGATTTCCCGCCAGGCTTGGGTTTTGGTGACACTTCTGGCCGAGGCTGGAGAAAGGTCAGTGAGGAAGAAAAATGGAATACAATAAGAAAGGAAAACATTTCTGATGATCATAAAATAGGTTCTTACACCAGTACTATTCTGGGAAACCGGTTCGGAAATGCCATTATTTCCGCCCCTCAATATTCAACAACCATTTTCAATATTTTGTTGAAAATGGCGACAGAAATGAAAAGAAAACACTTAAAACTGCAAATAGATCAAACCCAAAAAGCAGACAAAATCAATGCAATAAAATATCCCCTCCAGCCTTATCAGGACAATTTGCGAATTGATAAGGCTTTAAAATATCATAAAGCCGGAAAAATCTCTCTGGATAAGAGATGCAGTATGCTGGACCCTATATGGAGAACCGGCATTGATGCATCCCGCCCCACAAACGAAAATACGCCGACAGATATCAGACATCGTCGCATTGATAAAACGGTAGAAATGACTGGGCCTGCTGTTTACGCTCGTTTTTTGAACTTACACAATGATAATTATCTTTCTGAAGATCATCAAATCAAAGGTAGAAGAAGTCTGTTATTTAAAGAAACTGATGCCGGAGGCGTTTGGGCGGCGGTAAATATTCATAAAAAGAAAAAGTAAGATTAAGGCGGTTTTCATGATTAAGCATAACTCAGTCCATTTGGTGGTTTGTCGCGATTGACCCGATCGCAAAAAGCGGACTGAGTTCCTTTTAAGTGATCGACTATTCTGAATTTTTCTTTAGATAATTTTACTCGTATAATTTAACGACAATGTATCCGAAAAAGCCCCGCCAAGTGAACTTATGCATCATGCTTGTAACTGAAGTTGAGTTGGAAACCGCAAGCTTTTGCATAACCGAGTAACGTACTCAGAGTCGGATTACTTTTCCCTTTTTCTAATCGAGAAATATTACTCTCTTTGGTGCCCATGCGTTCTGCCACTTGCTGCTGGGTTAAACCAGCTTCTTTACGCATACTCAGCAGAGTACTGATCAGTTCAAACTCAGGTTCCAGTTCATCATAAGCTTGTTTGACCTCTGGGTTTTGTAATGCTTTAGTTTTTAGGGCGTGTAATCTGCTCATTTTTCACCTGTCTCATGCGATCTTTGGCCAGATCCAGATCTTTCCTAGGGGTTTTGGCACTTTTTTTAACAAAAGTATGAAGAATGTAAATATTAGGACCATCAAGGTAACAAAACAAACCACGACCTATTCCTTCTTTGGCTTTTGCTCGTATTTCAAACAACCCATCTCCCATAAATTTAGTGTGTGGAGGGCCAAGGTTAGCGCCATGCTTTTCCATTAGTTCGAGCAACCTTAGCATCTTTGCCTGAATTTTAGGCGGCATATTAAGTATGCTTTCTTCTACCCCTTGGTAAAAATCGATATTCCAGTTCATCTCTACCTTTTTTACTTATCATATATGATACATTGCTGAGGATCAATATTGTTTTATTAAACATGGGTAACTTGATTTGTTATATATTGAATATTTACAGAAAAAATTCAATAAATCAGTCAGATTATGGTGATTTAATAAAAATTTTTCCTAAAAGGTTGACTTCATTTATGGAAAATTCTTAGCAAAGTTCATTTTATAGATAAATATGCTATCTTTATCAAAGAAAAAATAGTGGTATAAAATGATATTAATTCCAAAGAAAAAAATAGCTAAAGGATAATTCAATCATAAAGCCAATCTCTTAACGAAAAACTTTACATTTATTATTCATTTTCCATATTCATTCCGCCCCGTCATTCAGCAAATTAATTCCCATCTTAAATACAGTGATGCATTTTCTGCATACTGCATCTTTTATTTGCATTTCATCGAAAGTTAAAAAAATGTAAATATCCGATCACATTACAATCAGGAAACAAAAAAATAAGAGAGTCACCATGAACAAGCAAAAACTCATGCAGCAAATTATTATCGCCATTCTGCTTGGAATTATTACCGGTTGGGGCTTTCATCATTATCTTGATGCCAACCAGACAAAAGAAGTCGCCTCCTACATCAACATCATCACCGATATATTTCTGCGTCTGATAAAAATGATCATCGCGCCACTCGTCTTTGCCACGATTGTGAGTGGATTAATATCAATCGGAGGCTCCTCTTCCGTAGGACGCATTACTATCAAAGCGATGGTATGGTTTATTGTCGCGGGGTTAGTCTCACTTGGCATTGGTATGCTGATGGCCAACATATTCCAGCCCGGCGTTGGGCTTAATGTGACCATTATGCAGCAGGAAGAGGTCAATACTGGCCTCAATACCAGTGGGTTCTCGCTGAAAAACTTTATCAGCCATATTTTCCCAAGTAGCTTCGCTTCAGCGATGGCCAATAATGAAATCTTGCAGATCCTGATTTTCTCTCTATTTTTTGGTGCTGCGCTTTCCTATATTTGTCACAGTCGCCAGAAGAAAAGCCCCATCGTGACCTTGATTGAAGATCTGGGGCGCATCATGTTTCGTATCACAGACTATGTGATGTCATTTGCGCCGATTGCGGTGTTTGCTGCCATTGCCTCCGCCGTTACCGTACAAGGTCTGGGTCTGCTTTATGATTACGGCAAACTGATTGGACTCTTTTACCTTAGCCTATTTTTACTTTGGGCAATTCTGTCAGCCGTCGGGTTCTTTTTCCTTGGCAAGGGCATGTTTTCACTGATGAAACTGATTCGGGAACCCGTCACATTGGCCTTTGCCACCGCGAGCAGTGAATCCGCTTATCCCAAGACCATGAATGCACTGAATCGCTTTGGCGTACCGAAAAAAATCTCCAGTTTCGTATTACCCTTGGGCTACTCCTTTAACCTCGATGGTTCGATGATGTACCAATCCTTTGCGGTACTCTTCATTGCGCAGGCTTACAACATCGACCTGAGCGTCACAGAACAGATCATGATTATGTTGACGCTGATGATCACCAGCAAAGGCATGGCAGGGGTTGCGCGAGCTTCGGTGGTGGTCGTTGCAGCGACATTGCCGATGTTCAGCCTGCCAGAAGCGGGGATTTTGCTCATCCTCGCCATTGATCAATTCCTTGATATGGGACGCACCGCAACTAACGTCGTGGGCAACAGCATTTCTACCGCCGTGATTGCTAAATTGGAAGAAAAACAGGGCAATGACGAACAGGAAGCGCAGCAAAATGCAATAGCGCGCCAAGAAGCGTGAGCAAACTTGCTGTACTCCATCAGTGATTACAGCAAGTTATGTTAATTTGGTAGCAGATTGGTGGTCAGATAGCTGTCCACCTTTTGCGCATATATTGCCAAAAACGCTCTGAGGACGGATTAAGGCGGGCATAAGTTCGATAAATAAAAACGCCCATTTTTATTGCCGTCTGCCCAGGTTCCAGAGAGCACAATTTCTGCTCCTTAAGTTCCTCACGGATTAAATAATCAGGCAACCAACCGACACCATGACCATCCAGCACCATACGTTTCAGTAATTCACTCATGGATGAAAGACAAAAATAAGTGAACCTATCCCTGAAATCTTTTTCCAGCAACTGATTCACCTGACGCCCCATATAACTTTCATCGGTGTATTTCATCAACGGTAAAGGCGCATTTTCCAGCCGATATAACGGCTTTCCATCAGCGTTACAGCCAGAGACAAGGTATAACCTCGCGTCCAATACGTTATGATGAAGGAACGGTGACGTCATCAACTCTTCATTAAAGAAAGACAGAATAAAATCACTTTTGCCATTTTTGAGGTTATTAACCGCTTCATCAACATTAATGGATTCAATATTAAAAACCTTATCCTGACTCTCCGAAAAGCCAGAAATTAACTCAGGCAGTAGCGAAATAGAAAGTGAATGGGCTGCGGCGATATTAATTCGATATTTAGATATTTCCCCACCTTGTATTTTACCGATTTGATGTTCGATATCACCCAGAAGATTTCTGACATAAATAATAAAATCCCTTCCTTGCAACGAAAGTTTTAATGGATTCGAGTTACGATTAACTATTTCAAACCCGACAGCATTCTCAAGCGCCTGAATCCTTCGACTAAAAGACGATTGGGATATATTCCTCCGTTCTGCGGCAAGCGTAAAACTTCGTAACTCTTCCAACATTACCGCATCATATAACCACTTTAGCTCAATATTATGAAACATAGATCCACCCTATAAAATAACGCTTTTCTATTTCAATAAGTGAAATGCCTTATGCAAATTCAACATAGCACATGGAAATATTGCAATTACGAATTGTAATGACTATGCCATCATAACGATTATTTATGGAGAGGCATATGAAAAAAATAATTGGCATACTGGGTGGAATGGGTCCCGCTGCAACGGTGGATGCAATGGATAAGATCGTTAAAAATACGCCAGCAAATCGTGATCAGCAACATATTCCGGTTATTGCTGTTTCTTTTCCTGATATACCGGATAGGACAACGAGTATTGTTTCTGGTGGAGAATCACCGTTAAACCAAATGTTGGCTGCATTGAAAATACTGGAAGCCGCAGGTGCTCAGTGTATTATCATGCCCTGTAATACCGCCCATTATTGGTATGATGAATTAAAATCATCAACTAAAACGAATTTCCTAAATATGATTGACATTACTTGCCATAAAATTATCAGTGAGGGAATTAATAACGTTGCTATTCTTGCAACAACCGGGACAATAAAGGCAGGGCTTTATCAAGCCAAGTTGGAGAAAGAGAATATCCATTGTGTGGTTCCTGATGACACTCAACAACATTATATTATGGAGAGTATTTTGGCTTATAAAAGTGGGGATGAAGAAAGAGCATATCGATTAATAAAATCGGTTATTGATCAGCTTAACCATGCTGGAGTTGCAAAGTTTATTATGGGGTGCACTGAAATACCGGTGATTCTTAGGAGGGAAGATAATCGGGATAGGTATATTGATGCTACGGAGGAATTGGTTAAGTGTGCGGTGGAATGGTGTTGTTTGGATTTAAATTGTATTTAATAAAGTTAATATAAGGGGCTGTCCTAGATAACAATTATATTTTCCCATTAACTATTTGTTTTAAAGCATGTAATTGTTCTTTTACACTCGGTGTGTTAAACCTCCACTCACACTCCTTGAAAAAGAGTTCAAAATGTTCCTATGGTATGCCATTAAATTTACGCATATGACGTTTGGCTTGGTTCCAAAAATTCTCTATCCCATTGATAGGGTTTTGACTATTTTTAGCGTCTACAAATTCCGTGCTATGGTTGATTCGAAAGTGTTTAAAATCGGACACGTCCAGCACATCATAACTGGCAAAATTGTCTGTATAGACCAAGCTGTCAGGCTTAATTTTCGCTGTGATTATCGGCATCAAGGTATCAGATTTAGCGTTAGGTATGAGGCGAGTGTAGACCTTACCACCTCGCTTGAGAAGCCCGAAAACAGGGACTTTTCCGGCTGAACCTCGCCCACATTTTCCCTTACGTTTCCCCCCAAATAACTTTCGTCTATCTCGATTTCACCTTCAAACATGGAGTGTTCATCGACATAATCAGCGATAAGGACTCTGAGGCGGTGAAAATAGTAAGCTGAAGTCGTTTTGTTGACACCCACTAATTCTGCCGCAGTGCGAGCTGTAGCCCCTGCCACAAAGAGCTCCTGAAGACGTTTTTACTTGTATTGGCTAATCCGACTTTTTCTCATTTGGCTATCCTAGATCAAATTACTTATCTAGGACAGCCCCAATTAGAATAGTGTGTTTTGAACGCGGGTTAATAATAGTTTGTCTCACATCCTTTCTATAAAAAAAGGGTGTGAGAAAATAGGAATTATTAATCGGAAGATAAAGATCTTATTCTATCTGTTTGTGATAGTTCTTTGATAACCTCTTCTAATTCCTTGCTAAAATCTGTTTCTACAGCAATTGAAGTTATGGCTCCAATAAGTTCATTATAGAAGTTTTTATCACCAGTTAAACGGTACCAAAAATCTTGACCTATAATGACAGGATAATCATACTGCTCTGAGATACGTTTGTAGTGGCCACTAAGTTCACTATCTTGACCATATAATACACCAACTATCATATCATCGCGTGGGATACGCAAATTATTTGTTCGAGCCAGGTTAATTACACCTTTAAAATGACCAGCAATGGATTCAACATCATCTTTATTGATAGTATTGGGGCCAGCCTTGATTTGGCAATACTTCTTATTACCATCAAGTTGATCTATAAATTCAATGTCAATTCCTGATGTTGTACTCCCGAATGATTCTTTTAAAATGCTTATAAAATTTTGCATATGAGTACCAAATGAAGTGGTAATGGAAGTACTTAGTACCCTTGGCAAAATTAGCGTCTTTGCGATACTTTCAGGGGTTGCATTTCCTGTCAGATATTTGGCTAAGTAAACAGTCAGAAAGGGATTTATGTTGAATTCTTTGGGGTCAACGAGCTTTAGTGTGTTTTTTCTATGGTTTTTCGCAATAGATTCTGAAAACCATTCTTTCGCTTTTGTGAGAATTTCTTCTTTATTTTTCATGAAAATATCTTATAAATTAGCTGGTTAGTTTTTTATCGTTTTCTGAATGAGAATGCAGTGAATCGGAAGTATACACTCATTGTATACCCATATTGTAGCTTATTATTACTTAAATACATCGATTGTGTGATATGTATCTTCTAAATCACAGCATTGTTGACAATACCCACTCGCTTTCGCTACAAGGCTACCATGTTCCAAAGGGGAGCCAGCTATCAACTTTGCACGTTACAATTTTTTGTATATTAATACAGAAAGAGTATCCTTGGATGATACATTATCTATAAGATAGCTTATACTGAATTTATTTACATATGTTAGTTGATTTATATAATAAATAAAACCATCCATGGATATTAGTTTTTGAAATATAATTTTTTTAGGAAGAGTTATGAGAAGAGCCAATGACCCAGAACTTCGTAGTAAAATTATGAGATCAATTAAAAGTAGTGGAACATCTATAGAGAAGGAAATTGAGAAACTTATTGATAATTTAGGAATTAATTATAGAAAGCAAGAAAAAATATTGTTTGGAAAACCCGATTTTATTATAGACGAATATCAAGCTATATTATTTGTCAACGGTTGTTTTTGGCATGGACATGAATGCCATATATTTAAAGTCCCTAAAACTAGAACTGAATTTTGGTTAAAAAAGATAAATAAAAATATTTATAGAGATTATATTTTTATTAACTCATTATTGAATGAAGGTTGGAGGGTGTTGATAATATGGGAATGTTCTTTACGTGGAAGATATAAATTACCTCGTTTGGAATTATCTAGACGAATTGAAGAATGGTTGTGTGAAGGAAATACATGTGCGGAGATAAATTTTAAAGGAATTTATGAAATTTCTTTTTAAGAAAAATATCCCACTAAAAACTTCTATATTTTTCAAGGAAATATATTACAAATGGTTTCTTTTATAACCTGACAGCTGCCAGTTACTTATGAAGAAACTGTCAAGTTAAATTTAATTTATTAAAAAATCTTTTAGAACCTAATTTTCTATATCATTCATTAGTCTAACTAAAGCTCGGCCTAATGCTGCAGCCATATTAATAGGTACAGCATTACCAATTTGTTTATAAATGGCTGTCAGTGGACCTTGAAATATCCACTCATCAGGGAATGTTTGAATGCGGGCATATTCTCTAATTTGGAGAGGTCGAGTTTCGGTTGGATGGCAACGTTCAGTTTGTTTTTGTGCTGGAGATGTTGTCAATGTCAAGCTGGGTTCATCTAAAGACAGCCGACGAGCCATACCTGTTTTCCCCCCACCCAATAAGTAGCTCTTTTTCATGTACTCACGTTGTAATTCATCAGGCAAGTCTCTCCAGTAGCCTCCCTGTGGAACTACAGACATTATTTCACGCTTACGTTTTGGGTAAACTTGCCCTAACGATTCAGGTACATCTTTTCTATATAACTCACCAGAAAAAAATGCATCTTTTAATGTCATTACCCGTTTATACGGAGATGGCCAGTGGAATTTGCCTTTTGAGGCCACATCCTTACGTATTCCAATTAATATCAGTCGCTCACGCTTTTGAGGTACTTTGTAGAAAATCGCTTTTAGCACCCTAGGTTCTACAAGTTCATAACCTAGTTCATCGATTACACTTTTGATAACAGAAAGCGTATTACCATCGCCATGAGTTAATAATGCGCGAACATTTTCGGCTAAAAAAACTTTAGGTTGTAGTTCCTTGATTGCTCTAGCCATTTCAAAGAAAAGGGTTCCACGTGTATCCTCAAAACCTAAACTCTTTCCAGCATAAGAAAATGCTTGGCAAGGGAATCCTCCGGTTAATATATCCACTGTTTCTTTTATCTGACTAAAATTTATTTTTCCGATATCACCTTCAACAACATTCCAACTAGGGCGATTGTATCTTAGTGTTGCACATGCGTGTTTATCTAATTCATTAAGAAAAATACTTTTTAAACCAGCTTGTTCCATACCTAATGCTAACCCCCCACCTCCAGCAAAGAGTTCAACTAAGTTGTACTCACGATTTGGTGTGATTTTTAACTCCTCATCCCAGCTTGAATTAACAATACCTTGTATTTCTGGATGGTGTAAAACTTGAGCTTGATGGATTAAACCAGTTTTAGGGTTAAGCATAAGCTCTCCCTTTCGTACCCAAGATTCAATAGTAGTTTTAGATTGGGACAGGATGTCAGCCAATACTTCTACACTAAAATATTCATTCTGGACATCAAACATATGACGCTTCCAATAAGTTACTAATTACTGTTTAAATATACATTATTATTTCATTTAGGTCCACTATTTTATCGATTTTATATTTTTATTCTATCGATTGAATTTTTGGTTCATAATATACTTTTTAAGTCAGGAGGTTATTGTGAAGGCATTTAATTGATCTTATTATACTCATAATTATAAGAAACAAGGTGAAGGAAATTTTTTACATTAACCTAAACCTTGCTAAAGAAATAAACTCAGCGCCTGAAGCACGATCAAATTTTTATTAAATAATAACAATACAATAGAGATCCTCAGGCGTGATTGTTTTAGAAGAATTTTACTGCTGCATTAATGATTTTTATCAAAAAATTATTCCTCTTTGGCACTATCAACCCACCAATCACCATAGACCATTTTTTTGTTTTTGACGAACGAAATCACGCAATAGTCACGCCTCAATACGGTTGAGTGTTTTAACTACCACAAAAAAATCACTTCCCAACCCCAACCGGATAAGACTCAAACAAATACCCATCAAAATCAGGGTCATCGACGTCCGATAACTCCAGCAATCGCTGTTTCACGTTTTCCAGATGCTGCCACATAGCTTGTTTCGCCGCCACCGGATCTTTTTTTATCATCGCGGCTAAAATCGCCTGATGATCATTCAACCATTCCCTGCGATAGTCGGTATTCGTGATGCGGGTATGCAATTTCCCCCACATTGGGTTATTTTCACGCCATGACCACGACTGTTTTAGTAATTCAACTAACATGCTGTTATGCGTCGCTTGTGCGATGGCTAAATGAAATTCTCTATCGCCGGATTCATCTTCACCCGATTCCAGATCATTTCTTTCTTTTTCTAATGCCCGGCGCATATTCGCAATATCGACTGGTGTAACTTGAGTTGCTGCAAATTCTGCAATATTACTTTCCAATAATTGGCGAGCCTGTAATAACTCAAAAGGTTCTGCCGCATTTTCTGCATAGGATTTGGCTACTTTCGGTAAGTTGATGATATAAATCCCCGAATGCCGACCATAACCTTGACGGACTTCAATCAGGTTCTCTAATTCCAGCATGATGACCGCTTCGCGGTACTGATCCATTGAGTCAGGGTATGATTTCACGCTGGCAGCAAGAGGGAATCAACACTTCTTTGGTATTAACCGATAACGCCCATCAATCCGGTTTGTACCTGATCCAGCTTGATGCACAAGGTGAGAGAACGTTTCTTTATTGGCGTGATAATTCGGCGGCTCGTTATCTATTGCGACATCCTGACTACCCTAAACTTTGTCAGCAATTGCAGGGTATGGACGCGTGCTACCTGGGTGGGATCAGTTTGGCGATTTTACCCAAAGGTGATCGTCAATTGTTGCTCAATGAGTTGAACAAGTTGTCTTGTACTATTTTCTTCGACAGCAATTATCGTCCGGCATTATGGGAAAACGCATCACAAGCCCGTGAGTGTTATCAGCAAATGTACGCCATCACCGATATCACCTTGATGACTGACGATGATGAAGCACGGCTGTGGGGAGAAGAGAGTTCGATTGACGAAAGTTTTCAGCACCTGAAAAAGATGGGGTCAAACAAGAGGTTATCAAAGCGGGCGCGCAGGGCTGTTTTTATCGCGACTTACTTTTCTCAGGAGAGAATTTTTTGGGTAAGAATATCTTGGATAATAATAGTCAAGCTGAAATACAGCATATTGCAGCGCAACCTGTTGCGTCAGTGATTGATACCACCGCAGCAGGTGATGCCTTTAATACCGCTTTATCGCGGGGCGATTAAACGGGAAACCCATCAACGATTCAGCGTTAATGGTGGACATCAACTGGCGAGAGTGGTGATCCAGTATAAAGGGGCTATTATTCCTAAAACAGCGACACTACATGTTACTGAGCGTTTTTATTCAGGATACTATCCGATCTCAAAAGATAACCTATAAAACAGTTTGCCTTACTGGATACCCAATAGATTTCAAGATGCAGACAACAAAGCGACAATTTGAAGTATGACAGGTATTAATGCGAATTTGATATTAATAACAGATTTATACTCATTCAAATCACGGAACTCAATTCTACAATGTCTATTTTTTTATCATTATTAGATGAGATTCGGGCTTAAGCCTGCATTCCTTGTAACTACATTCCCCTGGCTGTAATTCCTCCGCTAAAAAGCTCAATAAAGTGATTATTAATTAATCAATCATCAAAGAAAACATAACGCGAGTTGATAAAAACCCTCTGTTAAACACAAATAATCACTTAATTGTTTTTATTGAACAAAACAACCCAATATCAGACCAGAGAGAGTTTTTCTCGTTATTCATTAGTGCGAGTAGAACCCAGCTTTCGGCAGATTTTAAGTTTATTTAGTGGAAAAAATGATTTTAAGTGATATTTTTAATGAAAATATAGAGATTTGGCAATAATAATACACAAAAATGTTCAATTCTCTTTATATAAGTGAAATCAATAAAATTTTATTAAAAAACAAAACATTTTATACCAAACTGTCTAGTTTAGATTTATAATCCATATTATTACCATTAAATGGAGTTTAATTTTGGATATGTAATGCTTTTGGAACATAAATTCTAATTAATTTGATGGGCTTGATCAATATCATGTAACATTTTTTAACCATTGATACTATTTCAATGCAACAAAATGTGTGAATAACAAAAAAAATTCATATATTATAAACGCTTAAACTAAATGTTTTGTGATATGTAATGAAATTTGACTTAGGTTATATTATGTAGGATTATGTTTACAGTTTGGTATATTTTGTCCAGTTTATAACCTCAAAAAAGCCATCGATAAGAAGCCGATATGTCAATTAATATGAGATTAGTGATAAACTTATTATTATTTGCATATTTATCTTATTTTATGTCTTTAAAATCATTAAAAATCAATCAAGTAAAATATTCAATTTACATAAAAACCTATAAGGTAAAAATTAGGAGCATACGGGTTATCTCTCATGCAAGGAGAACAAAAATGCGGTTTAACCTACGGCAGCCAAGAGATGCAGAGATGACAACAGAACAGAGAAACGTAATTCGTATCATGGAAGAACACACCTTGCCTCGGTGGGGGGCTGTTTTTTACCAGACGTTAATAAAAAGGTCATGTCATTAAAAAAACAAGGCGCATGTCAGAAAACAAAACGGCGAATCAGGTGGTAACAATAGTCATACCGTGACCGGTAGTGAATCCGTCAAGGTAGGCTCTATTTTTTTGCGAGCAACTGGCAGGGCAAAAACCCAACCATTTTTAAGCTCCGGGCAATTATCCTTGGTGACGCCATAACTTACTGATTAATAAAATAAAGGATAAGATATGGAAGATGTGAACCTATTAGTCGGACAACGTATTCAGACCAAAAGGAAAGAGTTGGGTATCACGGCAACAGCGTTGGCAAAGCAAATTGGCATCAGCCAGCAACAACTCTCGCGTTACGAAAGAGGGACTAATCGAATTAACATAGCCCATCTTGTTTATATTACAAGGATATTGGCCACTCCCATTGATTGGTTCTTTCTAGATTGTTACGCCAGTGGAAAAGAAGACAGTACGGTTAATAAACTCACGGATCAATATATTCCCATTGCTGAAACAATTATAGGGAAAAATGGTTGTTAAATGGGGCAAGATAAATTTGTCAGAAGCCTGCTATGTATCTGATTCATACTAAAATTTAAGGCTTCTGACTTTTGTCAGAGGGTATCTCTACAGTGTGTATTTCACTATCATGCGTGCTTAACCATCCCAACCACATCCATAACAAATCGTTTGATCAATTTTAGTTCTTCTGCCGAATAATTTTCCAGAAGTTGCAACCACTTTGCTTCCGCTTGTTGATGCAGTTTTTCATGGGCATCAAAAATCCGCTTCCCTTCAATCGTTAGCCTGAAATAAGTCTCTTTTTGGTTATCCGCCATTTTCAACTTCTCAACGATAGAACGCTGATGAAGTTTTGCACAAATTTTTGAGATTGCACCTTTGGTCATTGCCATCGTTTGGCTAATAGCCGTGATATTTAATAAACCCGATGCCCCAATGCACTGAATCACATGTAGTTCAGACAATGAGTAATCACTGATCCCATATTCACGGAGTGTCTTTTCATCATGCCCTTGCTTAATGCTGTCCCTCAAGTTTACCCAGTGGTTATCTACCCCCACACAGACCACTTTGCTGTTGGCAAAATTTGTGGAAGAGCGGGCAACTGTGATTGGGCTTTACAATTTCATCAGGTACACCGGCATGGCAGTAGGCCCAATGGTGGGTAGTTTTTTGTTATTCAATCATCACTATGAGTGGATATTTTTAGCAGGGGCAGTGTTATTTGCCTTGTCTATTAGCATCGCCGCCATTATGACTCAACGGCATAATCAGCCATAAAGCCGTTCTAATGAGACATGGCCCAAACCGCTGCAACATTACGTGCCGTTACCCGAAGATTTTCTGCTCCTTTGGCAAGGGCTTCAGAAAGGGAGCAGGCTTCCGGTACGATGGAAAATACCGCATCCAGCCCATGTTGATGCACGACGCCATAATCCCGGCTCATTCCCCCCACTAAGGCGATGGCAGGAATACCAAATTTCTTGGCAACACGGGCAACGCCAATCGGCGTTTTACCCTGTATGGTCTGGCTGTCTATACGGCCTTCCCCGGTAATGACCAAATCCGCTCCCTGAATGACCTCTTCCAGTTTCAAAGTATTGATAACGATCTCAATACCTGATTGTAATTTTACCCCAAGGCAACCCAGCAAAGCAGCACCCATGCCTCCAGCCGCCCCTGCTCCTGCTTCATCAATCACGCTTTTGCCTGTCAGGGATTCAATCTTCATTCCATAATGACGCAATGCAGAATCCAACGCTTTAACCATCTTCGGTGTCGCCCCTTTTTGTGGGCCAAACACCGCTGATGCCCCGAATTCCCCGCATAACGGGTTATTCACGTCACAAGCCACCGTAAATTCAATTTGACGGAGGCGAGGATCAAGAGCGGTTAAGTCGATGCTTTCCAAGCGAGTTAAAGCGGCACCGCCAAATGGCAGGATACGACCATCCCCATCCAATAAGTTTGCGCCAAGTGCCTGTATCATGCCGGCACCACCATCGTTGGTCGCACTGCCTCCAATGCCCAAAATCAATTTTTGTATGCCGTGCTCCAACGCAGCCAGAATAAGCTCTCCCGTACCATAACTGGTTGTTACCAGAGGATTGCGCTGTTCCATGGGAACCAAGTGCAATCCCGAAGCCGCAGCCATTTCAATCACAGCGGTTTTTCCATCGCCCAATAAGCCAAAAAAGGCTTCAACGGGTTGCCCCAAGGGATCGGTCACTGTACAGGTGATCTGTTTTCCTCCGGTTGCCGCAACCAACGACTCTACGGTTCCTTCCCCACCATCCGCCATAGGTAACTTGATGTAATCCGCCTGTGGAAAAATTTCCCGGAATCCCTGCTCGATGGCTTGCGCGACTTGCAAAGCACTCAGGCTTTCCTTAAATGAATCAGGGGCAATGACAATTTTCATAACGAGTTCCTCTATGTTTTTATCTTTGAGATATGTCCGGTGACATATCTCGCCAGCGAAACCGAATCCGCCAAAGATGAAAGAAACTGCCATGCGGTCAATGGTCAAGTACAATTGCACCAGCATAAAAAAAGCGATAAATAAATTATCGCTTTTTATCATTAAGAGTCCGTGTATTACGCTTCAATCGCCAATCGCAATTTTTTCATTGCATTTTTTTCTAGCTGTCGGACTCGTTCAGCAGAGACACCATATTTATCTGCCAGTTCCTGCAAGGTGGTTTTGTTTTCATCATCCAGCCAACGCGCCCGAATGATGTCCTGGCTACGCTCATCCAGCCCTTCCATCGCCACAGAAAGTTTATCCGCAGCGTGGTTGTCCCAGTTATCTTCCTCAATGCCATCGGCAAAGTCAGAGGCTTTGTCTTGCAAATACAACACGGGAGCCACGGGTTGGCTATCATGATTGTCATCATCAGAAGACATATCAAATGCCATATCCTGCGCTGACATACGGGATTCCATCTCTCGGACGTCTTTGCTGGTCACACCCAGTTCTTTGGCGACCAGCTCGACTTCATCCTGATTGAACCATCCCAGACGTTGTTTAGCCTTGCGCAAATTAAAGAACAGCTTGCGCTGGGCTTTTGTCGTCGCGACTTTCACAATACGCCAATTACGCAATACATATTCGTGGATTTCTGCCTTAATCCAGTGAACCGCAAAGGAGACCAAACGCACGCCCACTTCTGGATTAAACCGACGAACCGCTTTCATCAGGCCAATATTACCTTCCTGAATTAAATCCGCCTGTGGCAGACCATAACCGGCATAGCTGCGAGCAACATGAACAACGAAGCGCAGGTGAGAAAGAATCAGCTTTTTCGCTGCATCCAGATCTCCCTGGTAATGCAGCCTTTCTGCCAGTTCCTTCTCTTCTTCTGCCGAGAGCATAGGATAAGCATTGGAGGCACGGATGTATCCTTCCAAACTACCTTGTGGAACTAATGCCAAAGTTTGCATTTCTTTTGTCATTCAAATTCTCTCAAAATCAGATCCAAATTGATGGTCTTTGAAGTTTGCCTGAATCGACCCATACGGTTTCTTCAAGCCAAAGAGGCGTCTATTTTACCATCGTTAAAATCATATTCAAATCGCCTCGATTGTATGAATAGCAATACAAATCTATAACTGTGATTTCGACAGCGATTCAGCGCAAAAGTTCGCTGAAAAACCGGGCACTCTCTTTATTCTGGCCTAAAACGACGCAAATGCTGAATTGTCGCAAACCACGCAGCAATCCAACCGATCATACCTGAAATGAGGACCAACAAGAGTGATTCATCCCATCCCAATCCATGCAGTTTAAAATTCGTCCCAAAAACACTCGCGACTTCCGTGACGACATTGGCCAGTTTCCACACCAGCAGGGAGGAGAGAATTAACGAAAAAATCGCACCCAGAATCCCCAGCAAAGCGCCTCCATTCAGGAAAGGACGCAGAATAAAGCCATCCGTCGCCCCAATCAGTTTCATCACGTTAATCGTCTCACGGCGGCTGAATATGCTCAACCGGACACTATTACCAATGACCAAAAGCAACGCAACGACCATCAAGATCCCTATCACGGCAGCAATCCGGCCAATCAGGACGGTTAAAGCCGTCAAGCGGGAAAACCAGCTATCATCCATTCTGACTTCTTCAATGCCTGTAATTTGAGACACTTGATCACGCAATGTCGTTAATGGCTGTGAGTCCTGGAAATTCAGTTGGGGAGAAACAATGGCAACCGCTGGCAACGGGTTTTCTTCCAACAGATCCAAGGCACTGGCAAATCCCGACCATGCCCGAAATTCATTTACCGCTTCTTCACGGGAGAGATAGTTGACCGATTTCACGCCTTCCAGACCTTTCAACTGATCGATCACCTGCCTGACACTGTTGTCATTCAGTGATTTATCCAAATAGACCGTAAGCTGTGGGACGGGATACCACTGTACCGCCGCCTGATTGACGTTTTTCCAAACGATATAAAACACGCTCGGCAAGGTCAGGGAAATGGCGATGACCATAATGGTCAGTAAGGTTGCCAGTGGCTGGCGCAGCATATCTGACAGGGTGCTTTTCCATGCGTAACGCCACTGGACGCGCCATCCCCCTTTCAAGGATTTGGCTTTAGATTTTTGGGGCGGCACTTTCTTTGTCGGATGACGGACATTCTTAGCCATGATGTCCTCCTTGCATACGTCCCTGATTCAGGGTCAGGATGCGGTAATTTCTTCGTTCAATGAGGGTAACATCATGGGTAGCCATAAGAACGGTCACCCCAACTCGGTTAAATTCTTCAAACAAGCGCATGATCCCCTCAGATAACTCGCCATCCAGATTTCCCGTCGGTTCATCCGCCAGCAGGACGGTTGGCTTGTTCACCACAGCGCGGGCGATGCCAACGCGCTGTTGTTCCCCGCCGGAAAGTTGAATGGGGAAACTCTTCGCTTTGTCCAGTAAGCCGACCTTATCCAGCGCCGCAGATACCCGTCGGCGAATATCTTCAGCACTGGCTCCTGAGATGATCAGCGGCATGGCAACGTTCTCATACACCGTGCGATCCAGCAGCAGGTGATGATCCTGAAAGATCATGCCGATCTGACGCCGCAGAAAAGGCGTCTCCCTGAGTTTTAATCGGCTGATGTCATGGCCGGCAAAACAGATATGACCCGCGCTGGGACGTTCAATACCACAGATAAGTTTCAAAAGCGTACTTTTACCCGCCCCTGAATGACCGGTTAAAAATGCCATTTCTCCCGGAAGGAGGTGAAAATCCACCCCTTGCAGCGCCTGCCGCCCTCCCAGATAGGCTTTGCTGACCTGTTCAAAGCGAATCATTGATAGTTAATCCTCTCGGGCAAAAAGAGCCTCAATAAAATCATCTGCCTTAAATGGACGGAGATCTTCAATGCCTTCCCCTACACCAATGTAGCGGATTGGGATCTCAAATTGGTCGGCAATGGCGAAGATAACACCCCCTTTCGCAGTACCATCCAGCTTGGTCAGTGAAATACCCGTCAATCCCACAGCTTCATGGAATAGTTTAGCCTGAATTACTGCATTTTGGCCTGTGCTGGCATCCAGTGTCAGCATAATTTCATGAGGTGCATCCTCGTCCAGTTTTTTCATGACCCGAACGATTTTTTTCAGCTCTTCCATCAAATGAGATTTGTTCTGCAAGCGCCCGGCGGTATCCGCAATCAGGATATCAACACCTTTGGCCTTGGCTGACTGAATGGCATCAAAAATCACTGAGGCGGGATCTGCCCCCGTATGTTGGGCAACCACCGGGATTTTGTTGCGTTCGCCCCAAACTTGTAACTGCTCCACGGCTGCCGCACGGAAAGTATCCCCTGCCGCCAACATAACTGATTTACCCTGAGACTGGTATTGGCGCGCTAATTTACCAATAGTGGTCGTTTTACCGACACCATTCACCCCTACCATCAGGATGACGTAAGGAGATTTACCTTCAATTTCCAGCGGCTTATCCACTTTCACCAGAATATCTGACATCTCTTCTTTCAATTTAGCGTAAAGCGCTTCCGCATCTTTCAATTCTTTGCGGCTGGCGTGAGCTGTCAGGCTGGTAATGATCTTACGGGTCGTTTCGACGCCTACGTCCGCAATCAGTAACTGTTCTTCCAGCTCTTCAAAAAGATCATCATCAATTTTCTTGCCACGGAATAAACCCAAGAAGCCGGAACCAAGATTCTGGCGGGTTTTAACCAGACTACGTTTCAAGCGGGAAAAGAATCCCTCTTTGGTTGGGCGCTCTTGCTCCTTAGGTAATGTGGCTTGTTGTTCTGCTGCTTCTGCTGCGGCGCGACGGGCGGCTTCTTCGGCCAGACGTTGTTGTTCTGCTGCTGCTTCTGCTGCACGGCGGGCGGCTTCTTCGACCAGACGTTGTTGTTCTGCTTCTGCTGCGGCGCGACGGGCGGCTTCTTCGGCCAGACGTTGTTGTTCTGCCTCTGCTGCTGCGCGACGGGCGGCTTCTTCGGCCAAACGTTGTTGTTCTGCCTCTGCTGCGGCGCGACGGGCGGCTTCTTCGGCCAGACGTTGTTGTTCTGCCTCTGCTGCGGCGCGACGGGCGGCTTCTTCAGCCAGACGTTGTTGCTCTGCTTCTTCTGCGGCGCGACGGGCGGCTTCTTC
>NZ_MUBK01000150.1 GCF_002127545.1 Xenorhabdus beddingii
GCAATCTTTCTTGCACCAGACAGGGACGCCAAGCGGACGGTGGCATAGATCAGTAATAATTTCTGTAAACTTTCATCATAGCCATTAGACGCCATGCACTCAGACCGTTCATTTACCCGACCCAAGAGCAGTTCGAGCACAGAATCAGGCAATGTAAAACCCAGTTCGGCGATCATGGGCTTGATATCAGTCAGTGTTATCGCCATCTGATTTCACCCTCTTGGTTTTAGATGGGCTGGCAACTTCAAAGGCTTGCTCTTCAATCAATTCAACCAATCCGGCCTTAATCCATGCTGTGGCGTTTTCTTCCGATACCGATAACCGGGCACCGACCTCTAATTTGTTAAGGTCGGCACCGGCAAAGAAGTTATTCGAAATAACTTTTACCAGTGCCATAAATCCCCCTTAAGCGCCTTTGGCGTGAATGACAGAGAAGTGGCCTTGAATGTCCTGCTTAACCATCAAGCCAGCCGCACCCCATGTACGCCATACGTAATCGGAATTGTAGAACTGACGTGGATCGGCAACCGTTCCGAACGCCTGACCAACAATAGGTGAGATAACCCCCGCACGAAGAGGAACAATCAGCATTTCATTGCCTTTCAGCTCGAAATCTTCCTTGATGCTGGAAATGCCCGTGATTTTCTTGATTTCATCCA
>NZ_MUBK01000151.1 GCF_002127545.1 Xenorhabdus beddingii
GGAACAAGCTGAAAATTTGAAACAACCGCAGTGCTGTTGCAAAACAGGACTGACGGGTCTCTCAATAACTCCAATCCGAAGACACCTTCGGGTTGTGAGGTTAAGCGACTAAGCGTACACGGTGGATGCCTAGGCAGTCAGAGGCGATGAAGGACGTGCTAATCTGCGAAAAGCGCCGGTGAGCTGATATGAAGCGCTATCAGCCGGCGATGTCCGAATGGGGAAACCCAGTGCAATCCGTTGCACTATCCGGGCCTGAATTCATAGGGTCCGGAGGCGAACCGGGGGAACTGAAACATCTCAGTACCCCGAGGAAAAGAAATCAACCGAGATTCCCCCAGTAGCGGCGAGCGAACGGGGAGCAGCCCAGAACCTGAATCAGTGTGTGTGTTAGTGGAAGCGTCTGGAAAGGCGCGCAATAAAGGGTGACAGCCCCGTACACCAAAACGCATAGACTGTGAGTTCGATGAGTAGGGCGGGACACGTGGTATCCTGTCTGAACATGGGGGGACCATCCTCCAAGGCTAAATACTCCTGACTGACCGATAGTGAACCAGTACCGTGAGGGAAAGGCGAAAAGAACCCCGGCGAGGGGAGTGAAAGAGAACCTGAAACCGTGTACGTACAAGCAGTGGGAGCC
>NZ_MUBK01000152.1 GCF_002127545.1 Xenorhabdus beddingii
GGGGTCTAAAAATGACGGTGACGATAGAAGTGGCTTGCCGGTATTGTAACCAAACCGAATCGGTACGCAAACACGGAACAGGTAAAGCCGGATTTCCTCGCTATTATTGCAAGGATTGCCAAAAAACCTTCCAACTCAACTATCGTTACAACGGCCATAAGCCGGGTATGAAAGAAAAAATTGTCGATATGGCGATGAATGGCTCCGGTGTGAGAGACACGGGACGTGTTTTAAGTATCGGCATCAATACGGTCATGCGGACTTTAAAAAACTGTCGCCAAAACAGGTAACATCAAGGCAGGTTGTTTATGATGACGTCACCCCCATTTGTGAGCTGGATGAGCAGGGGTCTTTTGTGGGCAATAAAAAACAACGTCATTGGCTTTGGTATGCCTTTGATACAAAAAGAAAGTAGGTTATAGCCCATGTATTCGGTCCCCGAACGGATGCGACCTGCCGAAAACTGCCCGACTTATTAGCCCCTTTTCACATTCGTTTCATCACGACTGATGATTGGCGAAGTTACGCCAGAGAAGTCGAGCCAGAAAAGCATTTGGTGGGAAAAATTTTGACCCAACGTATCGAGCGGCATAATCTCAATTTGCGTATCCATATCAAACGGCTGGCAAGAAG
>NZ_MUBK01000153.1 GCF_002127545.1 Xenorhabdus beddingii
TTTTGGATAGCAGCCATGCTGATGATGGGACTGGTGTTAGGGGGATAGAGTGGCAAAGGCAAAACTAAATGCAATTGATGCAATGGCAAAATGGATGTCTGTCTCAGACAGATTAATACAGCCTAATAGTTCTCAGGTTGAACAGTCCAAGAAGCCGAAATTGAAATTAACCAAAAAACAGCGAGCCATTATCAGGGAAATGTTCGGCGGTCGGTGCACTTACTGTGGTTATGAGTTGTCGGATAAGGGCTGGCATGCCGACCATGCAAAACCAATTATGAGATACGGAAATGATCAATGTCATTACCCCGAGAATGACGTTATTGAAAATATGGTACCAGCCTGTCGCAGCTGCAATATCTACAAAGGCGACGCCAATATTGAAGAGTTTCGTCAAATCATCACCAGACAACTACAAAATTCAATTAACAGAACGCAGTGCCTGAGAACCGGGCAACGGCTAGGTATATTGCAATTAAAAGCTACACCAATTGTATTCTGGTTTGAGAAATATGGGGAAATGGAGAATGCAGGAAATGGCAAAGCTAAGGCGACGAAAATGTAAAATATGCCGTGATTGGTTCCACCCAAAATATGACAATGTTGAGTGGTGCAG
>NZ_MUBK01000154.1 GCF_002127545.1 Xenorhabdus beddingii
CATATCTTCCCGAACTCAGAGACATGCAGATAACGCAATGTGCCACCACGGAATGAGGTTGATACATAAAGTGACCCGCCTTTACGAAAGACCAGTTCACCCGCCGCATCATTGCTGGCAGGATTAGCCGCTTTAATCTCATCGGGCAGGCGGTCGTAGGCATATTTGACCTTCTCACGGAATAAACGCTTAGCGTCATTTAACGTGTGGGCGATCAGGGCGCACTTGGCTGACTCAAATAGCGCGGCGTCGAGTTGGATAATGCAAACTTCGGTTGTGAAGCCAAGCTGACGAGCTTTCAGGATAATGTTACGGGTGTGAATGCCCTCAAAGTACTCCAACTGCTCAGGCGTCATCCTGAATCTGACCGGACGACCTTCTTTATCCGTTATCCAGTAGAGATTGTTGAGCCGCCAGAGTTTATCGCGTAGTAACGCTAAATGTCCCGGCTTCATGATTATCCCTTAGATAGTTCGTCCATTAGGTCAGATAGCGTACCAACAACATCATGCTCATTTTTAACCTGCTCACGAAACGCTTGAACGCTGATATGCTTACCTAACAATTCCAGATTCTTCACCTTATCCGGCCATTTGATCTTCTTAAGCAA
>NZ_MUBK01000155.1 GCF_002127545.1 Xenorhabdus beddingii
AACCGTCGCTGCTGTGCATATGGGAGAGGTGATAGCGCGGGCTGTCCGGGTTGTAGTCTTTATGCAGGCTGCGTTGCGGACTCATGCCGACGCCCAGACGGACCTGATAAATGGTATCCAGCCCGTGGGCGGTATCCGGTTGCGGGTTGTACTGCAACGGCAGGCCGGCGGTCATACCCAGATGGCTGTCACTGAAAAACAGCGTCTCATCCTCAAACCAGAAACTGATGCCCTCTTCGGCCGCCAGCCGGCTGAAAAAGGCGTAGTCGGATTCGCGTTTCTGGGTCACGTATTCCCGATCCTGATGCGGGTCGTAGAGTTTGGAGTCTGCCCGTACCCGGTGTTTTTTCAGCAGTTCATTTAACAGGTCAGGGGCCTTTTTCTGATGGTAAATCCGGCTGTCCTGATTAAGGGTCAGGCGCCAGAGGTAAGGCCGGACGGTAAAGGCGTACAGGGTCTGATTGCCATCGGTGCCGGTCCAGTCGGCATGGGAGATAATGCCGGTGATTTTGCGCTGCTCGGTCTCATCGTGAAAAATTTGCAGTGTCGCTTCCTGCATCAGCAGCGAGGTTAAATCCAGGCTCTGCGGCTTTTTG
>NZ_MUBK01000156.1 GCF_002127545.1 Xenorhabdus beddingii
AGCTCAGTTTCAGAGTGAACAAGAAAAGCGTTTAAAAGAGCAAAAATAACTATTTCACAAAATTCTGCAAAGCATCCAAAAAACGGGTGCTTGATAGAGCTTTGTGGATTAAATTTTGTACTGTATAATAATAAGTCACTTATCTCACCTTGCAAGGGAAAAATATGACTCTACATAATGTATTAAAAACAGTTTATATAGATAACAATGACGGCAATTTTCTGAAATATGAAATTATTGGAGAGCATGATCAGGATATTCACTTCGCGATGGTGTTTACTGAAGTAAGACTTATTAAGGATGGAATATCTTATTCATTATGGAGCGAGGTTGATAATATAAAATTTGACCACCTTGAACCACCCAAAAATACAAGTTTTCAAAGAGAGGTTAAGAGAGATCTGTACCCTGGTAAACATATTTGTTCAGTTATTAATGAATGCAAATCTCACCGCTCCAAATGGCAAATGGCATAGGCAATAAGAATATATATCAACCACCTTCGGGTGGTTTTTTACTATATGGAGTAACAAGAAATGGCACTCACCGACAAACAAGAAATGTTTTGTCGCGAGTACCTCGTTGATTTGAAC
>NZ_MUBK01000157.1 GCF_002127545.1 Xenorhabdus beddingii
GGTAGTGGTGGTGGAGGTGGAGATATGGAATCACGAGTAGCAAGACTGGAATCAGACGTTGAACATATCAAAACTACTATGAACGATATGAAGTCTGATTTGAAAACAGTTACCAGTGATGTTGGCACATTAAAGACCGATGTTGCTGTTATCATGCAAAAACTAGATGGCATAAGCAGTGCTCTGTCCAAAGTGCCAACTGATGATAAGTTGAACGTCAAATTTGAGGCGATTAGTACTAAAATCAGCGAAGTGAAAAGCGAAGTTATGCTACAGGAAGCCAAGACAGAAAATAAAATCAAGGACGCAAGATTACAGATAATTCTGTGGATACTTGGCTTACCTAGCCTCTTGTTTGTCATCTATCGTTTGTATTTATTATTTACTGGCTGAATATTGCTTGAGGTTAAATATCACCGTTTGGTTGATAATGAGGGTTTGTGATGAGGAAGTTATTGCTTGTAATCACTGTATTTTCAGCATTGATGCTAACGGGTTGCATGGCAACACCTAATGAAGTCAGAATCAAGAAACCCATTTTTGAAAGCCAGAGCAACAAGAGCGCACATGA
>NZ_MUBK01000158.1 GCF_002127545.1 Xenorhabdus beddingii
ATAACATCATTGCTCATTTCTGTTCTCCTGATTCGCTTCCATCCCGCTTGAAATGCTTCCCAATAATTCTGAGCAGGTATATTGAAATATTTTCCATCGCCATATTTACTTAATGCACCTGCGGGATAACCAAATTCAGTTAATAAGAATTTTTCAAACGCTTCTCTGCATTCATTTGAATTAGTCATTATTCTCTCTCAATTCTTCTATTCTATAAAATCTATCAGCCCCGCATTTTGGACAAACAGTAGTATTAACCATCTCAAATTCCGGGTAATCAGGATCAGGCACTATAATTCTCTCGTTTTCATAATGAATATGTTTACACGCAAGTTTTGCGCATTTTATTTTGTTATTTCTCACTTAAACCTCCTGCATATATTCGCTGCCCGTTCACACATATCCGCCTCAAACCATCCGAAATGGCAGCGGCTGAAACTAATTCCCAATCGCCACGCCAGCCATTGATACGCATCCGTGCGTTCCAAATTCCGTTTGTGCCTCATTTCCTCGAACTCCTGTTTACCGTCCCTGCGAGCTATC
>NZ_MUBK01000159.1 GCF_002127545.1 Xenorhabdus beddingii
CGTAGCCACTGTGAGTAAGATCGGTAGCGTGGTGACAGTTAGAGGCATTGCTGAGGGCAGCGCAAACATTACTGTCACGACAGAAGATGGCAGCAAAACGACAAGATGTACGGTTACAGTCACTGCTTAATATTACAAAGGGCACTGAAAAATGCCCTTGATAATGTTCAGGAGGAGTTATGACGCCCATTATTGATATTGGTGAAATGGTTATCGCCACTGATAAAACCGACTATTTATTACAGCCGTCATTTGCGGCCATGACACGCATTGGTACGCCTCAGCAAATTGTGGCGGTGTACACCCTGCTCAATGGTGCAGAGACTCAGGAATTAATGCACCGCGCAGCACTGACCTATGGCACTATCCCCGACTGGCTGATTAAACTGATGCGCAAGCCGGCATTTGGCCGTAATATTCTATCAACTTCAATGATGGTGATACAGGCGTGCTGTGAAGAGGATGTAGAAGAGCTAATCGGTGACTGGCGACCGGGGCGCAGAGGCGTTGTCTAT
>NZ_MUBK01000016.1 GCF_002127545.1 Xenorhabdus beddingii
TATCAGGCCATGATTTCGGGTGTGAGAGCCGTGAAATGTATCACAGTTGACTCACGCCTTTTAATATTCCGCCTGTTGCACTTAATATGTTAACTCAGCATGAATTATATGATATATATGAAAATTTTATTAAAGGGAGCTTAACAAAAAAGCGAACAATTGGGAGGCTATATAGAATATCAATATCTAATATTTCTACATCCAACGGCATAGGTACAATAATATTTACTAGATCTAATGATCAGTGGTTTACTAATTAAGAATTTGAATGAGTTAGTACAAGATGGCTAGGGCGTGTTAACGTTTTGTGAGTGGAATTTGAACAGCATGATGATCTGGTATCATTGTCTTCGCGAAAAAACGATTACCCCAGTCCATCATGCCAAGAACCATGTTATCAAAATCCTTATGGAATAAGCTAGCTGTATTGATGCAACAACGTGGATGTATTTACCACAAAGAAGAGCACTACCTGACTTTCGAAGGGATCCTTTATCGCATGAGAACGGGATGTCCATGGCGGGATTTACCTGATGAATTTGGAAATGTAATACCCTCTTTAAGCGTTTTAATGAATGGTCAAAGAAAGGTGTTTTTGATTTATTATTCAAATTATTATCTGAAAATACGGATACCGAGTGGTTATTTATTGATGGCAGTATTGTCCGTGCGCATCAACATAGCTCAGGCGCAGCGTCAACGGAAGATGAAGCCATCGGTAAGAGTCGGGGCGGACGTTCGACTAAAATTCATTTAGCCGTAGACAGTTACGGCTTGCCTGTCCATTTTGAGCTGTCAGGCGGTCAAACGCATGATCTTGTCCATGCAGAAAGTTTGGTCGCCCATTCACCGGCATCAGATTTTGTGATTGCAGATAAAGGTTACGATAGCGGTGCGTTCAGAAGTTTTGTTGAAAAACACGGGGCGAAAACGGTTATTCCTTATCGAAAAAATAGCCGAAAATCGGATAAGAAAATTGATAACGGCTTATACCGTTATCGGCATTTAGTCGAAAATGCGTTCGCCAGAGTGAAACACTTTCGTGCAATAGCAACAAGATACGATAAGTTTGAACGGAATTACGCCAGTATGTTGGCACTGGCGTTTGTCATTATATGGCTACCGATGTGGATTGAGTAAATGATAAACAATAAACGTCAACACACCCTAACTAATTTATTTGTTTTTCTTTATTTCCTCAATGTTTTTTTTCTTATGTAATTATTTATTGGTGATTCCAATTTTTTATGCATGATAATAGATAATAAAACACAAATAGCATAACAGAAAATAGATGTTAAGAATTGACTGTATATGTTTTTAACACTAAATAATTTTAACAATTTATCTAAAGCTTGTATTATGTATGCGTGAGTCAAATATAATGAGTAGCTAGATGAACCAAGCAGCAAAAGCCAATTATTGAATTTAATATTCTTGAATGCCATTAACAATATCAGCATAATAATGAATGAAGATATTCCATAAAAATACCCTCTTGATGTAGCAAGCTCGTAGTTTAATATGATAGGTGTTATTAGTATCATTATATATATAGTGCAGTGCAATAATCTTCTTGATGTCACTATTTCAAATAACATCATTCCCATGATGAACTCAAGTATTATCGAGTCACCATATACTCTATATATAAACCCGTCTAAGTTGTTGCATAAAATGAATGTTGATAAAACAAAAACAGATGCTATTAATCCTCTAAGCTTTGAATTTAAATTTAATGCTATAAAAAATAAAAAATAAAAAATAAAAAATAAAAAAACATTTCATAATTTAATGTCCATCCAACGAACAATATTGGGAAGTGTCCTATTCCGTTTTTATCAAATGGAATAAAAAGAATAGATTTGAATAGATTGATAAAATCGGGTGTTGTGTTATTTAATAATTTAGGTGCTATCAATGCTATCATAAAAACACCTAAAGTAAATAGCCAGTAAATAGGAGCAACACGAATAATTCTTTTTATGAAGAAATTTTCTCCAGAGTTTTTAGTTGATGCCATCATAACGAAGCCACTAATAATGAAAAACACATCGACACCCCAATGCCCTATCTCTATTGTTGGTATATGCACACAAACAACAGCCGATGCGGCAATAAATCTCATAATCTCTATTATTTCATACTTTTGTTTATCCATTTAATAATTCCGTCATTACTATTTATTTTTCTAGGAGAGTTTGATTTCTAGCGAACATGAACATCTAGTTACGCAAGTTATTACGTGAAACAATTAATCATAACAGTATGTCTATATGGAATATACAACATTCATGAAAATTATCCTACCTCTATTAATGTAATCAGCAAACAGGACTAATGCATGGATACTTATATAATGAACTAAATGATTATGAATAGTATGTAAAAGATGAATAAAAATTCGGAATTGCATATGAAATAAACTATTATTGTTCGATATAGGTACATAGGAGATTAAAAAGCGTTCGTGCGTTAGCCCTGAATTAGCAAACCATTGCGTCATAGTGACCGTAGCTTATTTTCCCATTGCTCTATTATTTCACGTTTTTCTTTCAGATAACTATAACGGTCATAGTATCTTGATGATATATCGAGTCTTTTGTGGTTTTGTACCCGATTTCTCATTTCAGAACTGAACTGCTCTGCACCGATATCGCATGGCCTGAACAGCCACAGTAAAGGCGGACTATTTTTCTTTTTTGAAAGTCACTTGTATGGATTTTTATACAAGACGCATTAATTAAAATAATCACAAATATTTATTAATATATTCGGACTGTTTAGCAATGGACGGGAAACACATCCTTTGGGATTGATCCCCTTGATATTTTGAACGAGAAGGAAACACGATGTCTGAATTGATTAAATCTGAAAATACATATCATCTGACTGATGACAATGCCCGTCAGGTGGGTGCTTTGGGATGGGCGCTGAGGCAGTTGAGAAAAGGTAATAAAGTCCGCCGCAGTGATTGGGATGACGCAGAACAGTTGCGTTTTGTTCCCCGTAAACCTGACGCAGAGGGGCAGGGCGATTATCTGGCGCATCTGGATAAGCACAATAAACAGGGGAATTGGGCACCGTGGCAGCCGACACAGGAAGATTTGATGGCCGAAGACTGGGAACAAGTGAAAGAGGCCGTCAAACCAGAACCCGAAACCGGTGATAATACGCTGATGTTTGACTTAACGACGGGTATGTTCACGGTACGCGGTATGCAGCAATTTCCTCATTTTTATGGATATACAGATACGATGATGGGGTATCCGACTATCCCAGTGACGTTGGGGACGTTGTCTATTACGCAAAATACCACCGTAATTGACAAGATAATGAATATTATGTGGGAAGAGCCTAAAGATACCCAATCGACGCTGGCTTTGTATTGGTATGTACAAGGAGCATCGTCTGTGGTGAGCGAATTATTTAAAAAGGCCCTGCAGATTACGGTGGAAGGAGTCACGTATAACTTGGGTGTCCCTGAAGTCAGCTCAAGTAAACCAGATGACTATCGTTTCAAATATGTTTATAACGTGAATTCTGAACTGAGAACAGAAGCTCAAAAATTCAGTGCGCTGTTTAAACAGGTTGATCAAACTAAACGTTATTCCTGCTCTTGGAATTAACGGCACTCTACCTTAAACTCTACCTTAAGGTTGCGCTCAGGCGCAGCCTCTTCACTGCATCGAACAAGGTGATTACGCCACGTCTTAACAGCTAATAATATTGCTTCCTAATTCATCCGCAGGGATCTCTCTTATCTGTTTGGTGTTCTTCCCTTTGTGCCAGCCCCACACAACCGTAATCCTCTGCATTTTATTGTAAAGTCGACCACTATAACGGCATCACCTTAACCGGAGTTTTTCCTGGATGAGCAGAGCTGTCACACCGATGATGAACCCGCAGGCACGCGCTTAGACGCCCGTATCCAGATGCCGGAAGATTCGGTGTGGAATGTGAGGCAGGGGGAGACTGGTGAGTTGGGGTCGTGATAAATATAAACCCGCAAAAGTTGCGGGTTAAATGGTCAACTCAGATTTAAGCGGCTCTGACTATGTAATTGAATGCAATATTGCGGGGGCGGGTTTCGTCACCGCTTGTATTGTTAGCAATCGAGGCCTTAGTCGCAGTTCCTATCACATCTCTACCGATTGGGAATTTTAGGTTATCCAAGTGGCCTTGGTATATGCTTAGGTAATCAATACCGTTACCTTCTGCAAGCTGTATTTTTTTTGTATTGTCAGCTTGCCATGATAAAACTTCTCGAGGATCGTCGACTCCACGCTCATCATCCCATCCTCGAATAAACTCGCCTCTCAAATCGGGTAATTTACCGGATGGATAGGCAAGGGCAAGTTTTGGATATTTCTCTGTATCAAATGTTTCACCATTGCATTTAAGCCAGCCATCTGGTGGGATTTCTGATGGCCACGGAATAGGAACGCCAACGGGTAACATTGTATAACCAATGTCTTCCCATGATTGCTGTGCTGATACTTCAGGCTTTTTATCTTGAATACTCATACTTATTCCCTCATCTAATCAACAATACAGATTGCTAAGTAACATGAAGGCGGTGGGTGACTGCTCCGCCTGTGAACATCAATAAAATGGGTTCATCAATACTGGAGAGTGCGTCTTGACTACGTTCAGTAGGTGAGTTGCATGTTTTGATGGCAGGATGACATAAAATAACAAACAGGGAATTAATAATATTTATCTGACGACTGATAAAACTTGGTGCAATAAAAATGAGATCCCTGCCTTTTAACTTACTGACATTTCATCGATCTAATCAGCAAGCTATTGCATCATCTCACACCGTTTATCCAGGGAAGAAATTATCGAGTGCAGAGGACGATGTTGGGAGTAGTAGGGAAATAAGCGAGGAAGTAACTATAAATCCCTCTAATTGGTACCAAACAGAAATCACCGAAAAAAACAGCAAGAAAAAAGGCGCCTCACACATCTTTGGGCAACAACAAAACCCATCCCAAAGTTAGCGCGCTTTTGTCATTTTTCGTCGGCCATTTTACCAGAATATTACCATCATTTTACCAATGGCAAATCCAAGGCATAAAAAAACCAACCCTAACAGGTTGGTTTTTCTGGGGAAATTTGGTCGGCATGATAGGATTTGAACCTACGACCCCCGACACCCCATGACGGTGCGCTACCAAGCTGCGCTACATGCCGATGACTTTTCCTATAGTACCGTTTTTTATTTTCAAAGCAACCCCCTAATTTAGCGAGTGATTGATTTTTAAACGATTAGTTTGCTAAAAAACGTTTCACTTCAGTGAGTACCTGTAATAATTGTGCAAGATTTGGTTTGGCATCTTGAATTTCATGACCATTTAAATCATATAGATGATATTCCCCATCTCTGGACAGGTAGATGGTATTTTTAGCTGTCGTAATAATCAATGAACCATTATCACCAGTAATCAGCCACGGGTTTTCTCTCTGGGCGTTAAAGAGGTCTTCGCCTTGTGAGTAATCTTCTGGAGAATTACTGACGTGAAGTAAACGTTGCATAAGGGTTGTCATGACATCCTGATGGCTGGTCAGTTTGTCAATAACTTGTGCCGGTGTGCCCGGCCAGTGAATGATCAGAGGAACGTGAAGCTGTTCGCGGTTGAATTTGTCATCAGTAAACCATTCTGAGGAACGGTTTGGTGTCTCTTTATTCTGCTTGGCTGTAATCACAACGATGGTTTTATCCAGAATGCCTTTATTTTTCAACACCTCTAAAACGTTGTTGATTTCGGTATCCAGCTCTTTCTTGTTAAATTGACCTGATGTATGACTAAAACCATTAATATCCAAAAATGAGAACCATGGTGTGGAGCCGCTGCGTAAATCCAACCATTGACGCCATTGTGTCACGGTTAAGCTATCGTCTTGTTTGCTGGCATTTGGCAGTGAGTAATCGGTCAATATCGCTTGACGATAAAGTGGGGCTTGGAATCCATCGGAAGAGAAGAGGCCAAATCGATATCCTTGATGTGTCAGCGCATCAACAAGTACGGATGATTTTCTGGCACTAAGGATCCCATCCAGATAACCCGATGATATGCCATAGAATAAACCAAACAATGCCGTGTCGTCCTGAATCCCTGTACTGAAATGTTGACTGAACTGGATATTGTTTTTCGCAAATTGTTCCAGTGCGGGCATACCATTGGTAATGTCTTGATTATCCAGCCCATCCACCACAAGCAGCAGTAGATTGTAACCGCGTCCGGTATCCAGATAGGATAATTTATTCAGTGGGTAATTGACGCTCAAGGCCGCAGGATTCCCTTGCTGGTCAATGCGACGTTGGTATTCTTGCTGATCCAGTAAGCCATGCTTTTCAAGGAACTTACGGGCCGTCATGGGATAAGAAAGCGGTAAATTTGAGCGTTGCATGGTAATCGGGCGATAGAAATTGGCATCTGCCCAGATATACATGAGATGGGAGGCAACAAAAGCAGTGATGAAGACCGCTGCCAGTGGTTTACCAAACCGCTGACGATTCAGGCTACGTAACTTTTGCCAGCTCCATGTACCGAAAAGCATCTGTATCAAGAATATGACGGGGATACAGATGAACATCAGTTGCCATTCTCTTGCTAATTCGCCTTGCTCTGGGTTGGTGACGAGATCCCAGACTAATGGTGTTAAGTGCAGGTGAAAGCGAACATAGATGGAGGAATCGAATATCAGTAGCGTCAAGCCAGCCGTCGCCAGTGCGGCTGAAAGAAACCTCAGTAACCGCTGAGACATGACGATAAAGGTCAGCGGGAACAAAATAAGTAAATAGATGGCAAAGATAATGAAGCTGAAATGACCGAGCCAACTGACCAGCGCGTAGATGCGACCAAACAGTGAACCCGGCCAGTCAGATGCAAATAAATAGCGACTGCCCAGCACAAGACTGAATATGATGTTGAACAGAGCGAACCAGTGTCCCCAACTGATCATCTGAGAAACTTTTTCGCGGTAATGCTGACGGCTAGTCACCATATTTTCTTTACATTAAGGTGTTAATTAAAGTTAATGCGCTTTATCTTCATTGATTGAAGACTGTAATGCGCGTGCAAACGAGTCTGCGATATGTCTGCGTTGTGCAGGGGCAATGCTCGTATTGATTAAATTCGTTACCATGTTGCCCAATACCATCAGGGTGAGGTCAGTTGGTGCATGGCTTTTCTCGAAAACATTTACTAATTCAGTTAATAAATGTTCAACTTTTTCATCGCTATAGCGAGACGACTGTGGCATAAATCAAATATCCTGAATGTACAAAGCCCCATATCTTACCGTATAGAAGGGCAATTTTCTGCCTTTTTATGACAAATTAATTCTTTACTGCGGGTGTTGCGGTCATTTTCCTGTTTGCTGCATCATTTTACTCTTTGATATGTTGAACATTAAGAATTAAATTGTGAACACTTTTCCATCATTGGGTTTTTTGGTTGCAGCAGAGAGATAACGATGTTTGAATACGCCGCTAGCCGCAAGGCACCATAGGTGGGCAAAGCTGCAAAAGGAGTATAAATAATGAGTCTGGACATTACCCAGATCGCGTTACATCGGTTGATTAAGCGTGATGAACAAACGTTGGAAGTGATTTTGCGTGATTCTCTGCTGGATACGAATCAAGTGGTTGATGAGATGATGGCTGAATTGCATCGTGTATATAGCGCAAAAAGCAAAGCCTATGGTTTGTTCAATGAAGAGAGTGAATTGGCGGAGTCTCTCCGGCATCTGCGTAAAGGTAATGAAAATTTTCTCGGATTTAGTCGGGCTGCAACCGTTCGCCTGAAAGATGAGTTGGCAAAATATCCGTTTGCGGAAGGGGGCACGGTTCTGTTTTGCCAATATCGCTACCTTGCCGTGGAATATTTGCTGATTGCCGTTCTGAATAGCTGTAACAGCATGTCCGTCAATGATGAGCTGGATGTGAACACGACGCAGTATCTTGATATTCCTCACGCAGATATTGTTGCCAGAATTGACCTGACTGAATGGGAAACCAATCCTGAGTCCAGTCGTTATCTGACTTTCTTGAAAGGTCGGGTAGGGCGCAAGGTTTCTGACTTTTTTATGGATTTTCTGGCTGCCAGTGAAGGCATGAATGCGAAAGTACAGAATAAGGGATTATTGCAGGCGGTGGACGATTATTGTGAATCGGCCCAACTGGATAAAAATGAACGTCAAGCCTATCGTCAGCAAGTTTATGGTTACTGTAATGAACAGTTACAGGCTGGCGAGGAGATTAAGCTACAAGATTTATCCCAAGAGTTACCGCCCTTGGGTGAGCAAAATTTTCAGCAGTTCTCGCAAGAACAAGGATATGAGCTGGAAGAAAGTTTTCCGGCTGATCGTGGGACGTTGCGCCAATTGACAAAATTTGCCGGCAGTGGCGGAGGATTGACCATCAATTTTGATGCCATGTTGATGGGAGAGCGGATTTTTTGGGACCCGGTGACGGATACCTTGACGATTAAAGGTACACCACCAAATTTACGCGACCAATTGCAACGTCGCGGTAATGGTAATCGCTAAAAATAAATAACGCCGCAATTGCGGCGTTATTTACTCGGCGTCCCGATAAAAGCTCGACTGTGGCTAATTAAGCACGCAGGAAATCGATGTGCGTCAGTTTAGGTTTAAACGGATGACGCTGTACTGCCTGCACTTTAACTTGGGTTTCTTTACCATCAACAACCAGAGTCATAACTTCGTAGAATTCTGGTTTGCTTTCGTGGTTGATAACTGCATCATGATCCAGTTCGATAGAAACTGGCTCTTGGTTACCACCATAGATGATTGCTGGAAACTTGTTAGCTCTACGCAGGCGGCGGCTCGCACCCTTGCCCTGCTCTTTACGTACTTCTGCATTAATAGTTAACATTATTTTTTCTCTGAAAAAGAAGAAAATAAATCCTGCTACAGGCGACCCAGCAGCAGGTTCGATACTTGTCTTAACATGACATATTATGTTAAGCGGGCGGCATTCTAACGAAAAACCCTTATGACAGCAACCATTATGACAGCAAATAGAAATACACTCTCTGACGGGGTAGGGACAGATTATTTGGCCGACTCAGTACAAATCATCAGCTCGTCTAAACCGCCCCTGGTAATCAAAAATTTTTTCCCGAATTTGCCAAAATTGCCCCTTTTTGCGTGCGACAACAAAATCAGGATGACGTAATAAAGGAAGCTGATGAGCAACGTCTGCTGCTGTTTTCCACTGAAAGGAAACCCCCGGTGCGCGCTGATGTTGGCGAAGGAATTGGAGTTCAAAGACTTTTTTCTGCGCCGGGGTGGATAAGCGGAACAACTCCGATACATCGGCTCCATCTTCATCATAATAGGTGATTTTCAGCCATTCTCCTTTGTTGTCATGACCGGGAATTAATTGCATTCCACCACAACGCAGTACCAAAGCGTCTTTAAGTTTCAGGGCTGCTTTCAGCATATCATCGGGATCGACCAGTATCTCTTCACACCGGTTGCAGCGGCGGGCGGCAATATCATTTTCTGCTCCACAATGGGGGCACGATTTAAAACGAAAACGGAAATCACATTGCTGTCGTTTTCCGTTTTCATCTTCTTCCCAGCCTTGGCAGCGCCTGCCAAAATGTTCGATGAGTTCTCCATCTGCTGTGCAGATTCCCCAAAACGTATTGGCAAATTGGCAGATGGGACAAAATACCTGCACGGGCTGGCTTTGTGAATGAGGTTTTTTTTTGCCGATTTCAGGCGTGTAAAGATCGTGGGGGTTGCCGGCATAATCCAGGATCAGGCAATCTTTTTTATCCGGAAATAAACGTAATCCCCGCCCGACAATTTGCTGATAGAGGCTAACGGACTCCGTTGGCCGCAATATGGCAATTAAATCGACATGTGGCGCATCGAATCCTGTTGTCAGTACGGCAACGTTGACCATATAGCGGAGCTGTTGTTCCTTGAAAGCCGTGATCAAGAGATCTCGCTCGGCTGTAGGGGTCTCCGCGCTGACTAACGCCGCTTGTCCGGTAGGTAACTGTTGAAAAATTTCTTTGGCGTGTTCAACCGTGGCCGCGAAAATCATCACACCTTTTCGGTTTTGGGCATAATCAATAATCTGTTTAACAATATGGGGAGTGATGCGTTTTTGGCGCTTGATTTCCCGATTTAGCTCAGATTCATTGAATATTCCTTGCTGACTGGTGCGCACTTGACTGAAGTCATACTGTATTATTGGCATGTCCAGTCTTTCTGGAGAAACCAGAAAGTGGTGTTTAATCATATAACGTAACGGAAGCTCATAAATGCAGTCGCGAAAAAAACTGCTTTCATCACCGCGTATCATGCCGTGATAATGGTATTGGTATATCCAGCCATAACCCAGGCGATAAGGTGTTGCGGTTAATCCCAGAATGCGTATTTGAGGATTGTTTCTCTGAAGCTGCTGGATAATTTGTTGGTATTGGCTGTTTTCGTTATCACTGATGCGATGGCATTCATCAATAATTAGCAGTGAAAAATGATGGTCAAAACGTTCCAGATTACGGGCTATGGACTGGATACTACCAAAAACCACTTTTCCTTCACTTTTTTTCTGATTTAATCCGGCAGAAAAAATATCTGCGTTTAATCCATAAGCACAATATTTGCCATGGTTCTGTGCAACGAGTTCTTTGACATGTGCCAACACTAAAACGCGGCCGTGAGCCCGCTTTGCCAATTCAGCAATGACGAGACTTTTACCTGCCCCTGTTGGTAAGACAATCACAGCAGGTTCTCTGTGTTGACGAAAATAGCGAATGGTAGCATCTACCGCTTCTTGTTGATAAGGGCGTAAAGTAAAAGCCATTTTTATGTTACTGTCACCGGTATCAGGTAAAAGGGAATTGATGTAGAGGATAACATTTTTCATTTAGCCTTGCTGTTGAGAAAATACTCGCCATTCTTTCTTTTTCTAGAATTAGACGGGCTATAACGCGTGATTTATTACTGTTATAGTTATTTTAGTGATGATTACTCAAAGAATGATCTGTTTAATCTAGCAGCCCAATAGTGACCTTGAAGTTGTTTGCAATATCAAAGGTGTGTTCAGTGTGTTTATTTTTTTTATCAGGGACATTTATTCATGCGATTGGATAAGTTTTTATCTCAACAATTAGGCATTAGCCGCAGTGATGTGGGGCGTGAGTTACGGGCAGGGCTAGTGACTGTCGATGGTGAAGTCATCAAAACAGGAGCCTATAAATTGAAGCTCGATCAGCAAGTTGCTTATGATGGAACGATATTGCAACAATTGAGTGGCTCACGCTATTTTATGCTGAATAAACCACAGGGATATGTGTGTTCGACAGATGATCCATCAAATCCGACGATTTTATATTTTATCGATGAGCCTGTTGCCCATAAATTACATTCGGCAGGGCGATTGGATATTGATACTACCGGATTGGTTTTGCTGACGGATGATGGGCAATGGTCGCATCGTATTACATCCCCCAAGCATCATTGCGAAAAAACCTACCTTGTTACATTGGAACACCCGATATCGGGAGATACTGAGCAACAATTTCTAGCCGGAGTGCAGTTAAATGGTGAAAAAACACTGACAAAACCCGCAAAGCTAGAAGTGGTCGAACCCCAGATTGTACGACTGACCATCAGTGAAGGGCGCTATCATCAAGTCAAACGGATGTTTGCCGCAGTGGGAAACCGTGTTGTTGAACTTCATCGGGAAAGAATCGGTGAAATTTATCTCGATCCTGAATTGGCCCCGGGAGAGTATCGAGCGCTGACTGACAGCGAGATCAACAGCCTCCAAATTCCAACGCTTTAATTTTTTATCCTTCAATTGATTCAGGAGTAACTGCGTGCAACAACAGCGAGTGTCTTATTTGGGATTAGTCATGATCCTTGGCTTGCTTTCTATGTTAATGCCATTGGCAATTGATATGTATTTGCCGAGTATGCCAACGATCGCTGAGAATTTTGGTGTCAGTGATGGTTTGGTGCAGATGACGCAGAATAGCTATATTCTGGGTTTTGCCATTGGTCAAATTATTTATGGGCCAATGGCAGACAGTTTGGGGCGTAAGCCTGTCATTTTAGGCGGTGTCATTGTTTTTGCTATATCTTCGGCTGCGTGTGCTTTGGCCCAAGATATTCATTCCTTCATCTCTATGCGTTTCCTGCATGGTTTTTCTGCCGCCGCAGCCAGTGTTGTTATCAGCGCTCTGATGCGTGATATGTTCACGAAAGATGAATTTTCCCGCAGTATGTCTTTTGTCACATTAGTGATGGTCATCGCGCCTTTATTGGCTCCCATGTTGGGTGGGATGATGATGATATGGTTTAACTGGCATGCTATTTTCTGGACAATTGCTATCGCAGCGGTAATCGCTGCGGCTCTGGTCGCTTTCTTTATCAGTGAAACATTGCCGAAAGAAAAAAGGCAGCGCTTTAATTTAAAAACCACTCTGAAGCAGTTTATTATGCTGTTCCGGCAGCGTCAGGTATTGTGTTATATCTTGGCCAGCGGTTTTTCCTTCTCTGGCATGTTCTCCTTCCTCAGTGTTGGGCCGTTTGTTTACATTAAATTAAATGGCGTGTCTGAACAGAATTTTGGCTACTATTTTGGTCTGAATATAATTTTTCTGTTCATAATGACCATCATTAATAGCCAATGTGTTCGTAGATACGGCGCATTGAAAATGTTGCATATCGGACTGTTGGTCCAGTTTATCATGGGGCTGTGGCTGCTGTTTTGTACCATGTTTGATCTGGGGTTTATTTCTTTAGTCATGGGTGTTGCTATTTATATCAGTGGTATTTCTATGATTACATCTAACACGATGGCTGTTGTGTTGGACGATTACCCTCATATGGCCGGAACAGTCTCTTCACTGGCGGGAACTATCCGTTTTAGTATCGCCGCATTGGTGGGCGTTATCCTGTCTCTACTACCGGGGAAAAGTGCCTGGCCGATGGTGGGTTCCATGGCGTTATGCTCGGCATTGGCGATGTTACTTATTCTCCATGTCCGCAAAGCACAAAAATAACACGTTGAAAGGCTGTCTCTTTGTATGAGATGGCCTTTTGTTGTCACGTCTGTTCACTCCCCCTTTATTTTTACTCTTGATATAAGAAAAATACAGGTTTGCTTAAGGTTTTTTCCTATGTGATAAGCGCTAACTTTGCATTTTCCTTCCTAAAATTCCTTAAATGCGGAAAGACGCTATTTTTTGGGTTAATAGACAGGAAATACCGAGTGATTATCAAATAAATGTAGAAATTTATTAAATTGGTTATATTTGAGAGTGTGGATGTGTTGTTTTTTTGTTAACTTTTCATGATTGGTTACATTACTATAAGTGATAATGGATCTCCTATTGATTAACTTATTGTAAAATAAATAAATTAATCTTGTTTTTGTGTAAGGTAAAGTTTGGAAAAAGCTAATATGTAAAAAAATTTTGAATGAAAAGTTGCCATCTTGCATGAAAATTAGTTGAATTATTTACCTAAACAGTATAAATATATACAAAATGCGAGTTCGATCGCACTTTTCCAAGATTAAGAGCGAAGGAAGTGCGGTAAAGTGGTTTTCATTTTAACTTTTTTTTTACTTTTTTGTTTGGTGGTTATTCGGTTTTGACGAGTCGATCACCGACAGTGGGTGGTTAGATGTATTAATGTTGTTTCTGATAGGAATGATACGTGAATAATATCCAACTTTCGGTAGTACACAGACTGCCGCAAAGTTATCGGTGGTCATCTGGGTTTGTTGGTACAAAAGTTGAAATTTTACCAGCAGAAGAAACAGATAAAGAAAATAGCCTGATGGGGCTGAAATTGTTAAGCCATGAAGGTGAAAAAGCCCGGGAGATTTTGCAGACCATCAATCAGTCTATTGCTGATATGCAGATACTAAGTGCGGTGATTGAGTGGGAAGGGGAACCCTGTTTGTTTTTTGCCAAGGAAGATGAAAGTGCGGTGATATGTCGTTTGAAAACATTAGGTGCTGCAATTGCAGAAAACATAACTGCGTTTTACCCGTTATAATTTTTACTCATTGATAAAAAACGCTTCCTAAATGGAAGCGTTTTTTAATGCCTGCAAGGGAATTTTTTTTGAGTAATGGGCGTTATACTCGATTTTAGGCGTTGGTCATTGCAACTTTCGTCTCATCTGAGAGCACCCGCCTTGCCCCATAGTACCGTTTACTCCAATAGTTATCGGTCAGTTTGGAAACCATAACCCCACTGCTGGTTGAAGCATGCACAAATTGGTTATTACCGATGTAAATACCAACGTGGCGCATATAACGGCCAGTCTTGAATAGTACCAAGTCCCCAGCACGTAATTTCGAGCGGCTAACGGTTTGACCTAGATACTGTTGTTCTGATGTTGAGCGTGGTAATTCCATGCCAAACTGGTCGTGAAAAGTACGCTGTACAAAAGCAGAACAATCAATCCCGCGTTTTGTGTTCCCTCCCAACCGATAGGCAACACCTTTCCAATCCGCATATTGGTTAAGTAGCTTGGATTTTATATCTAGATTATTAACTAAGGTTTCAAATTCATCCTGAGATGGTTGCAGTAAAAAATGCTTTTGGGTGTTTACTGCATGCGTCTCAGTTTGTTTATTACGCAGCCTGGAATCTGGTGAACTACATGCGGTCAGTGCCACTGCCGCTAGAATCGCGGGTATCAGCCGCAATACGTATCTCAGTATTGGTTGAGATTTGACCATTATAGTGATTTTCCCTTGCAGCCCTTAAATACGATTTATTGTCATCAAAAAACACTGAACTTTTTAAAGCCTAGTCAGAATATGATGAATTAACAAATTTTCTGTCCCTAAAGTGTGTGAAGCAACACATTTTATTAGCTTCTTTACAAAACGTATTATTTTAATAAACAGGACACCGGGAAGATTACTTAAATCATTAGTAAAAAGCGAGAGACGAAAAGGGTTCTTTACAAAAAATTAGATTAGGAACTAAGAGGTTAGAATGGTTTGTTGCGACTTTATACAGGTTTGGTAAATATTTTGTGATATTGAGGAGATAGCAGCGATCTCCTCAACAGCCTGACCTTAATTGGCTCGTCTGATATGTGGCAATTTCTTATCTAGCCATTTTGCCATGATATCACTTAATGGAGTCAGTAATATCCAACTCATGCCGATCAGTACCAGAGACAGGGAGCCTACGGCAATATCTGTAAACCAGTGAGCACCGGCCATAATGCGAGGAAGGGCGAAAGTGATCATAATCAGTAGCGCAATAAAGAATGCGCTGCGGGAGACATAACGCAGTATGAAGCTACTGAAAATCAACAACATTAAACCATGATCGCCAGGAAAACTGTCTTTGGATGCATCCTTGGTATGCCAACTCGTCATGCTGTCTATACGGTTAACGTTTTCAAATGTCAGTGTCGGGCTAGGGCGGGTGACAGGGAGCTGGTGACCTATTTGATTAATGATGACGGCAGAAATGAGCATGACGAAACCCATCATGAAAAGCCGGCGTTTGCCTGCATAATCCTGTTTACGAAATGCGCTGTAATAAAGCAGCCCCATGCATAGTAGTGATATCACATCAAATGCCCTGACATTGGCGATGGCGACAAATAGGGTAAATTTTGAATCTGGCAGCAGTTTCTCATTAAAAAAATAAAAAATAGAGGAATCGATGTGAAACCAAAAGCCATGGTTCTCTGGTAAGTACCATGAGAGAAACAGGGCGATACCAAGGATATTGAGTATAAGTATAGCGAGTGGGTGACTGCGGGTCATGGTGTACCTATCTAACACGTAAAATGGATTTTGGTAGACAAATTAACAGGGGAGGCACTATAACAAAAATTTATCGGAAAGCGTAATCATTGTAGAAAGCGATGGTTAAGGTATGGAAATATCAACATATTTGTACAGTCCATTAATGAATCCCTTTTTCATTAACATGGTAATAATTTCAATGATATCGGAAAAAGAGCTAAATCCCAACTTCAGTACCGATAATATATATTTGATGCAATATTGATACCTGACTATCATTAAATAACTGTGAATTAACTCCCTCATATCCAAACTTATCGGAATAATATATCGAATTGTGGTCTGGATAAGTAAAAGTATAAAGAAATCGTTCCATTTGCCGTTATATCGTTATATAGATAACAGGGCGTTGCACTATTATCTGTTTTTCGAATTAGCACGGGGCTAAAACTGAAAAAAAGATAATAATACCTGTAATGGAGGTTAACTGCTTATGTTACGAAAAATGACGACTTTTTTGTTTATGTCTTTATCTTATCCCGCAGTGGCTAATTCTCCATCAACCTCAATGCCGAATTCTGGAAATATTCATTTTCAAGGCGCTATTGTTGATCCTCCATGTCAATTTACTTTGGATGAAGAACGTACTTCTATGGTTTGCTGGTATAATGGTGAACGGCTAATTCAAGATAAAACCATTGAATATCAAGTTGATAGCAAGGATTTGTTATCTCTGAAAAAAAACATTGGAACAGAAGAAATAAGATGGGTGGGGGAAAACAAGCAGTTAGGCATCATGACGTTAACCTATCACTAAATGTTATAAATAATAACCATAATCATTATATTTGTTTTATTTAAACAATAAATATAACGACAAATTGTAAACTTTATTTGTGACTTAGTTCAAGTGATTATTTCTAATAACAATTTGGAAAGTACTTAATAAAAGTAATGTCTTTATTTTTAGCCAGAAATGTACCTTTGATATTTATCAATAAAAGATGTCAATATCGTATTTTTTTCATGTGAAATAGTTATTATGGAGAGGAAGGAATAAAAGATAGCTGCGTTTTAGTTAATGGATAAACGAAAGTGAGGTGACCATGCAAAATTATCTTAAATTGTTAATTAGCTGTTTGTTGGTTTCATGGCTTTCTTATGGGTATGCAGAATCTAAAGGAGGAGTTATCCAGTTTTCCGGCGCAATTGTTGACCCAGGGTGTCAAGTTGTCGTATCAAATGCTCAAGCCAATATCTCTTGCTATCGGTTAGGGAAAAACCACACCGTTAAGCACATCATTTCAACTCAGAAAACAACAGGTAATGTCATGCTTCCTGGTAACATCGGTGTTTCCAGTGTGAAGTGGACTGATAACCAAAAACGAGTGGCAATCGTTAATGTGGATTATTTCTAATTTAATAGGTGATGAGTTGCTCTTTTCATTGGATATTATTTCATAGAAAGAGCAACTCATATTTAAAAAGACAGGTTTAATCACAACGTCCCATATAACGACGCTCCACAATGTGAATGCGGATTTTTTCGCCTGAACTCAGGTATTCAGGAACTTGAACTGTCAGCCCTGTACTCATTTTAGCGGGTTTAGTACGAGCACTGGCTGATGCACCTTTAATGCCTGGTGATGTTTCTTCAATGACCATATCAACCGTTTGTGGTAATTCAAGAGCCAGTAATTGTCCCTCCATCGTTAGCACTTGCATTCCTGGTAAACCTTCTTCTGGAATGAATAGCAACTCTTCTTCGATTTGATCTTTTTTGAAGTGATAAGGCGTGAAATCTTCATCATCCATGAAAATATATTCATCACCATCAATGTAGGAAAAACTGACACCACGGCGAGTTAATGTGATGGCGTCAAGAATGTCATCACCTTTGAAACGCTCTTCCACTTTCTGACCAGTGCGAATATCAGTAAAACGCATTTTATACAAAGTGCTGGCTCCACGGGCGCTGGGGGACTGAATATCGATGTCTTTAACTAACAATAGTTTTCCATTGTGGCTGATTGCAGCACCGCGTTTAATTTCATTGGCTTTAGCCATAGATACCTTCCATAAGAACGGGGAAATAGTGGAATGAATATTTAAGTGGCGACAAAATTACTCGCAGTCAGTCTGTTAGGCAAGAGGTGAATGGATGCCCCCGTAAAAAATACGGGGGGCAAAAGGACGTGATTAACGGTAAGCAGGTAATAAATTAAACAAAGAGAGGATATGTGCTATTGCATTGATCAAACCAAACAGAATAACAAAGGCGATCAGGAAATTACCGCCAGGAGCCTGATAGCTGGCGGTTGGATAACGCTTGCGACTGGCTCGGGCCATTAATGCAGGGACAATCACCGCCCAAATGGTTGCTGCCAGACCGGCAAAACCAATTGCGTACAAGAAACCATTCGGGAAAATCAGTGCCAGCACAGTAGGGGGAACAAAGGTAATCAATGCGGTTTTAAAACGGCCTTTTCTACTGTCATCGAATTTAAAAAAGTCAGCCAGATAATCAAACAATCCCAGTGATACGCCCAAAAATGAACTTGCCAATGCCATATAGGAGAAAGCATTCAGAAGCTGGGCCACGGTTGCGTTGCTGGATGTATGATTCATCTGTTGCAGCAAGTTACCGATATTACCGCCATCTGCAATAATTTGTTTGAAGACCTCACGGGGAATATTTCCCTGAATCACATACTGCCACAAAATGTAGATGACTAATGTTGTCAATGTTCCGTATAACAAGCTGCGGGTCACCGCTTTACTGTCTTTGTGATAATACTTAATAAGCCCAGGAACGTTGCCGTGATAACCAAATGAAGCCAATAGGTAGGGCAGGGCGATTAAAGCGTAAGGCAAATAATTCGCTTCGGTATTGGCCTGATCAAATAAAATAGCGGGTTTGACTTCAGTAAACATCCCCCCGACAGACATGATAAAGGTGATTACCATACCGCCTATCAGGATAGTACTTAAACGGTCTACTGCTTTAGTGGACAACCAGACAATGAAGGCAACGATAAAGGCGAAAATCAGCCCAGCCACTGACTGTTTCATCGGAATAATATGTTCAATATTGAGTAAAATAATTGAGCTACCCGCTGAAACATAAGCATAGGTTAGGATATACAGAACAAATGTGATGGATAAATCGGTCAGAATGCTCCAGTGATTACCCAGCAAATCCTTGGCGACAGTATGGAAACTGGCGCCAACGGGATAATTCAGATTGGCTTCCAGAATCATCAGACTAGAAAAATACAGACATACACAGGTGTACACCAGCAAAATTATTGATCCTGCAAACCAGACACCAGAGGTGACAATGGGAATGGAAAACATACCTGCACCGATAGCAGTACCGGCAATGATCATTGCGCCACCTAATATGGAGGGGCGTTTTAAATTTTGCGTTACCTCAATGGTCATATAGACTCCTGATAAATGGTGTTACCTTGTACTAGCACGAAGATACATGAATGAATAATATGTGTAAACAAATATTTATGGAAGACAAATAGTTATGGAAGAAAGAGAGTTAAATGGCTTTTGTCGCATTTTGTAGACAAAGATAGGCAGGTTATTTGGATGAACCCACCTTTAAGGGATATTAAGTTTCTGAATAGAACTGCGCCTTTTGCCAGAGTTCGATGGCATTGCGGCTGGCTTCAAAATGAGGTTCGGGAAGATGGTTAGGGTCGCACCAAATAAGTTGTTCGCATTTATCTGGCTCCATTAATTTGGGTTCACCTCCGGTATAGTGTGCCAGCAAACAGACTGAAACGGTGTGTTTTCCTTCTTCGTGATAAGTTTCGAGATTATTGCAAATGCCATAGACTTTGGGGTCTTGGATTGTGAGGCCAATTTCTTCCTGAATTTCACGCATGGCGCATTCTTCGAAAGTTTCACCGGGATCAACATGTCCGCCAAAAATTGACCAATACGGAGCATGTTTGCTGGTACGTTTTCCCAATAGAACTTCACCCTTGGCGTTAACGATAATAACACCCACTCCGACAACCACTGACACGGGATAAATTCCTCCAGATTGAACATTTACCAACTGAATGACTTAGTCACCTATTTTCACTTTTAAACTGGAGTAACACAATGATCAATCAGGGCGTAATTTTAACTGAAACGATTCAATTTTGATGATATAAATATATAGATAAATCTTAATGTTACTTATGACTGTTTATTCAGGAGACATCGGGCAAGATGAGCCGCCGAGTTGCCACAATTACCTTAAATCCAGCTTATGATTTAGTTGGTTTATGCCCAGATATTATTAAGGGAACCGTTAACCGTGTACAGACCGCAGGACTGAATGCGGCTGGTAAAGGAAACAATGTTGCGAAGGTACTGCGTGACTTAGGCATTGATGTGACTGTCAGCGGTTTTCTGGGGCGGGATAATCAGGAAGGATTTCAGCAGTTTTTCAGTGAAAATACTATGGCAAATCGCTTCCATTTAGTATCAGGTCGAACGCGCATCAATGTAAAACTGACAGAAAAACAGGGTGAAGTGACGGATTTTAACTTTTCCGGTTTCCATGTGACACAAGAAGAATGGCGTCAATTTGTCAGTGATTCCCTCACATGGTTGGGGCAGTTTGACATGGTGGTTGTCAGCGGCAGTTTGCCTGAGGGGGTTGCGCCAGAGTTATTCGCAGATTGGATGATGCAATTACGGCAGTGTTGCCCTTGTGTTATTTTTGACAGTAGCCGTGAAGCGTTCGTTGCTGGCCTCAAGGCATCGCCATGGCTGGTGAAACCTAATCGCCATGAATTGGAAATTTGGGCTGGCAGACCCCTGCCGGATTTGGACAGTGTGATTGATGCTGCCCATAAATTGCGCGACAAAGGGATCGCCCATGTGGTCATTTCATTGGGGGAGCAGGGGGCGCTATGGGCTAATGCCTCGGGTGCATGGCTGGCAAAACCGCCACATTGTGAGGTTGTCAGCACTGTTGGGGCAGGGGATTCCATGGTTGGTGGATTGGTTTATGGTTTGTTGATGCGTGAATCGAGTGAACATACGTTGCGTCTGGCAACCGCAGTTTCCGCACTTACGGTCAGCCAGTCGAACGTTGGGATCAGAAGTCGCACTGAACTTGCATCAATGATGTCAAGGATCGAACTGACTTCGGTCAGATAATCAATTTTGTTGAGATTTCAGCCAGGCAATTTCTTGATCCCAAATATCTGGGTTGATCGTTTCAAGTATTAAGGGAATGCCATTGAAGCGATCATCTTTCATGATATAACTGAAAGGCGTTTTGCCGATATTACCTTCGCCAAGGCTGTGGTGTCGGTCAACACGACTGGAAAATTCACTCTTGGCATCGTTCAGGTGCATGGCTTTAAGATACGTGAATCCAACGACGTCATCGAATGCTTTGAACGTTTTATCGCAATCTTTTTCAGTGCGTAAATCATAACCTGCGGCGAAAGCGTGGCAGGTATCAATGCAGACACCCACACGGGTTTTGTCTTCGACACCATCAATAATCGCAGCGAGTTGTTCAAACTTAAAACCCAGGTTGGTTCCCTGCCCGGCGGTATTTTCGATGACGGCAATAACACCTTGTGTTTTATCCAAAGTGATATTAATGGATTCCGCAATACGAGCGAGACACTGATCAATATCGATTTTGTTGAGATGACTGCCCGGATGGAAATTAAGCAGACTGATGCCTAACTGCTCACAGCGTTGCATTTCATCAAGGAATGCTGCGCGGGATTTCTCCAGTGCTTCAGTTTCAGGATGGCCAAGATTAATCAAATAGCTGTCATGGGGAAGGATTTGTTGGCTGTCATAGCCATAACGTTCACAATTTTCCTTAAATTGATCAATGATATTTGCCGCTAACGGTGGGGCGTGCCACTGGCGCTGATTTTTCGTGAACAGGGCAAAGGCCGTTGCTTTTAATTCATGGGCACGGATCACCGCCTGATCGACACCACCCGCCGCGCTCACATGGGCTCCAACAAATTTCATATACTTTTCTCCTGTTTTTTTCATCATTATGGCATTGTTCGCCCCGTTGATAAAATTTTGCCGGAAAGCGTCCGTTTCCCTGAAATAGTGAGTCTAATTGGGCACCCCCATCCTGTTTCATTTTGGACTAACTCAATAAATTCTGAATACCTTGATTAATCATCAACCCTCCCACCATTAACCAGATAAACAAAATTAATGCCAATAAAATGGGTTTGATCCCTGCCTGACGAATGGCGCTGACATGAGTGGTTAAGCCCAATGCAACCATTGCCATCGCCAGCATGATGGTATCCGTGGCAATGATATAGTTAACAACGGACTGCGGTAATAAATGAAAAGAATTGAAACCCGCCGTTGCAATAAAAAACACCGCAAACCAGGGAATGGTGATTGGGAATTTTTTCTGCCCGGTATTACAATTCGGTGCTTCTATGCGGTTGAGATAGCAGGAAAGCAGCAACAAGAAAGGTGCCAGCAGCATAACACGGATCATTTTGCTGATAACGGCCGCATTTTCAGCATCGTCTCCCAATGTATGCCCAATCGCAACCACTTGGGCCACTTCATGAACCGTTGACCCAGAGAAGATACCAAATGCTTCTTGAGAGAGGTTAACCCACTGGTAATGAACATTGAGTTGGTAAAACCACGGATAGATAAAGATGGCGAGTGTGCCAAAAATGACCACGGTAGAGACCGCTACAGTGACTTTGCTGGCAGACGCTTTCACCACGGGTTCTGTTGCCATAACTGCCGCCGCTCCACAAATGCTGCTTCCGGCACCAATCAGAATGACAGTTTGGCGATCCAGTTGGAAAAACTTGCGTCCAACCCATAAAGCGATAAAAAAAGTTGAAGAAAGCATGATGACATCAATCAGTATTCCAGCCGCACCTACATCGGTGATTTGTTGAAATGTTAATCGAAACCCGTAAAGGATGATGCCAGCCCGCAGGAGATAGTGTTTGGAAAAATGGATGCCGCTATCGCAGGTGGATTTTAAGAACGGATACACGGTGTTGCCGATACCCATCCCCAAGAGAATCGCAAGGGTCAGGACGCCTAACCCCATGTTGATAAACCACGGAATACGGCCGATATAAATAGCGAACGCAGTCAGGGTTGCGGTTAATATCAATCCGGGAATGAATTTTATGACAGTATTTGGGTGAGGCTTTTTGCGATTACTGCATTGGTTTTCAGACATTGCGACGACTCTATATCTTATGTGTTTTAAGAATATGTGTTTTAAGAATATATATTTTAGGAATAAGCATATAGCTAACACATAAATCAATAAAATTGATAATATCTATATCAATGACCATTAAAAATGGTTAATTAAGGGCGACTTTTGTTAAGTTGCCTAATACTGTCTAAAATCAAGACAACCTTTTAATTTTATTTTGCTTCCCGTGAGGCCATATGCGTATCACTCTGAGACAACTGGAGATTTTTGCAGAAGTTCTAAAAAGTGGTTCAACGACACAGGCTTCTCAGCAATTAGCGTTATCCCAATCTGCGGTCAGTGCTTCACTGACGGATCTGGAAGGGCAGTTGGGAGTACAGCTATTTGATAGAGTAGGAAAACGTCTGGTGACCAATGAACATGGGCGTTTGCTCTATCCTAAGGCGCTGGCATTGCTTGAGCAGGCCGGCGAAGTGGAACAGCTTTTCAAACTCGAATTGGGGGCATTACGGTTAGCGGCCAGTAGCACGATTGGCAATTATATGTTGCCTGAAATGCTGGCGAAATATCGTCGGGATTATCCTGACACCCCCTTGGAATTGCATATCGGCAATACAGAAGATGTCATAAAGGCAGTGGTGGAATTCCGGGTCGATTTGGGCTTGATTGAAGGTTTATGTCACGATCCTGAATTGATCACACAACCGTGGATGGAAGATGAGTTGATCATTTTCTCTTCGCCAGACAGTCTGCTGTTGCAACGCGATTTGACTGTTGAGGATCTGATTACCGCACCTTGGATATTGAGGGAAAAAGGTTCAGGAACCCGAGAAGTGTTAGATCATCTTTTGTTCTCTCAAATGCCTCGATTCAATATCGCGATGGAATTAGGCAACTCAGAAGCCATTAAACATGCGGTTCAATATGGCATGGGGATCAGTTGCCTTTCACGGAAAGTCGTCCAAGAGCAACTAAAAAATGGGACATTGGCTGAACTGGTGATCCCGGGGCTGAGTCTCAATCGTCACCTGTACTTGATTTATCATCGTCAGAAACACATGTCCAATGCGTTACAGAAGTTACTGAGTTATTGTCACTAATGCTAAGTACATAATCGTGTAGCTTATAATGGGTTATGAATTATGAAGGTATCTTATAACCACGAATCGCCGCTATTCTGGAGACGAAGATTTGTTACAATTCCGCATTAAAGTTATTTTTAATGATATAGGAATAGAATGTCTCAAGAACAATGTACGCCACGGGATCAGGCTCCAAGAAACCTGCGCCGCGAATTAAAAGCACGACATATGGCAATGATTGCCATCGGTGGATCAATTGGTACAGGGTTATTTGTTGCTTCAGGCGCAACGATTTCTCAGGCAGGTCCTGCTGGAGCCTTACTTTCCTATGCGTTAATTGGTCTGATGGTCTATTTCCTGATGACCAGCTTGGGTGAATTGGCCGCGTACATGCCGGTTTCAGGATCATTTTCAACCTATGGCTCCAAATATGTGGATGAAGGTTTTGGTTTCGCACTGGGATGGAACTACTGGTACAACTGGGCGGTAACGATTGCCGTTGACCTTGTTGCTGCGCAATTGGTGATGGGGTACTGGTTCAATGATGTTCCTGGCTGGGTATGGAGTGCATTGTTTCTTGGCGTGATTTTTCTGTTGAATTTCATCTCCGTTAAAGGTTTTGGTGAAGCAGAATATTGGTTCTCCCTGATTAAAGTCTCTACGGTTATTGTTTTCATCGTGGTCGGTATTCTCATGATCGTCGGCATCATGAAAGGTGCTGAAGGCGCAGGCTGGCATAATTGGACCATTGATGATGCGCCATTTGCGGGCGGTTTTGCCGCTATGATTGGGGTGGCAATGATTGTCGGCTTCTCTTTTCAGGGCACAGAATTAATTGGGATCACCGCAGGGGAATCTAAAGATCCGGCAAAAAACATCCCTCGTGCTGTTCGTAAGGTATTCTGGCGTATCTTATTGTTCTATGTGTTTGCCATTTTGATTATCAGCTTAATCATTCCTTATACTGATCCGAGCTTATTGCGTAATGGGGTGAAAGATATCAGCGTTAGCCCGTTCACGTTAGTCTTTCAAAATGCCGGATTGCTGTCAGCCGCTGCCGTCATGAATGCGGTGATATTAACCGCTGTGCTTTCGGCGGGAAATTCAGGAATGTATGCTTCTACCCGAATGCTATTCACCCTGGCGAGGGAAGGGAAGGCACCGAAAATTTTTGGTCATTTGTCGCAAGGGGGGGTTCCCCGTAATGCGCTTTATGTCACAACGGTGGTCGCGGGATTGTGCTTCCTCAGTTCTATGTTTGGCAACCAAACCGTCTACCTGTGGTTATTGAATACTTCCGGGATGACGGGATTTATCGCCTGGTTAGGTATTGCAATCAGCCATTATCGTTTCCGGAAAGGCTATGTTGCACGCGGACTGGATTTGAATGATTTGCCATACCGCTCCGGTTTCTTCCCTATCGGGCCGATTTTTGCTTTTGTTTTATGTCTGGCGATCACTTTGGGGCAGAACTATCAGGCGTTCCTGCAAGATAAGATTGATTGGTATGGCGTTGTTGCAACTTACATTGGCATTCCGTTATTTCTCATCATTTGGTTTGGCTACAAATGGAAAAGGAAAACTCGCTTTGTTAAATACAGTGAGATGGAATTTCCCGCATTTAAAGACGCCAACCAAGAGTAATTTGTTAATAACTATATAATTAATTGATATTTATTAATTAAAATATTATTGCCATTATGTGGTAAAAAACTGTCTGTTCTGTGATGGAATTGGCAGTTTTTATTTTTCAGGAGGTTATGGGGAAAATAGAGACTGTAAATTTAGGGCATACTGAATCAATCGCATTGATAAGTATTCTTATTTGCTTTATTGTTAGCGGCACAATTGTTGTATGAAGAGGCTAACTAAAGTGAAGTTTGTATTTCGAGCAGTCGTGAAAAGTATGAGTGTCGGTCTGATGGCAGGCTCCGCCATGATGGCAAGTTTTTCATCTTGGGCTGAAACAGTCACTGATGTTGCTGGACGTACTGTGGAAGTGCCTGAAAAAGTCAACCGGATCTTATTGGGCGAAGGTCGTCTATTCCATTCTATTGCACTGTTAGAAGGCGATAAACCTCTGGCCCGTATTGCTGGCTGGCAAGGTGACTTCCGCAAACTAGACCCACAAACTTACTCCGTCTATAAAGCTAAATTCCCTGAAATCGACAATATTCCCCTGATTGGCAATACCAGTGAAGACAGCGTCAGTTCCGAGAAAGTACTGACACTGAATCCTGATGTTGCTATCTTCGGCCTGTCCGGACATGGTCCCGGAAAAAACAGTGAACTGGTAAAACAGTTGGAACGAGCGGGTATTCCGGTTGTTTTTGTCGATTTCCGCAACGACCCTTTGCATAACACCTTACCGAGCATCCGTATGCTGGGCAAAGTTCTGCACCGCGAAGAGCAAGCAAATGCTTACGCTGATTTTTATGAAAAAAATCAGAAGCGGGTGACGGATATTACTGACCGTATACCGGAGAACCAGAAACCCTCTGTATTTATTGAGCTGTTAGCGGGTTTCAGAGAAGATTGCTGTGGTACGGCGGGTAACGGCAATATGGGGAACTTCATTGACCTGGCTGGCGGTAAAAACATCGCGAAAAATGTACTGCCATCCCCATTGGGAACCATGAATCTGGAAAAAGTGATTGCTGAAGATCCTTATATCTATATTGCCAGTGGTGCACAAGATCCGGGTGATAAAGACGCAGGGGTTCAAATGGGCGCCAAAACTTCCGTGGATGTCGCTCGTGCCGGCTTGAAAACCGTGACTGAACGCAGTGGCATCAACACCTTAACTGCTGTGAAAGAAGGCCGTAGCCATGCTATCTGGCATCATTACTACAACTCGCCTTATAACGTTGTTGTGACACAAGTTTTTGCCAAATGGTTCTATCCTGAAAAATTTGCTGACTTAGATCCACAACAAACATTAAAAGAACTTCACAATAAATTCTTGGCTGTTGAACCAGCAGGTACGTATTGGGTTAGTGAGAAATAAGCAGTAACAGGTAATAAAAATGAGCGTCACTACTGAACCTATGCCAACAGCAAAACAGCCATTGAATGAGTGCGATATCAAAGCACATTATCGTCATATCCTGCGCCGACGTATTGCATGGATATTGTTTATCGTTTTGGTGATTGGTGCCTCTGTTGTACTGGATTTTACCATGGGACCATCAGGGTTATCGCTGCAAACCCTCTGGCAAACACTCGTTTCACCAGAAAGCGTTAATGCAGCGACAAGGGTGATTGTTTGGGATATTCGATTACCCTATGCTTTGATGGCGGTAGTGATTGGCCTGTCCCTTGGACTGGCTGGTGCTGAAATGCAAACAGTCCTGAATAACCCATTAGCCAGCCCATTTACTTTGGGGCTTTCCGATGCCGCATCTTTTGGTGCGGCATTGGCTATTGTGCTTGGGATAGGCATTTCCGGAATACCGGATCAGTGGTTCATCTCTGCGAATGCTTTTCTTTTTGCATTGCTGGCGGCCTTGATGCTTGATGGCATCACTCGTTGGACAAGGGTGGCGACCTCTGGTGTGGTATTGTTCGGCATTGCGATGGTATTTTCCTTCAGGGCGCTGGTTTCCATGATGCAATTTATCGCCACCGAAGACACCTTACAGGGACTGGTCTTCTGGACGATGGGGAGTCTTGGCAGAGCGACATGGGAAAAACTGGGCATCATGATGTTAGTTTTTGCCGTGATTATGCCGATCTCAATGAGTAACTCTTGGAAACTGACGGCGTTGCGGTTGGGAGAAGATCGTGCCAGCAGCTTTGGGATCAATATCCGCCGCCTTCGTTTGGGAACCTTATTGCGTATCAGTATCCTGACTGCGTTAGCCGTTGCGTTTGTCGGTCCTATTGCGTTTATTGGTCTGGTGGCCCCCCATATCGCCAGAATGATGTTTGGCGAAGATCACCGTTTCTTCCTGCCGGCAAGTGCGCTGATTGGCGCATTAGTTTTGTCAATGGCCTCCATTGCTTCTAAGAATTTGATCCCGGGAGTCATCATTCCGGTGGGGATCGTGACATCGTTAGTCGGTGTCCCCTTCTTCCTTAGCATAGTCTTACGCCATAGGGGGAATGTATGAGTCAGGGACTAAAAATCAATCGTCTGACGACGGGGTATCCGAAGCATCCTGTCATTCAAAATTTGGATGTCAATACCCTGCCGCGTGGTCAAATCACGGTGTTATTGGGACCAAATGGCTGTGGAAAATCCACACTTCTGCGTTCGCTGGCTGGACTGAATAAAGCGAATGGGGAACTACTGCTGGATGGGCAGGATTTAATGCAGATGAATTTTGCCCAACGTGCTCAGAACGTGGTGTACCTGCCCCAATCGTTGCCGGCGGGTGTTCACCTTCACGTACTGGAATCTGTTATTGTTGCCCAACGGGCATCAGGTGGCATCAGTAATAGCCAGTGTGAAAGAGAAGTGATGGATCTGTTACGCCAGCTTGGTATTGATCATTTGGCACTCAGTTACCTGGATCAATTGTCGGGTGGTCAGAAACAGTTGGTTGGATTGGCTCAATCATTAATCCGACACCCGACTCTGTTATTACTGGATGAACCATTAAGTGCGCTGGATTTAAATTACCAGTATCACGTTATGGACTTAGTTGCCCGAGAAACACGCCGCCGTAATATTATTACCGTTGTTGTTGTCCATGATATCAATATTGCATTGCGTCATGGTGATCATGTATTAATGCTAAAGAAAGGTGAATTAATTTCTGAGGGGATACCTGAACAAGTTATAACGCCTGAGAGCTTGGCGGAAGTTTATGGTATTAAAGGCCGAATCGAGCGTTGTTCTCAGGGAGTACCACAAGTATTAATTGATGGTTTAGTGGCGAAATTGGCGAGTTAACATAAAAAAGATATTAAATATTTTTTTAAAATTTAAATCTAATTAATTTAATAACTATAGCACTAACAGGGATAAGTCATTATCCCTGTACTGTGGGTGTATGTCGATTATCCATATTAATTTAAATAACTCTACTCTATCTGTTGGAGAATCGGGAATGGTTGTTTTTGCAAAGAAAAAAATCGCAATAGGCATTATCACCGTTATTTCATCCAGTACTGTTTTGGCTGCTAACCATGATGAAGACAAAATCGTTGTAACGACGGCATCGGGTTTTCAGCAGAAAATTGAAGATGCACCGGCTTCTATTTCGGTTGTTAGCCGTGAACAGTTGGAAACTAAAGCCTACCGTGATGTGACAGATGCATTGAAAGATGTACCGGGTGTGGTTGTTACGGGGGGTGGTAGCAGCAGTGATATCAGTATCCGTGGTATGGCCTCCAAATATACCATGATCTTAGTTGATGGCAGACGTGTTGATACACGTAGCACTCGTCCGAATAGTGACGGTTCGGGAATTGAACAGGGATGGCTGCCACCGTTAGCCGCCATTGAACGTATTGAAATTGTGAGAGGGCCGATGTCTTCTCTCTATGGTTCTGATGCCATGGGCGGTGTCATTAATATGATTACCCGTAAAGCTCAAAAAGAATGGCATTTAAGTGTGGGTACAGATGCTACCCTGACTGAAAGTAAAAATTCCGGCAACAGTTACCAGAACAGTATTTATGCCGCAGGGCCGATCATTGAAGGACTGCTGGGATTGAGGGTAAATGGCCTCTATTCTCATCGTAATGAAGATAAATTCCTGGGCGGATTTAGAAAGCAGGAAATGCGCAACGGTGCGTTCGCTCTCTCTTTAACGCCAGATGAGAAAAATGCTTTTACGTTTGAAGCTGGCCGCTATGAGCAAGATCGTGATTCAACGATTGGTAAGACCCGAGACTGTGGGAAAAAATCGTGTGAAAATGATACCAGCCGTTATAAACGCAATAATTACGCGGTTACTCATCATGGTATTTATGATTTTGGTACGACGACTTCTTATATTCAAAGGGATGAAAGTCGTAATCCTGAACGTGAAATGACAAACAATGAGACGGTATTTAATAACCATACGACGTTTGTCTTCGACGATCACACAGTAAGCGTCGGTGGCCAGTATCGTTATGAAGATTTACGCGACAATGGCAATCAGTTACCTTCGGCTAAAGATGTTAATAAATTAACTCGCTGGAGTTGGGCCTTGGTTTTAGAAGACGAATGGCAAATGGGGAATGATTTTGCCCTCACTGGTGGCGTTCGGCTGGATAAAGACCAAAACTTCGGCATGCATTGGACACCTCGCCTCTATGGAGTATGGCACACTGACGAGCAATGGACGATTAAAGGTGGTGTTGCTACCGGTTACCGTTCGCCTGATTTAAGGCAGGTTGCCCCTAACTGGGGTCAAGTAACGGGTGGGAGTAAGAGTGACGGAATGATCTTGGGAAACCCAGCCCTTAAGCCAGAAAAAAGTCTTAATGAAGAAATCAGTATTATCTGGAATAATCAAGAAAACCTTAATATTGGTGTGACTATTTTTAATACTGATTTTAAAGATAAAATCACTGAAACTAAAGATTGTGATAAAGGCAGTGATAAACAAGATAAAAATCCTGATAATAAATGTCTATTCGATGGCAAGTATTATGACTTTATTAACAAACGGACAAATGTTGATAAAGCGAATATCCGGGGTATCGAAGGCACCATCAATTGGGATATTGTTGAAAACTTATCATTAGCGGCAAACTATACTTATACCGATTCTGAGCAAAAAAGTGGTAAGTTCAAAGGAGAAGCGTTAAATAAAATGCCAACACATATGGCGAATGCCACCCTGAATTGGCAGCCGCTATCCGAGTTGGATACCTGGACACGTATTAATTTCCGTGGTAAGACAAAAAGTTATCAGAGCCGTACTGGCATGAAAGATGGAACCCCTTCTTATACTTTTGTCGACTTAGGGGTAACTTATAATTTGGATAAAAACTTACGTGTGTCAGGTGGGGTGTATAACGTTTTTGATAAACGCGTAACTCAAGAAAGCCATGATGCAGTACTCGACGGCCGCCGTTACCATGTCGGCATCAATTATGATTTTTAATTAATCTTTCGCCTTCTTATTAATATTAGTTATTCTGCTTAACATTTAGGCATGATATAAAAACACCCCGACATCATAAAATTGATGATGGGGTGTTTTTTTGCTATTAAAATAATCACAATTAAATGGCAAATCGCTTACCTCTGTGCTAAAAACTTATCAGAGGCCGATCAACGGATATGATGGCGTTAAGTTCCAGTACTCACTCAGTAAGAGCCTATTCCATAAGGCTCTGTAGTGTCGTAAAAAATAATAAATTTTTAGTGTTATCACGCTTGCTATTTCTGGACTTGAAGTGCAGAATGCGTGCACTAAAAATAACTGATGTGTAAATATGCATCAGTTATTTTTTTTGCTTTGCGTTATTTTTTACAACACCAAGAGGCCGGACCCTGTTCCGGATCGATACTACTGACCATAAGCAACCATACTTGAAACCGGGTTGCTGTATTGAGGAATGCAAATATGGAGCAATTATTCTCTTTTGCGCTAGTGCCAATTGGCGCTCGTTGCTGCAATGATGACTATGGGGCATGGCCCTCTGTTAGTTCACTCTCCTCCAATTTTTCTTTCTTTTCTGTCTATAGACAGATGCGAAGTCTACCCAGTAACTATCGATTAAGTAGTTGTATCAGTACCCAGATCGAAGTTATGGGGGATTTCGCTCATGTCGCATAATACCACCACGACTACACTTGATTTTAACCAAACCAATGTTGACAATCGCGTTCAGCTGAGAAGAACATTGACTCTATTCCAAGTAGTCATGATGGGGCTTGCCTATATGCAGCCAATGACTATTTTTGATACGTTTGGTATTGTCTCTGGTTTGACCAGTGGGCATGTTGCGACATCTTACGCTATCGCATTGACCGCGATTTTATTTACGGCTTTGAGTTATGGAAAATTAGTAAAACGCTTTCCATCGGCGGGTTCTGCTTATACTTACGTACAAAAATCAATGAATCCCCACCTTGGATTTATGGTAGGTTGGTCGTCTTTATTAGATTATATGTTGATGCCGATGATCAATGTCTTACTGGCAAAGATTTATCTACAGGCTTTGTTCCCCGGCATTGATCCATGGATCTTTGTGGTCGTATTGACTGCACTTATGACCATCTTCAATCTGAGTGGCATCAATGTTGTTGCGAATATCAATAGCATCGTTGTGATTATTCAGATTGCGGTTATGGTGATACTCGTTGGGCTGATGATCCGTGGTGTTTATAATGGAGAAGGCGCAGGAACGTTACTGAGTATTCAGCCATTTACATCAGAAGAAGCCCAATTGATTCCGATGATCACTGGCGCGACGATACTTTGTTTCTCATTTCTTGGTTTTGATGGCATTAGTTCATTGTCGGAAGAAACACCAAATGCAGGTAAGGTTATCCCTAAAGCGATCTTCATGACCGCATTAATTGGCGGTGTTATCTTCATTGCGGTGTCTTATTTCTTACAACTCTATTTCCCAGATATTTCTCGGTTTAAAAATCCGGACGCTTCCCAGCCAGAAATTATGCTTTATGTGGCTGGTGCATTATTCCAGTATGTAATTCTTATATTTTCCAGTGTCACGGTCATGGCTTCTGGTATGGCGGCGCACGCGGGGGTATCTCGTCTGCTCTATGTCATGGGACGTGATGGTGTATTGCCTGAAAAAATATTTGGTTATGTTCACCCTAAATGGCGTACTCCCGCGATCAACGTCATATTGGTTGGCATTATCGCCTTATCAGCATGTTGGCTGGAGCTGGTGACTGCGACGGCCCTGATTAATTTCGGTGCGTTGGTTGCATTTACGTTCGTTAACTTGTCGGTGATCTCTCAATTCTATATTCGTGAACGTCGCAATAATACATTGAAAGATACATTGAATTTCTTGATCTTACCTCTTCTTGGTGCTGCGACAGTCGGGGTTTTGTGGGTGAATTTAGAAGCTAATTCTATGGAGTTGGGTTTGACTTGGGGAGGCGTTGGTCTTCTTTACATGTTTTTCCTGACCCGTGGCTTCCGTCAATCAATGCCGCAGTTCAGTGAATCGCAAACGTAACGGAATAGTCAAGATAGACTTCAGGTTGCTGTTAATACCACAGTTATCTGAAAGATAAGGGTATACAGATACTTTTTTTGCAACAGCACCTTCGGGTGCTGTTTTTGTTTAAGCAGAAATAGCACGAAGAAAAAAGTCGCCGTTATATGAAAAACATGAAGACACAGTAAATGCTTAATAAATTTCAAACTGAAACGTGGATGAGAAATCAACAAACTACACTAGAAAAGGTATAATAGATAATAATTTCGCCATGCCTGATTTCATCAAGAACCTGTTTATCTGGCTCTGCAAGGTAAGAGAACGATTATGAATGATGTTAAAAGCCCTCAAAACCAGCAACTAATTGCTGTTCTTACCCATATCGTTGGTTCCTCACATATCCTCACTGAACCTGGAAAAACGGAACGTTACCGTAAAGGTTTTCGTTCTGGACAAGGCAGTGCCCTTGCGGTTGTATTTCCGGGATCATTATTGGAGCAGTGGAAAGTCTTTAAAGCCTGTGTTGATGCTGACAAAATTATTTTGATGCAGGCAGCCAATACGGGGTTAACGGAAGGATCTACCCCGAATGGCGATAACTATGACCGTGATATCGTTATCATCAGCACTCTACGGATGGATAAAATCCAGATCCTTCAATCAACCCATCAGGTTATCGCTTTTCCCGGTAGTACACTGTGGCACCTGGAAAAAGTACTGAAACCATGGGGGCGCGAACCTCATTCAGTGATTGGTTCATCCTGTATTGGTGCATCCGTGATTGGGGGGATTTGCAATAACTCAGGGGGATCTTTGGTTCAGCGTGGGCCCGCTTATACAGAAATGGCACTATATGGCCGGGTCAATGAAAAAGGCGAAGCTGAACTTATTAACCATCTGGGAATATCTTTGGGGGATCAACCTGAAGATATGCTGACGTGTCTGGAAGAGCAGCGTTATCGTACCGACGATATTGAACATACCGAACGGGTTGCTTCTGATCATGAATATTCGCAGCGCGTCAGAGATGTTGATGCAGAAACGCCATCACGTTTTAATGCGGATGAACGCAGGCTGTTTGAAGCCTCTGGCTGTGCGGGAAAATTGGTTGTTTTTGCGGTGCGCCTTGATACTTTTCCGGCAGAAACCTCTTCGCAGGTTTTCTATATTGGCACGAATCAACCTGATGTGTTGACGGAATTACGTCGTCATATTCTATCGAATTTCCAGCACTTGCCGGTTGCCGGGGAATACATGCACCGGGATGTTTTTGATATTGCACAAGTGTACGGGAAAGATACTTTCGTTATGATTGATAAACTGGGCACAGATAAAATGCCCCTGTTTTTCAGTTTGAAAGGGCGGATGGATGCCATATTGGGTAAAGTGCCCTTTTTGCCACCTCATTTAACCGACCGTGTCATGCAGGGATTGAGCCGTTTATTACCTTCTCATTTACCTGCTCGCCTGAAAGAATACCGGGATCGTTTTGAACACCACTTAATGTTGAAAATGTCGGGTGAAGGCATCAAAGAAGCCAGTGAGTGGCTGGAAAGTTATTTTAAGCAGGCTGATGGGGCGTATTTTTCCTGTACACCCGAAGAGGGAGCGAAAGCATTTTTACACCGTTTTGCTGCCGCAGGAGCGGCGATTCGTTATCAAGCTGTTCACAGTAATGAGGTGGAAGATATTCTGGCGTTGGATATTGCTTTGCGACGCAATGATCGTGAATGGTTTGAAACTTTACCGGCCGAAATCAATGAAGCGTTAGTGCATCGGCTGTATTACGGTCATTTTATGTGCCATGTATTCCATCAGGACTATATTGTTAAAAAAGGCACAGATGTTCACGCATTGAAAACAAAAATGCTGGAAATTTTGAACCAGCGCGGAGCGGAATATCCTGCCGAGCATAATGTGGGTCACTTATATCAAGCTAAACCACAGCTTAAGCATTTCTATCAAATCACTGATCCAACCAATACGTTAAATCCGGGAATTGGTAAAACCTCCAAGTTGAAGAATTGGGGCGGAGAATGTGGTTGTCAACCTGTTGGGCATCAACATGATTAGCTTGCTCTCATGATGTGAAGTAAAAATAGAAAAAGACAAAACCCCAGTGTTTGTCTTTTTCTTTTTTATTGGGAATGAAATTTATATGGGTATAGAGCTGATATGGGAATAGCACTGATATGAAAGTTTTATCCTGCTATCTGGATCGCATAATCAACCAATGCTTTTAACTGGCGGCATTTTTCTTCATCAGACTGATATTCAACAAAAAGTGCTTCAATAGTTGCAAGATATTGGCTGATGTTTTCCGGTGTTAACGTATCCCGACGGTGACGCAACCAGCGCTGTTGCTCGTCATAATCCAGCGTTGCCGGATAGTTTCTCGCACGATAGCGGAATAACAGTGGCTTAATGCGTGTATCTTGGAATGTTAAATCCAAGGCAGGCAAGTTCTGAGGGGACGTTTCCCTGATAATTTCCATAGCCGTTTTATCAGCATCACTGAAAAAAGCGCCATAGAGTTTAGTATCGACGTTATCAGATTCTGGAAATTCTTCCGAATGAGAAAACAGTTCAACAACTTTCTCTCTGATTTGCGGATGATTGCGTAAAATAGCCAAATTTTGCTCGCATTGGCTGCGATCTAATCCTACTCGCTCTGCATCTTTTGGTCGCAAAGTATTCTCTGGAGCAATGATTGGGCACTTATTAATATGCACCAATTTAATGGGCACGGGACTTTGGTCTGGTTGCAATTCATCCCGTCGGGTATACAAGCGTTCGCGTAACTCATTGGCGCTGAGTTGCAAAAGCGGAGAGACATCACCTGCCAGATCGCACATGATAACCGCATTACGATTACTCGGATGCCATGCCAAGGGAGCGATAAGGCTAATATTACTGCGCAGAGTCCCAAACATGCCCGATACATGAACCAGAGGTTTCATTTGTGGGATATCAATCTGATGGCTGATTTTCTGTTTGTTTCTTAATTGGAAAAAGTAATCGAACAGTTTAGGTTGAGCTTTTTTCACCAGCTTTGCCATTGCGATAGTGGCATAAACATCGGACATCGCATCATGGGCTTGAGTATGTTCAACGCCGTTGGCTTGTGTCAGGTGTTCCAGCTTGAAGCTGGGTAATCCATCATCGTTTTCTGGCCAGACGATACCTTCTGGTCGCAGGGCATAACAGGCACGTAATACATCAAGCAGATCCCAGCGGGAATTGCCTTTTTGCCAACTATAAGCGTAAGGGTCGTAAAAATTACGATAAAAAATGTTACGGCTGACTTCGTCATCAAAGCGAATATTATTGTATCCAAGAATACAGGTCTTGGGCTTGCTGAACGCGGCATGGATTTGGCGAGCGAATTCGGCTTCATTGACCCCTTTTTTCAGGGCCAACTGTGGTGTAATTCCAGTGATCATAACCGCTTCAGGATCAGGAAGATAATCATCAGCGGGGGTACAATACACCACTAAAGGTTCTTCAATGATATTGAAATCACTGTCGGTGCGAACGCCGGCAAATTGAGCAGGGCGATCTAGGGCAGGGTGTTTACCAAAAGTCTCATAATCATGGAAGTAGAAACTTTGTTCTTCTTGACGGGTGTTCAAAGTTGAATAATCTCCATTTAATTTATTATTTGGTATAGATGATTAAGCATACCCGCGCCGTTGGCAAACGATATTTCTCTTCGTATATCAAAAAGCACACTCGCCGATTATCGGGTGACGCATGCTTTAACCAAACAGGTGTGCTTTTTGATATGAGGGAATGAGGAAATAGTTGGATGCCCTGTCAGTTTGATGCCTCTATTTGGTAAGAGAGAGGAGTGCATATGCATGGATATTCGCAGCATCTGGGTTAAGGTGTACAAATCCCCTATCGAGAAAACGTAAGTCTATGTCACTGTTATCCCATACCATTGAATCAATACAATCATCTTTTAAAAGATCAGGGACATAATATGTCGTACCTTTCAATGGGGGCTTTCTTTCAGGTACAGGTACATCCCATTCTCCAATGCGAAGAATTTGTGGATTGGGTTTTAGCCTGAACTCCAATGTAGGGATAAAAGATAAATTTTTGGTGCAGTTTTGCCAACCTTCGGTAGCATTTCTGCGGTATTGAAACCAGCGCCACGGTTCATCGTGTTCGATTGCGAGTTTTGCGTATTCCTTAATTAAAGTGGCGTGTGGATGCGGATAAGCCGCTACTACAGTGTCGGAGTGAACAAAGACACCATTAATTTGATACTTACCGTTATTTTGTTCTGTAAGTTTATAAATCTTATTTTTAACTAAATTGTTCTGGGGATCATCTTTCCCGATATATTTGGCGTACATGTTTATTCCTCGGCCTTTGCAATGTTCAATTCATTACAGTTCACTCGGAAATGAGCTGGAGTTAGTCAGATGTAATCGTTCAAGTTTTACCTTCTGCCGAACTGTGTTTCTCCAATGTATTCAGGTCAGTTTTAAAATTTCCTAACTTTTCCCAACTTTTCCCATTGTGTGCAATATTACCTAAGGTTTTGGCAAGATTTATTAAACCGATTTTGGATTTTATGATGGGATCGTTAGTGTGGGGCTGTGAACTCTAAGGAGGCAGAATGATGATAGAAATTACAGAAGTATTCCCAACCCCGCAAGAATATATCATATTACGTGAGCAGGCTGGTTTGTCTGCAAAACCATTATGGACAAGATTGATACTGGGTTGGATGCGCGCTCTTATGTTTCCATGATTGCAGATAAACCTAGATCCTATGAAACCGGGTTATCCGATCGTGCCAAGTGCTCAAGGTATGTATCGTCGTTTGAAACCCTTGCGCCAAATCAAACGAGATATAAGGATAACCGAATGAGCTGTTTACTTTGTCATGATCTCTGTATTCGTAGTCCCAAAAATAGCTCATATCAATAAATTGTCGAAACTGACTTGTCTATACGTTGCTTGAAATTGTATTGTGTAGCCAGCATAAGAAATTATCAGTCTGATTAAAAAGGTGTAAAAAATGGACAACACAAATAAACCAACATTCCACAATGTACTGGAGTTTGTGCGTATATTCCGTCGCAAAAACAAATTACAGCGTGAGATCGTAGATAACGAGAAAAAGGTTCGAGATAACCAAAAGCGCGTGTTACTACTCGATAACCTGAGTGACTACATTAAGCCGGGAATGTCGGTTGAAGATATTCAAGGGATTATTGCTCATATGCGCAGCGATTATGAAGAACGTGTTGATGAATATATCATCAAAAATGCCGAACTCTCTAAAGAACGCCGTGAGCTATCTAAAAAACTTAAAGCTATGGATGGTGGAATCAAGTAAGTTTTGGTTGTTCAGCGTTGAACGTACAGTTAACCACGCCATTGGCGTGGTTAACTTTTTTCGCTTCTCTTGTAACCCGCTATTTTGTGATAAAAATCTTGAACTATTCAGAGTAGTCATTATGTTTACAGTAGCTTCCCTTAAATGGGGTTTATTTGTACATTTATGGCTGCTATACTCAATATCTATACAAAAATACCCCTTAAAAAGGGTGTTACGGTAGAGATAATGAGATGGACAAAATCACAGCTATTAATAGACTAGATAAATTTAGTGAGAAAGGACGGTATGTCTTTCTTTTCCAAGACTTAGAAACCATCTTTTTTGACGAACTAACACGCACATTACGCAAATCTATTGAACGCTTGGTTAAAGCTGGATTGCTGGCACGCGTTGCGAGGGGAGTCTATATCTATAACCGGGCGACTAAAGATAGTTATCCTCTGGAAAATATCGCCAAAAATATTAGACGAGGCGAGTTTAACTATGTCAGCTTAGAGTCGTCCTTATCTCAATATGGGATCATCTCCCAAATCCCAATTGACCGTCTGACCATTATGTCTACAGGTAGGTCAGGGGAGTTTAAAACACCTTGGGGGGTTATTGAGGTGACACACACCAGTAGAGAACCCAGCGAAATTTTGAAAGGAACGATTGAGACCAGATCACCGTTGAGGATCGCTACAGCAGAAACAGCACTGCGTGACCTTAAGCGCGTGGGCAGGAATATGCATTTAGTCAGATATGAGGATCTCAATGATGCCTAAGCCGATTGATTTTAACGCGCTTGTCGATCAGGCAGTTATACAAGGCGAACTGGAAAATTTAAGACCCGTCGTAGAAAAAGAATTATTACATTATGACATTCTTTTTTGTCTATCTAAGGAAGGACTACTGAAGGGAATGACGTTTCAAGGAGGGACTTCATTACGGTTATGTTATAGCTCAAACCGTTTTAGCGAAGACCTTGATTTTGCAGGTGGCCGGGATTTTTGTTCCGCTGATTTAGCCAAGATGAAGGGCTGTATAGAGAAGTGCTTGGGGGAACGGTACGGCCTTGAAATCAAAGTAAAAGAACCAAAAGAATTACGAAAGGAACCCGAATATGCTGAGGTGAAAGTAGATAAATGGCAGATATCCGTTACCACGGCTCCAGAGCGAAAGGATCTGCCTAAGCAACGTATAAAAATTGAAATTACCAACATTCCTGCTTATACGAAGAACCCGCTTCCACTTGCACGAAACTATTCTGTTTTGCCCGATGGATACAATGACATTTTAGTCCCTGTAGAAACGCTAACAGAAATTATGGCCGACAAACTCATCTCATTCCCTGCTACCACATCTCGCATTCGATATCGTGACATGTGGGATCTGTTATGGCTAATTCAGGAGAAAGCTGAACTAAACACGGAACTCGTCAAAAAGAAAATTTCAGATTATCAGATCGATAACTTTGAAGATTTACTCCAGTCCAGAGTCGATTCTCTTGATGAAATTGTTTCTTCTGGTGGATTTCATAATGAGATGAAGCGATTTATACCAACACATGTTTATGAAAGAAGTATTGGTCAAGATGGGTTTTCATCATATTTGCTTACCACCCTTAAGCGGCTATTAAATTCGTTGAAAGATGAACTTTACGTAGCCGAAAATAGCAAAATTTCATTTAAACTTTAATCGATACCCCATAAACTGGAAAAACTATGATCCGGAAGACCACAGATTCAGTGAATGATCCCGACATGCCCAGTTTTTTTCATCATCTGGTTATGAACCGTATGTACGGTGGGGGGAATCAAACAGCAAGATTCGCCCCTATTCCGATTTTCATCCCATAAATCAGCCCCAATGAGGCTTTAGCTCTGGATCGACTAAGGCATAAATCTGATAGTAAGTTTGTTTATCTTCTGCCATTTGTGCCAATTGTTCTGCCACATTTTCCCGGCTTACCATGCCATGAACTTCTTCCTGATAACGTTGACAGTGACCAGTACCCGCCTGATCGGTAAGACCGCCAGGGCGAATGATAGTAAAAGCCAGCGTGCTGGTTTGCAGATAACTTTCTGCGAGTGACTTGTGCCTGACGGATTGCCCAAATAATGATTTGGCTCGGGGTGATAATGTATGCCAACTTTCTCCACATCCAATGGATGTTACCAATAACATACGTGAAATCTGAGCTTGCTCCAGTGCATCTATAATAGCCATATTTCCATAATGATCGGCATCTCCTCCTCCAATGGTTGAAAAGACAACCGGATTTTCCCCTGCTTGTGCAATCGCTTTTTCTATGTTCTCTTTGTTACAGGCATCGCCGTGTATGACGTTAACACCGGCTGCACTCAATTCTATCGCTTGTTGTGTGTTGCGGATTAATGCTGTGACAGGGCGGTTTTGTTTTAGAGCCAAAGTGACCAAATGGCGTCCAACGCCTTTTCCCGCACCAAAGATAAGCCAGGGTTTCATAGATGGAAAGTTCTCCATAAAATTCACTATATTAATGGGAATGATAACCAGTTAATTTTATTGAAATAAATGGTTTAAAGGAATTAAATTGATCTGGTTTTGTGGTATGAGGGTAAAAAAAGTGGCTCCTAACAAGCGGAGCCACATTGAGTTTTACAGAAAATCACAATATCTGATTATTCGAATGTCTGTGGTTTCGACATCGCAGAGGTTGCGATATTTGTTGCAGAGTGCCCACCAGCACCGCCTTTACCTTTGAATGGGTCAGCAGGACGTTGCCATTCAGTAATCACGACAGGTTTTGCCACCATATCGGGTGCAGGTGCCTTCGTCATTGGGGAATAAGCGTGATGATTTTTTTCCACGATAATCGCAGGCTCAGTAGCTTTTGCCTCTTCCGTTTTAACTTCCTCTGCCTTAGAGCATGTTTCCGTTGCGACAGTTGGTTGTTCTTCATGATGTTCCTGTTTGAAGATAGGCGTCACAATGATAGCTTCCGCAGTGTGACGGGGTTCCTCAGAATCATGTGGTGTGGCATCAGGCTGTATTGTTTCATGAAGAATTGTCTCATGAGGGATTGTTTTATGAGGGATTGCCTCATAAGGTACAGTTTCATGGGATACAGTATCAACTAAAACTTCTGGCTGATGTTTTTCATCATGATTGATGACCGATTCTACGATTTCTGGCTCTGCTGAAACTTCAGGTAGTTCAAATTTCGGCTCTACAGATGTCGTGATAGAAGTCTCATCGTTAACCCGTTTTACACTGTCATGAGGCGTGGAGCTAGGTTGTTCAGCCACTTCAATGTGAGTTTCTGGTGAAACTGGCGCAGACTCTACTGCCTTAGACACTAGAACCCCATTTTCTTGCTGCACAAGTGTTGATTTTTCTTCAACCGCACCAACGGTAACTGAGGTTTCAAATTCAGTGGTTGTGACCGGGGCAACAGGGTAACTCACCCAAACTTTACCGGATGCCAGCTCTGGCGATACGACAGCCATTGTCAATGGGACGGGTGATTGGGTCAGGTTACGTTCATCACGATAGCGGCGGCGACGCTGACCACTGACACGCAAGTGACGTGGTGAACGGCGAGAGCGACGTGGCATTGTGTTGTCTTGTTGCTCATTGTTTGCAGATGCTACGTTTTGTGAAGCGGTATTTTGCACCACGCCACCTTGTGGAATGGCAGGTTGGTTGACCGCTTCAATATTCGTATCGACAACAGCAGGGATCGGCGCTTTTTGTTCCTTTTCTGTCTTGGTTGATACGTTTTCAGGCATTACTGCGGGTAAAGCGGTAATGATAGCGTCTTCTTTCACCTCATCAACAATACGTACTTTTTGGCTAAGCTGACGACGTTGACGACGTGGCATGACCGGCTGGCGCTCTTCTGCTTCTTCTTCGACAATATCCGGTTTAGTTGTTGTCTGCTGGACTTTGGCTTCCAGTTGTTGCTGGCGCTTTTCTTCCTGACGGCGGCGCTGACGTTCAGCCCGTTGTTCACGGCGTTGCTGCTGCTGTGCTTCACGTGCTTCATTGTCTATCGCAACATTTTCCTGAGCATTATTTTTCTGCTGGACATTACGGCCCTTGCGTTGTTCATCGCGCTCACGGTTATTGCGGGTTTCATTTTCGTTGCGTTCACGGCGCTGATTCTGGCGGCGTGGGTTGCGACGGTCTGGTGAACGGCGGTTATCATTGCCAGAAGATTTTTTACTATTCTCTCCAGCCTGTTTTTCTTCTTCACCACTGAACATTTTCTTCAGGGCCGTGACAAAGCGACTGAACAGTCCCGGTTTTTCAGCCTGCTGCTGAGTATTGATTGCGGCCTTTTTCTCTTTTGTTTTTGCTGCTGCAGGTGTCGGTGTATCTGCCGGCAGATCAAACGTTGAAATAGCAGGTTGTTCCGGGCGCTTACGTTCGTGCTGAACATCATCCTGAGCATTTATCATTTCTGCTTCATGAAGTTGTGGCAGCAAATAGCTCAAAGCAGAAATTTCTTCACCTTTACGTACCCGTAAAACAGAGAAATGAGGAGTCTGCATCTGATCATTTGGAACGATAACAACACCCACGTCACCTTGGCGATGCTCAATGGCGCTGACGGCCTTGCGTTTTTCATTCAGTAAGTAAGAAGCAATTTGGACAGGAACAATGGCATGAACCTGATGGGTGTTTTCTTTCAGTGCTTCTTCTTCAATGAGACGCAGTATTGACAGGGAAAGTGATTCGTTGTCACGAATTGTTCCTGTACCGCTACAGCGGGGGCAGACATGGTGACTGGATTCGCCCAGTGATGGACTTAAACGCTGGCGTGACATTTCCAGCAGGCCAAAGCGGGAAATACGGCCAATCTGAATGCGGGCCCGATCTTGGCGTACAGCATCACGCAGGCGGTTTTCAACTTCACGCTGATGACGAACAGGCGTCATGTCAATGAAATCAATAACAATGAGGCCACCGAGGTCACGCAAACGCAGTTGGCGTGCAATTTCATCAGCGGCTTCCAGGTTAGTATTGAAGGCCGTTTCCTCGATATCGCCGCCCCGGGTTGAACGGGATGAGTTGATATCAATGGCGGTCAGGGCCTCAGTAGTATCTATGACCACTGAACCACCGGAAGGCAGCCGAACTTCACGCTGGAAGGCCGATTCAATTTGTGATTCTATTTGATAATGGCTGAACAGGGGAACTTCACCGCTGTACAGCTTGATTTTGCTGGCAAAATCTGGACGACCCAAGGCAGTAATGTGTTGGCGTGCCAAATCAAGGATTTTCGGGTTATCAATCAAGATTTCCCCAATGTCCGGGCGCAGATAATCGCGGAAAGCCCGCACGATGACATTGCTTTCCTGATGAATTAAGAAGGGTGCAGGATGATTATCGGCGGCTTTCTTAATGGCTTCCCAATGTTTCAGACGGAAGTTCAAATCCCCTTGCAAGGCTTCAGCCGTTTTGCCTACACCTGCGGTACGGACGATAAGCCCCATGCCTTCCGGGACATCAAGAGAAGAAAGAGCCTCTTTTAATTCGATGCGATCATCGCCTTCGATACGGCGGGAAATTCCGCCGGCCCTTGGGTTATTCGGCATCAGCACCAAATAACTACCTGCCAGACTGATAAAAGTGGTTAACGCAGCACCTTTATTGCCTCGTTCTTCTTTATCGACTTGAACGATGACTTCCTGGCCTTCTTTAAGGATATCCTTAATATTAGGGCGACCATGAGAGTGATAATTACTTGGGAAATATTCGCGAGCAATTTCTTTAATGGGAAGGAAACCATGCCGTTCCGCGCCATAATCAACAAAAGCAGCTTCCAGGCTAGGTTCAATCCGAGTAATTTTACCTTTATAAATATTTGCCTTTTTCTGCTCGTGTCCTGGGCTTTCAATATCCAAATCATAAAGACGTTGCCCGTCAACAAGGGCAACACGCAACTCTTCCTGTTGGGTTGCGTTGATTAACATTCTTTTCATTCTAACTTACTCATTATTTTTTACATTAGTATAGAGCTGCGAGCAAAAAAGAGATGAGCTACTGGTTACCGATGGCCTCGTGTCTTTTACAAAACCGCCAGCCTCACGGCTATCGTTTGTATAGAGGCGCCTATTTGTCGGGGCAAGTCTGAATTTCATTTAAATACAGCACTCTTTATTTGGGACACTGTAATAAATCGGTACAGTTATGCCCCAATCCAGTAAGCTACAACCCGCAGCCCATAAATTGTTTGCTTAAACATTACGTCTTACGCCATTGCTGCGTTTTTGTTCAACCAAACAGATAACAAACAATTTCAATCTTGCCATTCATAGTTTAGTAAATCGTGGCCAGAAAGCATTATTCCATTGCTATTGGGGTGATAGCAAGGTGACTTTGTCGCTTTACGGCTTTTTTATTAGGAAATAGTGATAAGTTGTTAATCTTTAGTCTTTATCCTAAGACACTTGAAATAATCAAGTAGGAAAATATGGATGTTATTTAGACATCTTTAAAAATGAGTGGCGCTCAGTTTATTGGATAATTAGAATCTCGCCCATGAAAACAAATAATCAAACTGTACAGTTTGTCACGATTGATGACGATGAAGCCGGTCAGCGAATTGATAACTTTTTGCTGGCTCGTTTAAAAGGTGTACCTAAGAGCATGATTTATCGGATCTTGCGTAAAGGTGAAGTTCGAGTTAACAAGGGAAGAATCAAACCTGAATATAAATTGACAGCAGGTGACATCATCAGGGTTCCACCTGTCAGGGTTGCGGAAAAACAGGAAGCGCCTGTTTCTGCGAAACTGGGTAAGGTGGCTGCGCTGGCAGAGTGTATCTTGTATGAAGATGACCATATTCTGGTCATAAATAAACCCTCCGGAACGGCAGTTCATGGCGGCAGTGGGCTGAGTTTCGGTGTGATCGAAGGGTTGCGTGCGTTACGCCCGGAAGCGCGTTTCCTTGAGTTGGTGCATCGTCTTGATCGCGATACTTCGGGTATTTTATTGATTGCCAAAAAGCGCTCTGCATTGCGCGCGCTGCATGAGCAGTTACGTTTGAAACAGATGCAAAAAGACTATCTGGCATTAGTGCGTGGGCAATGGCAATCCCATTGCAAAGTCGTCGAAGCTCCCTTATTGAAAAATATCCTGCAAAGTGGGGAAAGGGTGGTAAAAGTCAATAGTGAAGGCAAACCGTCTGAAACACGCTTCAAAGTTGAAGAACGGTATGCGTTTGCGACATTAGTGCGAGCCAGCCCGGTTACGGGACGAACTCATCAGATCCGTGTGCATACATTACATGCGGGTCACCCCATTGCTTTTGATGATCGTTATGGCGATAAAATGTTCGATGCTCAGCTTGCAGAAACAGGTCTTAACCGATTGTTCCTGCATGCAAGTTCATTGAAGTTTACCCATCCGTCCACGGGGGAAACCCTGCGTTTCGAAGCCCCATTGGATGATAGGTTGAAGCAATGTTTAACAGCACTGCGGCAAAGTCATCACTGAGAACATACCGTCAGTGGGTTTATCCCCTGGCGGATCAGCATGTCTGACAAAGTGATTAAGGGTAAGCCGATTAATGTGTTGGGATCTCTGCCATCTAATTTTTCAAATAATGTAATGCCCAGCCCTTCACTTTTAAAGCTGCCAGCGCAATTGAAAGGTTTTTCCTTGTTTAAATAACCCATGATTTCGGGTTCGGTAAGCTCTCTGAAATAGACATGAAAGAGTTCACAACGGGTATCTATGTTCCCCGTTTTGCTATTTAACAGGGTAATTCCAGTATAAAAAGTAACACATTTGCCACTGGCTTTTCGGAGTTGAGAGAACGCATTCTCAAAATTATGTGGCTTACCGGTAATTTTATTATCTAAAACACAAACCTGATCTGAACCTATAATGAGATGGCTGGAATAACTGCCCTGTAATGCGCTGGCTTTTGCATAGGATAGCCGTTTTACTAATTGTTCCGGGCTTTCGTTCTCCTGTGGACTTTCATCAATATCCGGAGAGACACAAGTAAAAGGCAAACCTATTTTTTCCAGTAATTGACGGCGATAGACAGAAGTTGATGATAAAACAATCGGAAGCATCATTTTTCCATAAAATACGTAGAGAAATATTCGCAGGCATTTTAAACTATACGCCGCTTAACAAGCGAATATTTTACGGAAAGGTGCAGATGTGTGGCCTTTTTCTTTGACTATGTCCCATTACAAAGATAATATGCGCGCCTTATGCAAAAGGTAAAATTACCCCTGACCATTGATGCGCTTCGAACCGCTCAGAAAAGACTGGACTACCACGGTAGTTATTCTGCTGGGCAGGTTTCTCGTATTGCAGAAACTGTGGTCAGTGTGGATAGTGATGTAGATAATTCAATATCATTTGAAATTGATAATCAACGTTTGACAGTGGTAAGAGGGCATTCTGATGTGGATGTCACGCTTAGTTGTCAGCGTTGTGGCAGTAATTTCAGTCATCATGTTCACACAACGTATTGTTTTAGCCCGATCGTCAATGATGAACAGGCTGAGACATTACCGGAAGAGTATGAGCCAATTGACGTTAATGAATTTGGCGAAATAGATTTACTGGCAATGATTGAAGATGAAATAATTCTATCTCTGCCGGTGGTTCCGGTACATGATTCTGAACACTGTGAAGTGTCCGACGCGGACATGGTATTTGGTGTTCTGCCTCCTGAAGCAGAAAAACCAAACCCATTTGCCGCATTAGCCAGTTTAAAGAAAAGTACTTAAGGAGTAAGGTCAATGGCCGTACAACAGAATAAACCAACTCGTTCTAAACGTGGTATGCGTCGTTCTCATGACGCACTGACTGCAACACTTGTCTCTGTAGACAAAACTTCTGGTGAAACTCACCTGCGTCACCATGTGACTGCTGATGGCTACTACCGTGGCCGCAAGGTAATCAACAAGTAATTTTGGCTAACCATTAGCAAGTTGATATCTTGGTTAATCTAACCTTAGCGTTAGATGCAATGGGCGGGGACTTTGGTCCTCGCGTCACAGTGCCTGCTGCATTGCAGGCACTGGCATCTAATCCACAACTAAAGCTATTGTTGGTCGGTAATCCCGAAACCATCTCTCCTTTGCTTGCAGATGAAAATGCTGAGCTGCTCAGCCGTTTGCAAATTATCCCTGCGGAACACGTTGTTTCCAACGATGCAAGGCCCTCTCAGGCTATTCGTTCCAGTCACGGTACTTCAATGCGCATTGCTCTAAGCCTGGTTAAATCGGGTGAAGCGCAGGCCTGTGTCAGTGCGGGAAATACAGGGGTCCTGATGGGGCTGGCCAAATTAATGCTTAAATCCATAGACGGAATTGAACGGCCTGCATTAATGACAGTGATTCCTAATCTAAAACAGCAGAAGACCGTTGTATTAGATCTAGGCGCTAATATTAATTGTAATAGCAGCATGTTAGTTCAGTTTGCGATTATGGGCGCCGTAATGGCAGAGTATGTGGCCGGGATTGATAATCCTCGTGTCGCATTACTCAATATCGGGGAAGAGGAATCCAAAGGGCTGGATAATATCCGCGAAGCTGCTATGACCTTACGCAATACCTCAGCGATTAACTACATAGGTTATGTGGAAGGAAATGAGTTACTGACAGGAAAGACTGATGTGCTTGTATGTGACGGCTTCGCAGGTAATGTTACGCTGAAGACGATGGAAGGTGCGATCAGAGTGATTCTATCTCTGGTAAAATCACCGGGTGGTCAGCAGAAAAATTCATCTTGGTTAATGAAAATATTCAAGATGAAGATATTCAAAAAATGGTTGATGAAACAGCTAACAAAGCGGTTTGTCCATCTAAACCCTGACCAATATAACGGAGCAACGTTATTGGGGCTGCGTGGCATCGTCATAAAAAGCCACGGTGCTGCCAATGAACGTGCGTTTAAGGCTGCGATTGATCAAGCAGTTCAAGCTGTAGACAAACAGGTTCCTGACAGAATCGCTGCCCGGTTGGATGCAGTATTACCCAAGAGTGAATAAAACATACATGTATACAAAAATCTTAGGTACGGGCAGTTATTTGCCTGCGCAGGTGCGTACTAACGCAGATTTGGAAAAAATGGTGGATACGTCTGACGAATGGATTGTCACCCGTACCGGCATTCGTGAACGTCGTATTGCCGCTGAAGATGAAAACGTGGCAGTGCTGGGATTCAAAGCTGCTGAAAAAGCCATTGAAATGGCTGGTATCGATAAAACGCAAATCGATTTAATCGTTGTTGCGACAACAAGTTCAACCCACGCTTTTCCGAGCGCCGCTTGTCAGGTTCAGCAATTATTGGGAATTCAAGGTGTTCCGGCTTTTGATGTCGCAGCAGCATGTGCTGGCTTTACTTACGCATTGAGCGTCGTCGATAAATTTATTAAAACGGGTGCGGCTAAACATGCACTGGTGATTGGTTCCGACATTATTTCAAGAGTTGTAGATCCTCAAGATCGCAGTACAATTATCCTCTTTGGTGATGCGGCAGGAGCAATGGTAGTCGGGGCTTCAGAGGAGCCTGGTATATTGTCTACCCACCTCCATGCTGATGGCCGTTATGGTGATTTGCTATCGTTGCCTCATCAAAGCAGAGTGCAGCTTGATACACCGGAATACGTTACGATGGCGGGCAATGAAGTCTTTAAAGTTGCCGTCCGTGAATTGGCCAATATCGTTGATGAAACATTGGAAGCTAATAACTTGGCTCATTCCCAGCTTGATTGGCTGGTTCCTCATCAGGCCAATTTGCGTATTATTTCGGCGACAGCCAAAAAGTTGGACATGACAATGGATAAAGTGGTTATCACACTGGATCGTCATGGCAATACCTCGGCTGCCTCTGTTCCGACAGCATTTGATGAAGCGGTTCGTGATGGAAGAATTCAACGCGGCCAACTTGTCTTACTTGAAGCATTCGGCGGTGGCTTTACCTGGGGCTCCGCGCTAGTACGTTTTTAATTTAACAGGAAGATAGACATGTCTGATTTTGCAATGGTGTTTCCCGGTCAAGGTTCTCAGTCTCTGGGGATGTTGGCGGATTTGGCCTCAGAGTTCCCGCTGGTTGAGCAGACTTTCGCAGAGGCTTCTGCGGTTTTGGGATATGATTTATGGACATTGGTTCAGCAGGGACCGGCAGAAGAGCTGAACAAAACATGGAAAACCCAACCTGCGTTGTTGGCTGCTTCTGTGGCCATTTGGCGAGTATGGCAGGACAAAGAGGGTAAAACCCCTTCGATGATGGCAGGCCACAGCCTTGGCGAATATTCAGCATTGGTTTGTGCTGGTGTCATTGAATTCCAGCAGGCGATTAAGCTCGTTGAATTGCGCGGAAAACTGATGCAAGAAGCTGTACCCGCAGGGCAGGGTGCGATGTATGCCATCATCGGTTTGGATAATGAGTCCATTGTAAAGGCATGTGAAGAATCAGCACAGGGGCAGGTTGTTTCGCCGGTTAATTTTAATTCACCTGGGCAAGTTGTGATCGCGGGTGAAAAAGAGGCCGTAGAGCGTGCGGGTGAAGCATGTAAAGCGGCGGGCGCAAAACGTGCATTACCTTTGAGTGTTAGTGTGCCTTCGCATTGTGCTCTGATGAAATCAGCCGCTGAACGACTGGCCTCTGCATTGCAAGAGATTGAGTTTAGCCAGCCACAGTTTCCCGTCGTCAATAATGTCGATGTAAAAATAGAACAATCTGCTGATGTTATTCGCGACGCGCTGGTTCGTCAGTTGTATAATCCTGTACGTTGGTCAGAGTCAGTTGAATATATTGCTGATCAAGGCATTGAACAATTGCTGGAAATTGGGCCGGGCAAAGTATTAACTGGGTTGACTAAACGAATTGTTGGTACTTTAAATGCTGTAGCAGTAAATGATGTACCATCACTCACAGTTGCTCTGAACAAATGACTGAGGAAAACATGAGCTTTGATGGAAAAATTGCACTGGTCACGGGTGCTAGCCGTGGTATAGGCCACGCGATTGCTGAGTTATTGGTTGAACGTGGTGCATGTGTTATTGGCACCGCAACCAGTGAAACGGGAGCCGAAGCAATCAGTGCCTACCTTGGTGATAAAGGCAAAGGTTTTGTACTGAATGTCACAGATTCAGAATCTATTGAAAATACACTATCGAATATTCGTGCTGAATTTGGTGAAATAGACATTTTAGTTAATAATGCAGGCATCACTCGTGATAACTTGTTGATGCGCATGAAAGATGATGAGTGGCAAGATATTATTGACACTAATCTTTCTTCGATTTTTCGTCTGTCAAAAGCAGTAATGCGCTCTATGATGAAAAAACGTTATGGGCGTATTATTTCCATTGGGTCGGTTGTCGGAACGATGGGAAATGCAGGGCAGGCGAATTACGCGGCAGCGAAAGCAGGAGTTATTGGTTTTAGTAAATCACTGGCTCGTGAAATCGCTTCCCGTGGCATCACCGTCAACGTTGTTGCACCTGGTTTTATTGAAACAGATATGACCAGAGCGTTGACAGACGAACAACGTGCAGGTATTTCAGCCGAAATTCCTGCTAATCGTCTTGGTGACGCAAAAGAAATTGCCAGTGCTGTAGCGTTTCTTGCTTCTGACGAGGCCGCTTACATTACGGGTGAAACATTGCATGTCAATGGTGGCATGTACATGGTCTAAAAATGAACGAACCATCTGTTTTTGATGTATTTTTTGTACAAAAAGAAGCAGATTGTGGTTCGACCAGCCGGGATTTGGTTGCATCTTTTCCTGTATTTTATAAACTACGAAAACCATCGCATAAGCGAGTTTTGATAGGAAATTTAATAGTATGAGCACTATCGACGAACGCGTTAAGAAAATCATCGTTGAACAACTGGGTGTTAAAGAGGAAGAAGTTGTGAACACAGCTTCATTTGTTGATGACTTGGGCGCTGATTCTCTTGACACAGTTGAACTGGTAATGGCTCTGGAAGAAGAGTTCGATATTGAGATCCCAGACGAAGAAGCTGAAAAAATCACTACAGTTCAGGCTGCTATTGACTACGTTGAAAACGCAGGTAAATAAGCACACATACCTAGGCGGTCATTCGACCGCCTATGTTTTTCGTCCTAAATTTTTTCCCTCCCTGGAGGATAACCGTGTCTAAGCGTCGAGTAGTCGTGACCGGACTAGGCATGTTATCTCCTGTCGGCAATACAGTAGAGTCTTCTTGGAATGCTGTTTGTAGCGGACAGAGTGGTATCGGCCTTATCGAACATTTTGACGCCTCTAACCATGCAACGAAGTTTGCTGGTGTGGTGAAGAATTTTAATCATGAAGATTTCAATATTTCGCGCAAAGAAGCACGGAAAATGGATCTCTTCATTCAGTATGGTATTGCTGCGGGCGTACAAGCCATTGAAGATGCAGGAATCGAAGTAACAGAAGCCAATGCTGGCCGTTTTGGTGCTGCTATTGGTTCTGGTATTGGTGGTTTAGGCCTGATTGAAGAAAACCACAGTACATTGCTTGCGGCGGGGCCTCGTAAGGTCAGCCCATTCTTTGTACCTTCGACCATCATTAATATGGTGGCAGGCCATCTGAGCATCCTTTATGGTCTGCGTGGCCCTAGTATCTCCATCGCAACCGCGTGTACTTCTGGCGTACATAATATCGGCCATGCAGCGCGTATTATTGCCTATAATGATGCCGATATTATGCTGGCAGGGGGTACTGAGAAAGCCAGCACTGAATTTGGTATTGCCGGATTCGGTGCAGCCCGTGCATTATCGACCCGTAACGACGATCCTCAGAGGGCAAGCCGTCCTTGGGACAAAGATCGTGATGGTTTTGTTCTGGGCGATGGCGCTGGCGTTGTCGTTCTTGAAGAATATGAACATGCCAAAAAACGTGGTGCAAAAATCTATGCTGAAATTGTTGGTTTCGGCATGAGCAGTGATGCTTACCACATGACATCACCTCCTGAAGATGGGGCAGGTGCTGCGTTAGCGATGGAAAATGCCCTGAAAGATGCGGGTATTGCACCAGAGCAAGTGGGTTACATTAATGCTCATGGGACATCGACATCTGTCGGTGATATTGCAGAAGCCCGTGCGGTTGAGTCTGTCTTTGGTGAAGGTACTAAGGTATTGGTGAGTTCAACCAAATCCATGACCGGTCACTTGCTGGGTGCAGCAGGCGCCATTGAATCTATTTTCACCATTCTTTCTCTGCGTGATCAGATTGTTCCTCCTACCATTAACTTGGAAAATCAGGATGAGAACTGCCATTTGGATTTAGTTCCGGGTGAAGCACGTAAAGTTGAAGGGATGGAATACGCGTTGTGTAACTCTTTCGGCTTCGGTGGCACCAATGGGTCATTGATTTTCCGCAAGATCTAAAAACACACGGTGTTTATATACCCAATGGATTGCAAGATGCCGCCAACAAAGCGGCAACTTGAAAGACGGAAGGTATAAAGAGCCTCAACATTTGTTGGGGCTTTTTGCATCTGTTTTTCGGTTGCTTGTTTTTGATTGATTGACGGTTTTTGTCTGGCTGACTGCTTTTGTATGGTTCTTTGCACAGTCCGGACTCCTATACTATTATAACGCCCTTGAGTCGCTGAGGTTATCACGCCTTTTTATCGAAAATAAGAAGTTAAAATGACGTATTGGATTAATGGTCATCAGAGTGATCACTTACCTGTGAATGATCGCGCGGTACAATTTGGTGATGGTTGTTTTACCACAATAAGAGTTGAGCAGGCGCAGCCAGCTTTGCTACCTTTTCATATAAAACGGTTGCAAAAAGGGGTTGAGAAACTGTTTATGCCCGCACCGGATTGGACGCAACTTGAGCACCATATTAAACAGGTAGTGCAAGGGTGTGGATCCGGGGTTCTGAAAGTGATCCTCTCCAGAGGAGCGGGAGGGCGTGGTTACGGTATTGATGATGCAATTGAGCCTACAAAGATCCTATCGTTGAGTTCATATCCTGAGCAATATACCGCCCTGCGCCAAAACGGTGCTGCATTGGTCCTTAGCCCTGTCTCTATGGGAATTAATCCTTATTTGGCAGGTATCAAACACTTGAATCGTCTGGAGCAAGTTTTGATCAAGAGATTTATCGCTCACGCCAAAGCCGATGAAGCGCTGGTGCTTGATAGTGATGGCCTGTTGGTTGAATGTTGCACGGCCAATCTATTTTGGCGAAAAGGAAAAAATGTTTATACACCCGACCTCAGCCAGTGTGGTGTGGAAGGCGTCATGCGGCAGAAAATCATCGAACTATTGACAGACAGTGATTATAACCTGTCCTGTGTTATGCGTTATCCTGAAGCGCTGGCGCATGCCGATGAAGTGATTATTTGTAATTCTCTGATGCCGGTGATCCCAGTAAATCAAATTCAGGCACATAAAAATCAACCTGTGTGGAAATACCAATCAAGAGAGTTGCATGAGTATTTATTACCTGAATGTTTAACGCTCTAAGGTTTAAGAAAGTCATGCCTGCATTCACATACAAGTGATTACCGAATGAAACTAAAAAAGCGCATTCTAATTTTATCTGGTTTGATTATCGCCGTTGCTGTGATTCTGTTTTTTTCCTTTGCGAAGAAAATAGAAAACTTTGCAAATCAGGATATTAACCTTAATCGAGAAATTATCATTACTGTACCTGCGGGAACGGGGCGTGCCGGGCTGGAAACCTTACTGATCCAGCATAAATTAATTGAAGATCATCGATTATTGCCGTGGCTATTTCGATTTGAGCCTGAACTGGCAAAATTTAAGGCCGGGACTTATCGCTTGCAAAAAGGGATGTCCTTGAAAACGGTCTTGCAGTTGTTTGCCAGCGGTAAAGAAACACAATTTTCCATCCGTTTTGTGGAAGGCAGCCGTCTTTCTGATTGGTCAACAATTTTGCAAAATGCGCCATACTTAAAGCGGGAAGCGGAAAGTCAAACAGCGCAAGAGCTGGTTGATACGTTGGGGATGAAAAGGGGAGAAGCTCTGGAAGGTTGGTTTTATCCTGATACCTATCTCTATACCGCCGGTACGAGTGATGTGGAATTACTCAAGCGGGCGCATAATAAAATGAAAATAGTGCTGGAGCAGGAGTGGAAAAACCGCGCAAAAAATCTTCCGTACAAAGACGCTTATGAGATGTTGATCATGGCATCCATTATCGAAAAAGAGACGGCCATTGAATCTGAACGTACCAAAGTGGCTTCTGTATTTCTGAATCGCCTGCGGTTAAAGATGCGATTACAAACTGATCCCACCGTGATTTATGGTATGGGAGATAAATATACAGGTACGATTTTTCGCAGCAGTCTCACTACATTGACTCCATACAATACCTATATGATTGATGGATTACCGCCAACACCTATTGCCATGCCAAGTTTGGCTTCGATTAAAGCAGCAGCACATCCGGCTGTCACAGAGTACTTATACTTTGTGGCCAATGGCGATGGCGGTCATACATTCACTACCAATCTGGTGGCACATAATAAGGCGGTAAATCATTATCGCCAGAGATTAAAGCAGGATAAATGAACGGCAAATTTATTGTAATTGAAGGACTTGAAGGCGCGGGAAAAACGACGGCTATCCAAACAGTGGCTGAAGCATTGAAGCAATACGGTATTTCTGACCCGATTTTTACCCGTGAACCGGGGGGCACGCCATTGGCAGAGAAACTACGCCAGCTAATAAAACAGGGTATTGAAGGTGAACCACTGACCGATAAGGCGGAAGTCTTGATGCTATATGCGGCCAGAGTTCAATTGGTAGAAAATATCATCAAACCCGCGTTGGCAAAGGGAACTTGGGTCGTAGGTGATCGTCATGATCTTTCTTCTCAGGCTTATCAGGGCGGCGGTCGTGGTATTGATCAACACTTGATGGCATCATTGCGCGACGCGGCATTGGGCGATTTTTGCCCTGACCTGACCCTCTATCTTGATTTACCGCCAGAAGTGGGTTTGCAGCGTGCCAGTGAGCGTGGCGAATTGGATCGCATTGAAAAAGAATCGTTAGATTTCTTTAATCGTACCCATGAAAGATATCTCGAATTAGTGGCAAAAAATGACAACATCAGAAAAATTGATGCCACTCAGTCACTGGAAAAAGTGCAGGATGATATTCGCCATATCTTATTTGATTGGTTAAAAGAACAGGAAACTCAGGCATGAATTGGTATCCGTGGCTCAATCATGCGTACCGTCAGTTAGTGGAGTTCCATCAACAAGGGCGGGGGCATCATGCATTTTTGCTCCATGCCCATGAAGGAACAGGAGCGGGTGCGTTACTCTATGGATTGAGTCGCTGGTTAATGTGTCAGAATAAACAGGGCATAAAAAGCTGTGGCAAATGCCATGGCTGTCATTTAATGTTGGCAGAAACCCATTCTGACTGGCATGTCCTTGCGCCGGAAAAGGGAAAAAATAGCATTGGAGTGGATGCTGTGCGCCAGCTCAGTGAAAAACTCTATGAATATTCTCAGCAAGGAGGAGCCAAAATTGTTTGGTTGCCATCCGCAGAATCCCTGACTGATGCTGCCTCCAACGCCTTATTGAAAACATTGGAAGAGCCGCCCCAAAACACGTATTTTCTGTTGCAGTGTCGGCATCCTACTCATTTGCTGGCAACACTGCGCAGTCGCTGTTTTTACTATTTTCTTCCGGTGCCTGAAAATGCCATAGGGCTGTACTGGCTGAAAAACCAGCTTCCCGCAGTATCACCACAGGATGCGCAGACCGCATTAAAACTTTCGCAAGGGGCACCACTGGCTGCGGTGCAATTGCTTCAGACTGAAAAATGGCAACAGAGAAACTCACTTTGCCAAGCGATTGCACAGGCATTGCATAAATGTGATACCTTGTCACTTTTACCCTTGTTGAATCGTGATGATGTACAGCAATCTTTGCATTGGCTGATCAGTTTACTGTCAGATGCCGTTAAATGGCGGCAGCAGGCGCAAAATTACTGCGTTAACCAAGATCAACAGGCGCTGATTTATCTCCTTGCCTCGACCCAAAGTGTGGAAAATTTGTTAAGTACGGTTGATGATTGGATACATTGCCGTCATCAATTATTCTCTGTGGTGGGTATCAATCGTGAATTGTTGCTGACAGCACAATTACTCAATTGGGAAAAGCAACTTTGCTTCACACAATAACTTATTTAAATACGAGCATATTATGTTTTTAGTTGATTCACATTGTCATCTTGATTGCCTTGATTATGAAACGCTGCACAAAAGTGTCGATGATGTAGTGGCGAAAGCCGCAGAACGGGATGTGAAGTATATGTTGGCCGTGGCGACGACGTTGCCCGGTTTCCTGCAAATGAAAAACTTGATTGGTAAGAGAGAAAATATAGCCTATTCCTGTGGTATCCACCCCTTGAATCTGGATGAAGGTTATCATTTTGAAGAACTTGCCCGGCTGGCTGCGGATGAAGATGTCGTCGCAATGGGTGAGACAGGGCTGGATTACTACTATCAAAAAGAAAATGCTGAACTCCAGAGAACCTCATTCCGTGAGCATATTCGCATTGGCCGTGAATTAAACAAACCGGTGATTGTGCATACCCGCGACGCAAGGGACGATACACTGAAAGTGCTGCGGGAAGAGAAAGTGCAAGAGTGTGGTGGTGTTTTGCACTGTTTCACAGAAGATAAAGAAACCGCCAAGGCGTTGCTTGATTTGGGATTTTATATCTCTTTTTCTGGTATTGTTACCTTTCGTAATGCAGAGCAGATCCGTGAAGCGGCAAAATTTGTGCCACTTGACCGTATTTTGGTAGAAACCGACTCACCTTATTTGGCACCGGTTCCCTATCGCGGGAAACAGAATCAACCTGCTTATGTGCGCGATGTTGCTGAATATATGGCAGTTTTGAAAGGTGTTAGTATTGAAGAATTGGCCGCAGTGACCACAAAAAACTTTTGTGAACTGTTTCATGTGAATATTGACAAAAATTAAATGGAAAAGGAGAAGTAAAATGGCAGAAGAAACTATTTTTAGCAAAATTATTCGCCGTGAAATTCCTGCTGATATTATTTATCAAGATGATTTAGTAACAGCATTCCGTGATAACGCCCCGCAGGCACCATCGCATATTTTGATTATACCTAATGTGCTGATCCCAACGGTTAATGATGTCACCGCTGAACATGAACCTGCATTGGGTCGTTTGTTTACGGTTGCCGCAAAGATAGCAAAAGATGAAGGCATTGCAGAAGAGGGCTATCGTTTGATTATGAACTGCAATCGCCACTCTGGGCAGGTCGTTTTCCATATTCATATGCATTTGGTGGGTGGACGTCCATTGGGTCCACTTTTGGTAAAATAATATTATTCATGCATATCGATATAAGATAACGATGTAACCGGAGTAGTTTAATGAAAAGAATTCTCTTTGTTATATTATCAGCCCTGTTGCTGGCAAGTTGTGTCACTGAAGAAACACAACAGCCTGCTCCTGTTACCCCCGTAGAACCAAAGAAAAAACAGGAACCGCCAGTGGAACCCTCGGAAAAAGTTCCCCAGCCTCCCAAGATCCAGTCTATTAATTGGAATAGTATCGTTCAGCCGCTGGTTGAACAGATGGCTACCGCCAATGGTGTGGAAACGGGAAAAGTATTACTGGTTGATTCTGTCAAAAATAACACGAATGGCTCATTGCGCACCCTGAAAGCGACAGATGCGATCACGGATGCCATCAGTCGCAAACAGATCTTTCAGGTTGTCGCGAAATCTCAGGTTCATACCGCCCGGCAGGCACTGGGGTTGTCATCGGAAGATAGCCTGGGGCTGCGCAGTAAATCTATTGGGCTGGCGCGTTATCTGAATGCCGATTATGTTCTTTATTCCGTGATTACTAACAATAATGGTCAGCGTGACATAGAAATGCAGTTAATGCTGGTCAAAACCGGTGAGATACTCTGGTCTGGTCGTGGTGACGTCAACTAACGATAGCCCTTTGTTAAGGATGCTGTGTCAGCAATGGCCTGACATTCCGGCAGGGTCTTGGGAAATCAGGCCATTAACGGGTCTGACACAGACCAGTTACTTTATCACGGATGGTGTGCGTCAGATGGTTGGGCGCGCACAAACATCATACAGTAAAACGTTGGGTGTCAACCGCCAGCGGGAAAATCAGATCTTACGTCGATTATCTTCCTCCCGCATTGCGCCTAACGTGATGGCGATGAACGGAACCTGGCTATTGCTGGAATGGCTAACGGGAACAAAAGTAGATGCGGATTCATTGGGCCAGCCAGCGCTACAGCAATCATTGGCTCAAACGTTGGCGACCCTTCACCGTCATTCCCCATTGGGCTACCCCCTTAAACTCAAACAGCAAATTGCATACCAGTGGCAACAAATCGATCGCAGACGTCTGTCTCCCCGCTGGTTGCGTCTGCATAAATCTTTTATGGCTGCCAGAATGCCCAGCGCCTTAAAAATCGCACCAGCTCATATGGATGTTCACCCCGATAATCTGCTAATGACAGAAGAAGGGCTAAAATTGATTGATTGGGAATATGCCGCTGATGTTGATATTGGTTTCTCATTGGCTGTTCTCTTTAAAGGAAATCAATGGGATGAGAGACAGCAACACACTTTTTTGGCTTATTATTGTCTCCAGGCATCGGGGTATTCCGATAGTCAATTATTACAGCGGCAGATAAAGCGATGGGAGCCGTGGGGGAGATACATGATGATGATGTGGTATGAAGTACGCTGGCAGCAGACAGGGGAAGCGCAATTTTTATCACTGGCGTGTCCTTTGCGCCACAGTTTTAACTTGTCAAAATAAATTTAAACTGGCGCAATGCGCCGGTGGAATGAACCTCAATTAACGATAAATAATTATATGGCAACCAATAAAAAGAAGTGGGGAATGCTATGGGTCCAGTAATGTTAGATGTTGTAGGCTATGAATTGGATAATGAAGAACGCGAAATTCTACAGCATCCATTTGTAGGTGGTTTAATTTTGTTTGCCCGCAATTTCCACGATACAAAGCAATTACGTGAATTAGTTCGCCAAATTCGTGCGGCTTCCCATCACCGTTTGGTGATTGCGGTTGATCAGGAAGGCGGGCGTGTCCAGCGGTTTCATGAAGGTTTCACCCGCTTACCTGCTGCGCAGTCTTTTGCTTGTGTGCACGATCTGCTTATGGGCGCCCATTTGGCAGAAGAATCGGGTTGGCTGATGGCATCAGAAATGATCGCCATGGATATTGATATCAGTTTTGCGCCGGTGTTGGATTTAGGGCATAAGTGTACAGCAATTGGCGAACGTTCATTCCACGAAAATCCTGAGCCTGCCATGGTAATGGCAGAAAAATTCATCAAGGGTATGCATTCCGCAGGAATGAGGTCAACAGGTAAACATTTTCCGGGACATGGGGCAGTAACGGCAGATTCTCATAAAGAAACACCGAGGGATAACCGTTCAATGGATGCCATTAGTTGTCATGATATGGTGATATTCCGCGATTTTATCCAACGTAATTTGCTGGATGCGATCATGCCGGCCCATGTTATTTATCTTCAGGTCGATCACCGTCCTGCCAGTGGTTCACCGTATTGGCTGAAATCTGTATTGCGTGAGCAACTGGGATTTGAAGGCGTCATTTTCTCTGATGATTTATCAATGGAAGGTGCCACCGTGATGGGAAGTTATGCCGAGCGTGCGAAAGCCTCACTGGATGCGGGTTGCGACATGATTTTGGTGTGCAATAATCGGAAAGGGGCGGTCAGTGTGCTGGATAACCTTCCGGCTATTGATCCAAATAAAGTCGATTCAAATAAAATCACCCGATTATATCATCAGGGCAAACAATTTAGTCTGGAAGAATTACAAAAATCCGACCGTTGGCAACAGGCGAACAGGGCCTTGCAGGGTCTGTGCGAACAATGGCTAAGATGTGAATAATGCTTGAATAATATAGGTGTTTCAATAAAGTCGGGAATAGGTTCATCACAACTGATCTTATTCCTTTTTCTCCTCAACTCGGCAGTCCTCTGTATTTTTCTCTGAACGGGGGATTTATTGCCTTTCGGGTCCTGCATTCACACAATATTAACATTGTAAATATTGATTACGCATAAATCTGACTTAAGTCAGATTTATGCGTAATCATCATGCAAATTTTGTGATTGTTGTCTAATTAATCAAAAGAATTTGATTGTGGCTATTTTTGGTATGACCAACTGGCCTGCCATGATATTCTGGCGATATTTGATATTTGCAGTATGAAACTTGTTTGGCATGGTGTTATTTAAGGGCGTTATTTAAGTTTTCATTCAAAAAATGCGTTTAATACTCTTACATAACATTATGGTGTATTTTCAGTGGGGTAGTCATGACAACGCCAAAGACAAGAATTGTCATCATTGGTGGGGGCGCGGGTGGTTTAGAGCTGGCAACGCGTTTGGGACATAAGCTGGGTCGTAAGCAAAAAGCCGAAGTTACTTTGGTGGATCGCAACAACAGCCACTTATGGAAGCCATTATTACATGAAGTCGCAACGGGTTCTCTTGATGATGGTGTTGACGCACTAAGCTATTTAGCTCATGCCAGTAATCATTATTTCAATTTTCAGCTAGGTACACTCACGAATATTAATCGTGAAGAAAAGAAAATCACTTTGGCTGCGATCTGTGATGAAAGCAGTGATTTGCTGGTACCAGAGCGTGAGCTGGCTTACGACATTCTTGTCATGGCATTGGGCAGTCAGTCAAATGATTTTGGGACGGCAGGTGTTAAGGACAACTGTATTTTCCTTGATAATCCTCAGCAGGCACATCGTTTCCACAATGAAATGTTAAATTTATTCCTGAAATATTCTGCAAATCAATGTGCGGGAGAAAAAGTGAATATCGCAATTGTTGGTGGCGGTGCAACAGGGGTGGAGCTTTCAGCGGAGCTGTATAATGCGGTTAAACAGCTTCACAGTTATGGTTTTGAAAGCCTGAATACAGAGGCTTTAAATGTGACTTTGGTTGAAGCGGGTGAACGGATTTTGCCAGCATTGCCAACCCGTATTTCCAGCGCAGCACATCAAGAATTGACTAAACTTGGCGTCAAAGTCTTAACCAAGACCATGGTGACCAGTGCTGATGAGCATGGACTGAATACTAAAGATGGAGAGCAGATCAAAGCCTCCCTGATGGTTTGGGCTGCGGGGATCAAGGCACCAGACTTTATGAAAGATATCGGTGGATTGGAAACAAACCGCATTAATCAATTAGTGGTGAAGCCAACGTTGCAAACGACACGGGATGATCGTGTTTTCGCTATCGGGGATTGCGCATCATGCCCGAAAAAAGAAGGGGGTTTTGTTCCTCCACGGGCCCAGTCCGCTCACCAAATGGCAAGCCGTTGTTATGACAATATCCTGGCATTACTGAATGAAAAACCATTAAAAGAATATGTGTATAAAGATCACGGTTCATTGGTTTCATTATCTAAATTCAGTACGGTGGGTAGCTTAATGGGGAACCTGATGCGTGGATCAATGATGGTGGAAGGCCGTATTGCGCGTGTGGTTTATATCTCTTTGTATCGTATGCACCAAGTCGCCCTGCATGGATATATTAAAACCGGCTTGATGATGTTGGTGGGCGGAATTAACCGTGTCATTCGCCCACGGTTGAAATTGCACTAATTGGCTAAAATAATTGGCTGAAAATGGCTCATCTGGGTGTGATTAACTCAGATGAGCGATTTACCCGCTTGCCCGCCTATTTATCCGTTTATCCGTCATACTTCAAGCGGCCTCTTTGTTGGTTACGCTCACTCACCCCGATCACTGTTCTTATAAACATCGCATTATCTATGCTCCCAGTTCACTCCCTTACCGCGCGATGTAACTCGAATTATTTTGGGTATATATTTGTTGTTATACATATAACAATTATTCTTCTCTAAACTTATTGAAATTATTTATTATAATAAATAAAACTGCATTCAATATAAATTCAGTCATCCGTTTTACTTAACTCATTATTGTTATATATAAAATATTCTTAAATAATGGAGTTGGCATCACGTTGATACGCCGAAAGAAAAAATCCAACGGATTTAGTGGCGCATATGTGACTTGCAGAGGAATTAAATAGTTTATCTGTATATTTAATTTATCGTTGTAATAAGGCCCGTTTTAGTTAGGTTACTATGGTATCACTACTTTGATCTGGCTGTTAGGATGAAGGGCATTCGAAATGATATATGTCCCTCATTTTTCGAGTGACTGCTTTATTGGTTTTATTGGCGAACGGCCATCGTATCGTTGTATAACCTATAGATATTAGGGGCATCTATTTTCTGGATTTTCTTGTTTCCTGCTATGTTACAGGGATCTTGAAACATAGGTATTGAAACAGAAGGTATTGAAACAGAAGGTTTTTAAACAGGGGAAAGAGAGGAGAATATAGAATTAAGGGTTATCTTATCGGAAAGTTTTATTTATCATTTTTAATTCAGGTTGTGAACAGATAAAAGTGATAGAGTTTGCACGTGCTTTAGTGTTTTTCTGAGGGAGAGCGTAGAGAATTAAATATCACTATTAGCTCTTAATAATATTAGATTAATGAAATAGGATTTTTCTTAAATAACAGATTCAGCGCATTTTTAGCTTACATCAAATATTGGGGAAATATTTTCCAACCAAAATGTTTGGAAAATGATTGATATATTAAGGTGTTATGTGGTTAAACTAAAGAGAAGACAGTATATAATTTGTTCCATAATTATTATTGCCATTATTGGTGCTGCCGCCACGTTTTTTTTTGAAACCCCACTCCCCAGCGTTGCGCAAGTCACATCTTCGAAGCCTATCAGATCAATTGTTGCTGTTCATCAACCCTATTGTCATATCGCAGTATTTCCCATTCCTGTTACGGTAGGATCTATTATGACTACGCGTTTTCCTCAACATGAATATCATATATTAACGCTTCTTGATAATCTAAAAATCAAGAGAGAATATCCTGCCTTGAACTCTTCGGTACTAAAAAATTGCATCATGGTTGATTTTAAACAAGTGCGTGTTGTGGGGTACGATGTCACTTATATGATTGGAAATAATCCGGGAAAAGTCAGAATGCCCTATAATCCAGAAGAAATTATTCCTTTAAATAAGAAAGGTAAATTAATTATACAGACACGGTCAGAATAATAAATTATTTATACTCTTTGGTGGCAAGCCGACTAGAGGATTACACTGTTTCGTCATTGATCCACATGAAATTACATTAGTTCACATGAAATTACAGGGGTGAACTCTATGAACAAAACAGTGCAATCATAAAATCAATTTCTCATCTTTCAGTTTACAGATTAGTGAGGATTCTGGTGTTGCTCAAAGGTTTCCAGTAGTTGCTGGATGAAAGACAAGCGAGTAGCCCGCTCTGTTAATTCAGTCATAAATTTCAGTTTAGACGAGCCATCCAGCCGATAAATATGGGGCTGGGTTTGTAATAAACCGATCAAATAATTAGGGTCAACTTTATTATCATGGCTGAAATCAATGAAGCCGCCTTTTTCATGTGCCTCAATACGTTTGATACCTAACTTACGGGCTATCAGGCGGATGGAGGCCGATTGTAACAACTGGCGTGCTGGATCTGGCAATAAACCAAACCGGTCAATAAGTTCGATTTTCAGTTCATCCAGTTCGGTATTGTCCTGTGCGCTGGCTATGCGTTTATAGAAAGACAGGCGTATGTTGACGTCCGGGATATAATCATCAGGTAAAAGTACCGGCATGCGCAGCTCTATGTCTGTCTGGTTATTGGTGAGATCTTCAAGTGAAGGCTCACGCCCATTTTTGAGAGCATCAACCGCACTTTCCAGCAATTCCATATAGAGGGTAAAACCGATGCTGGTCATCTGCCCGCTTTGATCTTCACCGAGTAATTCACCGGCTCCCCTGATTTCCAGATCGTGAGTCGCCAAGGCAAAACCCGCCCCTAAATCCTCAAGAGAGGCGATGGCCTCCAGCCGTTTTTTAGCATCACGGGTCATGGCCTTTGGCGGTGGTGTCAGCAAATAAGCATAGGCTTGATGATGAGAACGCCCGACACGCCCGCGTAATTGGTGTAATTGTGCCAATCCGAAATGGTCGGCGCGTTCAATGATAATGGTATTGGCACTGGGGATATCAATACCCGTTTCAATAATGGTGGTACACACCAAAACATTAAAACGTTGGTGATGGAAATCGGTCATGACACGTTCCAAATCACGTTCACGCATCTGGCCATGACCAACAACAATTCTGGCTTCGGGAACGAGTTCTTCCAGCCGGGCTTTTGTTTTCTCAATGTTTTCAACATCGTTATACAGATAATAAACCTGCCCGCCACGCAAGATTTCACGCAGGATGGACTCCCGAACCACGAGGCTGTCATATTCCCGCACAAAGGTTTTCACAGCCAAACGACGGGCGGGGGGCGTTGCGATAATGGACAGATCGCGCATACCACTCATCGCCATATTAAGGGTGCGGGGGATCGGGGTCGCGGTCAGGGTGAGGACATCAACATCCGCACGGATCGCTTTGATCCGTTCTTTATGGCGAACCCCGAAGCGATGTTCTTCATCAACGACCAATAACCCGAGGTCTTTCCAGCGCAGACCATTTTGCAGAAGTTTATGGGTGCCAATGATAATGTCCACTTTTCCTTCTGCTGCCATATCAATGACTTGCTGTTGTTCTTTTGCACTGCGAAAGCGTGACATCACTTCAATATGTACCGGCCAATTAGCAAAGCGATCACGAAAATTATCATAATGCTGCTGCGCCAGCAGGGTGGTCGGCACCAGTACGGCGACTTGTTTGTTATTGGTGATGGACAGAAATGCAGCCCGCATCGCGACTTCTGTTTTTCCAAATCCAACATCGCCACATACCAGTCGATCCATCGCAATGGGCTGGCACATATCACCAAGGACAGCGTTGATCGTTTGTTCCTGATCCGGCGTCGTATCAAATGGAAAACTTTGGCAGAATAGCTGGTATTGTTCGCGATCTTGCCTGAAGGCAAAACCCGGCTTCACGGTACGCTGGGCGTAAATATCCAATAATTCGGCGGCAACATCACGGACTTTTTCGGCTGCTTTCTGGCGCGCCTTGCTCCAGGCTTCTCCACCCAGTTTATGCAGCGGTGCACTTTCTTCTGCCCCACCGGCATAACGGCTGATAAGATGCAGGGAGGAGACGGGGACATACAATTTGTCTTCTCCTGCGTAGATAAGGATCAGATACTCCGTTTTAATACCGCCCGCTTCCAGCGTTGTCAGCCCCTGATAACGCCCAACCCCATGTTCAAGGTGTACGACAGGTTGACCATGCCGTAGCTCCGCAAGGTTGCGGATCAGTGTATCGGTATTGATAGTACGCCGATTATCCTGCCGGCGACGGCTGACCCGTTCGCCGAGCATGTCACTTTCACAGATCAGCGCGAGTTTATTGTCTTCATCAATAAAACCGTGCTCTGATGCGCCAATCATCAAGAAATGGCCGGGTTCATCGGCCTCTGTTAGCTGACTTATTTTTATCGGCTTGACCTTGATGCGCGATAACAGTTCTTGCACTGATTCCCGGCGTCCCTCACTTTCCACCGAGAACACGATCTTACCGCTAAACTGCTCCATAAAACGGCGTAATTTATCCAAAGGCGCTTTTTGTTGCGCCGCAACCGAGAGATCAGGCAGAGCCTGATAAGCCAGATTGGTATTTCCGGATTTTTGCGAAAGCGCTTCGTTATCAACCTGAATGCGAGGCCAGTTTTTTAATGCTGAGAATAGATGATTGACTGGCAGCCAGATCCGCTCAGGGGGGAGTAGCGGACGCATGGGGTCAACTTTGCGGCTTTCAAACCGATGCTGGGTATCTTGCCAGAAACGCTCCGCAGCACCGACCAAATTCTGCGTGATGAGCAGTGTGTTTTCGGGCAGATAGTCAAAGATAGTCGGCAAGGTTTGTTCAAAAAATAGCGGCTGCCAATATTCGATGCCGGCGGGTAACACTTTCTTACTGACTTGTTGATAAATATGTTCCGCATCGCGGCGGACTTCAAACTGTTCGCGCCATTGGCTGCGAAACAGTTCAATCGCATCCTGGTCAGTTGGGAACTCATGGGCTGGCAATAAACTGATGTTTTCCACTTCTGCCAGCGTTCGTTGGGTATCTACATCAAAGGTACGCAGACTATCGATCTCGTCATCAAAAAAATCAATACGATAAGGATACTCACTGCCCATGGGAAACAGGTCAAACAAGGCGCCACGCGTAGCAAATTCACCATGTTCAAGCACCTGTTCAACGCTGCGATAACCCGCCTGCTCCAATTCTGCCCGCAGTTTATCACGGGAAAAACGTTGCCCCTTGTGCATGACCAAAGCATGTCCCTTGAGATATTCATGTGGGCAGACACGTTGCATCAAGGTATTGACGGGCAGGATTAAAGCCCCTTTCGTCATGAAAGGTAAGTGATAAAGTGTGGACAGGCGATTGGAGATGATTTCTTGATGAGGAGAGAAACTGTCATAGGGCAAAGTTTCCCAATCTGACATCATATTTATCGGTGCGTGGGTGAATTGTTGAATTTCATCACGCAATCGAAAGGCATTCTGCATATCTTTTGTGACCAGCAGTATTGGCCCAGAGTGACGTTCAATGATCGCGGCGCACTCAACAGCACAGGCGGCACCAGTTAAATGACCCAGTTGGCGGGTATCCCCGCGACGTTCAGGAAGTTGATAACGGTATTTTGCGGACATAAGCGTTTGATGTGTTCTCTAAGATTCAGTCCATTCCCAACACATTTCTGACCCAATAAATACGCTGGCAGGTTGAGATAAAGTAAAAAAACAGAACCGAGATGTGAATGGCTCCATTCGTATTGCTACCCTTTATTATCCCTGAACACTTTGCTTTGGCAACAGGAGAGTCGCAGATGCAAAAGATTTAGTCGGCAAACAGGAATGACACTGTTTTTTATCTTCAACTTAAAGGGATGGCAAGCCAATTTCTATAAAACGGTGATAGTATGTCGTTAATGAAGTTAACTAAACCGATTTCAGCTTATACATAACGGGCGTTCATATATAGAGATAGAATATGGAATTTCTTACTAATCTATTGTTTCTAAATAAACTTCTTTGATACGGCGGATTTCATGTTCCAATCTGTCTCATTATTCATAGGATTGCGCTATATGCGCGGGCGAGCGGTCGATAAATTTGGCCGTTTTGTTTCATGGTTATCCGCGATCGGCATTACGTTGGGGGTCGCGGCACTGATTACCGTGCTGTCAGTGATGAATGGTTTTGAACGCTCACTGGAAAATAGCATTTTAGGCTTTATGCCACAGGCTATTGTGACATCGGAAAAAGGTTCTATTAATCCGGTTGAACATTCGAGTGAGCAACTGCAAGGACTAAAAGGGGTGAACCGCATTACTTCCCTTGTGCAAGGAGATGTCGTACTGCAAAGTCCCAGTAATGTTGGTGTGGGTGTCATGCTGGGCATTACCCAAGATGAGTATTCGCCACTGGTGAAACATATTGTCGATGCAGATCGCAGTCAGTTACAACCAGGGCAATATCTGGTCATTCTGGGAGAAAAACTGGCGGCACGGTTGAACGTTAAACGTGGCGATAAAATCCGCGTTATTGTGCCCAGTGCCAGTCAATTAACCCCGATGGGAAGGATACCTAGCCAGCGACTATTCACCGTCGCCGGCACATTTTTTGCCAATAGTGAAGTGGATGACACGGAAATTCTGGTTAACCAACAGGATGCGTCGAGGTTATTGCGTTACCCGATTGGCAATATCACCGGTTGGCGCCTGTATCTCAATCAACCTTTGTTGGTTGATGAACTGAGCCAGCAGGCTTTGCCGGAAGGTTTGATTTGGAAAGATTGGCGCGAACGCAAGGGCGAATTTTTTCAGGCAGTCCGCATGGAAAAAAACATGATGGGCTTATTATTGAGCCTGATTATCGCGGTCGCTGCCTTTAACATTATTACGTCTCTCTCCTTGTTAGTGATGGAAAAACAGGGGGAAATTGCTATTTTGCAGACACAAGGGCTGACCCGCCGTCAAGTCATGGCAATCTTCATGATCCAAGGTGCAGGCGCGGGCATCATTGGCGCTTTACTGGGAACGGGTTTGGGCGTGCTGCTCTCCAGCCAGTTAAATAGCCTAATGCCGGTTGTGGGGTTACTGACAGAAGACATTCAATTGCCGGTTGCTATTGATAGCCTGCAAGTCGTGACGATTGCTTTTAGTGCAATGCTGATATCCCTATTAGCCACTTTATATCCTTCCTGGCGCGCGGCTGCCATTCAACCTGCTGAGGCTTTACGTTATGAGTAATCACCCCTTATTACTATGTCATCATTTATGCAAAAAATATCAGGAAGGGAAGGTTTCTACAGAAGTGTTGAAAAATGTCACTTTTTCTCTACGACAAGGTGAAATGATGGCGATTGTGGGGAGTTCGGGTTCCGGTAAAAGTACACTTCTGCATTTATTGGGGGGGTTAGATTCTCCCACGTCTGGTGAAGTGCTTTTCAACGGGCGATCAATGAATGAAATGTCTGCCTCGGCACGGGCGGAACTGCGTAACAGTGAAATTGGTTTTATCTACCAGTTTCATCATCTATTGCCGGATTTCAATGCGCTGGAAAATGTCGCCATGCCATTGTTGATTGGTGGTAACAAGTTGATTGGTGGTCAAAAATTGATTGGCGGCAAAAAGCGTCAGGCTCAACAAAAAGCACTGGATATGCTGGCGGCGGTCGGGTTGGCACAGCGGGCACATCACCGGCCTTCTGAATTGTCAGGAGGAGAGCGTCAGCGGGTTGCCATTGCCCGGGCATTAGTGAATGAACCCTCATTGGTGCTGGCGGATGAACCGACAGGTAATCTTGACCAGCGCAATGCTGACAGTATTTTTGAACTCCTGAAAGACTTAAACCAGCGACAAGGAACCGCATTTCTGGTCGTTACTCATGATCTGAAACTCGCTAACCGACTGACACGTCAGGTAGAAATGCGTGATGGCTATTTACAGGATGAATCAACCCTGGCGGGGGGAATGTAATGGCGAATCTGCCTCTTGCATTGCTGACTGCATTACGGTTCAGCCGGGGTCGCCGCCGTTCAGGCATGGTATCGCTGGTTTCTGTTATTTCGACACTGGGCATTATGTTGGGTGTTGCCGTATTGATTATTGGTCTGAGTGCCATGAATGGTTTTGAACGGGAATTGAAAAACCGGGTACTTTCCGTGGTTCCGCATGGGCAGATTTATACGGTGGAGCAGCCTTTTCAGGATTGGGAACAGGCGCTTGAGCGAGTAAGACAGACATCGGGCATTGTGGGAGCGTCTCCGTATATTACGTTTACGGGTTTGATGGAACGTGGCGAGAAACTCCATGCAGTACAGGTGCGGGGCGTGGATTTGGCCACGGAATCGAAAGTCAGTACCTTACCTCAATTTGTGCGCGATGCCGCATGGAAAACCTTCAGGGCGGGTAAACATCAGGTGATTTTGGGGCAGGGCGTAGCCAATTCACTGAATGTAAAACAAGGTGACTGGCTGACAGTTATGCTCCCCAATACGGATCCGAGCCTGAAGCTCTTGCAGCCTAAACGAATTCGTTTACAGGTTGCCGGTATTTTCCAATTGGGAGGGATGCTGGATCACAGCTTTGCCCTGGTTCCCTTATCTGATGCCCAGCAATATTTAGATTATGGTGATGCCATCACAGGGATTGCCATCAAAGCCGACAATGTTTTTGCCGCAGAGCAGCGGGTCTTGGATGCAGGTAATGCGACTGAGAAATACGTTTATATCAGTAGCTGGTTAAAAGATTACGGCTATATGTACAACGATATTCAGATGATACGTGGCATTATGTATCTGGCTATGGTTCTGGTGATCGGTGTCGCTTGCTTTAATATTATTTCAACGCTGGTAATGGCCGTGAAAGATAAAAGCAGTGATATCGCGATCCTGCGCACATTGGGAGCCAAAGACAGTCATATCAGGGCGATCTTTTTGTGGTATGGATTATTGGCGGGTATGATTGGCAGCCTTATCGGCGTGGTGGTTGGAATTTTCACCTCATTAAATTTGACGGCAATCATTAAGGGATTGGAAACGCTGCTTGGGCACCCATTCTTGTCAGGAGATATCTATTTTATTGATTTTTTGCCGTCAGAGTTACATATCGTTGATGTTGTTTATGTTTTGATAACGACATTGGTATTGAGCCTGTTGGCGAGTTGGTATCCTGCTCGTCGGGCCAGTAAACTTGATCCAGCGCGGATTTTGAGCGGTCAGTAATATCCCAATGGATTTCAAGATGCCGCCAACAAAGCGGCAATGATGACATAGACAAAATTTTTACAGGGATATTCGATTGGCTAATAAAATAGAAAAACCCCATGTGGTGGTGCTGACGGGGGCAGGGATCTCTGCTGAGTCAGGCATTCAAACATTTCGTTCTTCCGATGGCCTGTGGGAAGAACATCGTGTTGAAGATGTTGCTACACCAGAAGGCTTCCAGCGTGATCCCGATTTGGTGCAAGCCTTTTACAATGCACGTCGGGAGCAACTCCAACAACCCAAAATTCAACCTAATGCAGCGCATTATGCCTTGGCAGAACTTGAGCAGGAACTTGGCGACCGTTTTCTGTTGGTGACGCAAAATATTGATAATCTGCATGAACGCGCAGGGAGCCAGCGCGTGTTGCATATGCATGGTGAATTGCTGAAAGTGCGTTGTTGCCAATCAGGGCAGGTGATTGAATGGAAGACCCATCTCATGATGGAAGATCGCTGCCATTGTTGCCAGTTTCCATCTCCGTTACGTCCCCATGTGGTGTGGTTTGGAGAAATGCCCTTGGGAATGGAGCAAATCTATTCTGCTCTGGCTGATGCCGACATCTTTATTGCCATCGGCACATCCGGCCACGTTTACCCCGCAGCCGGTTTTGTGCATGAAGCAAAATTATCCGGGGCACAGACTGTTGAACTGAACCTGGAACCCAGTCAGGTTGAAAGCCTGTTCGATGAAAAACATTATGGTCATGCCAGTGAAATTGTGACGCAATATGTCCGGTCTTTAATTCAGCAGATGAAGGCAGATGAAAGCTGATTTGACGCAATATTTATTCTGTTCATCTTCTTCATAATAAATTCACATGAATGAGGGGGAGAAGATGGATAGATTATTAGCGCGTTTCTTTAACTATGTTGCATTTAATACCCAATCAAAATCATCGGCTAAAACCATTCCCAGCAGTGACGGTCAACGGCAACTTGCCAGAGCCTTGTTTGATGAACTGAACCAACTCGGTTTTTCCGACACAGCCTTAACTGAGCACGGATGCGTGATGGCGACATTACCATCAAATATGACCCGGCCTGTGCCGGTGATTGGTTTTATCGCGCATCTTGATACCTCACCCGATTTTTCTGGCAAGCAGGTTAATCCTCAGATTCTGGAAAATTACCGTGGCGGTGATATCGCATTGGGAATGGGAGATGAGGTGTTGTCGCCAGTCATGTTTCCGGTATTGCATCATTTGCTGGGAAAAACATTGATTACGACGGATGGAAAAACCCTGTTAGGCGCCGATGATAAGGCGGGCATCGCTGAAATCATCACGGCAATGGTGCGTTTACAGCAGAACAATATTCCACATGGCGAAATTCGGATTGCATTCACCCCTGATGAAGAAATTGGTAAAGGAGCCGATTATTTCGATGTGGCGGCTTTTGGGGCGGCATGGGCCTACACCGTTGATGGCGGCGGGGTGGGGGAATTGGAGTTTGAAAATTTTAATGCTGCATCCGTGTTCATCAAGATAGCGGGTAATGTGTCTCATCCGGGCAGTGCCAAAGGCGTGATGGTTAATGCCTTGTCTTTGGCAATGCGTATTCACCATGAATTGCCTGCCGAAGAGACACCGGAGCATACAGCCGATCGCGCAGGTTTTTATCACCTAGAAAGCATGAAAGGCACGGTAGAGCGTGCTGACATGCACTATCTCATCCGGGATTTTGACCGGGCGAATTTTGAAAAGCGCAAAAAAACATTACTTGCCATTGCCGAAAAAATCGGAAAAGGGCTACATCCGGGTTGTTATATTGAACTGACGGTGGATGATGAATATTACAATATGCACAGTGAGATCATTAAACATCCGCATGTCATTGCACTGGCTAAACAGGCTATGTTGGATTGTGGTATTGAGCCGATCATCCAACCGATCCGTGGCGGTACTGATGGAGCACAGCTATCTTATCGTGGGTTGCCATGCCCCAATATTTTCACAGGTGGATATAACTATCACAGTAAGCACGAATTTATTTCGTTGGAAGGTATGGAGCAGGCAGTTAGCGTTATCATGCGGATTGCTGAATTGGCGGCAAGTCATGAGAATGATTTGTGATAGGGGCTAAGGCCACAAGGGAACGGCCCTGACCGCCGTCGCTACGGCTGCCGTATCGGTGTACCAATCCCCGCTATATTGCCCATCGCAGTCGTGCTGGAGAATTTGATGCTATTGGTGCCTGCCTGTAGGGTTACGAATGTTCCCATCTCCGCGACCTGATCGAGACTGCCACCAGTAGCAGGATAAGTTATGGTGACGGGGGCGGCGTTGTTGATTGTGAGCTGGCCGTTGAAGGGGTTATTGCTGCCGGAAACGTAGTAGACAGGTAGCAGGTAGCTGCCTGTGATCGCCACCGGAACCTTAATGGTTACGGTTCCACTGCCGTTATTGTAAGTGCCCAGACCGCCGACTTCTCCTGCGCCACAACTCTTGCAGTCGTACTTCGTCGCCAGTCCGGTTAACACGCCCTTTTGCGCGGGATAGGCGGGTGTGATGCTGTAGACGGGCGGGTTGGTGAACTTCGGCAGTGTGCCCGACAGAGGATATTGTGCGAACATCGGTACTTGGTCAGTACCCGGACCGAATTGGAATAGCGCCACGCTCGCTCTCAAAGTCGAATATGGCACCAGATTGCCGGATGCATCCTTCTTCTGGCCGTTCCACCAAATCTGACCCGCCGCAGGGATGGCATCCGAGAAAAGATAGTGCGATAACTCCTCGAACGTGTACGGATGGTGGAACAGCAGGTCATTCCAGAGTGAGATCTGCCCGCCAATCGGTGCATAGCCGTTTGATCCCTGAAGCCTCGCTACGTTACCGAACCAATCCCAGGTTTCGCCACCGGGATGGGAAATTCCCAGCGCGCTGTCATTTGCATAGAAGCTGTCGCCGGCAAAACCCTGCGATTCTTCATACGGCGCCCCATTATTTGGGTTGACGTAGAACGACCCACTCGAATTGATCCAAGCGAACTGGGGCGAGCTCCACGGGAGCGGGCCAGAGGTCCGCCAGTTTTGTATCACAATGTTTGCGTGGTAATTCGAGTTTCCGCTGACCGAGTCCTGCCACATCTGGACAGTCTTGCCCTTGCCCTGAAGATAGGTCGCGACGTTGTTCAGGAACGTCTGAGTCGTAACCGAATTGTCGCCCTCATCGCCGCCAATATGCACCCTGTTCGAGCGGAACCACGGAAGAAACTGATCCCATACGCGCTTTACATAAGGAAGGGTATCCGGATCCGACAAATCGAGGCTTTCGCTCGTGCTCTTGGGATCGATGGCACGCGCCATTGATTGGGAATGGGCGGGGACATTGATTTCCGGGACAATCGAAATGCCGTATGCCGCTGCCACATCCTCAAGCTCGTCCCAGTCCGCCCTTGAGTAATACAGCCCGTCCGTTGACAGTGGCGGATCTTTGAAGGTTGAATCGAAGAGCCGAAAGTTCGCATTGGCGACGGTATTCGGTCCGGGGGTACGATTCAGCAGGTCGCCGGTCAGTGCGAGGTGCAGCCTGTTGAGCTTATACCAGCCCATGAATTTCATATAAGCCTTCAGGGATTCTTTTTTTACAAATCCCCTGCCAACGTCGATCAGAACCGCGCGCTCCGCGTAGAGCGGGATGTCGATGGCGTCTCCCTGAGGGATCGATTTGTGTTGCCCCTTGGCCTGACCGTCCAGCTCCAGCATCTGGAGCAACGTTCGGGTGCCATAGAAAAGGCCGTTGGTGTTGTTGCCGATCCCCTGTGTCAGGTTGGCTCGCAGGATCACGTTATCCCGGGCGGACAACGTATAGCCTTCATTGCCGATCTGTTTTGCGATGGCAGGGTTGCAGGGGGTCAGGCTGAGCGCAATGTCGCCGGGTTGCACGGTCGAGTCCGCTACGATGGAAGCGCTGATGCCGGTGATTTCCTGCAAGTCGAGCTGTAACCGCTTCGCCACTGGCTGCAACACGGCCATATTGGCTTGCTCGACGACGATCCGGCTCGTGGGGACTATTTGGAATGAACCGGCTCCGCCTGTCCAGACATGCAGGCCGGGTACGACTGCTGGTGCGGCATTCCCGTTGGCGACGGTTGATATGGCGTTCCGGGTTCCGCACGAGAACGTCCGGTCGGTCGCGCTGTTAATCGGATTGCCTGACGCGGGGCTGGTAGCCGCCAGAGAAACGAACAACAATAACGGAATATTTCTTCTCGTCATGATGTGTTCTCCTAAAATATTTCGCCATACAACGACTGAATGACACATCCGTGACTTTCGTTATGAAACCGTCACTGAATCTTTCCTGTTCGGAGGCAGATGATTGAGTGACGGCTTACACAAGGCTCAGATTAATTAATCATTAAAATACCAATAGCCGCTATTGACCAACGCGGTAAGCAGGCTGATAAATTGAACATCGTCGATAGCATCAGCCAGAAGTTCAGCATCGACTTTATCATATTGGCAAAGCGCGTCAGCAGCATGCAGATGAGACGTTTCCATCAATTCCCCATTGACGAAACATTGATCACCGACACGCAGGACACGCAACCCACTCAATCGATTGAGCCCTTCACCCTGTTTCAGTAATTCATAAATCTCGTCACTTTCATAAGGCGGTTCAGGCGGTGCAAGATCCAGCTCATGGCGTGATTGTGAGATAAATTCGCCAAACCAACTTTGGAAAGTTTCAGGCTGTTCCAACAATTCACGCATCATCGAACGCAGTGACTCCAGTTCATTGGTCTGGATCAAGGCGGGATTATCACGGGATTTGAGGTCAGGATCACTGTAGCGATGGCTGCCTAATTCATTTGCCAAAATATAATCAGCAAATCCACTGAATAATTCACGGGCATTGGGCGCCCGGAATCCCACTGAATAATTCAGCGAATCTTCAATAGCATAGCCTTCATGTGGGAAACCGGGGGGAATATACAGGACATCGCCCGGTTGCATTTCTTCGTCAATAATTGCCTCAAAGGGATCAACCTGTAATAAATCAGGATGAGGGCAATGTTGTTTCATTGGTATTTTGTCGCCGACACGCCAGCGCCGACGGCCTTTTCCCTGAATGATAAAAACATCATATTGATCAAGATGAGGGCCAACACCACCACCGGGTACGGAGAAGGAGATCATCAAGTCATCCATGCGCCAATCAGATAGCACACGAAATGGTTTCATCAATGCAGAGGAAGGGTGGTGCCAATGATTAACGGCCTGTACCAGTAATGACCAGTCTTTTTCGCCTAAATGGTCGTAGGATCCAAATGGCCCATGAGAAACTTCCCAACGCCCATTTTTCTGGCTGACCAAACGGCTATCAATTTCATTTTCCATCGCCAATCCTGCCAGTTCATCGGGAGAAAGCGGATCAGTAAACTGATGGAAACCCTGTTTAATCAGCAATGGTCGTTTTTGCCAATGGTTTTGCAAAAACGCCTGCCAGTCCAGATTTAGCTGATAATCCATGGTGACATCCTGAAGTGAGAAGTGAATTTCACCCCATTATAACGAATTGTTAACGACGATATCAGATTTGGTTGAAATATTTCGCGATGGATTCTGGCAATTTTCTAGTCATCAGCACCGTTGATTTGTTGCACCCGAAATACCACGCTCACCCTGGCTCCACCCAGTGGGCTATCCTTGATGCTGATATTACCTGAATATTGCTCGACAATTTCAGTCGCTATCGATAGACCCAATCCTTGGCCTACCCGCAATGTATCGGCCCGCAAGCCACGTTGAAAAATCATTTCACGTTTGTCTGGCGGCACTCCGGGGCCATCATCATCGACAATGATGGTGACAGAATTTTCCCCCGTTGTGGCCGTCACCTTGACAAACTCCAGACAATATTTACAGGCGTTATCCAGAATATTCCCCATCACTTCCAGAAAGTCATTCTTTTCACCTAACCATGTGACTTCAGGGGAGACATCCAGCGTAATATGGATACCTTTATGTTGATATACCTTTGTCAGGGCACTGATCAGACTATCCAGCAACGTTGGAACGGAAGAAATTTGCCTAAGCAGCAGGGTATGGTCGTTGTGCATATTGGCTCGATGCAGATAGTAGCCAATTTGCTGGGATATGCGATCAATTTGTTCAAGCATGATAGGTTCAGCTTGTTTAATGGTCATCTTTTGCGGGGGACGCAGAGAGCGTAGAGTGGATTGCAGCACCGCCAACGGTGTTTTTAGGCTATGCGTTAAATCAGAAAGCGTTGTATGGTATTTCGCATAACGTTTACGCTCATTGCTTAATAAGGTATTTAAGTTTCTGACCAAGGTTTTTAATTCTGTGGGGGGATTCTCATCAAGTTTTTCCCGTTCTCCATTCTCTAAAGAGCTTATCTGCGTAATGAGCGATTTAATAGGGCGCAGGCTCCAATCAGCAGCAAGCCAAATGAGGGGAATGACAAGAAGTAGGTTGGCTATTAATACATAGCCAAACCATTCCCAGACCTTCGCCGATTCTTGCACATCCTGTGGAATGGTATCAATGATGACAATGGTCATTGCAGGCAGTCTGTCAGTTGCGGGATAAATATTAACCGCAACCGAATACGTTAATAACACATTATTATCGTCGACTGCCTTGTTGGTATTGCCTGGATCTGAAATTTCTGTTTGATTATAAAAAAAATTTCCTTTCTCTTTGAAATAGGTCTCTAATTCATATAAACCTTCTTTTTTCAACCAGCGGGGGTCGAGCATTTTTTCCAATTCAGGCACATTATTCTGACGCCAGAGCATATTTCCCTTATTGTCATAAATCAGAGCTAATGAGCGGGGATTCATGGAAAAGTTTTTTGGAACCAGGATCTCCAGCTTGTTGTTATCCCATTTAGCAAGGGTAAAAAATAAGTTACTTTGGCTCCTGAGTATAGAATAGTTTGTTTTATCAAAACTCACTAAGTACCCTACAATAGCCACAATTCCATATGATAGCGTCAGGGCGAAGATAATCGCCGCCGTTGCTATGAGGAACCGGGTTCTCAACGAAAGATGTTTTTCAGGGAACTTAAACATTATGGGGTCTTCACATCGAAACGGTATCCTTGACCACGGACAGTGACTATCACCTCTTTGGGCCATTCACTCAATATTTTTTTCCTCAATCGCCCCATTAATACATCAATGGTATGACTCTCGCGTAATTCAGCATCGGGATACAACTGACGCATCAACGATTCTTTACTGACAACCTTGCCATTATTGCGCATTAGGGTTTCGATAATTGTATATTCGAAAGCGGTCAACTTAATGTTGTGGCTATTGACAGAAAATTCTTTTCGTGAAAGATCAATTAAAAAAGGTGAAATTTCAACTAATTGTGACGCCAATCCGCTATTGCGCCGCATTAATGCTTGTATCCGGGCGTTGATTTCTTCCAGATGAAAAGGCTTGGTAACATAATCATCTGCTCCTGCGTTTAATACAGTCGCTTTTTCTTGCCAGCTATCCCGGGCCGTGAGGACAAGAATGGGCAAATTAATCTGCTCACTACGCCAACGGCGTAACATACTAAGCCCATCTTCACCCGGTAGGCCCAGATCAACGATAGCAATATCTGGATGGCTCTCTTTAAGGTAATAATCAGCTTCTTTGGCATTCTCCGCAGCATCGACTTGATGCCCAATATCCCGCAGTTGTACGGTTAAATGATGACGAAGTAATGCGTTATCTTCAACAATCAATATACGCATAATGATTCCTTATGCTAATCAGTAACGTTTACTAAATAAATTTAAAATAGCTAAGTAGTCAATTTCGTCAATAAAGATTAAATAAAATTATGGATGTGTTTTTATGAGTAACCTAAGTATAGTAACTATTTAGCCTTTATTGGTATGTTAATGAGTGAATCATTTAAAAACAAATATTTAGATAGGAATAACAAATAAATTTACAATCTATTTATAGATTATATAAGGTTAGATCGTACATTGGCTAGTGATTCACGATTTTTAACTCACTGTTCTGCGGTTTTTATTCACCTCTTAAACTCAGTGACTAACGGTACTTCAGCCACAATTCCCAATAGGGAACTATTTTGGCTCAGAGCTGTCTTAATACTGAATTTATAAGGTTTATAAGCAATTGGGGCAGGAAGTTTGGGGCAGGAAGTTCAATCAATCAGAAAAATTACCGGGCGGCAGTTGCAAGTCAACTTAAATGAGTTGCAAGCCGATTTGGATGATATGTATTGAAGATGGGCGGGATAAATTCCGCCCATTTACATGAATAAATTTTATTTTAACTTGTCAACCAGTGAAGTTGCATAACCCAGGTAGTTTGCTGGGGTCATTGCTTTGAGACGCTCTTTTTCCGCTTCAGGAAGTTCAAGACCCTCAATGAACGTTTTCATTCCTTCCGCGTCAACCCGTTTGCCGCGAGTCAATTCTTTCAATTTTTCATATGGTTTTTCAATCCCATAACGTCGCATGACGGTTTGAATAGGCTCTGCCAGTACTTCCCAGTTGTGATCCAATTCATCCAGTAGGTGCGGTTCATTAACTTCTAACTTGCTTAACCCTTTCATGGTGGATTGATAAGCAATCAGTGCATATCCCAGACCTACACCCAGATTGCGCAGTACGGTTGAATCCGTTAAGTCACGCTGCCAGCGAGAAACAGGAAGTTTACTGGCAAGATGCCCCAGAACGGCGTTTGCCAATCCCAGATTTCCTTCTGAGTTTTCGAAATCAATCGGATTGACTTTATGTGGCATAGTGGAAGAGCCAATTTCCCCGGCAATGGTTTTTTGTTTGAAATGATTCAGAGCGATGTAACCCCAGATATCGCGATCAAAATCCAGCAGGATAGTATTGAAACGGGCTACACAATCAAACAGTTCTGCAATGTAATCATGAGGTTCAATCTGAGTGGTATACGGGTTCCACTGAATGCCCAGAGAAGTCACAAAGGATTCGCTGAATTGAGGCCAGTCAACTTGTGGATAGGCTGACAGGTGCGCATTATAGTTACCGACGGCTCCGTTGATTTTACCCAGAATGTCTACTTGACTGAGCTGGCGGAACTGGCGCTCCATACGATAAGCCACATTAGCCAATTCCTTGCCAACGGTTGAGGGTGTGGCAGGTTGCCCGTGGGTACGTGACAGCAGGGGAAGATCGCGATAATCATGTGCCATACGTGTGATGATGTCGATCAACTGGCGCCATTGAGGTAATAAAACTTCCTCACGGGCGGTTTTGAGCATCAGTGCATGTGACAGGTTATTGATATCTTCTGATGTGCAGGCAAAGTGAATAAATTCTGCTACTTGATGCAAGGCAGGGACGTGGGCGACCTTTTCTTTCAGAAAATATTCAACCGCTTTCACATCATGGTTGGTTGTACGCTCAATTTCTTTGATGCGCAATGCGTCCTGTTCATTGAAGTTTGCAATAATTTCATCTAGGTAAGCGTTTGCGTCTGCGTCAAAAGCCGGAACTTCTTTGATTTCTGCTGTAGCGGCCAGTTTTTGCAGCCAACGTACTTCGACCTGCACACGAAATTTCAGTAAGCCGAACTCACTAAAAATAGCGCGCAGTGCGCTGACTTTATCGCCGTAACGGCCATCAATTGGAGAAACAGCGGTCAGTGAGGATAATTCCATTGGTAGCAACTCCCGGATTTTATTTAACGATTTGTGTTTAACAATTTGTGTTTAACGATTTATGCTTAATAACGTTGGTTTAACAACGAGAAAGAATGTCTTTTGCCTGTCGGATCAGGCGCTGACGAGAAAACATGATTTGCAGGCGGCTGCCGCCAACTTGTTGCCATAAAACCGCACTGCGGATACCTGCCAGTAAAACCGCTCTGACTTTCGCCTGAATCAATGTATTACGTAATACATCAGGTGAGCCGGTAACTTGAATGCGAGGCCCCAATGGACTGATAACGTCGATGTAAATTCCGGCAAGGGCATTGAGCATCCCTTCCGACATGGGTTCAAAATAGGCTTGTTGGCGCTCTAACTGGTTAATGCGATTTGCCAGTTCATTGGCGGCAGACTGGTTTTTTTTCAGATGGCGCTCCAAGGCTATCAGACCCAGCATATAGCGGGTCAGATCAGCAGAAACACCACTGTGTGAGCCGTTGAACATACCCAGCATGGCATCAAGGCCAATGCGAAGGTTACAGGCATCGTTGCCAAAAACATCCAAAGTGGATGCCGGGTCCATATTCAAGATACTGTTGAGCATTATTTCAAAAGCATCATTATCACACTGGCCTTTATGGGCAAGCTCTTGTACCAGACGACCTGACTGGCAGATACCTGCCAGTGCCAGTGTAATGTCATAATAATTTTTAGCCACAATTACTCCTGTATACGTTGTTCGATCACACCACCACCGAGACAGACTTCACCTTGATAAAACACGGCTGATTGACCGGGGGTGACAGCGGCAACAGGGCTATCAAAACGAACTTCAATTTTATCTTCGCTTAGGGGAACGACAGTGCAGGGGATATCGTGCTGACGGTAGCGCGTTTTTACCACGCAACGAATTTCTGTTTTCAACGGCTGGCGATCAACCCAATGAAGTTGTTGTGCAATCAAACCGACAGACATCAGGCGAGGATGATCATGACCCTGGGCGACAATCAGGATATTTTTTTCAACGTCTTTATCAACAACATACCATGGATCTTCCTTGCCATTTTTAGTTCCACCGATCCCCAAGCCCTTACGTTGACCCAGTGTATGGTACATCAAGCCAGTATGCTGGCCGATAGTCTGTCCATCCACTGTCATGATTGGGCCGGGTTGGGCAGGTAAATAGCGCCCCAGAAAATCACGGAATTTGCGTTCGCCAATAAAGCAGATACCCGTCGAATCTTTTTTCTTTGCGGTGATCAAACTAAGCTCTTCGGCGATGCGGCGTACTTCTGGTTTTTCCAGTTCGCCAACGGGAAACAGGCTCTTGGCAACTTGCTGGTGGCTTAAGGTATACAAGAAATAACTTTGATCTTTATTGCCATCCAGACCACGAAGCAATTGGCTGAGACCGTTTACATCCCGACGGCGGACATAGTGCCCGGTTGCAATGTAGTCAGCCCCTAAATCCTCAGCGGCAAACTCCAAAAATGCCTTGAATTTAATTTCTTTATTGCAAAGAATGTCCGGGTTTGGGGTTCTGCCGGCTTTATATTCGGCAAGAAAATGTTCGAATACATTGTCCCAATATTCGGCCGCAAAATTGATGGTATGCAGCTCAATGCCCAGTTTGTCACAAACGGCTTGTGCATCAGCAAGATCGTCCGCGGCTGAGCAATACTCTTCACCATCGTCTTCTTCCCAGTTTTTCATGAACAGGCCAGCTACCTGGTAGCCCTGCTGTTGCAGAAGGTAGGCGGAAACGGATGAATCAACACCGCCGGACATTCCGACAATGACTTTTTTCTGGCTGTTATCTGACATGGATATATCTCACTGCGGAAAAAAACAAACGCGATACTTTAGCACGTTGGCAGTTAAGGTGCATCAAACGTCTCACGTTCTTTCTATTGGATTTTTTTATTTATCGATTTTTTTATTTATGCCACCCTTTTCAAAAGGTGTGCCATAACTGCCCAGTATCGATAGAGGATAAGACTTTTTTTCTAAATAACAGCGAATACTTTCAGCGACCAGCGGTGAACGCAGTTGTGAACTGTTAAGGATTTCTTCTGCACTTAACCAGTGGCAGCAATGGATATCCCTATCTTGTGGATGGGTAGCCATGATTTTTTCCAGTTCAACTAAGAACAGAAAACGGATAAAGGGCGTTCCATCGGGAGCCACCCATTGATATAGCTTTAAAAATGCCTGTATTTGAGAACGAATACCGGTTTCTTCCCATAACTCCCGCTCTGCGGCTTCTTGTAACGTTTCGTCCGCTTCAAGATGACCCGCAGGCTGGTTCCAGAGAAATTTGCCATTGATCAGCTCTTCAACAACCAAAAATTTATTTTCTGCATGGACAAGACAAGCAACAGTGATGTGTGGACTAAACAAAATTAATTTCGCTCCATTCTCCGGGGGATAATGAGCCTAATTGTATTGAACCCATACTGAAACGGATTAGGCGCAGCGTAGGAAAACCCACATGGGCCGTCATTCTGCGGACTTGACGGTTACGGCCCTCATATAGCGTTATTTTCAGCCAGCTTACAGGAATACTTTTTCTTTCCCGAATCGGAGGTGTCCGTTCCCAGAGCCATTCCGGTTCTTCCACTAACTCTGCGCCAGCAGGCAGGGTCGGCCCATCTTTCAATGTGATGCCGTTGCGCAGCTTATTCAAGGCGGCGTCATCAGGAATGCCCTCTACCTGAACATAATAAACTTTCGCGGTTTTTTGATGGGGTTGGGTCAGCCTGGCTTGCAATTTACCGTCATTGGTCAACACGAGTAATCCTTCGCTATCGCGATCCAAACGACCTGCGGCATACACATCAGTCAACGGAATAAAATCTTTTAACGTGGTTCTTCCCATCTCATCGGTGAATTGGGGAAGGACATCATAAGGTTTGTTAAAGATTAATACCCGACGAGGACCCGTTAATTTTTTTATGGCATTGTTATTTTTTCTTTGGCTGAATCGGTTAAGTTGGCGTTTTTTAAAAGGTAAATTTGTCATGATAAGCCATGGTGAAAAATAAGGGTACGTATTATACCTTAAATCTGTGACCATTGGCGTTTGCAGAATATTCAAGTAGTATTGACACGTCCCTTACAAAAAATTAACAAGGCATTGCGCTTAGTTGAAAGGAGAGGTTAATGGAAAGCAAAGTAGTTGTTCCGGCGGAAGGTAAAAAGATTACTATTGATGCCAAAGGTAAATTAAATGTTCCGAATAACCCTGTAATCCCTTATATCGAAGGGGATGGCATTGGTGTTGATGTTACGCCGGTCATGCTGAAAGTTGTTGATGCTGCGGTTCAGAAGGCTTATAGCAATGAGCGCAAAATTTCTTGGATGGAAATCTATACGGGTGAAAAATCCACCCATATTTATGGTAAAGATGTCTGGCTGCCAGATGAAACCCTGGACCTGATCCGTGAATACCGCGTGGCGATCAAAGGCCCGCTGACAACACCAGTCGGTGGCGGCATCCGTTCGTTGAACGTCGCATTGCGCCAGCAATTGGATCTGTACGTTTGCCTGCGTCCGGTTCGTTATTATCAAGGTACGCCAAGCCCTGTTAAACAGCCTGAACTGACTGATATGGTCATTTTCCGCGAAAATGCTGAAGATATCTATGCAGGTATTGAATGGAAAGCGGGTTCAGCGGAAGCGGACAAAGTCATCAAATTCCTCCAGGATGAAATGGGCGTCAGCAAAATCCGTTTCCCTCAACAATGTGGTATCGGCGTGAAACCTTGTTCAGAAGAGGGCACCAAACGTTTGGTACGCGCAGCGATTGAATACGCTATTGATAATGACCGTGAGTCCGTGACGTTGGTTCATAAAGGCAACATCATGAAATTCACTGAAGGTGCCTTTAAAGACTGGGGCTATGAACTGGCTCGCACTGAGTTCGGTGGAGAACTGCTGGATGGTGGCCCTTGGGTTAAGATCAAAAATCCTAAGAACGGCAACGACATTATCATCAAGGATGTGATTGCAGATGCTTTCCTGCAACAGATCCTATTGCGTCCAGCGGAATACGATGTTATCGCCTGCATGAACCTGAATGGTGACTACATTTCTGATGCACTGGCTGCGCAAGTTGGTGGCATCGGTATTGCGCCAGGTGCAAACATTGGTGACGAATGTGCACTGTTCGAGGCAACACACGGTACTGCGCCTAAATACGCAGGTCAGGATAAAGTCAACCCAGGTTCTGTTATCCTCTCTGCTGAGATGATGTTGCGCCATATGGGATGGTTCGAAGCTGCCGACCTAATCGTTAAGGGAATGGAAGGTGCGATTGCTGCCAAGACCGTCACTTACGATTTCGAGCGCCTGATGGACGACGCTAAGCTGCTGAAATGTAGCGAATTCGGTGACGCAATGATCTCTCACATGTAATTGATTGCGTAACTGAATAGATAACGGGGACTTAATGGTTCCCGTTATCTTATTTACCTCATCTGTTCATGTATATATACTGCTGCCCCGTTTCCATGAACTTAAGAATTAAATGCTAAAAAAATTACTATTATTATCTACAATGACTATGTCTGGTTGCATGTTTAACCAAATACCAACAGATAATTTAGCCTCACTCAGCGATAATAAATTATGCTCGGCTCTCGGTGAAAACTCAGATAACGGCAATACGACTCTCAGAATTTTAGATGAAATAAAATCCAGAGAAAATGTTATTGATATGGATAAATGCCATGCAATTGAAATATCGGTAAAAGAACGAATCTCAAATTTTCGCAATTCTACTGCTTGGTCGCATGATTTAAACAGAATGAGAGAACTGAACAGAATAGATATAGAAATGCTCAAAACATTACAGAAAATGGGAAAAATTTAGTGATTGAGCGAAGGCACACTTATGTTTAGGGTGTGCCTTATTAAAACCTTTCCTAACGATATAATATATTTCCTTACTTCCTAAATAATATTTAAAATTTGTAGAGCACTTCTTTTAAAAATATGACCGCAATATATGTGGTCAATAAAATTGTCATTTGAACTCGATTAAATTTAACATGCGGACACTTATCAAAATCGCCAATCGATGGAAAAAACTGGAAGAAGTGTGTAATAATAGGTTATACTGGTTAATAAATAATCTAATCATGGTGTGCTTATGTGGAATCGTTATCTTCAAAGAGGAAATATGCAATTATTGGCAAATTTTATATCACCGATAGATGCCCGCATTGTCATGGGAAGAATGTTATCAGAAGATATTTATGCTGTAGTGATAGATGAAAATATTGTCTGGAATAACTATATGTATTCACAAGCATTTGGTGGAGTTAAACTTCTTGTCCATGACTCAGATGTAGAACAGGCGAAAGTGATACTTTCTGAAATTGAAGATAATAAATTTTTATTAGGAAAACCACAATATAATCAAGAAAGTAAGGAAAATCAACCACTTAAATATCGTTCATCTGTGTTAGCCAATACTTTTTTAGTCCTTTTGTTGTTTTTGATGTTTGGTATAGCATTACCATTAAAGTTCGAACCCCATTCTTCTATTTAGCCTGATTGTTGTAAGGTTAAATTTATTTGATTTTATATGCCTTATGATTTTTATGTCCTTGAATATCCAGCAGGGTAGAAATTTAAAACATGAAGAGTAGGAAAATCCCTCAATTGATTTCAATATGAAATTAAAATCAGAGGTGATTAATTTTTGTTAGGAGTGTTTTTTAAAAATACTGGCAATCTTTATATCACTTGGAGTATGATGCCGCGTCTGCAAAATGCAGCTATTCACTAACCCCCACATTAACGACTGCAAAGGAGGAATTTATCATGATGACAATAACAATCACTCTTTTCAGGCCAGCCCATAGCTAATTACTACATTAAATTTTTCAGTATTGCTTGGCTAGGAAGGCCTGACCACACCCTTATTTTTTCATTGATCATAAGGCTGATCTATGGGCAATACTTTGCATTTGGCTGTACCGAACGTACAGCTTATCGTAACAGAAAATACTTGGCTGGAAGGTAAGGCTATCCAGCAACTTGAAACCACAGCACAACTTCCTGATATGGTTCGCGTTGTCGGTTTACCTGATCTCCATCCTGGCAGAGGATATCCAGTTGGTGCTGCATTTTTCTCACAGTCGCGTTTCTATCCTGCGCTTATCGGTAACGATATCGGTTGTGGCATGGCGTTGTGGCGGACAGACCTGACCCTGAATAAATGGTCGTTGGATAAGTTGGAAAAACGGCTTGGCTCTATTGACACGCCTCTGGAAAAAGAAGCGTTACCCGACAATATACCTGAACATTTTTGTCATTCACCGGGAACGATTGGCGGTGGAAACCATTTTGCTGAGTTGCAGCAATTGGATGAAATTTATCAACCGGAACTGCTTGAAACGTGGCACTTAAGTAAACAGCAGCTTCTGCTATTGGTACACAGTGGTTCACGCGGTATGGGGCAAATGATCCTTGAACAACATGTTCGTCAGCATGGTCATGATGGATTGATAACATCAAGTTCATCGGCCCAGAATTATCTTGAGCAGCATCAACAAGCGTTGGATTATGCCTGCTTTAATCGTCAACTCATTGCTGAAAGAATGCTAAAACGCTGGCGAACCCGTGGAGAGCGTCTGCTTGATGTCTCACATAACTTACTTACGCCATGTACTGTTGATGGTATTGATGGCTGGTTGCACCGTAAGGGGGCAACACCCGCAGATCAGGGACCGGTCATTATTCCAGGGTCTCGTGGTGATTACAGCTATTTGGTGCAACCCTTGGTCAGTGAACGCAGTCTATTCTCTCTTGCTCATGGCGCAGGGCGGAAATGGATGCGTGGCGAGTGTAAGGAGCGCCTGAGTGGGCGCTACAATGCTGTACAGCTTTCTCGTACTGCGTTGGGTAGCCGAGTCATTTGTCTGGATAAGCAGCTAATTTTTCAGGAAGCACCAGAAGCCTATAAACCGATCAGTGGTGTGATGGATGCTATGTTACAGGCTGGATTAGTGAAGTTGATTGCGCGGCTTAAACCTGTTCTGACATATAAAACACGGGGAGGAAGCGAATGATATTGTTGCAGATTTCCTCAGCTCAAGGGCCGGCTGAATGTATGTTGGCTGTCAGAAAAGCGTTGGCGCGATTGATTAAGGAAGCAGAAGAACTTAACGTGAGAACGGATATTTTAGAGGAAGAAATAGGGCTGCGTATCGGTACATTGCGCTCAGTGCTCGTTGCCATTTATGGAAGCAATGAACAACAATTATTTACGCATTGGAACGGTACGATTAAATGGATTTGTGAAAGCCCTTGGCGAAAAGGCGCAGGCCGTAAAAACTGGTTTATTGGTGTGACACAGTTTGAACCGATGCAGGAAGTGATGGAAAGCGAGATCCGGTTTGAAACCTTGAAAGCGTCTGGTCCTGGTGGTCAGCATGTTAATAAAACAGAATCAGCGGTGCGGGTAGTGCATATTGCCAGTGGCATCAGCATTAAAGTACAGTCTGAACGCAGCCAACATGCTAATCGTCGACTTGCCCGCTCGTTGTTGGGACATCGGCTCCAACAACACCAAAATATGCATCAGGCGCAGGGCAAGGCAGACCGGCGTTTATTTCACCATCAGGTTGAAAGGGGAAATGCAGTGCGTACTTTTATAGGAATGAAATTTATTCCACAGCGGTGACATGTCTCTATCCCAATGGATTTCAAGATGCAGTACAGCCAACAAAGCTGCAATTTGAAGGATGCTGGATATAGATATTAATGAAATAGAGCGACGACGTGAGATGGTCGCTCTATAGGAGGTTTATTTAACACGTTGAGAGAGGATATGTTTTGTTTGCACTTTGCAGGCGTGGACGGATTTATCCAATGATTCATCAAAGTGATGGTGACTTGGGAATGCTTGTTTATTCTTTCTGATTTCTGTGACGGTTTGTTTGATAGATGCAATAAATTCATCCTTGTTGCTATGGATTTCTTTAAGATCAAATCCCTTATTGCTTAATTCACTGAAAGTTTTTTGAGCTATTGTATCGGGAGAATCACTGGTTTTGAATGCAGCTACAGAGGCTTCCCCAAACAAATCACAATAGGTTTCCACTGTTTTATCCACATTTGCCTGTGCGGCATAAGAGAAGAGTGGGGCAAGGAAAAGTGGCAGTAAAAGACGTTTCATAAATTCCTCTTGTTCGACTATATCATGATAGTAGTGACAACATTAACAATAGTACACTATTGCTTTTTTGTGCCGATTCCCTGGAGAAAATCGGATTTCCTGAAGCTGTGCCTATTGGTGTTTCTGCTCTACACACTGACCTCTTTTACATAGTGTACGTAGTACCTTAATGGGATCATTCTTACCGTTTATATTGATGCGGGTAAGAAGTTTAACGTTTTTATCAGTGACTTTGAGTGCATCAACCTCAAGATAGTTTCCCGATCCTACCGAGAGTTTGGTGACAATTAATTCTTTGGAACCATCATTGTTAATGTCTGCAAATGTAATCCTTGGTTTATTGTTATCATCAAACACGGAACCGTCGCGAGAAAAAACGGCACCAGTTTCAAATTCTAAGAGATCTTTATCCTTGAAAACAGCGATGGAATAGCTGCCAATTGATTCACTTTCCAGATCACCGACTGATAGTACGGCAAATCGTTTATCAGGTAAGTTAATCAATGCGCCATCTTTTGCAATGACGGGCGCTGATAAAAATAGGGTGATTAGGGCAGGAATAACAATATTTTTCAGGTTCTTACTTATACACATAAGCAATACTCCATTGTTTACTCTTTTGTTCAACATACTCACGGGATGAGATTTATAGAGTAGCACGAATTTTCAAAGACCCTATGCTGAATGGAAGGGGTAGTTAAAAATCTATTTGCTATCGACGTTATAATGCTTACTTATTGAAAATAAAATATAAGAGTCGCTTATTTTTTGCGGGGGTTTTTAGAATGCTATTCTTTACGATAGAGAATAGAAAAATATTTTGTAGTACAGATTGTTTTTGATGTGTTTCTGAATTTTATTCTAATGATCTTATGTTATCAGGTTCAACGGGAGTAACGACCCCCGTTTCTTTATTAACTTCAACATATATTAAGCTCTACGTGCTGTTTTTTTCTATTTTTTCGACAATCTTATTGTACTCTTTCCAAACAACGGAGACGGGTGAACTTAAACAGCAGATGGAGATTGAACCTCCTGTTGCTGGATGATATTCGTACTTTGATTTTCCTCTATAAACCCGCTTGGGCAATAGGTTGTCCGCAGGGTTTTTTCTTTTGCGCTCTAACATCAATTATAACCTCACTTGCAGATTATCTGATGGCCAGATAGTGGAATGTTAACATTTTATTAACTTGTTATTGTTGTTTCCTGCTGTAAAAATAACAACTGAAAATTTTAATATGAGATGGTGGCTTTTTCCAACTATCACTGTATTAAAATTTAATAATCTCACTTGAAGAAAAATATTGCTATATGTTTTCGAAAATATTAGAAATTTCAACATTAAATTTTGTAATTATTTAGTTGGTTTTAATGAATTGGGTTATTGCTATATGGGTGGTATCACGTTGAGTAACCGTCTCAATTTATCCGGTGCATTTCATACGATATGATATCCAGAACTTTTTATTAACACATACATTTTTCATGGTTATTGTGTGAGCGTTGTTTTATATTGGTTGCGCATTTGTTGTGCAAATGTTTCGTATTTTAGGTGAAACGGTTAACCAATCAATGTTGTTTGCTTATATATAAGAAAGAAATAACCCTCATGTCTATTGCCCGAAAAATGAGTTCAACAGGCTTGAAATGGGAAAAGATACCTTGATGAGCAGAAAAATAAATGTTCAATAACGCTAAAGTAAATGTAAAAAATTCATTAAAAGTTACCCATTGAAATAGATATTGTGTTACATTCTTTTCGTTTTTACTGGCTGGTATCTCTGTGTTTTTTTGTATACAGAATTGTGTTACTTGTTAATTAATAAAGGAAATTAAGCACAACAAAATTTCGCCGGATACTGCATTATGGTCAGCTAATGTTTGCTAATTAGTAAGGGGAAAATATCTTGACGGATCCAATTAACTTCATTAACAACATTCTTTGGGACTACGTACTAATATACTTGCTCCTTGGGGTTGGCCTCTACTTCACACTGCGTTCTGGTCTTATACAGCTTCGTCATTTTGGTCACATGTTTTCAGTTCTGAAAAATAGTAATAAATCAGATGCTTCTGGTATTTCATCTTTTCAGGCTTTATGTACCAGTCTTGCTGCTCGTGTAGGAACCGGTAACTTAGCCGGGGTCGCCATTGCAATTACTGCGGGTGGGCCAGGGGCTATTTTCTGGATGTGGGTAGTGGCATTTATTGGTATGGCAACTTCCTTTGTGGAAAGCACGCTTGCCCAGTTGTACAAGACGAAAGACGATCAGGGAAATTATCGCGGTGGTCCTGCCTACTATATGGAGAAAGGGCTGAAGAAGCGATGGATGGGGGTGCTATTTTCGTTCTTCCTTATTATCGCGTTTGGTCTTGTATTTAATGCTGTTCAAGCAAACTCAATTGCGAAAGCGGCTGCTGTTGCCTTTGATGTCAAACCACTTTATGTCGGTATTGTGTTGGTTATTATCAGCGGCATCATTATTTTCGGCGGAATGCGCTCTATCGCACGGGTGGCGGAATTAGTTGTACCGTTTATGGCGGGGGCTTATTTAATCCTGGCATTTTGGGTTGTTGGTCACAATATTGAACGTATTCCTGAAGTGTTTGCATTAATCATCAAGAGCGCCTTTGGTCTTCAGGAAGCGATTGCCGGAACGTTAGGCTACGGCATTTCTCAGGCAATGACTCAGGGTGTTCAGCGTGGGTTATTTTCGAATGAAGCCGGGATGGGTTCCGCCCCAAATGCTGCGGCTTCAGCCTCTCCGTATCCACCACATCCGGCTTCTCAGGGCTATGTGCAGATGTTGGGTGTCTTTATGGATACCATCGTTATCTGTAGTGCAACGGCTGTCATTATTCTCTCTTCTGGCGTTCTCAACGAAAACATCACGGCCATCAGCGGAATTGAGTTGACTCAGCGAGCATTGTCATCGGCTGTTGGGCATTGGGGAACAACATTCATTGCGATTGCTATTTTCTTCTTTGCCTTCACCTCAATTATTGCTAACTACGCTTATGCTGAAAGCAATATGATATTCCTGGAACGTAACCATACTGCTGGCTTATTTATCCTGCGATTGGCTGCGTTGGGTATGGTAATGTTTGGTACATTGGCAGAAGTGCCTCTGGTTTGGAGTATGGCTAACTTATCAATGGCTTGTATGGCTATTGTTAACTTAATTGCCATTCTTATGTTGTCTGGTATAGCGCTGAAATTGGCTAAGGACTATAACATGCAGAGAAAAGCCGGGCAGTTGCCAACGTTTAATATCAACTCTTACCCAGAGATTCAGCAGCAAGTTGAAAAAGGTATCTGGGATAATGATGCGGTGTATAACGCTGAGAAGAGTAATCGCTGATATAGCGGAAAATTTATACGCAATATGTGTTATACCCAAAATAATTCGAGTTGCATCGCGGCGGCAAGGGAACTCATCCCCGGGAGCATAGCTAACTATGTGACCGGGGTGGGTGAGCGTAGCCAACAAAGAGGCAACTTGAAGTATGACGGGTATATACCCAATAGATTGCCGGTTGCAGTAGCGTCAACAAAGCAGCAACTTGAAAGACGAAAGGTAAAGCAGTAACAAAGTACTATTTATAAAAGAGCTATTTATAAAAAAGCTATTTATAAAAGTACTATTCATATAAAAATAATGTCACATAAAATAATTTTATGTGACATAATCTTATCAGCCGAACATTCTGACCATTTTACGGATGTTCGGCTTTTATTTGCTCTCAAGATCATGACTGGAAGTCAAAAACATTACATTTATTTTAGTTTGATCTACTATTTAGTTATTAAAATGAGAGTCATTGACATGATAGTCATTAGAATATTCTCTTTTTCTTTCAACATAGCTGGTCAATCATGATAAGAAAATTAATAGCATGCGTGTTTATCATACTGTTGATTGGTTGTTCTTATTCTCCTGAGCATGAAGACAGAAATGGTTATATTGTTGATCATTCCTATCCTTATTCAACTGAACAGCATATTGATTCAGTTAGCTTTCTTGTTCTGCATTATACGGCTCTGGATGAAAGCAAGTCTTTACGGGCATTAACGGGAGGGAATGTCAGTGCGCATTATCTTATTCCCTCTCAACCACAGTATGAAAATAAAGAACCCTTTGTTTTTCAATTGGTTTCAGAAAAGGAAAGAGCGTGGCACGCGGGAAAGAGTGAATGGAATGGATACCAGAATCTAAACCGTTACTCTATTGGTATTGAAATTGTCAATTGTGGGTTTGAGCAAGATTTCATCAAGAAAGAGTGGTGCTTATATCATCCATCACAAATTGATGCAGTGGTCCGATTGGCGAAAGACATTATTCAACGTTATCAAATTAAAGCCATAAATGTTGTCGGTCACAGTGACATAGCGCCGCTCAGAAAACAAGATCCCGGCCCTGTTTTTCCGTGGCAGGCTCTTTATGAACAAGGGATTGGTGCTTGGCCTGATGATGTGATAGTCAATAAATATTTGGCGGGTAGGCCCCCCGGTATGCCTGCGTCAGTGATGTCGATACAGAAAGCGCTGGCCCGTTACGGGTACAATATTCCTCAAACGGGTTTATTGGATAATGCGACTCACAAAACTATTCAGGCATTTCAGATGCATTTCCGTTCGTCAGATATCAGCGGCATTCCCGATGCAGAAACAGAAGCGATAGCTTTGGCTTTGGTCGAAAAATATCGATAACCGTATGCTTAATGTATCGGAATAGAGAGATCAGGAAATAATAGGCTGATGTTATAGAGGGAATAAGCGGTGAATGATGTGATGCAGGAGCGGCCGCGTCGAATGGCCGCCCATGATATCAAGTTTCATGATTCACAGTTGTAGGTCAGATGTAATGGAAGTTTAACCTCAAGTTCAATATCTATACTTTGGCGAAAATCATAAGGGGTAATGCCATATTCTTTACGGAACATATAGGTGAAATGGGATTGAGAACCGAAGCCGAAATCCAGGGCAATATCAAAAATTGGCAATGCGCTGTTTCTCAATAAGAAAACCGCACCCGCCAGACGTCTCTGGCGAATGTACTTGCCAAGCGATATCCCCGTGATTTCTTTGAATATTTTCTGCATGTGCCAAAGCGAATAGCCAGAGTAAGCAGCAAGCTCTTCAAGATGAATGACACGGCCAAGATGGTTTTCTATCCATTTACTCAGTGCGCATACAAGTGCTAAGTGGTTATCTTGTGGCATTACAATTTTAAATTGGTTGAAGGTTGGGGAAGTATACACAACTTCTTTTCAAGATGAAAAAACCCTTCATTATGAGCAGCAGCAGCGATTAAACAAAAATTTTCGTGTGCTATCATATAAAACCCCCTATAATATTTGATTATAATATTAACTACAATAAATTTATTCTAAGGTATCTTAATTGCATATGAAAACAATGATCTTAATTTTTTGCTTGATATTGGTATGTCTGTTTTTGTATTTGCTGGCATTGGATGTACACTGTGATCAAGGCAGCGAACAATTCGAATTAGGCATTTGTTCTATTACTCGGTATTTACCCTTTTGATAATAACCCCTCAATCATTTTCCTGCTGGTATGTGTGTTAACATACATTCGTGGTATTCATTCTTTGTAAATGATGCTTTAATATCCACCTGTTTCGAATTAACAGACTAAATATCACGTTAAATCAGGGGATAATCCAATTGTTACAATCGTTGAGGTGATCTTAATTCGACAAATTTTGTGAAAATTGGGAGAGTAGTAGGATTTCTTACTCTATTCAGGTTTAAAAACAACAAATAAAATGGCTTTTAATGAGACAGGTTCTAAGCATCGTAAGAAGAGGACTAGATGGCAGGACAACAAGAACAACAAACGACGCTTAAGCGTGGTTTAAAAAACAGGCATATCCAGCTTATTGCTCTCGGGGGGGCAGTAGGAACGGGGTTATTTCTGGGCATTGCCCAGACCATAAAAATGGCTGGCCCTTCGGTACTTCTCGGGTATGCGATTGCTGGGTTTATTGCATTTTTGATTATGCGCCAACTAGGGGAGATGGTTGTTGAGGAACCTGTAGCCGGGTCATTTAGCCACTTTGCTTATAAATATTGGGGGAACTTTGCCGGTTTCTTATCAGGCTGGAATTACTGGGCAATGTTTATTCTGGTCGGAATGGCGGAGTTAACCGCTGTTGGTATGTATATTCAATATTGGTGGCCAGAAATTCCGACATGGGTTTCTGCTGCAATATTCTTTGTACTGATCAATCTTGTTAATCTGATTAATGTCCGCTTATATGGTGAAACTGAATTTTGGTTCTCTATTATCAAAGTGACTGCGATTATCGGCATGATTATCTTTGGTGCCTATTTGCTGATTAGCGGCAATGGTGGCCCACAGGCAAGTATCACCAATTTATGGCAGCAGGGCGGTTTTATGCCCAATGGGATTAACGGCCTGGTTATGGCGATGGCGGTGATCATGTTTTCGTTTGGTGGGCTGGAAACCGTGGGGATCACTGCGGCAGAAGCGGAAAATCCTGAGAGAAATATCCCGAAAGCAACCAATCAGGTTGTTTATCGAATTTTGCTGTTTTACATCGGTTCACTGGCGATCCTGCTTTCACTTTATCCGTGGAAAAACGTGGTTGAAGGCGGTAGCCCGTTCGTTTTAATTTTCCATAATCTGGATAGCTTTTGGGTAGCGAACGTCCTGAATGTGGTGGTACTCACAGCAGCATTATCTGTTTATAACAGCGGCGTGTATTGTAATAGCCGGATGCTGTATGGTTTGGCGAAACAGGGTAACGCCCCCCAGATCCTGACAAAAGTGAATAAACGGAGTGTACCTGTCCTGTCGATTGGATTATCGGCTTTAGCAACATCAATGGGTGTGTTGATTAACTATGTGATGCCCGGTAAAGCATTTGAGTTGCTGATGTCATTGGTGGTGACAACCTTGGTTATTAACTGGATCATGATTTGCTTTGCCCACCTGAAATTCCGCGCAGCCAAGAATAAAGAAGGCGTTAAGACTAAATTTCAGGCGTTATGGTATCCATTCGGGAATTATTTGTGTCTGGTCTTTTTGGCGTTTATTCTCGTCATTATTCTGATGATGCCACCTATTCGTATTTCAGTTATTCTGATGCCATTCTGGATTGGCGTATTATGGGTAGGTTACTTGTTTGCCAGAGCAAAAAAGCAAGCTAACGCATAAACGAGTCATTAATCCATTCAGCCTATTTTTCAGCCGGGTATCATATCCGGCTGATGATCATTGTCCGTCACTCAGTTAACGCTGTCACAGAAAAAATTCAACGAATTCTCAGAAGAAGAGTATTTGCCATCATTTTCTGATTTTGCGGCAGACTAATTCTGTCTTTTTGAATAGCACCTGTATAGATCATCCTTGATTATATGAATAATGTTATAGAATGGTAGAGCTTAATATTATAATTGAACAATATTTAATAAATGATAAACAAAAAGTAAGCGGGTTATATGTAAAATAATTATATTGTATGTTCAACAAGGTTGGATGGGATTAGCCATTATTTTTATAGTCATCTGAAATGAATCTTTTGAATAACGATAACTCTCTGTCCTAGTCCGTAACAGGTGTGAAAAACAGCATTATATATTAAATTAATTAAAGATGTTTCTTGGGGTAAAGTTTTCTTTTTGTGTTTATTCATATGGTTATCTAACTTAAAGATTGTTGAGCAATTTCAAATCGGTATGGTTGTTAAGAGTTTTAAATATGTGCGTTGGCTCCAGCACCTGAAAAAAATGGCTTGCGATTATATAAAGAGTATGTGATAAAACACATGGGTAAACGAAGTATTGTGTTGTTAATAAATAACAGCAACCAATACTGGTTTGTTTATTTTTATGCCAATCGGCGAATAAAGTGATTCAAAGGAAATTTTTGAAATGGCAAAAATCACTGGTACTGTGAAGTGGTTCAACGAATCTAAAGGTTTTGGTTTTATTACTCCGGCTAATGGTAGCAAAGATGTATTTGTACATTTTTCTGCGATTACGAAAGATGGATTTAAAACATTGTCTGAAGGCCAACAAGTTGAGTTTGAAATTCAGGATGGTCCTAAAGGCCCTGCTGCCGCAAACGTAACAGCTTTATAGTCATAAATTTATTTTAGCTGGTGCTTAACTATTGGCTGAATGTATTATCGTGAGTCTGGTTTTATTGTCTGACGATAAACTATACCCCATGGCTTTCAAGAAGCCGTCAACAAAGCGGCAACTTGAAAAACGCAGGGTAGATTGCAAATATCACTCTATTGGAATACTAATAGAGTGATTTTTTATTTTGGCTCGGGGCGTTCTTGATTGAACTGAGAAGTACCCGTATTACCTGATCTGGATAATGCCAGCGTAGGGAAGTCATGGTATCTCCTATTTTGATACCCGCTTTTCTTTGGCTGGTAATAGGAGTGACTATCATGAGAATTAATTCACTGACTATTGCAGGAACAGACCCTAGCGGTGGTGCCGGCATTCAAGCTGATTTGAAAACTTTTTCCGCCCTGGGTGCTTACGGCACCTCGGTGATTACTGCGCTGGTTGCCCAAAATACAACGGGCGTACAATCGGTCTATGATATCGATCCCCTCTTCGTCGCTTCCCAACTGGAATCTGTGCTTTCAGATGTCAGAATAGACAGTGCTAAAATTGGCATGTTATCGAATGCGGCTAATATCACGGTGGTTGCAGAGTCATTGCACCGTTATTCTATCCCTCATGTCGTATTGGATACTGTCATGTTGGCAAAAAGTGGTGATCCTTTACTATTGCCGGAATCGGTTACGGCAATGGTAGAGCAGCTCCTGCCGATGGTCTCTTTAATCACGCCAAACTTACCTGAAGCCGCCGCTATACTGAAATGTGATCTTGCCAGAACAGAAGATCAAATGTTGCAGCAGGGACGGGCATTACTGTCAATGGGATGTCAGGCGGTTTTATTGAAAGGCGGTCATTTGATCAATGAGGAAAGCCCTGATTGGCTTCTCACGCCCGATGGTGAGTGGCGTTTTACTGCACCCAGAGTGAAGACACGAAATACTCATGGTACAGGTTGTACTTTATCCGCCGCACTTGCCGCATTGCGTCCACGTTATCCTGATTGGCAAAGTACGCTGCCGGTTGCAAAAATGTATTTACAAAATGCGCTGGCACAGGCTGATACCCTTGAAGTGGGGCGGGGAAACGGGCCAGTGCACCATTTTCATCAATGGTGGTGAATGAGGATGATAGCCGTTAATTGAATGAAGCGTCTTGATTGAATAATGGGGATATTTGTATCCCCATTTTAAAATATGCTCAGTGGAAAAAGGGTCGCGGGAAAAAGCGGGATTACGCGATAGTCACTTTCTGGTCGAGATAAACATCCTGAACGGAATGGATTAACGCAACGCCTTCTTTCATTGATTTCTTGAACGCCTTGCGACCCAGAATCAATCCCATCCCTCCGGCACGTTTATTGATAACCGCCGTGCGGACAGAATCACTCAAGTCGTTATCGCCGGAAGCTCCACCAGAATTGATTAATCCAGCGCGTCCCATATAACAGTTGGCAAGTTGATAGCGAACGAGATCAATCGGATGTTCAGTGGTCAAACTGCTATAGACACGTTTATCAGTATGCCCAAATCCAATAGCCGTATAGCCGCCATTGGTTTCAGCCATTTTTTGCTTAATGATATCGGCTCCGATGGTTGCGGCCAGATGATTTGCCTGACCCGTTAAATCGGCACTGGTATGGTAATCCACGCCATCTTTCTTGAACGCCGGGTTACGCAGATAGGCCCATAATACCGTCACCATACCCAGTTCATGTGCCCGTTCAAAAGCAGCAGAAATTTCTTCTATTTGGCGGCGTGATTCAGGAGAACCATAATAAATGGTCGCACCGACCGCGACAGCTCCCATATTAAATGCCTGTTCAACGCTGGCATACAAGGTTTGGTCATATTCGGCGGGATAGGTCAACGTCTCATTATGATTGAGCTTGACCAGAAACGGAATTTTATGGGCATAACGACGAGAAACTGACGCGAGAACACCATAAGTTGAAGCGACACAGTTACAACCTGCTTCGATCGCCAATTCAACGATATTTTTGGGATCAAAATAGAGCGGGTTAGCGGCAAAAGATGCACTGGCAGAATGCTCGACACCCTGATCCACGGGCAAAATTGAGAGATAACCCGTGCCAGCCAGACGGCCATGATTCATTAAGGTCTGCATGGAGCGCAGGACAGTATTGGGGCGATTATTTTCGATCATTACTCTATCAACAAAATCGGTACCTGGAAGATAGAGATTCTCATGTGGGATGGTACTGCATTGGTGTTGCAATAAACTTTCAGCGTCTTTTCCTAACAATTTAGCGATATCAGTCATGATGAACTCCAATTTGCAAAAGGCGCTATTGATTGTTGTTGATATTCACCTTGATCACAAGGCAAGTAGGGAGAGAAGCCGCAGTGGATCGCTTCAGTGGATGCCAGAGGTGTTAAAATTTAACCATTTTGTAGGGTGGGAAAGTAAAATAATATTTATCTGGTAAGAGGATAAATAAATACCACGCCATTCTATCATTGAATAATTCGTGCGATGTTTCTTTAAAATTTCCTTCATTAAACTGAATGAATAACAATAATATTTATTTCCATATGGTTTCTCTGTTTATAATAAATATTGTTACCAATATTCGGTTAATACTTATCCAATAATGCCTTGATAAACATTAAATTAATTTATATTTTTGAAATGTGGGTTTTATTGCAACCTATTGAATTTATTGTTATTTATTTATTCTTGCACAAAAGAAAAGGCCAGCCCAAGGGAGATTGAGCTAGCCAAGGAGGTGGTTCCTAGTCTTAAAGTAAAACTTTTTTAGTTCTTCATTTTTCAGGGTCGATAATACGAGAAATAAAATAGTATTGATGTGATCTGTTTCTAAAAAAACAGAACAATTTCTTGAATGCCTTATTTAGAATTATTTCACTTGCAATCCCTGTGAATGTGGTGTTCTCGTATTACCTTCCTTTAAATGCCGGACAAGTAAGGCATAATTCAGATCCAATTCTTCAGGAATAGGGAGATAAACAATATGCCCATCACCGGGTGCGACTTCCACGGCCTGGCCTTTTTTATTTGTCATGGATGCTAACGTAAAGTTAATATTACCTGATGGTGTCATCAGTTCCAGATGATCCCCGACAAGAAACTTATTCTTCACGGCAACCTCAGCCAGCCCATTGATGCGGTTGCCGGTCAGTTCCCCTACGAATTGTTGAGTGTCTGATACCGAATAGCCATATTCATAAGTCTGGTAGGCATCATGGGTATGACGGCGCAGGAAACCTTCGGTATAACCACGGTGTGCCAAGCCTTCCAAAGTCGTCATTAACGTTGGGTCGAAAGGTTTTCCGGCAACGGCATCATCAATGGCCCGACGATATACCTGAGCTGTGCGGGCGCAATAATAGAAAGATTTTGTACGGCCTTCGATTTTCAGTGAATGAACCCCCATGCCGGTTAATTTTTCAACATGCTCAATCGCCCGTAAATCTTTAGAGTTCATGATATAAGTGCCATGTTCATCTTCAAATGCAGACATGTATTCGCCTGGGCGTTTGGCCTCTTCAATCATGAATACCTTATCCGTAGGTGTACCTTGTCCCAAGGTGGGTTCGGCGTTTTTGACAGGAATAACGTTTTTGACAGCAATAGGGTCATGCATATGGACGATATTACCGACAGTATCTTCCTTACCTTCCTGTACATTGTATTCCCAACGGCAGGCATTAGTGCAGGTTCCCTGATTCGGATCGCGTTTATTGATATATCCCGATAACAGGCAGCGACCAGAATAAGCCATACAGAGAGCGCCATGAACAAAAACTTCGAGTTCCATTTCAGGGACTTGCTGGCGGATTTCCGCAATTTCTTCCAGTGAGAGTTCACGGGAGAGAATGACACGTGTTAATCCCATTTGCTGCCAGAACTTGACTGTAGCCCAGTTAACCGCGTTGGCCTGAACGGAAAGGTGAATCTCGATTGCAGGAAACGCCTCGCGCACCATCATAATTAAACCCGGATCGGACATAATCAGCGCATCAGGTCCCATTTCCACAACCGGTTTCAAATCACGGATAAATGTTTTCAGCTTTGCATTATGTGGTGCGATATTGACAACCACGTAAAATCGTTTCCCTAATTCATGCGCTTCTTTAATGCCTTGAGCCAGTGTCTCGTGGTTAAATTCATTGTTGCGGACACGCAGGCTATAGCGGGGCTGCCCAGCATAGATAGCATCTGCGCCATAGGCAAATGCGTAGCGCATGTTTTTCAAGGAACCGGCAGGAGAAAGTAATTCTGGAGTAAACATATTGTTGGCATTCTCGGTCTGAGTTGAGTCAGCCCTTACCCTCATATATATCATTACCAAGGGTAGGGTTAAAGGGAAAGGAATTTTAGCGCTTATGCCATCATTAGCACAAATATATTATTGCCCCGGAGGGGTATGCAGGGCGCGAGCATGCTTTGGTTAATATCTATCCAAAGAACACTTGTGCACGATAATCATCACTCCAGCCTGCTTTTTTAAGTTTATTTCTTTGGCTGGGAGCACCACAGTCACATTGTTTGA
>NZ_MUBK01000160.1 GCF_002127545.1 Xenorhabdus beddingii
CGTAGCCACTGTGAGTAAGATCGGTAGCGTGGTGACAGTTAGAGGCATCGCCGAGGGAAATGCAAACATCACTGTTACCACAGAGGATGGCAACAAAACAACAAGATGCGTGGTCACAGTCACCGCCTAATATTACAAAGGGCATTTTTCAGTGCCCTTGATAATGTTCAGGAGGAGTTATGACGCCCATTATTGATATTGGTGAAATGGTTATCGCCACTGATAAAACCGATTATTTATTGCAGCCGTCATTTGCGGCCATGACACGTATAGGTACGCCTCAGCAAATTGTGGCGGTGTATACCCTGCTCAATGGTGCAGAGACTCAGGAATTAATGCACCGCGCAGCACTAGCCTATGGGACGATCCCCGACTGGCTGATTACGCTGATGCGCAAGCCGGCATTTGGCCGTAACATTCTATCAACTTCAATGATGGTGATACAGGCGTGCTGTGAAGAGGATGTAGAAGAGCTAATCGGTGACTGGCGACCGGGGCGCAGAGGCGTTGTCTAT
>NZ_MUBK01000161.1 GCF_002127545.1 Xenorhabdus beddingii
GATTCTATTTTTGTGTAAACGGTATACGTTGGCATGGTATTAATCCTTTAAAATATGAAATTCAAGTTTCTTTTTGTCATCAGTGAGATGCCATTGGGTATAACCTTGTTTATCCGTCTTTCCTTCTTTTATCTGACCATCCGGCAGGCAAACCCGATACTTGCGTTCGGTTAAAAGATTACCGTCATCATCCACACAACGATAACGAGCATGATGTTTAGCGGGTTTTACCGGAGTCTCTTCAACCCGCGGCTTCTTCAGTGGCTTAACATTCGAGAATCCAGACAAAAGCGGCCTTTCTTCTTCACGTCCAACTAATTGCGAAATACTGTAACCCGACGTTCCGGCGGCGAGGTGACTGCATGAAATAGATTTGTAATCCAGCATCACCACTTCATGCGGCATGGCGCCGTTGTCGTCGATGGAATGCGGATAATGATAGGAAACATCAACAATGCTCGCGCCTGTCAGTTTGATTTCATAAAAAAATTCCAACTGTCCCATTGGATT
>NZ_MUBK01000162.1 GCF_002127545.1 Xenorhabdus beddingii
TCCGTGTCGCAATATTTCCCCCGATCCTGAGCACTACTTTGAAATTAATCCTGATGACTGGATAACAGCGGAATGCTTTGCAGATATTGAAGCCATTGTCCACAGTCACCCCAATGGACGACCTCGACTGAGTGCAGGCGATCGGGAACAGCAAATTAAAACGGGGTTACCATGGTGGCTGGCCTGTGGTGACCGGGTGCATAAATTCCGTCCGGTTCCCCGCTTACTGGGTCGGGAATTTATACATGGCATACAGGATTGTTATTCCCTGATCCGTGATGCCTATCATCTGGCAGGCATCGAATTAGATGATATCCACCGTGACGATGAATGGTGGAATGCCGGGCAAAATCTTTATCTGGATAACGGCATAGGTCAGGGGTTTGAGCAAGTCGATGAGATACAGCCCGGTGATGGCATTCTTATCTGTTTAGGCAGTCAGACCCCCTGCCATGCCGCTATCTATATCGGCAATCAGCAAATTCTACACCACAGGCCGGATCGC
>NZ_MUBK01000163.1 GCF_002127545.1 Xenorhabdus beddingii
GTGCATGGCGTCTAATGGCTATGATGAAAGTTTACAGAAATTATTACTGATCTATGCCACCGTCCGCTTGGCGTCCCTGTCTGGTGCAAGAAAGATTGCGTCTCAGGGCTCCCCTTCCGGTGGCTCTCGCTCATTTACCTATGATCCCGCTGGTACTGACTACCTGCTGAAACAAATTAGGGCATGGGATACGTCCGGTTGCTTATCTGGCTTACCACTGGAGAGTAAAACAGTCGGTTTCTTTGATGTGGTGGGGTAGCTATGAGCAGTGTTGCTAATTGGGCGTATACGGCCACCGCCACAATCTGGCGGCAGGCGGGAACTGATGAATGGAACAAATCGACATTCCATAAACCAGAATTGTTCCTGTGTGATTACGGCGGTGATGCTAAACGGGTGATGTCAGGCGTCAGCGCCGAGGTTGTTATCAAAAACATATTCTGGACTGAGTTCTCACAGGCGAAACAGGGGGATTATGTTTTGCTGGGAGAA
>NZ_MUBK01000164.1 GCF_002127545.1 Xenorhabdus beddingii
CCAGCCCTGAGCCACGCGAACCCAGCACGAAGCGCCATCATTGGCCTCGTCATAACGGTTCCAGTGGAAATGCACCTTGATGGCCCCGTTTTTATTGACGAAAATTTCCTCGCCGGCCGGCCCGACTACTATCGCGGTTTCATCGCCATCCGCCAGCGGTTTGTAGTGAAACGGCGGACGCCAGTCGGCAAGGCCGTCGATAAAGCTGAAATCGTTGCTGAGGGTGGTGCCGTCACCGCCATCGTGCCCGAATGCCTGCGGGCAGCGGCCATAATGATGGATGCCGACAATCTGCCAGCGGGTGTTCAGCGGGGTGTGCGGGTGATCTTTTATCTCGAAGATTTTGCCCGGCATCAGTTTGATGCAGTTGCTGCGCCCGTTGCCGCTTTGCTTCTGGTTATCCAGCGCTTCCTGGCGGTATTTCAGGAACGGTTTGGCGGCGGCATCTTTCTGGAAACGCCCGTAGCTTTCGAACACGG
>NZ_MUBK01000165.1 GCF_002127545.1 Xenorhabdus beddingii
GAATGACATGATCTAATCAGCTTTATTTTCCTCTTCATGACTCACCTATGACTCTCATTGAACATTTATCCGTTGTGAAAGAAACCCGCTCTGATATCAATCGCCAGTATGATTTGGTTGATGTTATTTTCCTCGTTGTCAGTGCCATTATGGCAGGAGCCGAGGGATGGCAAGACATTGAGACTTATGGCCGGGCTAAAATTAAGTGGTTGAGAGAATACCGCGCCTTTCCTCACGGGATCCCCCGCCGACATACGATTGCGAGAATACTCCGGGCTATCGAGCTGGATCCGTTACTGGAAGCGTTGCTGAACTGGGTCAATGAACAGCGTGAGCTGGACGGAAAACCGATCATTGCCTTTGACGGAAAAGTCCTGAGACGGGCTTACCGGAATGAAAAGAAAAATGCGGTCCAGCTGGTCACTGCCTATGATACCGAACGGGGATTGGTATTGAGCCAGAAAGCCACG
>NZ_MUBK01000166.1 GCF_002127545.1 Xenorhabdus beddingii
GTTGACCTCACAGATGTGCACATCCAGCCACAGGCTCAACTGCGCCGCTTTTTCCGCGTCGGTACCGAGGAAAAACGTCAATGGCCCGCTTTTCCAGACCGGGCCGGCTTCCCCGGTCTGGCACAGGGTCAGGATGATTTCACTGTGGGTGCCGGTTTTTTTCACCGTGCGCTCCCGCACGACTAACGGTTCGACATGCAGGGGGCGACAGGTTTTAAAGGTGAGCCACTGGCCGTCGAGGTGGGCTGAAACCGACGTACTGGCCGGGATATCGACGGCGCCCTGATGCTCCCCATTGGTGGGATAAAACTGCACCACCGTGGTGGGCGGCAGGGGGGACAGGGCCAGCGGCCAGATGCGGGACAGGATACCGTGGGTCATTTCGGGGAATTCATCCTCCACTTTATCCCGCAGGCTGGAGGTCAGCAGGGCAAAGCCCTGAAAGATCCGTTCAATATCCGGGTC
>NZ_MUBK01000167.1 GCF_002127545.1 Xenorhabdus beddingii
ACTCTTTGGATAGGTCACTTTGTGTTGCTGGATAGCGACCCGTTTCTTGAACGGCTTGGATAGCAGGCACATCTGACGGGCATCATCAAACACAATGCGTGCCTGATCCCGACTCACGGCGGCGGTGTAAATATCCTGCTGTCCGTTCTCCATCACCAGAAACCAGTTCGCCAGTATCGCAGCCACGGTGGACTTGGCATTTTTGCGCGGCACCTGAATGTAGGCGCTGCGGTATTTTCTGCGCCCGGTGGCTTTGACTTTGAAACCGAACAGATTCGCAAAGGCAAACTGCTGCCACGGCTCCAGTATGATTGGCTTACCACGTAAGTGCCCTTTGACGTGCGGACAGAGACGGGAAAAGCCAATAAATCGCCCGACAACCTCCGAATCAAACAGATAAAGCGGGCTATTCAGGTCGTTATAGTAGCGTTTCACCGCTTGTTTCACCCGTTTACAGGCCG
>NZ_MUBK01000168.1 GCF_002127545.1 Xenorhabdus beddingii
ACTCTTTGGATAGGTCACTTTGTGTTGCTGGATAGCGACCCGTTTCTTGAACGGCTTGGATAGCAGGCACATCTGACGGGCATCATCAAACACAATGCGCGCCTGATCCCGACTCACGGCGGCGGTGTAGATATCCTGCTGGCCTGACTCCATCACGAGGAACCAGTTCGCCAGTATCGCAGCCACGGTGGACTTGGCATTTTTGCGTGGCACCTGAATGTACGCACTGCGGTATTTTCGGCGTCCGGTTGCTTTGACTTTAAAACCGAACAAGTTGGCAAAGGCGAACTGCTGCCACGGCTCCAGAATAATCGGTTTGCCCCGCAAATGGCCTTTGACGTGCGGACAGTGACGGGAAAAGGCAATAAATCGCCCGACAACCTCCGAATCAAACAGATAAAGCGGGCTATTCAGGTCGTTATAGTAGCGTTTCACCGCTTGTTTCACCCGTTTACAGGCCG
>NZ_MUBK01000169.1 GCF_002127545.1 Xenorhabdus beddingii
AATATTCCCGTACTCGGTGTGACTGCGAAGGGGGGACGGAGAAGGCTAGGCTGGCCGGGCGACGGTTTGTCCCGGTTTAAGCGTGTAGGTGGGCGGTCCTGGCAAATCCGGACGGCTGTAAACACTGAGGCGTGATGACGAGGCACTACGGTGCTGAAGTAGCTGATGCCCTGCTTCCAGGAAAAGCCTCTAAGCACCAGGTCACAACGAATCGTACCCCAAACCGACACAGGTGGTCAGGTAGAGAATACTCAGGCGCTTGAGAGAACTCGGGTGAAGGAACTAGGCAAAATGGTGCCGTAACTTCGGGAGAAGGCACGCTGGCACTAGGTGAAGTCCCCGGCGGATGGAGCTGAAGCCAGTCGCAGATACCAGCTGGCTGCAACTGTTTAATAAAAACACAGCACTGTGCAAACACGAAAGTGGACGTATACGGTGTGACGCCTG
>NZ_MUBK01000017.1 GCF_002127545.1 Xenorhabdus beddingii
TCGTGTGTCAGGTATGCGGATATAGCGCCAATGCCGATATCAACGGTGCACGTAACATTTTAGCGGCAGGACATGTCGTGCTTGCCTGTGGAGGGAGGGTGCAGTCAGGCCGCCCGTTGAAGCAGGAACCCACCGAGGCGAGTCAGGCCCCGGTCTGAACGCGGTAGGGATCCCCGTCTTTTAGGACGGGGAGGATGTCAAGAAAAGGATAGTAAACGCTATCAACGCCTTTTCCTTCAAAAAATTGTTCGGGGTCTTCAAACGATTCCAGTGGTGCATTCCAGGTCACTGGAAACATATAAGTCTTGTCTTGTACCAGACCGCCAGAATCATATTTTTTTCTAGGATCATTGCGGGTTCTTCCATCATTTTTAAATAACGAACTATGGCCCGCACTAAAAACTTCATCAACGTATTTTTTTAAAATCCACGGGGCTTCCATCCCCCAACCCGGCATCTGATAAATAATGCTATCCGCCCAAAGAAATTTATCCAGCATAAATCCATCGCAGGGAAATAACAAAAAATCCACGCCATGGCGTGGATTTTTTGGGTGCCCGAAGACAAAAGAAACGATTAAACGTTAAACAAGAAGTTCATGACATCACCATCTTTAACGATATATTCTTTTCCTTCTGCGCGCATCTTGCCGGCTTCTTTCGCGCCTTGCTCACCTTTGTAAGTGATAAAATCGTCAAACGCGATGGTTTGGGCACGGATAAAGCCTTTTTCAAAGTCAGTGTGGATCTTGCCCGCCGCCTGTGGAGCGGTTGCACCGACAGGAATAGTCCAGGCACGTACTTCTTTCACGCCCGCAGTAAAGTAGGTTTGCAGGTTCAGCAGTTGGTAGCCCGCGCGAATAACACGGTTCAGGCCCGGCTCTTCCAGCCCCAGCTCAGCCATGAATTCTTCACGGTCGGCATCTTCCAGTTCTGCGATATCCGCTTCAATGGCAGCACAAACAGGAACAACAACCGAACCTTCGTTTTCCGCAATGGCACGGACGGTATCAAGGTGTGGGTTATTCTCAAAGCCATCTTCATTGACGTTGGCAATGTACATGGTGGGTTTCAGGGTCAGGAAACTCAGGTAACGGATCACCGCTTTTTCTTCTGCGCTCAGGTCTAAAGCGCGCAGCATACCGGCTTGTTCAAGGTGAGGAAGGCATTTCTCCAAAACGTCCAGTTCTGCCTTGGCGTCTTTATCGCCACCTTTGGCTTTCTTCTGTACACGCTGGATGGCGCGTTCGCAGGTATCCAAATCAGACAGCGCCAGTTCGGTGTTGATAACATCAATGTCAGAAGCAGGATCAACCTGACCAGAAACGTGAATGATATTGTCGTTTTCAAAGCAGCGTACCACATGGCCGATAGCTTCTGTTTCACGGATGTTGGTCAGAAATTGGTTGCCCAGACCTTCACCTTTCGAAGCCCCTTTTACCAGACCCGCAATGTCCACGAATTCCATCGTGGTTGGCAGTATGCGCTGGGGTTTGACAATCTCAGCCAATTGGTCAAGACGTGGGTCTGGCATCGGCACAACGCCTGTGTTTGGCTCGATAGTGCAAAACGGGAAGTTTGCTGCTTCGATACCTGCTTTGGTCAGCGCATTGAATAATGTAGATTTCCCAACGTTAGGCAGGCCAACGATACCGCATTTGAATCCCATAAATTTATCACCTTAGATCACTTATAAACCAACGGACATATGCCTGTCGGTGAGTTATACAAAATTGGCGCCATTATACACGCAATAATCGGCTGTGCCACGCACTCCCAGCTAGGCGCTGGCTTTAAAGGCATGTAGGCGGTTAATCGCCTTGGACATACCATCTTTGATAAGGATGTCAGTACAGCGCAATGCTTCATCAATGGCATCGTCAATCAGTTTTTGCTCACTGGCAGGAGGCTTGCCAAGCACAAAACCCACGACTTTGCTCTTGTCACCCGGATGGCCGATACCAACACGCAAGCGATGAAAGTTGGGGTTATTGCCGAATTTATTTTGGATGTCTTTCAAACCATTATGACCGCCATTGCTGCCACCCAATTTCATTTTTGCCACGCCGGGCGGTAGGTCCAGTTCATCATGGGCCACCAGAATCTCGTCTGGTTGGATGCGGTAGAATCCTGCCAGGGCAAGGACTGATTTACCACTGAGGTTCATGAACGTCGCCGGTACTAGCAGGCGAATATCTTGCCCACTGACGTTGATGCGGGCGGTATAGCCAAAAAATTTACTCTCTTCTTTCAGAGACTGGTTATGGCGTTGTGCTAACAAATCGACAAACCATGCTCCGGCATTATGTCTGGTCTGTGCATATTCAGCTCCAGGATTTGCCAGGCCAACGATTAATTTTATGTTACTCACTGTTTAGATTCGCTTATTGGCAATAGAACAAAAGGGGGATAGTTTACCGATCTCAAGGCTTGAGTACAAAACTCATTAATCGTGTTCTTAATAAATCTTATTTCAATAAAATGTAAAATATTAGGTCTAAATTTATACAGCTTGTGATCAAGGCCGCAATAACCTTTTAAATTTAAAGGCTATAATCAATATACAAAGAAGATAGTGACTTTCGTGCTTTTGAGTTCGTGGTTTTTACGCATTGGCGTTCACAAAGCGTTCACAAAAAGTATTGGAGGTGGGTTATGGGACGTAAACAAGCGTTTATTTTCGGTAATATTCTCATGGGATTGGGAATGGCGGCGATGCTTATCAGTTTAGCTTATATATTATTCAGCCACATTTTCAATTTTGGGTATTCAGAATTACTTTCAGGCAGTGCATTAATGGGATTATTCCTCGGTGCATTTATTTGGCTGGCTGGCGCCAGTGTGGGTGGCCGGGAACAGGTTACTGACAAATATTGGTGGCTGAAAAATTACGATGCGCGTTATCGCCGTAAAAAACATCGGCATTCGTAATTATTTCATGGGGTCTTTGACATAACTTGTTTTAAATAAACTGTCTTAAATAGATTGTGTTACATAAATTGTTGCATGTAGACGTGCTTCACAGATAAAAATTCTTCAATGAGTAGAGAATAAGGCGGCAATGTATTACCGCCTTATTCTTGCTTGTTAATTTCCTTTCGCATTTTTCCCTCAGCTTACCCAAAGTTAGCTATCTCAAAAACTGACATTGAAACCGAAGCTGAAATTATAGTTATTATCCGGGGAATTGTCGCTTTTTTCATGTGATACGGCGGTGAATGCATGAAAATTATTGGTCAAATTGGCATTAACCCCAACCGTGTATTGAACGTGGTTTCTATCCTGTTTTTGTCCCGGTTGGACAAAACTGGTTTTGGTCCAATTGATTGCGCTGCGAACAGTATAGCTCTCGTCATCGAATTGATGATTGAACAGAATAGAGGCATAAGGATTGAAACGCCCCAATTGAGTATCCACCCGCCAACCGATAGAACCCACTTTGGAATTATAGCGCTGTTCTCCAAAATGCATGGACGTACTATTTTTGCCTGATTCACGATAGCCATTGATAGTTCCTTTGTCCCAGGCATACTGCACGATTGGGCTGGTGGACAAATAGGGGGTGACAGGGATATTCCAGCCTGCGGTAATATGGGCTCCCCACTGTTTACCTGTGGTTGAACCCGTCTCTCTGCGGGTGGCACTGCCAAGCTGGATGGCACGGGTCAGGCTGTCATAGTGGGTGCGTGAATAATGCAAATCACCATTCACCCAGCCGTTGTCATCGTAATTCCATTGTGTATAAGCTGTCACGACATGAGCCGTGGCTGAATAACTGAAATTAGAGGTTGCATCCTGTTCATTTCGATAACGTGAAAGGGTGACGCCTAATAGTAGATTATCAGTCAGTTGATAATCGCTACCCAATACGAGGGTCGTATTGTTATTGCCGGTATAACCGCCGAATACGCCTATTTTTCCTTGGGCATGATGGCCATTGCGAAGTTGTTGCAAATGTCCATCAAGTGAGCTGAGCGTGTTTGTGACGGGAATTCGATTGATAGAGTTTAAGGCTATCACTTGTAGCGGGGCGTTATAGATCGACATAATGTACTGACCGATTATCTTATGTGCCGCCGGTGTCGGGTGAAATTCATCAGAAAACAAGTATGACTGGCTGTTATCAAAATCGGGATCGGAAGAAGAGCAATGCATGGCAGCAAACAGGTCTGGTGGACAGGCATAGCCCAGAGTATTGGAGAAACCATAAATGGTGGGATTCTCAATCACTTCCCGTAATAAGCCGTTGATATCAGCACGCAGGATATTACCATCACCAAGCTGTTCGTCTTCCTTTCGGTTGAACTCATCAGAAAATTCGGAAGCCATTTTGCTATTTTTATTATAGGCATCAAGTAGTTGACGGTAAACTTCTTTCGCTTTATTGGGGTCTTGGGGAGAGTTTTTGTCGGCAATCTGTTTAAAAACGCCTTCGATAATTTTATTCCGGTATTCGTTATTTGGGGTAGGGTATTTGTTGATGGCTTGATGAACTTGTTTTATCGTATTATCGATCTCTTTCTTAGGTAGTCCTTTTTTTTCCAAAGCCGCCCGAAGTACGGCCTCTAAAATTTTTGGTGTTATACCCACATCGGGAACATTAGGTACAATGACCAATCCTGCCCCAGCCTTAAGAAGTTTATTGACCTGCGATGCGGCGTCGGCGGCGCCATAATTGATAAAATGTTCCTTGCCACCACTTGCAAACTGTTTCAGGGCATAGGCAATATTATTGCCCCCCACCCAATGTATGTACACACCATTAGGATCAGCCCGTCCAGAGTGAGCTTTCAGATAATCATCAAGTTGTTTTTCCGTGGAATTAACAAAAAAATCCGAGGGATCTCCTGCACCATTAGTCGTAGCCCCTCCATACGCATAATTAGTACCACCACGTTCAGATGGGATTAATTTTTTTCCAGTGAGTTTGTCTGCTATATACTCATCATAGAGTTCGGAGTCTTTTCCATCTGTTGTAAATCTCCCAATATTTCCCCCATCACTTAAACTATCACCAAAAACATAAACATTATTGTAGGCATGGACATGGGTAGTAAAACTTAATAAGCATGCTGCTGTGGCGGGGATTAAAAAAAGTGCTCTTTTCATTTTTTTCTCCGGGAAAAAATAGTTCGCTATTTTTATGTCAGCCCAACACCATGAATTAAAAATAAATTTTCTTATCTATATTATTTGGTTGCAGGCTGATTTCATCCTGATACTACTTTTGTCTACCTATATGGAAGTTCAACCTGATGTTAAAATGTGTCTGCGAATGCTCAATGGAGAGAAAATAAAAACGCAAGGCAGTAGGATGATTGCCTTGCGTTGCTTATCGAGGGTCTATTTCTGTTTTTTAGAAGGTCAATTTACATCGATTTATTGCGACAGAATTAGAAACTGGCGTTAATACCTAAACTGAAATTGTAGTTAGGATCTTGAGCACTGCCGTCATGACGAGTGACGGAAGCAAATCCACGCAGGTTATTGAAGAGTTTCGCGTTCACGCCGACGGTGTATTGGCGCCAGTTGGTGCTCTGTTTGCCACTCTCCTGCACAAAAGAAGTTTCGCTGGAATTAATCGCACCGCTCAGTTTATAGTGGGTATCACCAAATTGGTGATTGAACTGGATGGAGGCGTAAGGATTGAAGCGTCCCAGATGGGTATCCACCCGCCAGCCCACGGTTCCCACTTCAGACGTATAGTTTTGATCACCAAAATGCATGGAAGCGCTGCTGTTATCGGGTTCACGATAGCCATCAACTTCACCTTTGCTCCAGGCATACTGTACGATTGGGCTGGTGCTCAGATAGCTGGTGACAGGGATATCCCAACCTGCGGCAATACGCGCTCCCCATTGTTTACCTGTGGTTGAACCCGTTTCTCTGCGGGTGGCTTCACCAAGCTGGATGGAACGGGTCAGGCTATCATAGTGGGTACGTGAATAATGCAGGTCGCCACTCAGCCAGCCGTTGCGGTAGTAATTCCACAATGTGTAGGCTGTCAGAACATGGCCACGGCCTGCATAAGTGAAGTCAGCCGCCGGCGTGCGTTCATCTTTATAGTTAGAGTACATGCCACCCAACAGCAGGTTATCCAGCAACTGATAATCGCCACCCAGGGTAAAGGTTTTGTTCTGGCTGCCCGTGTAGCCACCAAAAATACCGATCTTACCCTGTTCATTGCCGCCGTTGCGCAGTTGTTGCAGGTGACCGTCAAGGGAAGAGAGCGCACTTTTAACCGGCGCACGGTTAACCTGATTCAGGGTCATGACCTGAAATGGCGCATTGTAAATAGAGACAATATATTGACCCATTATCTTGTGTCCCAACGGCGTTGGGTGGAAATCATCAGAGAATAGGAACTGTTTGTCTTTGGTAAATCCTGAATCGTTGGAGGAGCATTTATCGGCGCTTTTGCCTTGTTCACAGGCATAACCTAACGTGTTTTGGATGCCATAAATAGTCGGATTTTCTATAACTTCTTTCAGCAAGCCATTGATATCAGCGCGTAGGATATTGCCACCATGTTTGCTGATTTTTTTATCGACTAAATCGTTATAAGTGTTAGTGCGTTCTGAAGCCTCTTTGCTGATTTTTCCATAGCCTTCTGTGAGTTCTTTTTCAATCGCTTCAGCAGAAGCCCCCGGAATTAATTTCGCCCCTTTTTCTGCCAGCCCATGGAAAACTTTTTTTAATGCAAAATCACGCGCTGCCCCATTGGGGATTTCATATTTATTAATTTCTGCATGAATGCCTTGTAAAATAAGGTTGACATTATCTTCGGGGATACCTTTGCTTTTCAATCCTTCTTTTATCATGTTTTCCATCAGCTTAGGTGTTATTCCTACATTAGGAACGTTAGGCACGATAATCAGTCCGGCACCTTTTTCGATCAGTTCATTAATTTGATTGGCTGCTGCGGTCGCGCTGGTATTAACAATGTTATAACCCTGCCGAGGATCTTTCTGACCAGCAATGAGGGCGTAGGCAAGGTCATTACCACCTACCCAATGAATATAGATGGCATTGGAGTCGGCTTGCTGATCATGAGCATTCAGGTAGGCTTCTACTTGTTGTCTGGTATTTTTCCCGCCTTTAATGTATTCAAGAGCTGTCGCCCCACCCTGAGCATAGTTAGCACCATCCTTTATGCCTATGAGTTGACCAATATAGTCATAATATAACTTACTGGTTGTACCATCTGAGGTATATCTTGTTTTACCATCGGTCAGGCTATCACCGATATCCACGAGCTTGTCATAAGCATTGGCATTAGAAATGGCATTGATTGAAAGCGCTAACAGTGCAGGTGTGAATAAAAATGCCTTTTTCATTGGCATTCTCCTTAAGAAGTTGTTTTTGTTATTAATCAGCCTCTCGTCTCTGCATAAAAAGCATTCTGAGACGCTGAGTGTTTGGTTATTTAAGTCAATAAATATCAGGCAGTTAACTTCATGATCATGGCTGCCAGCAATTAAGTATGGTTCCCTGTTATCGATATTCCATGTTGCTGCTGATTTTTTATAAATAATGTGATGTCAGAATACCCAATGCTTGAAGACTTCCTAAAATAGTCTGATGAATACTCACTCGTAAGTTAGTAGATTCAGACTAAAAAGCGCTGACTTTATTTTTAATACTGGTTGCAAATATATTAGATAAATTTATTTTTCAAGTTAGGAGATAATACCTGTCTATTGATACAATTTTGTGACGCGAGAAAATGAAAAAACCTGTCGCCATCAGGTTTTCAGCAGGTTAGCAGCAACAATTCAATGACACCAGCATTGTGAAAGGGTTTGATAACTGGACGTACCAGATGGTTTGGCGTGTTGGTGAGAAATTAATTTCAGTCTGAATGTAAATTCATCATTTTTCTTTATTAAGAAAAATTCACGATAACTTAGTTAAATTGTTGATAATATTAATTATTAACTCAGTTTTTCTATTTATCGATGTTATTAGTTATTAATAAAATAGTAAACCAGGTATATAAAATAAACAGAAAACCCCGTTACTGCGGATGCAGTAACGGGGTTTTGCAAGCAATGCGTTATTTAATCATTTGAATAAGTTAGCGCTTAATATTTACGCTAAGGCTTAAACATTAGTGTTCAAACATCGCAGAGATGGACTCTTCATTGCTGATACGACGAATAGCTTCAGCAAGCATGCCAGACAGTGTCAAAGTACGCACTTTGTTCAACGCCTTGATCTCATCAGACAGAGGAATGGTGTCGCAGACAATAAATTCATCTATCACTGAGTTCTTGATGTTTTCTACTGCATTACCAGAGAAGATAGGGTGGGTAGCATAAGCAAACACCCGCTTCGCTCCGCGCTCTTTCAATGCTTCAGCCGCTTTGCACAGTGTGCCGCCTGTATCGATCATGTCATCAACCAGAACGCAATCGCGGCCAGCAACATCACCAATAATATGCATCACTTGAGAAACGTTTGCGCGTGGGCGACGCTTATCAATGATAGCCATATCGGTATCGTTCAGCAGCTTGGCAATCGCACGGGCACGGACAACACCGCCGATGTCTGGGGAAACAACGATAGGGTTTTCCAGATCTTGCTGGAGCATATCTTCCAGCAGGATTGGGCTACCAAATACATTATCAACCGGAACATCAAAGAAACCCTGGATCTGTTCGGCGTGCAGGTCAACCGTGAGAACACGGTCTACTCCAACGCTGGACAAAAAGTCCGCGACAACTTTGGCGGTGATAGGTACACGAGCTGAACGAACACGGCGATCCTGACGGGCATAACCGAAGTAAGGAATAACGGCAGTAATACGGCCAGCAGAAGCACGACGTAGCGCGTCAACCATAACGACTAATTCCATCAGGTTGTCGTTGGTTGGAGCACAGGTGGATTGGATGATGAAAACATCACCACCACGTACATTTTCATTGATTTGAACACTGACTTCACCGTCGCTGAAACGACCGACGGCAGCGTCTCCCAGGCTAGTGTACAGGCGGTTGGCAACACGTTGTGCTAGTTCAGGTGTAGCATTACCAGCAAAAAGCTTCATATCGGGCACGGGATAAACCTCAGGCTTGCGTCCAGAGAGATATTGTTGACCAATCAAACAAACATTGCTCATTGGGTCAATAACACGAGTATATCCCAGAGCGGAATGTATGCAACGGAGAAATGTTAACGCCACGCGCAACAAAGCCCTGCATCCACTCTGGGGCTAAATTTAACACCTTACGGGCTGATGCTTCGGATTCGAACTCGCCGAAAACACATGCACCAGTTCCGGTCAGGCGTGACGGTGCGTATTCTAGCAGCCATAAAAGAAGCTGTTCAACCTCACGAAAACGTTTTCTTGCAATTGGTTCACAATCATTTGCAAACGGTGCCTGTAATAATGCGGGCAGAGCACGAATCGGAGAATTTCTTTTTAATTCAGGATCTGTGAAGATTATCGGGGTTGCTATCTCAATTCCGGGGTGAGCGACCAAAAACCATTTCTCTTCCGGTGAGGCGGGCTGGAGTTTTTCCCCAATGCCTTCGGCGAAGGCTGCGTGACCTTTGACAAAGACGGGAACGTCAGCACCCAGACTGACTCCCAACTGCGCCAGTTCGTCATCGGACAGGTTAGCCTGCCAATGAGCGTTCAGGGCGACCAATATTGTTGCCGCATTGGAAGAACCGCCCCCCAAACCGCCCCCCATCGGCAGACATTTATCAATTTGAATGTCTGCCCCCAGACAGGGCGTTCCGGGTTGAGAACTTGCAGGGTGATTGTGTAATCTGCGCTTGTGTAATAAATGCGCCTGCAATAATCGGGCAGCACGCACGATCAAATTATCATCATGGGCTACGCCTGCAACCGGGGTCAGCAAACGGATCTGATTATCTTGGCGGGGGGTGATGGTTATTTCATCGCCATAATCCAGAAATTGGAACAAGGTTTGTAATTCGTGGTAGCCATCGGGACGCTGCCCTGTGATATACAAAAATAAATTCAATTTTGCCGGGGAAGGCCAGGTCAAAGTCATTATTGAGTCGTCCAGTTATCCATCTTTAGCTTTATGCGGTTTTTTCCTTGAGTCAGCTCCAGGCGATTGGGTAAGGCTGGGATCGTCGAGGTATCATATCCCTGATAATTGACCTGCCATCTTTCCCCTTTTTTTCGGTCACTGACGGATTTAAGCAGGTAATTGGCGTCGAGCTGAAAATCTTTGGCATCACCGGGCAAACCAATCATCCAACTTTTAAGATTATCCAGCGGGATATTCATATTGGTAAGCTGATAAATTAAAGATTCAGGGTCATCACTGAGGTACTTCTTACCATTATTGTCAGTGAGCTGAACGCTGTTTGGCTCAACGAATAATTCCAATTCTGTCGTACCCAAGGGATTTAGCAGCAGTAATTTATAATTGTCAGGTGAATATTGTTGCCAGAAAAAACGAGCATAAACTTTTTTTTCATCTGCCAGATAAGCAAAAGCGCCTCTGGTCTGGTAATGCTCCAGCTTTTGCAGTTGCTGTTTGCGGGCATGCCATTGCGGGCTATCCGCTGAACCGGTGCCTGTGAGCGGTTGTGTGACGGTACAGGCAGTCAGTAAGACACCGGAAAGGGGAAGCAGGCGGAAAAAAGAAAATATTTTCATACGGTAACCCTTGGCAATAGGAGAGTTTGACACTGGCAATTCATTGGGAAATTTTTTGAGCAATCTATTGGTAGAGGATGTGCCATCCAAGTTTATAATCAAGGGACTAATTTAGCGAAAATTTGGTAAGAATTCTCAAATAAATTATCGGATAACTGTCTGATTGACTTTTATTGCATTGACGCATCAAGTAAAATGCCCAGCCAATGAGAGTCCTTATGAAGGGTGTGAGTTTATGAGAATAGTTATTAATATCATCATGAATCTGATCCCCGTGATAACTCAACGCAGTTAACATGACTTTATTAGCACTGGGTATCAACCATAAAACAGCCCCTGTTTCTTTGCGTGAACGGGTGGCCTTTTCTCCTGACACGATAGGGCTTGCTCTTGATGACCTGCTCCAGCAACCGCTGGTGCGGGGTGGTGTCGTTTTGTCAACCTGCAATCGCACCGAACTTTATCTCAGTGTAGAACAGCAAGATAATTTTAAAGAGCAGTTAATTCATTGGCTATGCCGCTATCATCAGCTTAATCCTGAAGACGTGAAAGCCAGCCTCTATTGGCATTTAAATGATGATGCGGTCAGCCATTTGATGCGAGTCGCCAGTGGCCTCGATTCTCTTGTATTGGGAGAACCGCAGATTTTGGGGCAGGTGAAGAAAGCCTTCGCTGAGTCGCAAAATTACCAGTCTTTATCGGGTGAGCTGGAACGCTTGTTCCAAAAATCTTTCTCAGTGGCCAAACGGGTCAGAACAGAAACTGAAATTGGTGCCAATGCCGTTTCCGTGGCGTTTGCCGCCTGTACGCTTGCACGGCAAATTTTCGAATCTCTTTCTCAACTGACCATTTTGCTGGTGGGGGCAGGGGAAACGATTGAACTGGTCGCCCGTCACCTTAAAGAACACGGGGTGCATCACATGATGATTGCCAACCGTACCAAAGAGCGGGCGCAGATACTTGCCAGCGAAGTGAATGCGGAAGTCATTTCCCTGCCGGACATTGATACCCGGTTGGCTGAAGCCGATATTGTGATCAGCTCCACCGCCAGCCCATTGCCGATTATTGGAAAGGGAATGGTTGAACGGGCGTTGAAGTTACGCCGTAACCAGCCGATGTTGTTGGTAGATATTGCGGTTCCCCGTGATATTGAGCCGGATGTTGAAAAATTAAGTGATGTTTACCTGTACAGTGTTGATGACTTACAGGCCATCATCCAGCAAAACCTCGCCCAACGTAAAGCCGCAGCGGTGGTTGCAGAAGGGATTGTGCAACAAGAGAGCAGCCACTTCATGGATTGGTTGCGTTCTCAGGGGGCAGTTAATACAATTCGCGAATATCGAGAACAGGCAGAGAAAATCAGGGCTGAAATGACGGCAAAAGCATTGATGTCCATCAAGCAAGGGGCCGATGCTGAACAGGTCATTAACCAATTGACTCACCAATTGACGAATCGTCTGATTCACACACCGACTAAATCTCTCCAACAGGCCGCCAGTGATGGCGATTTGGAACGCCTGAATCTATTACGGGACAGCCTTGGGCTGGATCATAACTAACCCTATCCTAAATAAGGTCTGATATTACGAATGAAGCCTTCTATTGTCGCTAAATTGGAAGCATTGCAAGAACGCCATGAAGAAGTTTTGGCTCACCTCGGTGATGCGGAAGTGATCACTGATCAAGAGCGTTTTCGTGCATTATCAAAGGAATACGCTCAACTTACCGATGTGACCAACTGTTTTAAAGCCTGGAAAAGCGTGCAGGATGATATCGGAACAGCCGAGATGATGCTTGATGATCCCGAAATGCGGGAAATGGCGCAGGAAGAACTCAAAGACGCAAAAATTCGTAATGAAGAATTGGAACAGCAACTCCAGGTGCTGTTATTGCCTAAAGATCCGGATGATGAACGCAATTGTTTCCTCGAAGTCCGTGCCGGAACCGGTGGGGATGAAGCGGCCATATTTGCCGGGGATTTATTCCGCATGTATAGCCGTTATGCAGAATCCCGCCGTTGGAAAGTGGAGATCATGAGCGCCAGTGAGGGTGAACATGGTGGATACAAAGAAGTGATTGCGAAAGTTTCTGGTGAACACGTTTACGGTCACTTGAAATTTGAATCAGGTGGTCATCGCGTCCAGCGCGTACCGGAAACGGAATCTCAGGGACGTATTCATACCTCTGCCTGTACGGTCGCTATTCTGCCGGAAATTCCGGAAGCCGAATTACCGGACATCAGCCCCGGCGATTTGAAAATTGATACTTTTCGTTCTTCCGGCGCGGGTGGGCAGCACGTCAATACCACTGACTCTGCAATTCGGATTACCCACCTGCCAACAGGCATTGTCGTAGAGTGTCAGGATGAGCGTTCCCAACATAAAAACAAGGCCAAAGCGATGTCCGTGCTTGCTGCGCGCATCCGGGCTGCCGAGGCACGAAAACGTCAGGAAGCGGAGGCTTCTGAGCGCCGCAATCTGCTGGGTTCCGGCGACCGTTCAGATCGCAACCGTACCTATAACTTCCCACAAGGACGAGTGACCGATCACCGTATCAACCTGACGCTATACCGTCTTGAAGAAGTGATGGAAGGTAAACTGGATATGCTTATCCAGCCTATCATTACCGAATATCAGGCAGATCAGCTATCCGCATTGTCAGAGCAGGATTGATGAATTATCAACATTGGCTCCAACATGCGACCAGGCAGTTGACCGAAAGTGACAGTCCTAAACGTGATGCAGAAATCCTGCTGCAATATGTCACAGGGCGCTCCCGCACTTATTTAATCGCCTTCAATGAAACGCCTATTTCATCGGCAGAAGCTCATCAGCTTGATGCGTTGCTGGCGCGCCGCATTCAGGGGGAGCCGATCGCTTACATTGTGGGTGAGCGTGAATTCTGGTCGTTGTCGCTTGCCGTATCCCCCGCGACCTTGATCCCGCGTCCTGATACGGAGTGCCTGGTTGAAAAGGCACTGGAATTGTTACCTGATTTACCGGCACAGATTTTGGATCTGGGTACGGGAACCGGGGCAATTGCATTGGCTTTGGCCAGTGAACGACACGACTGTCACATAACCGGGGTAGATATTAACCCGGATGCCGTCGCATTGGCGAAACACAATGCTGAAAAAAATGCGGGAAAACTGTCTTTTCACAATGTGAATTTTTTGCAAAGTGCATGGTTTTCTGCGGTGGGAAACCGACAATTTGATATGATTGTCAGTAATCCTCCGTATATTGATGAACGTGATCCTCATCTGCGTACAGGCGATGTCAGGTTTGAACCGGCCACGGCATTGATTGCTGCCCAGAAAGGCATGGCAGACTTGCAGGCCATTGTGGAGCAGGCTTGCCGCTTCCTGTTACCAAACGGATGGCTATTATTGGAACATGGCTGGAAACAGGGGATCGTTGTCAGAAACCTATTTTTGGAAAACGGTTATCAACAGATAACGACTTTTCAGGATTATGGTGGTAACGAACGTATTACAGTAGGTCGATGGAATAAAGATGAAAACCATAGTTAATTATGAATTCAATAGTGCCTCCCTGATTGACGGTATTATTCTAATAACACGGGCCATTCGTCCTGATTTTCCTCAAACGTTGGTGACTGAACAGTTAGCTGCCTTGGTTGAAGAAGCCCGGCAGAAACTCGCCTCCATTACCGACACTAAAGTAAAATTGCAGTCATTATTGACACTTTTTTACCGCGAATGGAAATTCGGCGGGGCAAATGGGGTGTACTGCTTGTCTGATACCCTGTGGTTGGATAGTGTCCTGCGTTCACGCCAGGGCGCTCCCGTGGCGTTGGGGACCGTATTTTCACATATTGCTCAGGCGTTGGCTTTGCCAGTACAGCCGGTAATATTTCCGACACAGCTCATCTTGCGGATTGATTTAGTGGATGAACCTGTATGGTTTGTTAATCCCATGAATGGCGATACGCTGAACGAACATACACTGGATGTCTGGCTGAAAGGCAATATTGGCCCGACTATTCGTCTGGAAAAGAAAGACTTACAAGAAGCTGACAATATCAGTCTCGTGCGAAAAGTCACTGACACCATCAAAGTTTCTTTAATGGAAGAGAAAAAGATGGAACTGGCACTTAAGGCCAGTGAAATTGTGCTGATGTTTGACCCCGATGACCCGTATGAAATCCGCGACCGGGGGCTTATCTATGCGCAGCTCGATTGCAATCACATTGCTGTCTTGGATTTGAGTTATTTTGTGGAGCACTGCCCTGAGGACCCTATCTCAGAAATGATAAAAATGCAGATTAACTCCATTGAGCAGAGAATGATCGTCCTACATTAAATCGCATCATGAGACGAAATTTTTTTGCCCCTGATTTATTGTTATGGATACAGCAAATTTATTTGCCCTTAATTAAGAGAAGGTATAAGCATGCAACAGAAAGTGGTTAATATTGGTGACATCAAGGTCGCAAATGATCTGCCTTTTGTACTGTTTGGTGGTATGAATGTCCTTGAATCACGGGATTTGGCCATGCGTATTTGTGAGCATTATGTGACCGTAACGCAAAAACTGGGCATTCCTTATGTTTTCAAAGCCTCTTTTGATAAGGCTAACCGTTCTTCGATCAGTTCCTATCGCGGGCCGGGTTTGGAAGAGGGAATGAAAATCTTTCAGGAGCTGAAACAGACTTTCGGCGTAAAAATCATCACTGATGTGCATGAACCTGCGCAAGCCCAGCCGGTTGCGGATGTGGTTGATGTTATCCAGTTGCCCGCTTTCCTTGCCCGTCAGACCGATTTGGTTGAAGCGATGGCGAAAACAGGCGCCATTATCAACATCAAAAAGCCTCAGTTCGTCAGCCCGGGTCAAATGGGCAACATTGTCGAGAAATTCAAAGAAGGCGGCAACGATCAGGTGATCTTGTGTGACCGAGGCAGCAACTTTGGTTACGACAATCTGGTGGTTGACATGCTGGGCTTTGGTGTCATGAAACAAGCCACCCATGGCGCTCCGGTGATTTTCGACGTGACGCATTCATTGCAGTGCCGTGATCCGTTTGGTGCCGCTTCCGGTGGTCGCCGTGCACAAGTCTCTGAACTGGCTCGTGCGGGTATGGCGGTAGGGATTGCGGGTCTGTTCCTTGAATCTCACCCTGATCCAGAAAATGCGCGATGTGATGGTCCATCCGCATTGCCATTGGCAAAACTGGAGCCATTCCTGATGCAGATGAAAGCGATTGATGATGTGGTGAAAAATTTCCCGGAGCTGGATACCAGCAAATAATCACTGAATCTGTCGGGTTTTTCTGATAAACGGTTACAGGGTAAATGACCTGTAACCGTTTTTTGTTTCGCCGAAGTACTCAGGCTAAGCGGGATCTATTTCTTGCAACGCCTTGGATAAAGTGGCATAAAAACTCAATTGCCCTTCAATCGGTTCGATTTTGGCTCGTGCCAGTGTTTTCAAAGGCTGAAAGGAGATATCGCACACAACAATGTGTTTTTCTTGGCCCATCTCCCGGACAAAGCCCTGAAAGGCGTGCAGACCGCCCGCATCCAGAACCGGAACCGCATCCCACTGCATAACAATAGCTTGATAGTCGGCTCCTGTTTCTTTCAGTTCCGCAAAAATACGCTCTGCGGCGGCGAAAAACAGCGGGCCGTTAATGCGCACAACCAGCAAACCTTTATCATGACTCGTTGACGGAGAAAGGCTGATCCGCGTCATGTTGGCAATTTTGCGCATAAACAGGAGTGAGGCCAGCACAATGCCTATTGTGATTGCCACGACCATATCAAACAGAACCGTCAATGACAGGCACAGCAACATGACAATAATGTCGTCTTTGGGGGCACGACGGATTAAATCCACAACCTTATGGGCTTCACTCATATTCCACGCCACAATCAGCAAAATGGCTGACATTGCCGCCAGTGGGAGATAAGAGAGCATCGGGGCGAGAACCAACAGTGTCAATAATACCAGCAGAGAATGAACAACTGCCGCAATCGGAGAGGTCGCACCTGCCCGGACATTGGCGGCTGAACGGGCAATAGCGGCCGTTGCGGTGATCCCGCCAAAGAAAGGGGCGATAATATTACCCATGCCCTGACCCATCAATTCACTGTTGGAATGATGTTTTTTCCCCGTCATTCCATCCAGAATAACGGCACACAGCAGGGACTCAATCGCCCCCAACATGGCCATTGAAAAAGCAGCCGGCAACAGGGCGGATACGGTATCCCAGCTAATGTCAAAAGCATGGGTATCGGGCAAATTCCACGGCAGAACAAATTGAGGAAGAATGGGGGGAATTCCCTGACCGAGTGTCCCATCTTCCAGCGTATAGCTGAATGATGAACCAATGGTTGCCACATCATGACCCAACAGGTGCATGATCCCCATAACCCCCGTGCCTGCAATTAAAGCCGGTAAGTGACCCGGTAACTTCAATCCCAGTTTTGGCCAAAAAATCAATATCAGAAGCGTGGTTAAACCGATGAGTGTATCGCTGAGTTGCCATGAAGGAAGTGCCTGGGAGAGGGCAATCACCTTATTAATATAATTTTCCGGCACATGTTCCAGTTTCAGGCCGAAGAAATTCTGCACCTGCATGGTGGCGATAGTTATTGCGATCCCAGAAGTGAATCCCAGAGTGACAGACAGGGGGATGTATTCAATAAGCCGGCCAAAACGCGCCAATCCCATGACGAGCAAAATAATGCCTGACATAAAGGTGGCGATGAGCAGACCACTCAGGCCAAATTGCTGTGAAACCGGATAGAGGATCACCACAAAAGCTGCCGTTGGCCCGGAAACGCTGTAGCGAGATCCTCCGGTGATAGCAATGACAATCCCGGCAATGGCCGCAGTATACAGGCCATATTGTGGTGCAACACCACTGCCGATTGCCAGAGCCATTGCCAGCGGGATCGCAATAATTCCCACCGTGATCCCCGCAATCATGTCTTTGATAAAACGGTGAAAAGAGTAAGTTTCTTTCCAACAGGCGTCAATCAACGCACTAAATGGACGTATCCCCTTAATTTTACGACTATTCATTGAAATAAAAACCAAAAATAAGACATCAAAAGATGATCTGGAAAAGGAGATGCCAGCATATCGCGTTTGTCAGTTCAGAAAGGTGTTATATGTCATAAAGTTAACTAATAGATTAACGAAATTGTTTTTCCCATTGTGCAAGGACATCCCGGTGTGTCTGCCTGAACGTTACGTGGGGTCTGGCTTGACGCAATAGATTGATAACGTCGGCAATAGCATATTCAGGATGCTGTTTCAGCAACCATGCGGCCACAACCAGTGCACTACGGGACAATCCCAGTGTGCAATGAATGAACACCCCACCTTTTTGGTGCAGATTATCCAGCGTACAGACGGCGGATTCTAGTGCTTCAGGCATGATCGGCAGTAAATCGATTTGGGGCAGGCAAACATAATTTTCTGTATCGTCGTCTGGTCGCCGGTGCCACTCTGCTGTCATATCCAGCACACTGACCGTATGGGTTGATTGGATGGTTGATTTATGCGGCAAACAGCCAAGAATGATCCCTTCTGCGATTTGATTATAAGGTGCGCTTTTTCTCCGAAACCAAAGATAGGAGAACCAGGCACCCAATTGATAGGGTGCCATTAGCCAGCGCGCAGACAATGACATGCGGCCATCTGATTGCTTTTGAAACACTGAACTTCCCAATCCAGCGTAGCCGAGAGTGACCATCAATAATGATATGGCCGGCCACAACAGGAGCCAGAACGCGCCACCTAATCCACATGCCATGAGTGCAAAAAACAGGCTTCCCACAGCATAATAACCAACTAATTTTCTGGCATAGCTATCTTGGCTTGGCTGCCAGTGCCAGCGGTGTGAAATGGGCAGCAGGTAACTGATCACCACACCCACGGCAAAACCGGTAATCACATCAATAAAATGATGTTGCCAGGTCGTGAGAACCGATAACGCAATGAGGGCAGACCAGATATGCAGCAACCCGCGCCAATAACCGTGCAAGTGGGCTGAATAACGCAACCAGAGCAACCATAGCAGGATAATATGTAAGGAAGGGGCTTGGTTATACGGCAGATCAAACAGTTCCAGTTGATCGAATAACCAGCCAAAAACGCTGTCAGTCGCAGGACGGGAAAACGAAAATTTCAGCGGGAATAGCAGGAACCCAAGACAGGCAATCAGTGATGCTGTCACTAATCGCCAACCGTGAAACCATTGTTCACGGCGGCGGGTGCAGATAAACAGCGATACCCCGTAAAACACATCGATACTCCAGTAAGGAATAATCGTCCATGACCAGAAAGGGATCTGATGTTCCCAACCGAACACCATAACGTCCACATCGTCCCTTTGCGCCGTGAATTGATTGACTTGCCCATAGGTCATAAAAAAGAACGGCGCGAGAAACAACAGCCAGACAGCGGCGGTTAGCCACAAACGGGGGCGACTATCGTGGGGAAGTTTGGTCGGGTGTTTCATCCAGTTATTCTCAACGTTGGACTTTCTTGGCGATCGATACGGTGAAAATGCCCCAGTTATCCGTTAATTGGTACTGTTTCTCAAAACCGGCGGATTCTACCAGCGCATCCATTTCTCCCTGAGTCCGTCGGCGCATGACCCACGGCTGATTTTCCCGATGGCTGGGAAGAACACGGGCGATCACTTCAAGTTGTGGATGCCAGGGTTGCCCGGTATATATCAGGTAACCATTTTCTGCAATGGCCTCAGCAAGACCGCAGAGAGAATCCCTGATCAGCGTATTGTCGGGAAATAATTCATAAAGACCGGAAACAATGCCCAATGTTGGTGTTGGCGTAATGGAAGCAATGCTTTCAGCATTAAATGCATCGCCGATAACAAAACGGATTTTATCTGTGAGATTACGTTCTTCAATATACGCTTGCCCCTGACTGACATTGAGTTCGCTATAATCCCTTAACAAAACGGAATCAATTTTGCTGAAATCATTGATTGCATCAAGAACATAGCGCCCATGCCCGGCAGCGATATCAACAATATGAACGGGTTGGTTTTGTTGATGCAAATAACGAATGGCCTGACGGATTAATGTTTCCATATTGACCTTGCGTTGCCGTATGCCGCGCCAGCCAATGTTGCCCCTGAGATAGTGTTGATCCACGATACGCCCCCAGACTCCCCGGCCTTGTGGTTGATCGCGGTAGACATAATCCAGTGTGGAGCCGGAATCAAAACCTGTCTCAAGACCGAGGCGAATGCCTTCGGAAGCCTTGCCCCAGCGTGTACTCATCGCCTTGCGCATCAATTTATAGCTGAGGTTTTTGGGGCATAGACGGGGTAACGGAAGCATTAATTCACGAAATTCGTCAGCGGTATGGCTCCAGGTATCTTCATGGCGGTAATCATGTTGATGACGTGGGATTGCAAAAACGCGCTCAATAAAAGGACGTATTTTGTCGAAGACTAAATGGCGATCTTTTTCACCCAGCGTATCGTGGTAGAACCCTTCCATGACATGCTTCTCTTTAATCGGGGTATTCAGCCGCTGGTAAAATTGATGCTGCGGTTTATGGTGTACGACATAATCACTCCCAGAAATAACGAGTTGAGTTGGCAACGTTATGGCGCTGGCATCTTTTACCACGCGCTCTGAGGTTTGATAAAGTTCCAGCAGAATATTGACGGCAATCTCGCGAGTAATGAGTGGATCATTATCATAGGATGTAACGCGGGCTGCATCGTGAGTCAGGAATTTGGCTTTGACATAGGAATTGACAAAAAACATCCCCTGTACTTTTTGCATTAATCGCAAGCCTGCTACCGCAAAGGGGACATACAGTTTGATATCAAATGCAGGTGCGGCGAGGATCATCGCCCGGATTTTTGGCGCGTAATCATGTACCCAGGCAGACACCAATACTGCGCCGACACTTTGCCCAATCACCACAATATTCTCCATTGCGATGGCGTAATGGGCGGCAATAAATCTCACAAACTCATCGACATCACGAATCGACGTCCCCATTGATGGGCTATAACCTCGTGGCCCTTCTGTTTTCCCGTGTCCACGGGCATCCCATGCAAACATCGGCACATCAGGCAGAGCGAGTTCGTCAACAACATGTTGGATTCGCCCTGAGTGCTCATGACCACGGTGAAAAATGATAATGGCTTTCTCAGCCTTAGCCTGTTCTTGTGGCCAATAACGGTAAAACAGGGAAGCCGAATCTGATGTGGTGAAATAATGTTCTTCAGCAATCCGATGATTTGATGGCTGTGTTTTCGATAAATGAGTCATGTTAATGCCTTATTTGGACAGTGTTTTTTCAGCCAGCCTGATTTCACGTAAGGCTTTAACGATACGCTGATAGCACGTTATCAAGAGCAGAATGCTTATGAGAGGAAATAAATAGTGGCTCCAGCTCAAGGTGGAAGGGAAAATGGCAATCATCAAGCCATAAGTACCGAAGACAAAAGCCCGGTCACTTTTTCCCATTGGGCCGTCGTAGCGCCGTGATGCGCCAATGGTTTGCGCCAAAACGCCGATAAATTCTGTCAGGATAGTCAGAAATAAGATAATCAGCAGACCCGTACTACTGACATTAGGCAGAAAACAGAAGGGGAGATAGAGTGCGAGATCGGAAATGACATCCCCAAGCTCATTATAAATAGCCCCTAAATCAGATTGCTGGTGGTGTTCCCGTGCCAGCATTCCATCAATCGCATTCAGTGCCATGCGGATGAAAAGAACAACCGGCAACAACCCATAGAGAGCGAAAGAAGGAAACAGGCTTAATAATAAACCCACCGCGATTGATAAAAACATCGCTCCCAAGGTAACTTGGTTGGCGGTGATCCCCTGTTTGTGCAAAGAAATGACGATAGGACGTAACAGATCCTGAAAACGAGGTTTAAGATTATAGATGGTCATCTTGTCCTAAGTTCCTTATAGGTCAAATTATCATCATTATTAATAAAATAAAAAAGGTAAAAAGGCAACCCAATAAAGATAACTTATCTTGACGATCAAGAAATTATTGAATTAATTAATGTGTTATTAGAAGTGATGATAATCTTACGGGTTTTGGTGAACAGGTTGGTTAATATTAAGGATACAAGGCATTGTCCAGGGCACAACGTTTGTTATCTCTTATGGAGATTTTGCGCAGCTATCATTTTCCTGTACAGGGCAAAGTGTTAGCACAAAAATTAAACATCAGTTTAAGAACCGTTTATCGGGATATTGCCACCTTACAGTCTCAAGGTGCAATCATTGAAGGTGAAGCGGGCATCGGCTATGTTTTGCGACCGGGATTTGTCCTGCCACCACTGATGCTAACGCAAAATGAAATAGAAGCCTTAGCCTTGGGCGCAAGTTGGGTCGCCAAACGTGCAGACTCCCAGTTAAAAGCCTCCGCAAACAGCGCAGTAAACAAAATTGCGGCCGTCATCCCCGCAGAATTAAAGCAATTTTTGGAGACAAATTCATTATTAGTGGGGCCTGCTTCCACGAACATTCAGCCTTCCATTGATATTCCGCAAATACGGCGGGCAATCAGTCACCGGCATAAAATTACCTTCACGTATCTGGATCTGAAAGGCAATCATTCCAAAAGAACGATATGGCCATTTGCGTTGGGATATTTTGAAAATATCAGTATTGTCATTGCGTGGTGTGAATTACGGGAAGCACTCCGTCATTTCAGGTCGGATAGAATGAGCGATTTACAGATAGAAAAACAGTGTTATCCCCGTTCAAGACAGTCATTGCTGAAGGAATGGCGGGAAACAGAAAAAATACCCCATTAGTGACAATATGGCTGATGAAAGACTGCTGACAAAAACTGTCACACCGAATTGCTACCCTACGGGCACGTCATATTTCGAACCGCCATCTCACTGTGGGAGTTTTTCATGTTAACCCTAACTTTTTCGACATCGGTAAACGCAAAACCATCTCAAATCTGGGCACATTATATTGATTTTAATTTGCGGAAAAAATGGGAGATTGATCTCGAATATCTTGAATTTGAAGGTGAAATTAAAACCGGGCAATACGGCAGAATGGGATTAAAAGGCATGCCTGAGATCCGTTTTTATCTTGCGAAGATTGAAGTGAATAAAGCGTTCACCGATCAGGTTAATCTGCCACAAATGGGAATATTAACTTTTTGTCACCAAATTTTGACCGCTGAAAACAGCATGGCAAACCGCATTCAGGTTACGGTGACTTTTGAGCCTGAAGAGAGTATTCCGAATGCTCAGGTGGAACGTTTTTTTAAACAGGTGACAAAAGATCTGGTTGAAACGACATCACGGCTTAAAGCTGTTGTTGAAGCCAATCATATTGAAATAAATTGTTTTAAAACAAATGAAAAAATCGATTCCATCTTGGTTAAACCTAATCTTCAACTGATTTATGTCTCAGATATTGAGCGTTCTACGATTTTTTATAAAACACTTTTCAATGCTGAACCCCTTTTTTCCAGCCCCCGTTATGTGGCATTTTCTGCGGGTCAAGTGGCAATCTTTGCTATCTGGAGCGGAGGCATAAAGCCTGATAGCGCGGTTCCGCGTTTTTCTGAAATTGGCATTATGTTGCCGTCCAACGAAGACGTTGAGCAACTTTTTGAAAGATGGCAAAACAACCCAAACATTGAAATTAAGCAGGAACCTTATACTGACGTTTTTGGCCGCACTTTCCTGGTGAAAGATCCTGATGGTCATACTATTCGAGTGTGCCCCTTGGATTAAGGTCAATGAAGGAGATATTGTTTTATGTCCGTTGTTTTTTGATTTGCAGTCAACAAAAATTGCCCTTTGGAAGACGACGGATTGATATTAAGGGAGTGATTACATAGGTATAAATTGACGTTTATTTTATCTGGTTCAATGTATTCATTATATTGATAGCAAACAACATTTACTGATTGTAACTAATTCATATATAAATAGACATCTCATGAATAATGTTTTTATAGTGACTATGGTAAATAAATATGAATAATAGTATTTAATTTAAACTGTTATTCATATTGTGATCAATATGATAAGGGTAGATGACATGTCAATTTTAACTATTCTTAAAGGTACTCCTATCTGGGTTTGGATTTTATTTATTTTTCTCGTTAAACGGGGTTTCAATGCGTTATACGATAGGGAAATGAGAATTGAACGATTGTTTTTTATGCCAATAGTGTTTTTTATCTGGGCTGTTTATAACGTATTGAATGAGAAAATATATTTAACCCCTGCATTATCAATGCTTGCTCTGGGTATATTCGTGGGTGGTGTTATTGGATGGGGGCTATGGAGTCGTCAGCCCAGATTAAGAGCAGGAAGTAAGAGTGGTTTAATTATCCGATCAGGAACGCCTTTGACTTTGATCCTGATTCTTTTGGTTTTTATCGTTAAATTCATTATTTCTGTCATGTTGAATACGAGTTCTACACTATCACATTCTTTTAATTTTAATTTGCTGTTTGGTTTTGTCAGTGGCTTATCTGCCGGTGTTTTTTGGGGAGGAACTCTTAATTTATTTACTCATTATCATAAAAATAATTCAAAACAGATGCAGTGAGATAACGGTATGTTTGAGAACGGAATAAACGCAAAAAAGCCTGAACATGAGTTCAGGCTTTTTCACAAAATATGGCGGTGAGGGAGGGATTCGAACCCTCGATACGTTTTCACGTATACACACTTTCCAGGCGTGCTCCTTCAGCCTCTCGGACACCTCACCGAATTTTGTTGTTGCAGTATTCCATCGGAATATTTTCTGCAATATGCCAACCGTTTTTAATCGGTCAGACATTAAAAAAGCCTGAGCGTTTTGTTCAGGCTCTTTCATAGAATATGGCGGTGAGGGAGGGATTCGAACCCTCGATACGTTTTCACGTATACACACTTTCCAGGCGTGCTCCTTCAGCCTCTCGGACACCTCACCGTATTTTGTTGTTGCGGTCAATTAAATTGAATTCATCGCTGCAACGGGGCGCTACTATAGGGAAAAGCAGGGCGGGCGTCAACAGGCTTATAACGATTTTTTCCGGCTTTTTGACTGATTAGACAAATAAAAAACAATCTGTGTGCTTGGTAATCGGTTATGAAAGGGAAAGTGCTTTTTTTTTTTGCAACGGATCATCACAAATATGTTAAGCAGATAACATTATTAATATTTTCATCCCCGTCTTTCTACCGGACGCTTGCAACCTTTCGGCAATGGGTTAACCCTATCATAAAAACAAAAAGGAAAAAGATTTTATGAACATCATTTTTTTTCACCCTTCCTTTACTTTTAATGTTGATAAATGGCTCCAGGGAATACAGGCCAGATTACCTGAAGCCAACGTCCGGCAATGGGTTCATGGTGATGATGCCCCCGCTGATTATGCGCTGGTTTGGTTGCCACCCTATGAAATGTTAGCGGATCGTCAGGATATCAAAGGCATATTTTCACTCGGTGCGGGTGTGGATGCGGTCCTCAAACAAGAATTGGAAAATCCGGGTATGTTGCCTGCGGGGGTTCCATTAATACGCCTTGAAGATACGGGCATGGCCCGGCAGATGCAGGAATATGCTGTTGCTGCGGTTTTATACTATTTCCGTCGTATGGATGAATATAAACAATATCAGGGGCAGCGTGTGTGGAAGCCAATGGCTCCCCATCATCGAAAAGAATTTGTTATCGGCGTTTTAGGGGCAGGGGTTTTAGGGCGTAGCGTTATTGAAAAATTGCGGGAATTTGATTTCAAGGTTCGGTGCTGGAGCCGTCGCCCAAAACAAATCGATCAAGTGGAAAGTTTTTACGGAGAAGATCAACTAAGTGATTTTCTTTCTGAATGTAAAGTATTGATTAATATTCTGCCAGATACACCAGAAACGCAGGGTATCCTCAATTTTTCTTTGTTTAGTCAATTAAAATCAGGTTCCTATATCATTAATATGGCGCGGGGTGCCCAACTCGTCGAACAGGATTTATTGGTTGCCATTGATGCCGGCTTTGTGACGGGAGCAACACTTGATGTCTTTGTTAAAGAGCCATTGTCCGATCTTCATCCTTTCTGGACTCATCCCCGCATTAATATTACACCGCATATTGCGGCAATTACCCTTCCCGATGAGGCGATGGATGTCATCTGCGAAAATATCCGACGGATCGAAAAGGGTGAGGCACCCACCGGCCTTGTTGATATAGAGCGCGGTTATTAACAAGGTGCTTTACAGCAAGGCAGGCGATTAGGGACAATAACAGTTATTTATTGTTTAGGTGAGTTACTTGGATTGGATGAAGTCATGAACGAATTTTCTATTGTTTGCCGTATTTTGGGAACACTGTTTAACCGTGCACCACAAGATCCTGTTCTGCAACCTTTAATTACCATGATTGCTGAAGGGAAATTGAAACAGGCGTGGCCTTTGGAACAGGATGAAGGGTTGGATCGGTTACAGAAAAACAGCGAATTGTCGGTGATTGCAGCGGATTATCAATCTCTGTTTAGCGGAGCATCTGCGGACGTAGCGGTTTGTCGTTCTGATTATACTGATGAAAAGGAAAGTGAAGTCCGTCAGTTTTTAACGGAAAGGGGGATGCCGTTATCTGAAGCCCCGGTTGATCAATTCGGCTCTCTGTTGTTGGCGGCGTCATGGCTGGAAGATCAGGCGGCAGAAGACGAAGTTCAGGCGCAAATTACGTTGTTTGATGAGTACTTGCTGCCGTGGTGCGGGCAATTTCTCGGTAAAGTGGAAGCTCATGCAACCAGTGGTTTTTATCGGACGTTAGCGATTGTGACACGCGAAGCATTGCAAGCGTTGCGTGAAGAGCTTGAGTCTGCGTGACAATGTCACGTTATCGTTAAATGATGGGCAAAATAAAGGCAATTTATTAATTAATAAATTGCCTTTATTATATTATCGGTAATGAAAATTATTTATCAGTCAGACCGATAATCAATTGCCCGGGTTTAACTTCCAATCCTTTGGCTAATTTTGCCGCCGCCGCTTCCGCTTTGCTTTTTTCCGGATTCAGAACATAAACCGGATGAGTATCAAAAAATTCACTCAAAGACGTATTCAGATAAGGCATCAACGCCTTAACCGGAGCGGCGGCCTTTTCTGGGGTGGTCTGATAGTCTACAATTTCCAGCCCCTTAATGAAGATAGCCCCTTTTTCTGCATCAAATATCGGTTTCGCTCTCATCGTCAGTTTCATATCAGCCTGAATCGCTCCCAGCAAAGTGGTCAGTTGAACCTTGGCCTGAGTGGACAGTTCAATTTTTTCCGGATCCTGACGACCGACCTGACTGGTTAAATCACCCAACGTGATGTTGGCTTGAGCTACCCCTGAGATCTTGATTTGCTTCTGATAATGAACTTTTTTTAATAAATAGTCATTCAGTAAGCCTTCGCTGATGCTGACTTCCTTGAATTGATCACAGCCACTGATTAAACCGACCAGTACCAATACTGCCCCTAAGAAAAATCTTCTCATATTGTCTCCTTTTATTTTCAACGGGCAGATTTTACCTCATTTACTGCACAATTAATGTCTGTTGATAATGACGGGTTCGATCTTTTTCTGATTGAACTGGCGATGTAAAGCATAAATGGTGATTAAGCCCGCTAATCCCAGCAAAAGCCACGGCAATTGCGGTATATTCAGGTTCCGGCCCGTATCATAGAGCCATCCACCGCCGGTGTAACCGAATGCGCCACCCAGTGCCAGCCCCAATCGGCTGAATCCCATATAACTGCCACGAGCGCGTGGATCAGCCAGTGAAGCACTCAATGTTTCACGGGCCGGCTCTGCGGTTATCATGCCCAGATAAAATAAGCTGATTAAACCAAATAAGAGATGTAACTGGCTGACCCAACCGATGGGGAACATGCAGAGACTCATTAAAAACAGACCCGCCATCAAACGTTGTTCTTGCCGGAAATATTTTTCACTCCAGCGGGCGATAGGATAGAGCAGGGTCAGGGAAATCACCGCTTCAATGGCATACATCCACTTAACGGCCGCCGCAGTGCCGGAAATTTCATGGATAATGATCGGGAACATCAACATGACTTGAACTGATAAAATAAAATAACCGGTTAATGTCAGCACATAGTAAAAGAAGCGCCGATCTTTAATGACCCGCCTCATGCCCTCTTTGATCGGCGTGCGGATGGTTGAAATGCGGTATGCAGGTAAAAACCATGCATTAAATAAGGCGGTGAGTACAAATATGGCAGCCCCAATCCAGCAGACGATAGTGAAATCATATTGTAGCAACCAGCTTCCTATCAGCGCACCCACGACGGCTCCGGCACTATCCTGCATCAACAGCAGTGAGTAAAAACGCCCGCGTTCATGGGGGCGGGTCAGTTTAATGACCAATGCTGCCCTTGGGGGGTCGAAGAGCGTGCCCCCCAATCCCGACAAAACACAGGAAAGAAGCAGTATCCAAGGCTCAGAAGCGATTGCCATCAGGGCGAAACCCAGTGCCCGCAATAACATCCCCGAAACAATCATGGGCTTGGCCCCAAACTTGTCTGCGATAGCCCCACCAAAAATACCCAACCCTTGTTGTACTAACTGGCGCAGACCCAGCGCAAGGCCCACAATTACGGCGGCCCAGCCAAGTTGTTCGACGAAACGAATAGAAATTAAGGGAAAAACAACGAAAAAGCCTAAAACGACTAATAAATTATCGAATAAAAGAAAATATTTACCCAAGCTACGTGCTTGTGAAACTAATGACATTTTGCACCATTAAAATAGGAAAAATAAATATGATTTTTAGTTATTTTGGACTCAATTGGATCGTTAAGATAGGGGAGGTATAGATGATATTTTTTTATCGTAGGGGGGTGATAATCATTGCCATAACAGCTAAATTACTGAAGGGTTTTTCAAGATAAAGATCAGGAGAAAGCATGTTTGGTTATCGTTCGACGTCACCAAAAATTCGTTTTATCACGGATAGGATGGTCGTTCGTTTGGTGTATGAACGGGATGCTTATCGGTTGGCTGAATATTATGCAGAAAATAAAGATTTCCTTAAGCCGTGGGAGCCAGTAAGGGATAATAGCTTTTATCAACCTTCCGGCTGGACAAATCGACTGAACTCTATTGCCGAGTTACAAAGGCAGGAGGCGACATTTAATTTTTTATTATTGGATCTGGATGATAATGAAGTAATGGGCGTGGCCAATTTCACCAATATTATGCGTGGAGCATTCCATTCCTGCTACTTAGGCTATTCTTTAGGTGAAAAATGGCAGGGGCAAGGGTTAATGTATGAAGCATTGCAGCCGGCAATTCGCTATATGCAGCGCCATCAAAAAATGCATCGAATTATGGCTAACTATATGCCACATAACCATCGCAGTGGAAACCTGCTTAAGAAGCTGGGTTTTGAACAAGAAGGTTACGCCAAACACTACTTAATGATTGATGGTATTTGGCAAGATCATGTATTGACGGCGCTGACTGACGATTTATGGGGGAAGGTCAGTTTATGAATTTCTAGGAGAGCAGGGAAGCGCATGGAGGGTTTCTGATCCCGGTCTGGTTTGCAGATTGGAATTGTCCGTGAATTGGAATTGAAACTCACCTTGCACCAGAGATACCCGCAACTGATGATATTGCTCATCACGGGCACCGGCAGAAAGCAGTTGCTGGCTGATTTGCGGTAGCAGGGTATTTGTCAGGATAGCATCAACCATGCGCCCACCCGATTCAATTTCTGTACACCTGCTGACGATATGTTCTACCATTGCATCATCGAATGTGGCGGTAATGCCATGATTTTCCAATAGACGTTTTTTAATCCTGCCTAATTGTAGATGCACAATATTGGTCATCACTTCATTACTCAATGGATAGTAAGGAATGACCAGCAATCGCCCCAGCAGGGCGGCAGGAAACACGGTCAATAATGGCTTACGTAACAGCGTACTGAGTGTTTCTGGATCTGGAATATCGGGCACCGTGTCCTGTTGGATACAGAGTGAACTGACTAAATCAGCACCGACATTCGAGGTCAGGATAATGATGGTATTGCGGAAATCGATGTGGCGACCTTCACCATCTTCCATCCAGCCTTTGTCAAAGACCTGGAAGAAAATCTCATGGACATCGGGATGGGCTTTTTCTATTTCATCCAGCAATACCACGCTATAGGGGCGACGACGGACGGCTTCGGTCAACACCCCGCCTTCCCCATAACCGACGTAACCCGGAGGAGCACCTTTTAAGGTAGATACGGTGTGGGCTTCCTGAAATTCACTCATATTGATGGTGATCAGGTTCTGTTCGCCACCGTATAGCGTCTCTGCGAGGGCGAGGGCGGTTTCCGTTTTACCCACCCCAGAAGGGCCACATAACATGAACACACCGACAGGTTTGTTGGGATCATCCAGTTTGGCGCGTGAAGTGCGCACCCGTTTTGCAATTAACTCTAACCCATGATATTGACCAATGACACGTTGACTGAGTGTGTCAGCTAACTGTAATACGGCCTCAATTTCGTCTTTTACCATGCGGTTGAGGGGAATGCCTGTCCAGTCTGAAACCACCGAAGAAACCACGTTGTGGTCTACGGCAGCAAAGATGAGAGGTTCTTCTCCTTGTAATGCTTTTAATTGTTGCTGTAACTCCGACAGTTCAGCGTGCTTTGCTGCAAAATCTTCGTGTTGTTTTTTATGTACCTCATATTGCCCTTCGTGCATTTCGTATTGCCCTTCGTGCATTTCATATTGCCCTTCGTGCAATTGAGTGCGCAGATCAATGATTTTATCGATCAAGGCAAGCTCTTGTTCCCAGCGTTCTTGCAACTGGACGCGCTGTTCTTCTAAAGTCGATAGTTCACTGAAAATGGCTTCTGCACGGTGTTGATCGCCGATGCCCAGTTTGGATTCTCGTTCGGCAATCTCCCGTTCAATGTGCAATGCCTCTATGTGGTGACGGCAATTTTCCAGTTGTGGTGGCTCTGCATGTTGGCTGACGGCAACTCTGGCACATGCGGTATCCAGCAATGCCACCGCCTTGTCCGGCAACTGGCGGGCAGGGATATAGCGATGAGAAAGGTGTACAGCCGCTTCAACGGCTTCATCCAGCAAGAGCACATGGTGATGCTGCTCCAGGGCATGAACCAGACTGCGCAGCATCAGCAGTGCCTTGGCTTCATCGGGTTCATGAACCTGAACCACCTGAAAACGGCGGGTTAGGGCAGGATCTTTTTCAATATATTTTTTGTATTCAGACCAAGTGGTGGCACCCAGAGTGCGTAACTGACCGCGTGCCAACGCAGGTTTTAACAGGTTGGCGGCATCTCCGGTTCCTTGCTGCCCGCCCGCCCCGATTAAGGTATGGATTTCGTCAATGAACAGGATGATTGGAATGGGGCTGGATTGCACCTCGTCAATTACCTTACGTAAACGAGATTCGAACTCGCCTTTGACGCTGGCACCGGCCTGCAGCATCCCTATATCCAATAGCCAAAGCTGAACATTGCGTAAAGGGGGAGGCACTTCCCCTGACACAATCCTCAGCGCCAATCCCTCAATGACTGCGGTTTTTCCGACTCCGGCCTCACCTGTCAGTAACGGATTGTTTTGGCGGCGACGCATCAGAATATCAACGATCTGACGAATTTCTTCATCGCGCCCTGAAACGGGATCAATTTCCCCGTTGCGCGCGCGGGCTGTCAATTCTTGACCATATTGTTGTAGTGATGATGATGGCTGTAGTGATGATGGTAGCGATGCGGTTTCCTGTGTATTGATGAAGGGTGAAGTACTGGTCTGGGATTCATCGCTGTCGCTGCAAATTTCATTGAAATTATCGAGCAACGTATCTGCATTAATCCGGTCAAACTGGGGAGAAATGGCTCTCAGCGTATTGCGTAAGTTGAACGTTTTCAATAGGCCGATCAGTAAATGTGCACTGCGAATTTCATGAACGCCGAATTTAAGCGAACCATAGACCCAAGCGCGTTCTACCGCGTTATCAATATGTTCTGAAAGATCAGAGATGGCACTTGCCCCGCGTGGCAGGCGATCCAGCGCGGTCACAATATCATGGGTCAGTGTGGATTCATCCAGCGCAAAGTGACGGATAAGCTGCTGTAGGTCACTGTTTTGTTGCTGCATCAGTTGATGCAGCCAATGGACTAATTCGACATAAGGATTGCCGCGCAGTTTACAAAAGGTGGTGGCACTTTCCAAAGAGGTGAATAGAACACGGTTGAGTTTGCCAAAGAGCACAGAGCGACTGATTTCTGACATAGAGTATAATCCGTAGGCTATCGTTGACAGTGATTGCGTTTATGGGAATTCTGAGTGATAGAGCAGATCGCCGCGATGGGCGGGGTGTTCAATGTTACCCAGCCAGCTATTCAGACCCAATTTTGTCGGTTCTGATAGCTGAATGCCTTTCACATCAGACTGATGGAGTGTTAATCGGACATCCCATGCGTATTCGATCCCCAGATATTGATAAACCCAGTCACGCAATTGTTGTGATTTAGGCTCTCCCGGCAAAAACATGTTGTATTCAGCCAGGCTCAACGGGCCTAATTCAATGCGGAATTTATGTTGAATATCGTAGAGTGCGGTGCCTAAAAAGGCGGATTTGCCCAAACGGGGCATATTACGTCCTGCTTTTAATTGGGCCTGATCTTGTCTTTCTATTTTTAGCCATTGAGGAATATTCTGCACAATTTTCAGCGGAATATTGAAATAGCTGAAGAGTATTTTTTCCAACCCTTCTGCGCTATGTCCTTGGCGGGATAGATGCCCGGATAGTGAATAACGGGCATGATCACTAATCGTGTCTGTTTTTTGCTGGGCGGGCAGTCCCATCCCTGTCAGGCAGGCGAGATAATGGCAAAAGTGTTGATTATCCTGACGATCCAGAGAAACAGTGGGTTGGGCGTTAGCCCAAGCGCGATAGAACAGCAGGATGAGTCTATGGTGGAAAACATTGGTAAAGGCGTTCAGGGTCGCGTCTTGATAATTATATTGTCGGGCATAGGCATATTCGGTCAGATGTAAGGGTAATGGTCCATTGGGACCGAACAGACCAAAACTGTAAATTGACATGTCATGCAGTTTCGAGTTTTCCCGTGGTTTGACTTCCGCAATGGTGGAGGGGGCGAAAATCATGGACGCTTTTTGCCCTAACCGCAGGCGATCATATTTCGGCAATGGGGCAGACCCAAGCCTATAATATTCCCCGGATTGGGCATCTATGCGGCGTAGGGTTTGGAATAGATCGAATTTCCAGGGGGCCTGGGTGAGTTTCTGCCAAAAATCATCGGGTAAACGACAGATCCGATGAATGGAGAGGGATTTTTTTTGATTCATATGCATTTTTTGTCTTTCTATAGCAATTTATTGTTTATATCAATTTATTGTTACCCATACGCGCAGGCCAAAAACCGATATTGCCACGTTGCTGGCTATACAGGGTCATTTCAGTAAAAGAATTCATGGTGACCAGACGTGAGAAGAGCCTTTCCAGCACGCTGCCCAACAGCCACGGGCTGGTTCCTGCAAATTCTTGTTCATTCACTTCCAATCGAATGCTGACACCTCTGGCAAAGACGATCGGGCCGGGTTCAGGAACCCGTCGATAGATAGTTTTTAATGAACAATGACGAATGCCGTTAATCTGCCGGGTGATGGCCGGATCGGCCAGATTGGCGTACAGGCTCAACAATTGCCGTAGGGCCTGCGTGCCTTCCTCATCATCTTTGTCCATGAAATGGGAGTAGTTAAGTTGAAGTTGACTGATTAACTTCCATGAAGTTGAACCCTGTGCCAGCGCAGGGCGTGGCGCGGTTGGTCTTTTGAGAAACACAATTTTTTCGATGGGAATGGAATCCAGCATGGCAAAACTGTCGATATCTTGCTGGCGCAATATCGCCGATAGATCTCGGTTGGTGCACAGGGTATCGGCGATCAGAAATTTCAGTTTATTGGGCCATGGGGCATGTTGTTCATCAACAATAGAGACAAAGGTTTCTGTACCGATATAACTGGATCGGGTGCCGTAATGACGGGCATATTCAGATAAAATGCGGGGATCGCGCCGCAAAGAAAAATAAGCGCCATAGTTGCCTTTATCATCACTGAAAGTAGACCAAAAAGGTCTGAATGTTTGTGTCTCTTTGCGGGTATTATCAACGCCGTGCAGACGTTGTACCGAAAATATTTCGTAATCCAGAGGGCGGGTATTATCGACAACCAGATGATATTCATTGGAACTTTCTTCTAATGTGACTCGTTCAGTGACTTTGGGAAATAAATTAATCACAGGTGTGCTGTTTAAAGCCAAATAAGATGCATCAATCAGGCGTTCCAGATCGGCATCGACCTTCTTCAAAAGCAGTATCAATTCAAATTCATTCTCTTCTTCGGTCTGTTTCAGTAAAGATCCCATGCCACTGATACTGAAAAATTGAAAACGGGCCGGAAGAGCAAAATATTCCTGCAGTTGCCGGTAGCCACTGAAATTACGCGGATCGTTAGGTAACAATGATTGTTCATCCTCAAATCCCTCATGCTGTGGGAAGATATCAGGCAAAACCTGATATCTGGGATTATCGCCCAGCGTCTTGCATACAATGCCAACAGAATGCTCCATCATCAGTTCCAACAATTGCTGAGATTGAATATCCGGCCCTGAAAGGAAAAAGACCAGTTTGTTGAGATCCAGCTCATTGAGGAAGAATTTTTCCTTGCATTTGAGATGAATGCGCAGGGCACTGACAGCACCATATTGGTGAAGGTTTAATGCCACCAACGGAAGGTTGGCAGGAATTTTGCCAAGTTCAATATGTTGCAGGTGCAGGGGCTGTAAGGTGACATCCTGGGTTGTGGCATAGTGAAAAGTAATTCCCTCCTTTTTCAACGTCTGGCAGTGCATGATCGTTCCGCGCGGCACTAAAAATCCGTGGCTGATATCCCCTTTGCTGGTGTCAGGCTGGAGTTCAACGATCGCCATTGAAGGGGTCGGAGACAGATAATTGGGATACAGCATCTCCAGTAAATGTCCGGAAAAGTGCGGAAATTCCGCATCCATTTTCAATTGGATACGGGAAGTCAGAAACGCAAAACCTTCCATCAGACGTTCAACATAAGGATCGACAACGTCGATGCCATGCATGCCCAGACGATTGGCGACTTTAGGATAACGTTCGGCAAATTCTTTGCCCATTTCACGTAAATACACCAATTCGCGGTTGTAATACTCAAGTAGTTTACTGTCCATAACCCCTCCGGTCGTTTTTTTGGCCTAACGTTATCCGGCTTCTCTGATAGTGAAATAACCGTTTTCCAGATCTATATCACTGCGGAATAAGAATTCGAGTGGCCAGGGAACACACCACAAAAACCCTTTTATTTCTATGGATAAGGTGTTGTACAGCGTCAATGAATGGGTATCGGAAATACAATTCACTTCAAGTTCATCGGGTATGATACGGGGTTCGAATATATGAATGGCGTTAATGATTCTATATTGGATGTCTTCCCACTCTATTCCAGATAGGTATTTACCCGCCAAGGGAGTCACCCCAAAGTTATAAACTGAGCGGCGAATTTCCGAAAATGGGCTGAGATCTTGTTCCGATTCACTGTTGATACTATTGAGCAACCACTGTAAATCCCTCAAGACACTTTGTCGTAGGGTGCTGTGTGACAGAAGGCCGTTGTTAATCACCTCTTGTTGTTTATCAGGTTCATTATCGGTGAGTTTATCTAACAGAAAAGGCTGCATTCTATCTTTGGCAGTAACGCGTGCTGTGTTACTTCGGCTACGATAACCGCCATGCAGCAAAGTGATGTTGTCGTTCATGGGTTACCTATTGGTCGTCATAATGGTGGGGAGCGGTAATGAAAAAAGGGTGATAAGTAAACCCGATGTTATTTAGGGTTTCTGCCTTGGGCATTGTTATACCGGCTCACTTCTGCATCATAGGCTTGCAGGAAAGTTTCACCGAACAGAATAGAATCTTGTTCAGATTCACTGGCGGTTGTCAGGTAATATTGAGTGAGGTAATCCCACATTGAGGCTTTGTAGGTCGATGATAACGACAAACGCGGCAGGCAACCTTCGTCCCGGGCTTTTTGTTCAAGAACAGCGGGGTGGAATAAGTGCAATATATCTGCTGTGGTGGCACGCATCCCCGCAATTACACCCAATTGGTGAGCCTGCAATTCGTCCAGGATATCTTGGGTGGCCTGTTCCAGTGGCATAAACCCCGGCATATGCCCCCCAAATGCCAGCGCCAAAACAGACTGACCAGAAGGTAAAAGTTTAAAGGGATTACTGGTATCTGATTGAGTCTGGATCATGTCTGCATTGGCTTTATGCTTAAGCTGGTTACGTGAGGCATTGAGTAGCAGAATGCCTTGGGATAACTGACTGACCAGTCGCCCCAGTTGGTACATGTTGTGTTCATCAAATTGCAGTTTGTGAATACCTTTCAGCCCCATCCCCTCCAGCAAGGCCGCCAGTAGTTTCCCCCTCAATAGAGTTTCATCGTTTTGATGGTTATGTTGAGAATGGTTATGTTGAGAATGATGAGGGTGAGTTTCCTTGATGAAATTTTGTGCCTGACCGGGTTCCTGTCTGACCTTTTCGGGTTCGAAAAATGGGGGCAAAGAAGATGCCGGAGCCACAGGGGGTGTTTTAATCGGCGCTGGTGGTGTGGTTTTAACCGATGTGTTTTTAATCGATGTGTTTTTGATCGATGTGTTTTTGATCGATGTAGATACAACGTGCGGCTCAGAACTCAATTGGGGTTCAGGGCAGGTTGTACCATGATCCGGAGAACTCAAGGGTACGGCATTGTTCAGCATCATATCCAGAGGATCCCCCTTTTGGACATGTTGTGCAGGCTTGATATGCGGGTCAGCAAACAGCGTCAGTGGGTCAACCTCCTTTTTGTCATCATCTTGATTGCCATATTGTTCACGGCCTTGCAACCATTCACGGCCTTGCAATAAGGTCGTGGGGGTTTGGTCATTCAGAATATTTTCTTGTTGGAAAGCCGTATCTGAATTGAACATGGGAATGGGATCTGTAGTCCGTAATTGCAGGGCTTCAAGGCCGGTTGTCGCCTCAATCTGTGCCAATGGGTCAATCGGATTCCGCTCCTTATACTGTTGTCCTTCTGCCAGAGGGTGGTTATCGTTTAATTCCGGTGTTGCCTGATGCAAATTTGAGGGGGGCAATGTGCCGGGGGGAGTAAAAACCTGTTCAAGATTATCCCAAACTTCGTTGGGAATGTCTGATTTATTAGTCGTTGGCGGTTGTTCATTATGGGTAGCCGGAGGGGAAACCGGCGCGGGCGAACTCTGGTCAATATTCATGAGCTGAATCTGATAGTGACCGATACTCAGCCTATCCCCCTCGCGGATTTCAATCTGACGATCGGGAGCTAAGGGTATCATATTTAGCAAAACCTCAGAGGCTGAACCTTGATTATTGATCCGACATTCCCCATCAGCGGAGATGGATATAATGGCTTGTAATCGGGCAATAGCCAGCTCTTCATCGGGTAAACACCAGTTATTATCGATACTGCGGCCAATTGTGCCACCAGGAGGAAGAAAGTCATGGCTCAGTTGCGGTGGCTGGCTTGTACCCGTATTTTTCACAATGGTGAATCGCATAATTATGGATACCTGTTGTTGAGGGAATAACCTCCCAGAGAGCACCCTGGGGTTACCCTGAAGGAGGTTATTAGATATAGTTTAGCCGCCTTGATTGGAATAGGAATCCCAATCATAACTAACTTCAGCACCCTTGGCGCCAGAAGCAAACTCTTGAGAAAAATAACTTTCTTTATGTTTTTGAAAGGCAACGACGATTGAAGAATAAAAACCGCCTGCGCCGTAAGTTAAGATAGAGTCTGCGATGAGGGCATTTGTCAAAACCAATGAATACCAAGTTTCTTGTTTTCCTCCCTGACGACGGACATTCAGTGTCGCGCTTTTAATATGCGTTCCCTTGACGATATATTGACGCATGGTGATGGCTGATTTATCAAATAAAAGTTCCAGAGATAAACCAGAAACTTCTACAATACCCGCCCCTAATCCAGCGCCTTGCTTCTCGTGATTGATGCGGTTAGCCAATTGAAGTGAAAATGATTTAACCGCTGTCCACTCTTTGAATGTGCTATCACCTGATTCGCCTTTAATATCCGTAAAATTAATATATGCGTCGATACCTGCAGTAGACATATTTTGTCACCTTAATAGAATTGAATGAAATAACGGGTTCCAATAAATAAATATTGGGGTTATGCATAGAGATATATGCGTATTACGGTTTGAAGATTAGAAATGAGGGGTTGATGAGACTGAGTGGGATTTAATATTACGTTATGCTCCTTTTAATGAGGGAAGTTTTGAAACCAGGCGCAGAGAAACGGTCAAACCTTCCAGTTGGTAATGAGGGCGCAGGAAAAATTTAGCCTGATAATAGCCCGGATTGCTCTCTATTTCCTCTACCTGAACTTCGGCTGCCGCCAGCGGTTTTCTCGCTTTGGTTCCTTGTGATGAATTAACCGGATCGCCATCAACATAATTGGTGATCCAGGCATTAAGCCAACGCTCCATATCAGAGCGCTCTTGAAACGTCCCTATTTTGTCGCGCACGATACATTTCAGGTAATGCGCAAAACGGCAGCAGGCAAACAAGTAGGGAAGACGCGCGGCAAGGTTAGCATTAGCCGTGGCATCAGGATCATAGTATTCCGCTGGTTTTTGCAGTGACTGGGCACCAATAAAGGCCGCCATGTCGGTATTTTTGCGGTGCAATAACGGGATGAAACCATTCTTTGCCAACTCAGCTTCACGGCGGTCGCTAATGGCAATCTCGGTGGGGCATTTCATATCCACACCTCCATCATCAGATGGAAACGTGTAGCAAGGCAGATTTTCCACAATACCGCCGGATTCTACACCGCGAATCGCCGTACACCAGCCATACAGCTTAAAGGAGCGATTGATATTGACGGCCATGGCATACGCAGAATTTGACCACGTGTAATTATCGTGAGTCGGGCCGTCAGTGCTCTCCTCAAAATTGAAATTATCAACCGGATTAGTGAGAGCGCCGTAAGGTAAGCGGGAGAGAAAACGAGGCAGTGCCAATCCGATATAACGCACGTCTTCTGATTCGCGTAAACTGCGCCAGGAGGCATATTCCGTATTCTGGAAAATCTTGGTGAGATCCCTTGGATTGGCTAATTCCTGCCAGGATTCCATTTGCATGACGCTTGGCGAGGCCCCTGAAATGAATGGGCAGTGTGCTGCCGCGCTGATTTGAGCCATTTGGCGCAACAGTTCAACATCCGGTGCCGTATGGTCGAAATAATAATCTCCCACCAGACAACCGAAAGGTTCACCACCAAACTGACCATATTCCGCTTCATAGATTTTTTTGAACAGCGGGCTTTGATCCCAACTGATGCCCTTGAAACGTTTTAGTGTGTTGCTCAGTTCCTTTTTGGAAAGGCACATCACACGGATTTTCAACATTTCATCGGTTTCCGTGTTATTGATCAGATGATGCAAACCCCGCCAGGCCCCTTCCAGTGTCTGAAATTCCTCATGGTGCAAAATATGGTTCATCTGTTGTGATATTTTGGCATCAATTTCAGCAATCAATGACTGAATAGTCCGGTAGGTATCGCCAGAGACCGTCACCGTATTTTCCAGTGCCTGCTGGGCCAGCGTTTTCACCGCATCTTCAACGGCACTGCGTGTATGATCACTTTGCGGGCGAAATTCTTTACTCAGCAAAGTGCTCAGTTCATCAGGGGTATACTCTTTTGATGCCGGCTCTTGTTGAATGAGAGCGTCTTGTTCATTTATGCTCATCAATTACTCCTTATCATCTTCAGTGCTATCATCTTCAGTGCTCTCTTTTGAAGCGCTACCTTCGGGATTTGGAGTTTCCGCCAGTGATTTCAGTAGGGCGGGGTTTTGCAATATCTCGGAAATCAGTTGTTCCGCACCGCTTTTACCATCCATATAAGACAGCAGGTTTGCCAGTTGGGTACGGGCTTCCAGTAAATTAGCCAACGGCTCTATTCTTTCCGCTATGGCATCGGGTTGAAAATCGGCCATATTTTCGAACGATAACTCAACATTCAGTTTGCCATCCCCAGTCAGGGTATTATCAACCTGAAAAGCCACACGCGGCTTAATTGAGTTCATGCGTTCATCAAAGTTATCAATGTCAATTTCCAGAAATTTGCGATCGTTGACATCAGGCAAGGGTTCTAGAGGTTTTCCGGCCAAATCCGCGATGACTCCCATAACAAATGGCAATTGAACCACTTTTTCTGAGCCGTAAAGCTCTACATCGTATTCAATCTGTACTCTGGGAGCACGATTCCGGCCTATAAACTTTTGTCCGCTGGACTTCATGACACATTCTCCATCAAATAGGTAAATTAATATCTCTTCATCTTTCAACTAGCCGTTTTGTCACGGATATAAAGAGATGTGAGCAAATAAGTCAGTGAATTAAAACCAAGAGTGATTAATCCACACCAGAGTTGTTTGGGTCAGAGTTGCTTGGATTAAAATTGTTTGGATCAGAACCGTCCTGGCGACCAAAAATAACTTCGAGTTGATTTAAACTTTCTGGGGAAAGATCATGGATAATATTAATAAAATCACGGTCAATAAGCCGTTGAATGCGATCAATCATCATCGGCGCCGGATGGCTTGGTTCATGCTTGCGAAAATACATTTTGGCTTTTTCTAATAAAATGCGTGCTTCATCACGGTTATTGACCTCAGCGTCGAGCCAATGGAACGATGCCCCATTTCCCGCGTTGACGATGGGAGTTGTTGTTATTGATGATGATGAAGTTGTTTGTCCCACAGAGGAGTCCTGTTTGATAAGTGTTGCTGACCCCGGCAATTCTGCATGGGTAGAATTTTCTGGAATGCCCGGTTCCCGGGGATCGGATGCGGGGCAAAACCCAATAACTACATTTAACTGTTTCATGAACTGGGGCAATTCGGGGACGTGATTGTCAGATAAATGATGGCGAATAATATCCATCAGGGCGATAAGCTGTTCACGCAGGGTAATGATGGCCTTAATTTCAGGGGCATTGGCCTGTTGTTTTAATTCTTCTATTAATCGGGTGCGCCCACCCGTATAACCTTTGATTTCGCTGACTGAGCCATTAAGCAGTGAATAGACTTCCTGTAATGAGAGTTCACTCGACACACTTTTTAATATAATGGTACGTTGGGCTTTGATGGTACAAGGAGAGCCATCTTCAATGGTTGCCAGCATGTTCAGGCGCGGTAAAAGATCATATTCACCATTAAATTCCAATCTTGGCCACACGTCTTCCCAATAGTGCTTCAGACTCTGCCGAAGTAAATTCAGGCCATCAGCATAACCACACAATCCCCGAAGATTTAACCATGATTGAACCAGCGCGATGATGATACGGAGATCTTTGGTGCGGGAGAGGAGATGAATGGCCTGTTTTTCGACTTCTAACCAGTTGGGCGGCTCGGCCGGAATAAACACATCACCAAACTGTTGTTCTGGTTTTTCAATTAAGATTTGCTCTAATGCCAGAAATTCATCATCGTATTCGAGATTTTCCCCACAGGGAGACTCCGCACTGATTGGGGCAAGTAAGGTCGTAATATTCATGGTATCTTCAGCGTCTGTTCAGTTTGAAGTAAGGTGATTGATCGATTGATCATGCTGTTTTAAAAACCGTGGGATTGGGACAAACGAAAGCAGGGAGTTTAAACGGATTCAAAACACTGTTCGGGGTAAACTCCAGCAAAACAGTATGACCATTGATGTTAAACATGGCCCGTAAGCCCGTATTATCCGTCGCTGAATTCCCTGAGACGCGCTGTGCGTGATCCAGCAGTCGATTCAGCGCCCAGAAGCCAGAAGTCGATAAGTTCGACGTTGTGCCATCGCTTAAATTCAATTGGATACGAACCTGATTGGTTCTGGTCGGGCCGGGCCAGCTAATGAGCTGTGAAAGTTGAGGGCCGTGACTATATTGCAATTTCTGCCCATCGACATCCAATATCATGCTCAATATATCGTGATCCATGCTGATGGGGCGAACCATGACACGGAATAACGGCGAGGGTGTTCCACCCGTAAATAAAGTATCGCGGATAACCTGAGCCTGTTGGAAAGGTTGCAACAACGCCTCACCGCCTGGCAGGGGCTTCCCATTCACACCCGGCATAAACCGCCATTTTGGTTGGCTGGTATCTATCTTACCCACCAAATTTTTCTGGAAAAAACTCGCCATTAAACCCGTTTCAGGCGCGAACATCCGAGCCATATCATCAGGTTTGATATCCTGACGTGCTTTAGGCATTAACGGATAGCGATTATTGATGGCTTTATTACAAAAATCGCTGATTTCTGCTTTAAGCTGTTTACCGACTCTCTTCATATCACTGAGCTGGGTATCATGGCTGGCTCCAACCGCCAGTGAGGAGATCATGCTCTTGAACGGGATCGGCAGGAGTTCAGCGGCGGTTTGTAGCTGCGTGATAATATTATCGGGAGGGAATGGCATCCCGGTATTAATGGCATTTTGCACCGAAGTTAAATGCTGATATAACTGACTGACATCCTTTAAGATCGTATCAAAAGGGATATTTTTGTCTTTTGGATTGGTGGGGGTTGCCAAGTCGATAATTTGTGCAAAATGGTGTTCTATCTGTTGTTCTGGCTGCTGCTCTGGCGTAGGTTGGCTATTATTTGACAGTATTTGTTCGGCCGCTAATTGGGTTAATTTACCCGATTTATTTTTTACTGCGTTATTGAGTTTTTGCAGATCATGGCTGCTTTTATTATTCAATGTGACATTTTTGCTGATATTAATGAGCAGGCGACGCATTGGTGAGTCAAAAGAAGACAGCAAACGGGCGGTATTAATTCGTTGCTCTAAGTCAGAGATATTATTTAGACGAATATTAGTCAGAAATTTGTCCCAATGATAGATATAGTCGTTGATATAAAACTGCTTAACGGATGATTTGATTTCTTTATCTGTCCGCTTTCTCGCATAAGTGCCAAGTACCCAGCTATCTTGTGAGTATAAAGTCGCAAGAAACGTATTGAGATCCTGGTCAATCCCTTTCTGATAACCCGCAGGAGTAAACATTCCTGGTATATCGTTATTGGCCAATGTGTTATTGATCGATGTGTTATTGATCGATGCGTTATTGGCCGATGTATTGCTGGCGTATGAGAAAACTAATTCAGCCTGAGGGCCTGCAAGCATATTCAAATTGACAGGAATCAAACCGGGATCCTCCAGCAACTTATGTTTCAAATAGTTGTAGGCGCGTTGTGCGGGTGGCGTGCGGCTGATTAGTGCTTGTTTTTGCTCGACCAGACGCTCATCACGGATAAACGGTGACGTGACAGCTTGGTGATCCAGTAATTGGCCGATATGCCCATTCATTTGTTGAAACTGCTGTTGAGTTGCATCGGCTTTTAAATCAGTTTTCAAATATTGCATGACCCAGTGATGTAGAAACTGACCATCATAATGCTCAGGCTGATATAACATCTGATAGGCCTTTAGCGTAGAGTAAGTTTTCTCTATATCGTCGTCGTTATCATCATGCATTTGGTTAGTGATGAGTATGGCTATTTGTGGCAGTAGCAATTTTTGTAGCGTTTTTCTATAGAGAGACTGGCTTGCATGACTGATTTGTTCACCAGAATACAGCCCCATGCGATAAGACAGTGGGGGATCTTTTAAAGAAAAATCCGGGCTTTGATCTAAATGGGCCAGACTGTTTAAAATGGGAAGCAGGGCATAAACTGAACTGTTTTCCTTCAAATCCGAGCCTTGTTGCACAATCGCGGGAATTTTTGCCTGTACTTCCATCAGGTAATTATCATTGTTGTGGTAACTGGTCAGAAACGAATTGGTCACAAACACCAATATGGCCGCCAGAACAATATATCCGAATCCATTCCACAGGCGTTTGCGGTATACCCACCAACGGTTATAGCCAGCGATGCCCGCTTCCTGAAAAATGTTTTCCAGCAAATTCCGGATAAAATAAGTTTGGCGGGCGGGCTTCGGATGCCCAATATCGTTATTATTGCCCCATGACATCGAGTCACTGTCGTTATCGGTGGCTAATTGAAAGTCATGGTTAAATTTCCCCATCACATGGTCCAATGGGACTCCTTCCTGTGTTCCACTGGTGAAATACAGCCCTCGTGGGTAACAGGGGATTTCAAATCCCGATTTGGCGAATATTATGTCAAAATAATGGGCAATCAGTGGGCGTAAGGCCGCAAATTCTTGTGGAAACAGATAGCTTTCAGCACATTGCCGGGCAGTGTGTCCGTTTAAGAGAATATCAGGGAGTTCAGCCTCCAACCGTAATTGTAATTGGCTATATTGTTGTTCAAATATTTTATTCAGATCCCAATCAATATTTTTATCCCACGGAAAATTAAATCCCCAAATTTGCTCACGCAAAGTCTTGTCAAAATGGGCGAAATAAGCGCTGAATCCTTTGAGTAAATCGGTTTTAGTGATGATGATGTAGATTGGGAATTGTATTTTGAGCTGTTCATGCAATTCCGATAAACGTCTGCGCAGCATATAGGCTTGTTGATCCCGCGCTTCAGTGGATGGATTAAGTAAATCTTCCACACTGATGGCAATCATGATCCCATTGAGTGGCTGGCGTGGACGGTATTTCTTCAACAGCCGGATAAAAACTTTCCATTCCTTGGCATCTTGCGTGTGTCGATTATCCTGAATGATGTAGCGTCCTGTGATATCGAGCAGAATGGCATTATTGGCAAACCACCAGTTACAGTTGTCTCCATTTGGCCTATTTCCATTTTTTATATTTTCATTTTCCAGGTCTGCATTTTTCATATTATACAAAGCAGATTTTCTGAAATAGCCCGCCAATGGAAAATGGAGACCAGAATTTGCCAGTGCGGTTGTTTTACCTGACTGTGGGGCACCAATAACGAGATACCAAGGTAACTGATAGAGATATTGACGACTGAAAAAGTTTATCCAATGAGGTTTATGTTGATTCAGTAAGCCGGAAAAATAGGATTTTTTCAATAAACGAGCCGCATCAGAAAAACGCTCTTTCAATGTAAGATAGTGGACATCCTGTTTATTTTCTTCTTCATCCTTACCTATATTGAATTGGCTGGCCAGTTTTTTCTTGAACCATAATTGGTACAAGCGGGGGACTAACTGATTTAAAGACCAAATCAAAAACAGACAAAGGATGGTCATTACGCGGATCGAAATAAGTTTAAAGGGGACTGTATTACCGACAGAAATAACAGGACCAATAAACCAAATAACCAAAGAGATAACGGTGACTCCGAGGAAACTCCATGTCAATCGGCTGGTGATGATAGAAAGGAGTGCATTCAGCATGTCTTATTTTCCTTACATTTTTCCTTTACATCGTTTGACCTGCAGAAGGAATTAACAGCGTAATTTGGACTCGCCGGTTTTTGGCTCGATTGTTGGGAGTATTATTGGGAACTAAAGGGTCACGGGCGCCTTTTCCCTCAACGGTGATTCTTTCAGGATCATTGAGATAACGTTGAAGTTCTTTTTGTACCGATTCTGCTCTGGCCAGCGATAAAGCATAGTTAGATGAAAAAGAAGAATGGGAACCTATGGGAATATTATCGGTATATCCGACGATTAAAATCTTGCCTTTAAAATTATTCATTGCTTCAGCGATATTCCTGATGATATCCAAATAACGATCTTTGATCTGAACAGAACTGCTGGTGAACAAACCATCCCCCTGTAAGGTGATCGTGCTGCTGTCAGGCAGGTCGGTGACTGTTAATAATCCTGCGGCCACTTCATCTTCCAACAACCTACTCAGGTTCAGAACCGGGGGCTTGGGCGGCACATTTTGTTGACTAAGAGTCACATTTGGCAAATCAACTTGGTATATTTTCGCCAAAACCGGGTTGATGATGCCGTTTAATCGCCAACTCAGCCCGATATAGAGGAGGAACACTAAAAAACTGAGTAAGGCGATAGAGATCCATAGCGGTACGGAAAATCGCCAGGATTTACTTGGTACGGTGATGGCTTGTACTTTTGCTGACAGCTCTGCAGGGTAACTGCCCCGAATTGAACGGATTAACTGAAACAGGCGTTGTTTCACGGTTTCCAACTGGGTACGGCCATTATCGATAACCCGATAACGTCCCTCAAATCCCAGTTGGAGACAGAAGTTAATCAGTTCCAACAGAAATAGATGCTCTTTAGGGTGTTGTGATAATTTTGCCAGCAGTTGGAAGAATTTTTCTCCCCCCCAGGTTTCATTGTGAAACGTCACCAGCAACCCACTGGCAGACCAGACACCGCGAAGGCCCCAAGGTGTGAGTGCCGCCGCTTCATCCAATGCCGTGCATAAACAGTAGCGTGCGCCGATGATCACTTCATAGGGCAATTTGGCCTGCTGGCATACCACTTCAAAATGCCGGATCTCGTTGATTAATTGCTGGCGTAAATGCGCAGGATTAGGATGAACCATAGAATGCCGGATTTGGGGAATGGTATTCAGCAGTGGATTTGAAGCAGAAACCAAAGGGTTAAAATTGGCTTCACCGGCGAGCATGTTATGCTCAGTTTTCTGCTTTTCTTGCATTATCGGCTCCGTTACCGTGATTTTTCCTGATTACGGACAGCCCACAACTCTATGTTCAGACCAGGGAAGTCGCCTGCCAGATGTAATGCAAAGCCACTGGATTTCTCCATTTGCTTCCACAAATCACCTTCTTTTTCCAATTCGAAATAGACATAACCGGAATGCCAGGGGATCTGTCTGGGAACCGATGGCATGGCCCGCAGTGAAATACCGGGTAATTGCAATTGAACCAATTCACGTATGCGGTCAACCGGGGATATTTTCATCTGGGCCGGGAAATTGCTCATCAATACATCATTAGCCACGTCAGCATGGACGGCCAGAATAAAGCTGAACCTATGTATCATGTTGGAATCGGGTAATGTCGCTATGTTCAAACCGTGGGAATATTCTGTTAATGGCAACTGGATCGCATGTTCTTCCAGAATGATGGATAATCCGCGCCGCAGTTGGATCATCAGTTGGCTGAAACATTGTGTCAAATTGTCATGGTCGTAGAGAGGCAAGCTCTCTTCAGGTAAACGGTTTTGGGAGAACGTCGCCAACTCGGTAGCAAATTGCAGCCATTCACTGAATAACCGCTCTGGATGCAGCAATGACAGATGTTGCATATGGTTGACTTGACCGCAATAGCGATTCAAAAGTGACAGCAAGAGAAAATCCATGATTTCAGAATCATTGTAGCGTCCCAACTGTAACAAACGTTGGCTGATTTGTTGGCGGCGTTGTTCCAGCAAGCCCTGTATGTCGTTGATAAAACCTGAGACTTGCGGATTGGCCCGACAGTTGAGCAGGGGGGGAATAAACAGTGCGTCAAGGTGGAGTTTATTGTCACTGGTTTTATTCACGATATGCATGACGCTTAATGCCGTCCATTCCGGGGTCAAATCCGATTCCAGCATCAGGCGCAAACGCATTTTGCCGAATTGTATGGCCGCATTACCGACTGACATGGCATTGGCGTCATTGACTTCCACTTCAATACTGACAAAGCGTGCCAGAGAATCTTTTTGTTCACTGAAAATCACTTCTTCTTTTCCCCGCCGGAAAGCAGGCAACGCCAATACCACATTGATATTTGTCTGATTTTCGGTAATTTTCAACGTTGTCGGGGCATGGGCTGCATCAAAACTAAAGGGAGTTCCGTCAGGGAAAATGCCCTTGGCTGAAGAAAGTCTGACTTTACCTTGATTGAGCAGCTCCTGATCCCATTCGAGTGCCGAAAACCCCCAATAGTAAGGTGTTTGTGCGATCCCCCAGTCCCGGATATAGGCTTCCAGATAGTTTTCCGACTGTTGAAAATGGTGGGGACGTAAAAACATCCCTTCTGTCCAGATAACTTTTTCTGATCTATTCATTGTTTTCTTCATTTCCTGCTGTACAACTTAAGTCGCATTCTTTGATGAGAATTAAGCCATGGTTAGTGACCTTAACGCACACACGTAGTTCGTCAGGAGAAGAACGCCAGAACTGATATGACGAGGGTCTTTCAGGCCGGGGGACCGGAAATGAAATACGCCATTTCTTATCGCCCAATTGCCTGTACTCAGCAATAATTCCGATATAACGGGCTTCGGGAAGATTTTTTTCCACTAAGCAGTGTGTCGATTGGGAGGGGCGGATAAAGAATTGATCTTCATTTATCATTTTATCGCCTAATGTATTTTGGGCTTTGTCTTGTAGGGCAAAAAAATCAGCAGACATAAATTCTTCATCCGATTTCAATAAAATAATGTGCATTTTTAGTGGCGCTGAATCATTTATGCCAGCAGATGCCGTCTCGAAAATAATTTCATACGGGGGCAATTTTGCCGGTGGTGATGAACACCCGGCCATGACCATCAGAAACAGGGATAGGCATATTCCTTTCAACCCGCACATGATTGAATTCAACCTGTTGGTTGGGATTTTTTTTCTTAAGGATTTTCTTAATGTATCGTGTATTGTCATAACGTTCGCCAAGATATGTTTGGTATAACTGGCTGTTTATACGGCGAAAAAATAAAGAATTCAGGCGGCGGTAATAAGAATTTTTGTTTGGCTGGGCACAATGCGGGCGCCCACGGCATTAGTCGAATTTTGCAGGGTTGAACTCGACAAGCGGGTTGCGGGTAATCCTTTGATTAAGACAGAGTTGGCGCCCAGGGTATGACGGGAGGGACCCATGACAGTGCCGGAAGCCGCACCACAATTAATCCCGGCGTTATCTCCCGTTGTGATGGGAATGGTGGTTGCCAAATTATGTGCCGGACAACCGACAAACAGGATGTTGAGCGCATTACTGATGCCACTTGTGGCCTGTGCCATATTGGGATAAGGGATCGGTACTGATGACCAACCGATTGGCGTTAAGCAGACATCGGGAGTGGCCAGATCCATTCCACCCCCTTGCGTATTGGCAAACATAATCTCTTCTCCTCAGCCGATATGAATTTGTTCAGCATCAATTTTAGTGATTGCCTTGGCAGAAACGACGGTATTTTGGGCATGTAACCGCGCATAGCTTTCAGCTTGCATATCCAATTGACCGGCATGAACTTTCTCTGTTTGTGTTGTATGACGAAATAACCTATTGCTCAGTTGGGTGACGGTTTGCCAGAGCGATTCAAACTGGCTGCCCACCAAACGGACGGTCGATATCCATGCTGACAGGGATCTTCCACTGTATTGCATTTCATCAACGTGGCAGCTTCCCCTGTTGGCCGTGACAGTTAATTCATCGCCCTTCATGTTCAAATTGCCGTGGGATGTGATAGTCAGATCGCCGGGCACGCTGATTTCAGAGAGAGTTTGTGGTTCCATGCGTTCTAAGATGGCTAAAATCCAGAGTTGATCATCGATTTGTGTCATTAAAACCGTGTCTCCCAGAATGGGGGCCAATAGGCAACTGGCAGCCCGGCGGCAATGCCAACCCCGATTATTCTTGCTCTCCACCCTAAAATGGCCATCCTGAAGGAGTCTGACAATCTGTCCGGTCATCTGCTGCACAGGTTCGGTCGTCAGGGGAGGAACAAAAGGATATGAGGCAAGAGCATAAGAATGTTTCGTCATTTAGATTCTCCTGATTAAATCTTATTATGTTGCATACTCCACGCTTCAGCAGCGAATAGCTCAGGATCATTTTCCAGAATACCTTGGCGGTCAGAGAATAGGGTTCCAACCTGTTGCGCGCGATGAAAAAGTGTTCTCATAAAGTGAGCTGTGCGGAAATCACTGTGGTTGACGTTGGCATAGGAAAGGTCGGCATAAGTCATATTGCAACCCATAAATTGGGCGTTCTCGGCACGCACTTTGTGCATGATGGCCAGTGGAAGCTGACTGTGGCGGAAATCAGCAGATTCAAGGCAGGCACCGATAAAAATGGCCTGTTCAAACAGGCTGTTTTTGCAACAGGCGCGGGTTAAATCCGCTTCGGTAAATAACGCCTGAGTTGCATTGACATTGGAGAGTTGGGCATCCTGTAAAACCGCGCCTTTGAAATTGCAATGAGTTATTATGGCGTGATTGAAATTGGCTTTCTCAAGTTGGCTATGGGTGAATTGGCACGTGTTAATGATTTGTTTGTGGAAATTTTGTTCACGCAGGTCACATTCAAAAAAAATCACTTTGGTCAATTCACTGGCAGAAAAATCGGTTGTCCGTAAATCCTGATGAAGAAAAGTCACCAGAGATAAATAGCCATGACTCAATTTTACCTGCTCCATGGATGAGTCAAGAAAGGTGATGCGGTCAAGATGACTGTGGCTAAAATCAGCACATTGCAGGGCACAGGCTGAAAATAGTGTGCTGTTCTGTTTTGTCGCCGTAAATTGGGTTTTTTTTAAAACCGACTGATTGAATATATTGTTTATCAATGTGCTGTTATCGAAAATAGCCCGTCCCAGATGACACTGCTCAAACACGTTTTGCTCAAGGGTAGCCGAATTGAACGTGGCTTCTTCTATCTGGCATTGCGTAAAAATGGATTCTTTGAGTACCACATGGGAAAAATCGGCACCGGAAAAATCGACTTCGTTAAAGATCGCGCCAGATAAATCACGATGGGTCAGTGAGACGTTTTTCAGACTGACTTTTTCAATATTCTCACCTTGTTTGATTTTCTCCACTAATTCGTCTGCGGTGAGTAAGTTCATATCACGTCCTTATTCCGTTTAGGCAAAGTCTTGGTACGCTTAATATAAGCATCCGTAATGGACGTTGAATCACTGATGATGGATTGGGACATATCGGTACGGAATAGATTGGCTTCCCGTAAATCTGTATTGTTGAAGTTGCATTTCTGCATCATGGCGCTCATCAGATTGGCATTATTCAGCAAAGCCCCTTGGAAATTGGTTCTGATAAACAGGCTTTTTGCTGCATCAAGGTACTGCATATCAGCGAATTGGCAGTCGGCTTCACTGAGATCACTGTTATTCAGGGTCGCGGCATAAAATTTAGCCTTAACCAGCGGCATTTGGCGCAAGTTGCACTCTGTCAAGGTCGCATGGCTGAAATCGGCTTGATTAAGCTCACTGTCCATGGCAAATGCGCAGGTCAGTAATTTGGCTGAGAGAAACCGGCTCCCGTTTGCCTCCGTTTCCACCCATGTACAACTTTCCAGTTCGGCATGATCAAAAACCGCCTGTGCCAGCTTGCATTGAATAAAAGACACTTTATGCAGATTGGCATGGTTGAACTTAAGTGCAGGCAGTTCAAGCTCCATCAGCGTACAGTTTTTCCATTGTGAATAGGCGAAATCGCACTGGGTAATAAAGAGTTGTTGCAGGGATAGGCCGGTCAATATGGCCTGATGAAAGCGGCAACGATCAAACCGGGTTTCTTGCAGTTGTGTTTCTTCAAAACTGGCTGCCGAAAAGTCACTCTGCTCACATTTAGCCAGAACCAGACTGGCTTTATCCAGTCTGGCTCCACGTAGCGAAGCATGGCCAATCTCTGTTCTGGCGAGCATGGCTTCGCGGAAATCGGCATCATCCAGTTGGCAATGATTTAAACAGGCACTCTCCAACAAAGTTCGAGTGAAATTGGCTCCCCGCAGATCCATGCCGGACAAATCCGCGCCGGTAAAATCCATGCCACTGAAATCTCCCCCTTGCTGCATGATATTGTGTACGCGTTTTCGAATAATCTGTGACAGGCTGCCGGTTAAACGTAGGGCAGGGGCCTGTTGTTGGACTGAGAACAAGTACATGGTGTGTATTGATTGTTCCATTTGAGCCAGCGTTTGATCACTGAATCCCATTTTTTGTTGCTGTTGCCGTAAGGTATCCCGCATCCGATGCAGACTCTCCGGACCTCTGGCCTGAGTTTCCATCAACTTTTCAATATCAATACCTTGTTCTTTTGCCTTGGCCGTCATTTCTGCTTTTTTCAACCCTGCTTCAGCCTGTTTGTTGGCCGTATATTGTTCGAGTTTTTCCACAAATTCGGGTAATTCATCCAGCTTGGACGGGGAAGCAAAAGGGGGTTCTGTTTCTGCCGGGATCACAGTATTGATATCGATACCCTGTTTAGCCAATATTTCCTGTTGCTGTTCACGCAGGCGTCTTTCACGATTTTGAAAGTTGTTCTGTAACGGGGAATTTCTTTCTGGCTGTTCCGTATCCAGCCACGGACCGATAATTTCTTCCGGAATGAGATCTTTTTCCCGAAAGGCATACAGAGCGCCTTTTTCTTTATCCATGCGTTGCGCAAGAACATGCAGATAATGGCTCTCTGGGCGGGGCTTATCATGCAGTTCCAGTGCCGATATCATTTGCAGGACATCCTTGGCATCATCTTCATTCACTTGTGCGCTGCCATGCCAAATTAAGATCATTTGTTCCAGATGAGGAAAGAACCACACGGTGGTGTTGCGCATGACGACTTCTTCAAAAATCTCTTCATCAAGGCGTAACCGTTTGATAAAACAACGGGCGTTCCAGGAGGGTAACACGCCTTCCTGTAACGGTTTTTCCGGATGCATATTCCAAATCCGCCATTTGGCCTGTTCTGGCAGGGTAGCATTTTCCTCCCACCACTGATCCTTTGGCGCCGCATTGAATAACCGCCAATCGATATCATGGGAAAAACCGGGAAATTCGTTTTCCAACCATGCGTTATCGTATTTTTTTCCAATCCGGGTAAATCGGCATGGCCAGACAAAATCCAGGGGGCAAAAACTGGCCGGAGTGGGTACTTCCTGCTGTGAGGCTAAGTGACGTTGCGATATTAGCTGATTGTGCAGCGTTTCAATATTGGGCAGGCGGTGAATTTTCAGCCCATTTTCCAGATCTTCAGGAGTAAAGCCGATGCCGTGTGGATTATCCTGATAGTCTTGACCGCCAAAAGCCCGGCTCCAATCCAGGCGCATCTGTTCAAACGGCTGTGGCTTTGAAGGGCTATCATCCACCCAATAACGGTCGCCAAAAGCCACTAAGGTCTTTTCTAATTCCTCTATCTGAATACGGGCAAGACACGAAGTTTTATCTGCCTGATGGTGAGTGTAGGCATATCCGGTTGCCAAAAATTCAGCACAGGGTTTAGGCATGGCGAGATCGACAATGCCGTTACAGGTTTCCAGTTCACTTTCAGCAAGCTGCCAAAGTTCGGCTTCCGGGCGTACCCGTGGAGTTGAACCCATATCAACCAACGCCATCGCAGAGATCCCGAGATGATTTTTTTGCAACCAGCGATAAGGCCGATAAAGCATACTTAAACGCAGGGGTTTGATGATTTTCATTGAGATCCTGATAGAGAGAGTTATTAACTGAATAAAGTTAACTGACTGGAGCTTAGCAAGATCTGTGCTGCGGTAAAATAAGCTGCTACTTTTTCAAGTTTCACCTTTATATCTTTCAAAGATATTTCAGAAAGATCCTTAGACACTTTTTCGGCATAGAGCGATATACCCGTGACACTGCTATTCATACCAGTTAGGCTAAAGACGTTACCATTAATGGATTCTGCTGCTCCGGTAATACTAAAATTGTGTCCTGCAATGTTCTGTCTAGAGCCAAGCGTGTTAAAAATAGAAGCAGGGCACACTATTTCCACATTCGTATCGCTTTTTATCGTAATAAGGCTGGGACTTGAGATCAGGGTCGGACCGGTAATATTTTGTATCCAGCTTCCCTTAATGGTTGCGTTTAAATTTCCCTTAAGTGAGTAGGTATCTCCGCCGCTGATCTCAGTATTTCGCCCTTTTTTGATGGTTTCTTGCTGACCCGTTTTGACCGTTAATGTGTCTTTGCCGTCAATGGTCGTGTCATGGTTGGCTCTATAGGTAAAGTTGGCATCCCCGATCACGGTGTCTTGTTGTTGTTGCCTTATTTCAGTCGTGCGATTTCCATCAATAGTGACTTTTTTATCTTTTTCCACTGAGATATTCATGTCACGTTCAGCATGCAGATCGAATAACTCGTTATTTGGCTCATCATCTAAAAAGAGATAATTTGCCTGATCATGCTTACCGCCTTTCGTGTTTGACATAATGCCGGCCCGGGTTTCATGCTTGGGCAGCTCCCACGGGGGCATATTCTCATTATTGTAGGTACAGCCGATAACCAAAGGCTTATCCGGGTCGCCATTGACGAAACTAATAATCACTTCTTCGCCGACACGAGGAATCGATACACTGCCATAGCGCCAGCCAGCCCAATGGGTTGCAACACGTATCCAGCAGGAGCGGGTATCATCATGTTTATCATCCCTGTCCCAACGGAATTTCACCTTGATCCGACCGTATTTGTCAGTCCATACCTGTTTACCTTTGGGACCGGTGACCACGGCGGTTTCAAGGCCGGTGACCTTTGGCCACGGTGTCACGGCAGCCGGTTTCCAATGCGTGTTAGCGGGGATCGCTTCAAATTGAACGATATTTCCCTGTTTATCCGGCGTGTGGAAAAAATGGTGAGATGCATAAGACGCTTCATAAAGCGCATAGTGTACACCGATGATGAGGTAGTTGCCGTGGTTATCACCTTTGATATTATTGGGTAGCGATAGCGTGAAAGTATGGCCTGGCGCCATGCCCAGTACATTGCCTTTTCCATCAATCAGCTCACTTTTTGCCTCAAAGGCCTGTTGACGTACCTTGGCATAAAACTGCCCTTGCTCGTGTTCGACATAACGTCCGGGCCAGTTGAATATCTCAGTGTCACTAATGGAACTGGCAGGCGTCTGGGCGGTGGTAAATAATTTAGCCCTCGGTTTGCGGAAGTTGTAGTCATCAAGACTATAGCTATTGGGAATGGTGACGCTACAGACATTCCAATTATCAATATGTTCTGGTGAACTTTTTCTCGAATGACAGGCATTGATATATTTAATTTCTTTATAGCCGGGCATGGGCTGATGTGATTGAGGCGAGTCCACCAAAATCAGGGTATGGTTTGCCATATCATGTTTGAAATAGTAATAAATTCCCTCATGTTCCATCAGCCGGTGAATAAAGTCGAAGTCAGTTTCATTATGTTTGACGCAATATTCCCATGTGCGGTATTTTTCGGTTAATTGATTTTCAAAGAGAATGCCGGCTTTACTCAAGACTTCTGCCAGAATATCGGGCACGGTTTTATTTTGCCAAATACTGTAACCCATTCTTTGGTTCAACTCCCATAACTTGGGTCTTATGGTCGCGGTATATAAATAGAAATCTTCATCATCTTTGTTGAAGGGAGCATAGGCTATTTTTTCTATATAACCACTTAAATATCGTGGGGCTGTTGACTTGTTTTTTATTTCCACAGTCAGAATAGTATTATGGAGAGAGATGGGATCGGATAATTTCTTTTTACTTAATAACTGAACTTCAAACGCATAAGATTCTGATAACCTTTCTACTCCTACCAGCGATTTGAAATATAAAGATTTTCCGGACAACGAAGAGTGTGCAATAAACTGTCTTTCCATAAAATTTCCTTACTCTTACCTAATAGCTACCGCATATTCCTTGTTATTCAAGGAATAAACAAAAATTTGGCGCAATAATGTAGGGTGATGATTTCTCTGATAACCTGATAATAGTTAAGCATAAGGTTTATTATTTGTAATTATTGAGTGCGGTCTTGTTTATGGAATATATAAGTTTATTTTTATTGTTCAGAAGGGAGGCTACGTATCTATTTATTAAATAAGGTTTTTTAAAGACAGGATCTTTGTTTAAGAATAGTGGTATAAAAAATAGGTGTATTCAAGCCATTATTTTAGGATTTTAATTTATAACTAATTAATATTTATAATGTTAATTGGTGTGGGTGAAATTGGCGTGGGAAGTTGATCGTTTTGTGAGATAAATATTTTGAAGCGGATAGACAAAGTTTTTATCCATAAATTATTTTTTCCAAAAAACACTTGGCTTAAATAAAGTGTTAGTTATTTTAATGATTTGATTATCTTTTCCTGATGTAAGGTATAATTTATGGGTAATGATTATCAGCTCGAAAGTGTGCCGTGTTTGGCAAAACGGGATGAAGCCGGGTGAGTGAGTGCTGTCAACAAAGATGCTGCTTGAAGTATGATAGGCATATATTGAATTGATTTTGTTGGCCTAATCTCTTTACACCTTTTATTATGTTTATTTCATAAAAATCAATTTTAGAATAATACCATGAATTTACTCAAATCACTGGCTGCGGTCAGCTCAATGACGATGTTCTCTCGCGTTCTGGGCTTTATTCGTGATGCCATCATTGCCCGTATCTTTGGCGCTGGCGTGGCGACGGATGCTTTTTTCGTTGCTTTCAAACTTCCTAACCTGTTGCGCCGTATTTTTGCTGAGGGGGCTTTTTCGCAGGCATTTGTGCCTATTCTTGCGGAATATAAGAATCAGCAGGGGGATGAGGCCACCCGCACCTTTATCGCGTATGTATCAGGGATATTGACACTGATTTTGGCGATCGTCACGGTGATTGGGATAATTGCCGCGCCTTGGGTCATTTACGTGACTGCACCGGGTTTTACCGATACACCGGATAAATTTGCCTTAACCCGTGATCTGCTCAGAATTACTTTTCCCTACATCTTTTTGATCTCTCTGGCTTCTTTGGCGGGCGCGATCCTCAATACGTGGAATCGCTTTTCTGTGCCTGCTTTCGCGCCAACATTGCTCAATGTCAGTATGATCACCTTTTCGCTGTTTGTGGCGCCCTACTGTAATCCACCCGTGATGGCATTGGGCTGGGCAGTGATTGCCGGCGGTATTTTGCAGTTGGTTTATCAACTTCCTCACCTGAAAAAAATCGGTATGCTGGTATTGCCACGGGTTTCTTTCCGTGACAGCGGTGTGTGGCGGGTTATCCGCCAGATGGGGCCGGCTATTCTGGGGGTTTCAGTCAGCCAAATCTCATTAATCATTAATACCATTTTCGCTTCGTTTCTGGTTTCTGGCTCCGTTTCGTGGATGTATTACGCTGACCGTTTAATGGAGTTGCCTTCGGGTGTGCTGGGCGTGGCATTGGGAACCATTCTGCTGCCCTCATTGGCAAAAAGTTTTTCCAGTGGGGATCACGCGGAATACAGAAGGTTAATGGATTGGGGATTGCGCCTGTGTTTTTTATTGGCTTTGCCTTGTGCGGTGGCGTTGGGCATTTTGGCGAAACCCTTGACCGTGGCACTCTTTCAATACGGTAATTTTTCTGCCTTTGATGCAGAGATGACTCAACGGGCATTAATCGCTTACTGTTTTGGTCTGATGGGATTAATTGTGGTTAAAATTCTCGCGCCGGGTTTTTACGCCCGCCAGGATATTAAAACCCCGGTCAGGATTGCGATTGTCACCTTGATCTTAACGCAGTTAATGAATCTGGCTTTTATTGGTTCATTGAAACATGCCGGATTAGCACTTTCGATCGGTTTGGCGGCCTGTTTCAATGCCAGTATGCTCTACTGGCAATTGCGCAAGCGTGAAATTTTCAAGCCACTGGCCGGATGGGGCATCTTCCTGTTGAAACTGGTGGTGGCAATTGCGGTCATGGTTGGCGTATTGCTGACGATATTATGGTTTATGCCTGCCTGGGAACAGGGCAATATGGCCTTTCGCATGTTACGGTTGATGGGGGTTGTGATTGCAGGTGCCGGTAGTTATTTTGCGGCGCTGGCTTTGATGGGATTCAGGCTGAAAGATTTTGCCCAACGGGGATTATAGTGAGTGGTATTTAAAAAATAAGGGTGTTTGAAAAAAACATAGGTATTTAAAAAAAAGGTATTTGAAAAAATATCGTAAGTAGAAAAAACTGGCATGATTAAATCAAATCATGCCAGTTTGGAACCGGATAATTACATCCGTTCTACGGTTTGGATACCCAAAGTATCAAGACCTTGCTGCAAGGTTTTCGCTGTCAGCAGGGCCAATTTCAGACGGCTTTGGCGCAGTTCTTCGCTGTCGGCATTCAGGATTGGGCAATGTTCGTAGAAACCAGAGAACAGGCCAGCCAGATCGTACAGATAAGCGCACATCACATGAGGAGTGCCTTCGCGGGCAACGGTTGTGATGGTCTCTTCAAATTGCAACAAGCGGGTCGCCAGCGCCTGTTCGCGTTCTTCATTCAGAAGAACGGGATGTATCAGGCTGCTTTCATCCATTTCTGCGCGTTTGAAGATGGAGTTTACGCGGGTATAAGCATACTGCATATAAGGTGCGGTGTTACCCTCAAAGGCGAGCATGTTATCCCAGTCAAAAACATAGTCGGTAGTCCGGCTTTTCGAAAGATCGGCATATTTCACCGCACCAATCCCAACCGCGTTGACGATTTTTTTCAGTTCGTCTTCTGGCATATCCGGGTTTTTCCCACGGATCAGAGCGTCGGCACGTTCAATGGCTTCATCCAACAAATCAGACAGCCTGACTGTCCCTCCCGCACGGGTTTTGAATGGCTTGCCATCCTTGCCCAGCATCATGCCGAACATATGGTGTTCAAGTGACATGGATTCAGGGATATAACCCGCTTTGCGGACAATTGACCACGCCTGCATCAAGTGTTGATGTTGACGTGAATCAATGTAGTAGAGCACACGGTCGGCATGCAGAACTTCATGGCGATATTTGGCACAGGCAATATCCGTGGTGGTATAAAGGTAACCACCATCTTTTTTCTGGATGATAACCCCCATCGGTTCGCCATCTTTGTTCTTGTACTCATCAAGGTAAACCACGGTAGCGCCATCACTCTCAACGGCCAGCCCGCGCTGTTTCAGATCGGCAACAACGCCCGGCAGCATGTCGTTATACAGGCTTTCACCCATCACATCTTTTTCTGTCAGGGTGACGTTCAGGCGGTTATAGGTTTCCTGATTTTGTGACATGGTGATATCCACCAGTTTGCGCCACATTGCCCGGCAATATTCATCGCCACCTTGCAGTTTTACGACGTAATTGCGGGCACGAACGGCAAAATCTTCATCTTCATCGTAAGTTTTTTTCGCTTCACGATAGAATGCTTCTAAATCTGCCAGCGCCATTTCATCCGCATTTTCATTCTGGACTTTTTCCAGATAGGCAATCAGCATGCCGAATTGGGTTCCCCAGTCACCCAGATGGTTGGCCCGGATTACGTTGTGCCCCAAAAATTCCAGGGTACGTGCTGCGGCATCGCCAATGATGGTGGAGCGGATATGACCAATGTGCATCTGCTTGGCAACGTTGGGGGCGGAATAGTCGATAACAATGGTTTGCGGCTCAACGGGGGTGACACCCAGTTTCTTGTCTTTCAGCACTGTTTCGATATTGGCTGCAACCCAGGCTTTATCCAGAAAAATATTGATAAAACCCGGCCCTGCGATTTCGATTTTGCTGGCAATTCCTTGCAGATCCAGCAAACTGACGACTTTTTCTGCCAATTGTCGGGGAGGCATGCCCACTTTTTTAGCTGCCGCCATGACGCCATTTGCCTGATAGTCACCAAACTGGGCTTTTGCAGATTGACGAACGTGAGCTTCACTGTCGGCTGGAGCACCCGCCGCAATCAGCGACTGGCTGATTTTTTCTGAAAGAATGGCCTGAATATTCACCGTGTTACCTTAAGTTACGCACAAAAGTTCCTGCATTTGAATTATGCAAATACTTTCAAGCGTGTGGATTATGAGAAAATAACGGGTTTTATATCATATTCAGCATCCTGCATGCTACCATCCGCCGCCGCTGCGGGTATGACTTTTTATTTTCAGCTTGTCTTTCAGGCGATCCCCCGCTATTTCGATGGCAATCAGCCGTGTTTTCCCTCTCGGCCGGAAACCATTTTGACGATTTTTTGATGGGTATAAGATGACACATTTTTCAACGATTTCTGAATTGCAGGATCTGGTCGCTGATTTAAGCGCGTTTGAACAAAAATTAAGGCAGTTCAGCCAGCGTCTTGGTTTACATTTGGTCCAATATCCGGCCGATCATATTTCTTTGCGTTGCAATGACCCTTCGATGGCGGATCGCTGGCGCCAAGGTTTTCTGCAATGTGGTTCGCTGATGTCTGAAAATATCATTAATGGCCGCCCAATTTGTTTGTTTGATTTGGCACAGCCAATCACCTTACTTGGATGGCAAATTGAGTGTGTGGAGCTACCGTATCCGGGGAATAAACACTATGTTCATCAGGGGTGGGAGCATGTTGAACTTGTTCTGCCGGTCAAGCCGGAGCAACTTATGAATGAGGCCCATCAGTTGCTGCCTCATCCGCTGCCTGACGGTTTTCGGATCAAAGAGAGCTACCCCAGAGGCGATAAAGAAAGGTTACCCAATCCCACATTAGCGGTGACAGATGGTGAAATTACGATGAAATTTCATCCTTTTTCTCTTAAACAAATTATCAAAAGTGAGGTCTAGTCGGCAAAAATGACTTTTTTCTCCTGCGAATTCAGCAAAAAATTCTAACCTTGTGATTTCCAACAAGCCGTTAGAGAAAATTAATTGTCATAGTTAATAGATTCACTAATGAAATATTTGGGGGAAATATTAAGTGAGTTATTGGGTTTATTGGCACATTGATATCCGAGGGGCTTTGGATGATGAAGCTGGAAATTTGTTGTTATAGCATAAGTTGTGCATTAATTGCACAAAAAGCCGGCGCTGATCGGATTGAATTGAGCGCCAGCCCATCGGAAGGTGGTGTAACGCCCAGTTTTGGGGCGTTGCAGCAAGCATTACAGCAGATAGCGATTCCCGTTCATCCCATTGTGCGGCCAAGGGGAGGCGATTTCTGCTACAGCAACATGGATTTTGACGTCATGAAAAATGATGTTGCCCTTATGCGTGATCTGGGATTTCCCGGGGTTGTCTTTGGGGTTTTGAACGAGGAAGGCCATATCGATATGCTTCGCATGAGGCAATTGATGTCATTGTCAGGGAGAATGGCCGTGACTTTTCATCGCGCCTTTGATATGTGTTTTAATCCGCATGTTGCGTTGCAACAACTGACTGAACTCGGGGTACAGCGCATTTTAACTTCAGGCCAGCAGCAAAATGCGGAAATGGGCTTACCCCTGCTAAAAGAGTTGGTTCGAGCCAGCCAGGGACCCATTATTATGCCGGGGGCGGGTGTCAGGATGAGCAACATCAGCAAGTTTCTGGAAATTGGCGCGACGGAAATTCATAGTTCAGCCGGTAGGGTGGTGCCTTCTTCCATGAAATATCGTAAGGCTGGGGTGACGATGGGTTCGGACGATCGCGATGTAGATGAATATTCCCACTACAGTGTTGATGGTCAGTTAGTCGAATCGATGAAGGGAATGATTGGCCTGATCAACCGGAAACAGTAAAATATTAATGATTGAGGGTGTGAACTGTCAAAACAGGCAGTCCACACACCAAGGTTATCCTGATACGCCGTAAAAACCCTGTTATCCAATCAGCGCTTTTGCTTTAGCGCTTATATCTTCCAGTTCTGAAGAATTAACATGGCCTTTCTTTGTCACTTTTCTGGCTCGCCAATCAACGCATGTTACTTGGTCAGCTAAGGCGACACTGTCTTTAAAGCGGGGGGAGGATGTCATGGTTTCCGGGCAATAAGGACAGCCCGTAATGGCGCAGGGTAGCCTTCAATCGTTTTGTTGTGATCGTTTGGATCAAGAAAATCGACCAGCGATTCGGTCTTCATCCATTCTGTCTGACGTTGTTCATCCACGGTTGTAACCGCCTGATCGACAATCCTGACATCGTCAAAACCGCATTTTTCCAGCCAGACTTTCAGCATCTTGGCGGATGGAATAAAGTAGACATTCCGCATTTGGGCGTAACGCTCACCCGGAATAAGGCATTGGTGTTCATCACCTTCAATGACCAGGCTCTCTAAAACCAATTCACCACCGGAAATGAGCTGATTTTTCAGTTGCCACAGATGATCAAGGGGAGAGCGGCGATGATAGAGCACGCCCATTGAAAAGACCGTATCAAAGGCTTTTAGCTCAGGTAATTGCTCAATACCGAGTGGCAGAAGGTGGGCACGTTGATCGTTCCCCAGTAATTTCCTGACAGCTTCAAATTGGCAAAGGAAAAGTTGGGTAGGGTCGATACCCACGACCAATTGAGCACCTTCACCCACCATGCGCCACATGTGATAACCGCTGCCACAACCTACATCAAGCACGGTTTTGCCTGCTAAAGGCGAAATATGGGGAAGAACGCGATCCCATTTCCAATCAGAACGCCATTCAGTATCGATCTCAACGCCATACAGTGAATACGGCCCTTTGCGCCACGGCATCAATATTTTCAGGATGTTGCAGATCCGTGCTTTTTCGCCATCGGGTAATTCCGGTTCATGTCTGGCAATGACCCCATTTTTCAGGTCAATCCGGGATGGTTGAATTTCAGGCAGGTTTTCCAGATTCTTTACCCATGAACTGAACTGACCATGCAGCGCGGCTTTCTGCCAGTGGTTGAGTTGTGCAGGCAAGCATTCCAACCAATGATTCAAGTGATTTTTGGCAATCAATTGATAAAAATTACCGAAATCGATCATTGGTCAGCTCCTTTTATTGCCAACAACGAGCCAAAATTAAAGCATTGATACCAGACTTCAACATGCTGGAATCCGGCTTTTTTCAGGCGTGATTTATGGGTTTCAACGGAATCTGTCCGCATGACGTTTTCCAGCATACTGCGCTTCTGGCTGATCTCCAGCTCGCTGTATCCATTGGCTCGCTTGAAATCGTAGTGCATATTGAACAGTAATTCGCCCATTTGTTCATCTTCGAAATTGAATTTTTCAGACAGAACAAGCACACCACCGGGCTTTAATCCCGCATAAATTTTATCCAGCATGGTCTGCCGATCATCAGGATGCAGGAATTGTAAGGTGAAATTCAGTACGACCATTGAGGCGTTCTGAATGTCAGCATCAAGAATATCTTGTTCGAGCACCTCAACGGGGATGCTGGACTTGAAAGCGTCAATATGGCGGCGGCAGCGTTCAATCATTGCCGGTGAATTATCGACCGCAATGATACGGCAGCCCTCTGTCTTGCAATCATCGGCACTAATATCGGCACTAATGGCACGACGGATCGATAGTGTGGCTGCACCAAGGGAGCAGCCGAGGTCATAAATTTGACTGTCTGGCATGATAAAACGTTCTGCCAGCATACCTATCATGGAAATGATATTGGAGTAACCGGGAATGGAGCGTTTTACCATATCAGGAAAAACTTCGGCAACCCGTTCGTCGAAACTCCAGTCACCTAAATTGGCGATTGGAGCAGAGAACAGGCTGTCCCGTTGATTATGAGGATCTTGATTTGACATAACTGCATTGGTTTTGGAAACAATAAGAAGCTGCCATTCTAACAGAATGCGGGAAAAGGCAGAAAGGGGTAATCACAGAAAGGAAAAATCAATCGGGATCCTCAGGCGGCGACGGCAAAATGTGGCTACCGTCGCGCGGCGATTTGGGGGTATTTATGGCGGGCTGTTGGTGTATAAAGAGAAATTATATATAGAGAGAAAAAATTTGCTCCCAAGGCAAATAGTAAATATTAGTCATGATCATGATTAACATTGAGATATAGGTTGCCGCCATTCCCATACGCCGCCACTGTATCTCGCGATGACGCAGGCCAAAGTAGTGCAGCAACCTACCGGAAAGTAACACCAACCCACATATATGCAGCATCCAGACGGCGGCGCCATTCATCTCCATGACAATCAATAACAGCATAGAAATGGGAATATATTCAACCGCGTTACCATGAACCCGAATGGCGGTTTGTAATTCGTAAAAACCGCCATCGCCATAGGCTACCTGATATTGCGTTCTCAATTTGACGACATCCAGAGACAGCTTAATCAATAATAGTGCGCCCAATACGATATAAAGCGAGCTAACCATTTTTAACTCCATTGCCTAACCCAAAAAATGCCTAACCCAAAAAAACGGCCGAATGATGATAAACTTCAAAAAGCAAACTGTCGCTATAAATCATAGTATTTAATAATAAATCCTGTGAATGTTATCGGATAACAAAAAATTGTCTTGATAAGAACGGGGTTATGGCCTTATCTCTGGTTAGAATTTCCAGTATAATGGCTATCTTTTTTGACAATTCTTCTAAAAAGAACAATGCCAAAATTTCCGCAGCAGAAAGCATAACGAGCTGAGTAAAAGGATATTGTATGCGTACTAATTATTGTGGGCTGTTGAGCCTAGCCCATGAAGGCCAAAAAGTGACTCTTTGTGGATGGGTAAACCGTCGTCGTGATTTGGGTGGTCTGATATTTATTGATATGCGAGATCGCGAAGGTATCGTTCAGGTATTCTTTGATCCAGATCAGAAAGAGGCATTTGCTCAGGCTTCTGAACTGCGTAATGAATTCTGTGTCCAAATTACGGGGACAGTACGTGCACGTCCTGAAAGCCAAATCAATAAAGAGATGGCGACTGGCGAAGTTGAAGTTTTTGCAGACAGCCTGATGATTTTTAATCGTTCAGAGCCATTGCCGCTGGACAGCAATCAGAACAATAGCGAAGAGCAGCGTTTGAAATATCGCTATCTTGATTTGCGTCGCCCTGAAATGTCACAGCGCCTGAAAGCGCGTGCAAAAATCACCAGTTTTGTTCGCCGTTTTATGGATGATGCCGGTTTCCTTGATGTGGAAACCCCGATGCTGACCAAGGCAACACCAGAAGGTGCGCGTGACTACCTGGTGCCGAGCCGTGTCCATAAAGGCGAGTTTTATGCACTGCCGCAGTCTCCACAGCTTTTCAAACAATTGCTGATGATGTCCGGTTTCGACCGTTATTACCAGATTGTGAAATGCTTCCGTGATGAAGACTTGCGTGCCGACCGCCAACCTGAATTCACCCAGATCGACGTTGAAACTTCATTTATGAGCGCCGAACAAGTCCGCGAAATCATGGAAAAAATGATCCGTGAGCTGTGGCTTGATGTGCGGGGAGTTGATTTAGGTCATTTCCCCATCATGACATTCGAAGAAGCCATGCGTCGCTTTGGTTCAGATAAACCCGACCTGCGTAACCCGCTGGAGCTGGTGGATGTTGCTGATCTGGTCAAGGACGTGGCGTTTTCCGTTTTTGCCGAACCTGCAAACCATCCCAAAGGCCGTGTCGCTGCCCTCTGTGTCCCGGGTGGCGCCGAATTGAGCCGCAAACAAATTGATGAATACGGTAAATTTGTTGGCATCTATGGTGCGAAAGGGCTGGCATGGATGAAAGTGAACAACCGTGCGGCGGGCTTGGAAGGGGTACAAAGCCCGATAGCTAAATTCCTGTCAGCAGGGGTGGTTGAAGGTTTACTTTCCCGCACCCATGCGCAGGATGGTGATATTCTGTTCTTCGGTGCTGACAAGAAAAGTGTGGTCACTGATGCCCTGGGTGCACTGCGCCTGAAACTGGGCCGCGATTTGAACATCACGGATCTGGCGAGCTGGAAACCGCTTTGGGTTGTTGACTTTCCCATGTTTGAAGACAATGGCGATGGTGGCTTAACTGCCATGCACCATCCATTTACTTCTCCATGTGATATGTCAGCGGCTGAATTGGAAAGCAACCCGGAATCCGCTATCGCCAATGCCTATGACATGGTTATCAATGGCTATGAAGTGGGCGGTGGTTCTGTCCGTATCCACCGTAATGACATGCAGCAGTCTGTCTTCCGCATTCTGGGTATCAATGAACAGGAACAGCAGGAAAAATTCGGCTTCTTGCTGAATGCGTTGAAATACGGAACACCGCCACATGCGGGTCTGGCCTTTGGTTTGGATCGCCTCGTCATGTTGTTGACGGATACTGATAATATTCGCGATGTGATCGCGTTCCCGAAAACAACGGCGGCGGCATGTTTAATGACCGATGCACCAAGTCCGGCAAATCTGGCATCACTGGAAGAACTGGCCATTTCAGTTGTTAAAAAAGAGAGCGAATAATGGCTTATAAGCGCCCTGAATCTGTGCTGGTCATGATTTATGCCTTTAACAGCAAAAGGGTGCTGATGTTACAGAGACGGGATGACCCTGAATTTTGGCAATCTGTAACAGGTAGCCTCGAAGAGGGTGAAAAACCGAGGGAAGCGGCGTTGCGTGAAGTGCAGGAAGAGATAGGCATTGATATTATCACTGAAAATCTTGAACTGATGGATTGCCAACGCTGTCTTTATTATGAGATTTTTTCCCACCTACGACATCGATATGCCCCGGGGGTGACGCGAAATAAAGAACATTGGTTCTCTCTGGCGTTGCCTGAGGAGCGAGCGATTTTGCTGACTGAACATCTGGCTTATCAATGGTTGGCGGCTGAAGAAGCGGCTAAGTTGACGAAGTCATGGAGTAATCGGCAAGCAATTGAAGAATTTGTAATCTAAGTCTACAAGACGTTTTATCGGAGATATTTTCATGGCAGGTCATAGTAAATGGGCCAATACGAAACACCGCAAGGCTGCGCAGGATGCAAAACGCGGTAAGATTTTTACCAAAATTATCCGTGAGCTGGTCACGGCTGCGCGTTTGGGGGGCGGTGATCCCGACTCTAACCCACGTTTGCGTGCTGCTATCGATAAAGCGCTGTCCAATAACATGACTCGTGATACTTTGAACCGCGCGATTGCCCGTGGTGTTGGCAACGATGATGCCGATAACATGGAAACCATCATTTATGAAGGCTATGGCCCAGGCGGCACGGCGGTGATGGTTGAATGCTTGAGTGATAACCGTAACCGTACTGTTTCTGATGTTCGTCATGCGTTCACCAAAACAGGGGGTAACTTGGGTACAGATGGTTCCGTTTCTTATCTGTTTACCAAGAGAGGGGTTATCTCCTATGCACCGGGTCTGGATGAAGATGCTGTGATGGAAGCGGCGTTGGAAGCCGGCGCTGATGACGTTGAAACTTATGATGATGGGGCGATTGACGTCTATACTACTCCAGAAACGTTCGGTGATGTTAAAGATACACTGGATGCTGCCGGCTTCAAGGCGGATTCTGCTGAAGTCTCAATGATCCCATCCACCAAAGCCGAACTGGATGCAGAAACTGCACCTAAATTACTTCGTCTGATCGATATGCTTGAAGATTCTGACGACGTTCAAGAGGTTTATCATAATGGTGAAATCTCTGATGAGGTTGCAGCCCTGCTGTAATTTTCATTAGGATTCACAGCGTAGAGAAAGTGCTCCTTGCCTGATCTCAGGTATCAGGGCACTTTCTCTAACGTTTTATCCCATATCACAAGCGAATCTTTAGGTGAACAGTTCGATATGGCGATTATTCTGGGTATTGACCCCGGCTCCAGAGTCACGGGGTATGGCGTTATTCGCCAGCAGGGACGACAACTTATCTACCTCGGTAGCGGCTGTATTCGAACGAAAGTAGATGACCTGCCCACGCGTTTGCAGAGGATCTATGCCGGAGTTACCGAAATCATCACCCAATTCCAGCCGGATACTTTTGCGATAGAGCAGGTTTTTATGGCAAAAAATGCAGACTCAGCCTTGAAATTGGGTCAGGCGCGCGGTGTGGCGATTGTGGCCGCCGCAAATCAGTCCATTCCTGTATTTGAATATGCCGCCCGTCAGGTTAAACAGACGGTAGTGGGTACGGGGGCCGCTGAAAAAAGTCAGATTCAACATATGGTACGTTCGATGTTGAAATTGTCTGCCGAGCCGCAAGCCGATGCTGCTGATGCCTTGGCCATTGCCATTACACATTGTCATTTCAGTCAAAATTTACTGCGGGTCGGTGATGCCCGGCTAAATTTGACGCGAGGGCGTCTGAAATAGTTGAGGCTGGATATACGTCCAGCCTTTTTTGTGCTATAAGCTAGCGGAACGATTTATTTTTATTTTCAGGGGGTAAACAGTGATAGGGCGTTTGAGGGGAACCGTGTTGGAAAAGCAGCCACCGCTAGTTTTATTGGAAACTAACGGTGTCGGTTATGAAGTTCATATGCCAATGACCTGTTTTTATGAACTGCCTGAAATTGGTCAGGAAGCCATCCTATTTACCCAGTTTATTGTGCGTGAAGATGCACAGTTACTTTATGGGTTTAATGATAAGCAAGAGCGTGCGTTGTTCCGTGAACTGATTAAAGTGAATGGTGTCGGGCCGAAATTGGCCCTGGCGATCCTCTCTGGCATGTCCGCCCAGCAATTTGTCACTGCCATTGAACAAGAATCGATTGCATCATTAGTTAAGTTGCCGGGTGTCGGCAAAAAAACGGCTGAAAGGCTGGTGGTCGAAATGAAAGATCGCTTCAAGGGGCTGAACGGCGACCTGTTCAAACAAAGTAGTGACATTAATTTACCTGCTGCCATCAAACAGGCGAATTCTGACGCTGATATCGAAGCAGAAGCTGCGGCCGCGCTGGTTTCGCTGGGGTATAAACCACAGGAAGCCAGCCGGATGGTGAACAAAATCGCTAAACCGGGGGCAGATTGTGAAACCCTTATTCGAGAAGCGCTGCGTGCGGTTCTGTAATTGCAGGAGTTAAGTGATGATTGAAGCTGATCGTCTGGTTTCGGCAGAAGTTCTGCAAGATGATGAAGCGATTGACCGCGCTATTCGCCCCAGATTTCTGTCTGAATATGTTGGGCAACCCCATGTTTGTGAGCAGATGGAGATCTTTATTCAAGCCGCCCGCCAACGTAGTGAGGCACTGGATCATCTGCTGATATTCGGCCCCCCCGGATTGGGTAAAACTACGCTGGCAAATATTGTTGCGAATGAAATGAGGGTTAATCTTCGAACAACATCAGGGCCAGTATTGGAGAAAGCGGGAGATCTTGCCGCCATGTTGACCAATCTGGAGCCTCATGATGTGTTGTTCATTGATGAAATTCACCGTTTATCCCCCGTTGTGGAAGAAATTCTCTATCCCGCGATGGAAGACTATCAACTGGATATCATGATCGGGGAAGGGCCAGCCGCCCGCTCAATCAAGATTGATCTTCCCCCATTTACGTTGATTGGCGCTACCACGCGGGCGGGTTCTTTAACCTCACCTTTGCGCGATCGATTTGGCATCGTGCAACGTCTTGAATTTTATAACGTAGATGATTTGCAGAGCATCGTTTCCCGTAGCGCTCGTTACATGGGGCTGGATATCTCAGATGATGGGGCAAGACAAATTGCGATGCGTTCCCGGGGTACTCCCCGCATCACCAACCGCCTGCTGCGTCGGGTGCGTGATTTTGCTCAGGTAAAAGGTGATGGTTCAATCAGTGGGGACATTGCCGCTCAAGCCCTGGATATGCTGAATGTGGATTCAGCCGGGTTCGATTATCTTGACCGCAAATTACTGCTTGCCATTATTGATAAATTTATGGGTGGCCCTGTTGGGCTGGATAACTTGGCTGCCGCGATTGGTGAAGAGCGGGAAACTATCGAAGACGTATTGGAACCTTTCCTGATCCAGCAAGGATTTATTCAGCGGACACCACGAGGAAGAATTGCGACCAATCATGCTTATCGGCATTTTGGATTGAGCAAGGAAAGCGAATAATTACCATTCAAATATACCAGCTCAGGTTAATTGCCAAGAGCTGGACCTGCCTTGTGAATTGCGAAAAATTATTTTTAATAGTCTCTTCTAATATTTAAAATTAACTTTTTTTCTTAATGCTATTTTTATTTTTTAAGTTTATTATCTTATCAAGATAATATTTATTTTTGAAAATTTCATTTTTTAATTGTGTGTTTTTTAATGGTGGTATTTTTTTAATAATACTTATTTTTTTAATGGGGTTATTTATTTTAAAGGTTGTAAAATCAAACAATTTATTTACATTTTTATTCGTTGGTACTATATATTATGCCCTGGGGTTGATTGAGAAATGACTAAAATACACAGTATCATGCCTTCCTGTGAATCAAAGCGCATGTTTGTGATGATAAATTCCTATATAACTCTCTGGTGTCGATATGGAAGCTATTTTATTAAATCGGTTGCTAATGTATTGTGAGCATTTGACGTATACCCACAGCTAAGAGAGTATTAAAAAAGCACATGAGGAAGATGATATGTTCTTAAGTAAAGAATCGTTCTGTGATGAGGAGTGGAATGATCCTAAATTTCAACTACGTAACTTAATTAAGACATCTGAGGATTTGGAAAAATGGGTTGCATTGACTGATGGGGAAAAGAGAGCCATTGAAGCGGTTAAAGGGAAATATCTGTGGCAGAGTACGCCTTATTATGCTTCACTCATGGACAAATACGATGAAAATTGCCCAATTCGGTTGCAAACCATTCCACATTTAAAGGAAATGAGAGTAGAGGCGAACTCTGACAATGACCCGGTAGGAGATACTTCAAATCTTAAAACAGCCAGAGTGATCCATAAATACCCGAATCGCATTGTTTTACTCGTTTCTGATACTTGTCCTGTTTATTGCCGTCACTGTACCCGTAAATTTCATACAACAGATGTTAACGGAACCTATTTTGGCTCAGAGATTGCTGCATCATATGAAGAAGACTTCGCTTATATTGAAAACCATCCTGAAATTGACGATGTCCTCCTGACGGGCGGTGACCCTTTAATCCATTATGATAAATTTCTCGAAGCCATTATTAAAAGGCTGAGAGGTATAAGCCATATTAATATCATTCGCATCGGAACCCGTTACCCCGTATTTGCCCCCCAGCGAGTGACAGAAAAATTCTGCCAGATGTTGGAAAAGTATCACCCAATATGGGTTAACACCCATTTCAATCATCCTAAAGAAGTGACTGTAGAAGCGGCTGCTGCCTGTGACCGATTGTTGCGGCACGGTATTCCGGTGCAGAACCAGTCTGTTTTGTTAAAGGGGATCAATGACGATGTAGAAACGATGCGCTCATTGCTCAAAGCTCTCTTAAGGATTAGGGTTCGTCCTTATTATTTATACCATTGCGATAACGTATCGGGTGTTTCTCACTTCATGACCACTCTGGAGAAAGGGCAAGAGATTATGGATGCAATGGTCGGGTTTGAAACGGGTTTTAGCGTGCCTCAATATGTTGTCACAACCACATTAGGTAAATTGGCTGTTAATCAAAAATATATCACGACGCATGAAGATGGTCGCGTGATTGCGAAAAATTATAAACAGGACTGTTTAGATATTACTGAATACATCAAACCGCCGACGGTATTGAATTACAACGCTGATGAACAGAATGATAATAAAATCATTCCTTCTAATACTATCGATTAAGTATTGAAATATGCATAAAAAGAGATATTTATGATGATGCAAGAGAGCAAATTCTCATCCCGCATTGCAAATAGATCAAAAAACATTAATGCCTCAGTGACAGTAGGGCTGGCAGATATTGTTGCCAGGTTGAAAAATGAAGGTCGCAATATCATTGGGTTGAATGAAGGTGAGTTGGATTTTAGTACGAGTGCCACGATTGTCAATGAAACTATTCGCGCATTAATCGATGGGAAAACCCGTTATAGCTGGCTTAATGGAGAACTTAAATTAAAAGAGCGGATCTGCCAGAAAGCATTTGAAGACAATCGAATTAAGGCAACGCCTGAAAATATTATTGTCACCAATGGCTCCAAGCAAATTATTTATGAAATACTACAAACACTCATTGAACCCGGCGATGAAGTGATTATTCCTGTGCCCTGCTGGGCGACATATTCTGAAGCGGTAAAATTGGCCGGAGGGGAAACCGTTTTAGTTGAAAATATAGGTATGGATCTGGAGGTGGAAAAAATAAAACAGGCTGTCACTGAAAAGACCAAGCTCATCATTATTAATACACCTAATAATCCGACCGGCGCTGTTTATTCAAAAGCCGCATTACAAACATTATGTCAGTTTGTTAAAGGGAAACCGATCTTTGTATTATCTGATGAAGCCTATGAACAGATTGTATTTGATGCTGAACATCATAGTTTAGCGGCAATGGATGACAACGAATACATTATTACGGTACAAACATTTTCCAAAAGTTTTGCCATGACGGGATATCGTATTGGCTACATGATTGCCCATCCTGAATTAATCAGCAGAGTCTCTGATCTGCATGGACATATGACCGATAATGTTTGTACTTTCGCACAGTATGGTGCTATTGCCGCGCTTGAAATGCCGATGGATTTATATCAAGAAAGGCTGGAAATACTTAAACAACGACGGGATCTCTCATACCAATATGCTCAATCTCTTTTCGAGTGTGAGCGTCCTTATGGGGCGTTTTATTTATTCCCCAATGTTGAAAAATACCTCAATGAGTCTTGTCGCAACGCCACTCAATTATGCGAATATCTGCTCACACATGCAGGGGTTGCCCTGATCCCCGCTGAAGCCTGTCTTTATCACGGACATGTCCGTATTTCTTTTGCCGTATCAATGGAGGCTATCGAGCAGGGGTTTGAAAGGCTCGCGGCCGCATTGCGGTAATTTATGACAATGAGGATTAATCATGACGAACCCATTTATCCACTCAATTGAGCTGTCAATGTCAGAAATTGATGAGATTCAGGCTCTTATTGCGCAACTGCAAGAGCGTTATCACTCTACTGACGATCAAGGTTTTGTTCGCACTTTACCGGAGTGGGTCGAGTTATTACCCACCCGGTTGCGGATTGAAGTGAAAAAGTTCCGCCATCAGGGGCATCCCTTGGTTGTGATCAAGGGATACCCTGATATGTCCGAGAAAATGGGAGCCACACCAAACCATTGGAAGGATGTTTACAATACAAACAGCAACTATGACTATTACTGTTGTTTGATGTCGAGCTTATTCGGTGATGTGGTTGGCTTTTCTGACTTACAGGAAGGCAAATTGGTTCAGGAAATATTTCCAATCAAAAAGGACTCCGATAAACAATTGGGGACGGGTTCTGTGGACCTCTTGTTGCACACTGAAGATACCTCGCTGGATTACCGGGCCGATTACATTGGCTTTATGTGTATTCGCAACAACTATCGAATTCCAACCAGCGTATCAGTCCCGGATTTTGCAAAACTCAGCGCAAAAACCGTCACTCTTCTTAAGAAAAACACATTCCGCATTTTCAACGACCGTCCTTGTTTATCGAAAGAAGAGCGTGATGAAAATTATACCATCTGTCCTCTTCTCACGGGGGATGGAAAAGAGACTTATATGCGCTATGACCCTTTGTATCTGGATAAAGCGGCCCTTAATACCGAAGATCTTGAGGCTGTGGCGGAACTGGAGGCATTAACCGAGGCGACGGTATTTGATCTGGTTTTAACGCCCGGTGAAATTGCCTTTATTGATAATTACCGTTGTGCTCATGGTCGCAAAGCGTATCAACCCAGATTCGACGGCACTGACCGTTGGTTGAAACGCACCCAAATATTAACCAGATTACGTGATTTCAAATACCTGACTTTACCCGGACGAATTAATGTTCTGCCTTGACGCTGAGAGAGCGTTGGGCTTTTGTTTCCTTTCATTGTGAGCAAAGCCATTGTGGGTAAATCAATTGTGGGTAAATCAATTGTGGGTAAATCAATTGTGAGCAAACAGTCAGGTGAAGTTTCTGCGTTTAGCCTGAGGTCGTGATGGGTTTGTGTCATTTTTTTATTTGGCTTAAGTAAGAACATGCGTAAACAAAACAAAAATACAGGACATGATGATTTTGTCGAACAATGGCAAACCTGCCTCCAGGGTCTTGACACTGATCGTGTCCTTATCCTGGCATTACTGAAAAAAGCGCTTATTGATGTAGACGCAATACGATTTAACGACCTGCAATCTGGGCGTCAGTTGAATTGGCGTCAATTACTGTGCAGCGTTGTTCGTGTTTATCGTTACTTGTACGAACTGGAAGTGGATCGTGGACAGCGAGTGGTGACCATTTCGCATAATCGCTGGGAATTATTAGCCATTGAATTTGCCTGCCAGCTTAAAGGCGCTATTTATACCCCACTGTATGCCAATTATTCTGCGGAAATGATTGCTCACTGCCTGTCTCTGGCAGAACCCGCATTAGTCATTTCTGAAACTGCATTGCATGTGCAATCCTTGCCACAGAATTCTTCATGGCATGTCATGACATTGGAGCACTCTCCGGTTTTTACTGACTTTCCCACTATTGATCGCGACGATCGCGACATTTCCCTCCTGACACCCGGCAAAGCTGTTCATCATGAGGGAATGGGGGAAACGTTGTTGAGCCTGCTGACGGCCGATTTGCGCACAACACAGGCAGAACAGGCGTTTTGTTTAATGTTCACTTCCGGCTCCAGTGGGAAACCGAAAGGTGTATTGCTGAGTCAAGCCAATATTCTTTCACAGCAACACGCTCTGGAAAAATTGTGGCATTTCGAGGGGCCGCAATCTTTCCTTAGTTACTTGCCGTGGCACCATAGTTTTGGTGGATTGTTTGAAAAGTACACGGCTATCTTCAGTCAGGCGGTATTGCATATTGATAACAGTCGGGGCATGGATATTGCGCGGTTGTGCACCAATCTGAGTCAGTTAAAACCCACCCGATTTTTCAGCGTGCCAAAAATACTGACCGTGGTTGCCAATAAAATGAAGCAGTCAGCGGATTTTCATCACGCTGTGGCACCCTCATTGCAAATGATCTTTTCTGCCGCCTCTAAATTACCGGCAGACATCGAAGATTATTTCCATCGTTGTGATATTCAGGTTGTTGAAGGATGGGGGCTGACGGAGACAAGCCCATGCCTGACACTCAAAGGATTAGGCAGTAAAGAACCCAACAGCGTAGGCCGCCCTTTACCCGATGTCAATCTCCGTATTGATGAAGAGACAGGGGAAATTTTAGCCAAAGGGCCCAATATCATGCTGGGTTACTATGCTGATGAAGCCGCTACCCAGCGTTGTTTCAAACAGCACTGGTTCAGAACGGGCGATCTCGGCCAAATGGTTAATGGAGAGTTGGTGCTTTTGGGACGGTTGGATGCTGTGAAGAAACTGTCCAACGGAGAAAAAGTGTCTTGTGATGCCATTGAACGGAGCCTGTTTGAGAAAACCGATATGATCAGCCACGCCATTATTGAGGTTGAGCAAAGGCCATACGCCACGGCATTATTGTTTATCAATTCTGATCTTTGTCGTCAAAGATTCGGTGAAGACGGAACAACCCCGTTTTCATCGCGGCTGAGTGAACATATTTTACAGGTATTGCAACAGCACAATCGCCAGGTGACGGAAGATTCCCATAAACTGATAGCGGTTGCGCTCACCGAAACCTCTCTGTCCATGACCCAAGGTGAAGTGACCCCATCATTTAAAGTGTCACAGCGTACTGTGCGCGAAAATTATCACGCTGTGCTTGATGCCTTATATGATACGGATGAACCTTTCAACTTAAATCCGGCATGTCATTCGTTCCTGAAAATATCGGAAAATCATCGTGTTTCGCCTGTTTTTTCTCCGGTTACCATGTCCGCAGAGCCGATTAACTGGGAACAATTTGTTCATATCATCGGTCAGGTGAGAGGTCAAAAACTGTCAGGTGATGAGCTCCAGCGTTCCTTGCTGGATATGGGTTATAATTCATTAACGATCGTTCAATTAGCCGAAAGCCTAAGCCAGGCTATGGGGCAAGCCATTACGGAAGTCGATCTGTTTTCTTGTTCGTCAATCCATCAGCTTTGGCAAAAATTAAGCGTTCCGGCGCCGGGTAAACGTTCCCGCCCTGCCAGCCGTTCAGAACCGTTATCACCAAAAGAACATCATGGGAATGTGGCGATTATCGGCTACGCCGGGCGTTTTCCGGGAGCAGAGGACTGCGAACAACTGTGGGAAAACCTGCTTGCCGGTAAAAGCCTGTTTGGTCGTTATCCTGAGGATCGCCCCTTTATGGCTTCTCTGCAAGCGGAGTTTGAGTCTAAAGGCGTTCCATTGAACGGAGCATTTTGCAACGATATTCGTCAATTCAATCATCGCTTCTTCCAAATTAACCCTAAAGATGCCCGATTGATGGATCCGCAACACAGACTCTTATTGATGGTGACATGGGAAGCCATTGAACATGCCAATCTGAGTCTCAATGAATTGAAAGAAAGCCGAACGGGGGTATTTATCGGCATCAGCCAGAATGGTTACCGGCAATTATTGCAGGACCATCAATCTGAAACAGGAGGTTCAGGTTATCCGAGCAGTGCCATCAATAATCAAAACAGTGTGTGCGCCAATCGGCTATCGTACTTTCTGGATTTAAGGGGACCTTCGTTAATTGTTGATACCTTGTGTTCCTCTTCGTTGGTGGCATTGCATCAAGCGCGCCTGAGTATTGAAAGGGGGGAATGTGATACCGCCATTGTTGGCGGCGTTCACCTGCAATTGGACATGGCCCATTTCAGGGAAATGCAACAATTGGAAGTGCTATCCGATGATGGGATATGCCGCCCTTTTGATGCGGGGGCGAACGGAACTGTGCTGGGGGAAGGGGCTGGGGTGGTGATCCTTAAACGCCATGATCTTGCCCTTCGTGATAAAAATGATGTCAAGGCAAGTCTGCTGGCTTCTGAAGTTTATCATGGGGGGCGCAGTAACGGCATTACAGCCCCCGATCCACGTTCACAGCAACAGTTACTGGAACGGTGCTGGGCGAGTGCCGGTGTGAAAGCAAATGATATCGCTTATTTTGAAACTCATGGCACGGGGACTCGTTTGGGTGATCCGATTGAACTGGCCGGAATCAGTGCCTGTTTCGGTGATCAGAAAACACAGACACCCTGTTACCTTGGGGCCATCAAAGGCAATATTGGTCATCTTGAAGCCGCCGCCGGTATTGCCGGGCTGATCAAATTACTGCTGATTGACAAGTACAGAATAGCGCCCCCCGTGGCAGCATTTAGCCAACTGAACCCCCGTATTTCATTGGCAGAAGGCCAACTTGAGATCCCAACCACCCCGCAACCTCTGGCTGCGGAAAAAAACAGCTTAGTGGTCAGTGCATTCGGTATGGGGGGAACCGGTGCACATGTCATTATCAAAAGTCAGAGCGGAAGTCAGGGCAAAAAGAGACCTTCCGATGCAAAACAAATCAGCGAGACAGTGCCCTGTGTGTTGAGTGGATGTGATCAAACCCACCTACAGGCTATTGCCACGGATTTATTGGCTTATGTGCAACAGCAGGTGGCACAGCAGCAATTTGTTCTGACGCACTTTTGTCAGGCATTGGCCCAACGCACTGTGTTACTGGTTGTCTGTACGTTAGGCGTCAATAGCACTGACCAACTGATTGAGCAGTTGACTGCCATAGCCAGAGGAGAACCGGTTGGCTATCGTGCCAGTGAAAACGGTACGGCAACGATGGCACTGGTTTTTGCCGGGCAGGGAACCCAATCGGTAGCCATGGCCGCACAGTTGTACCGGCATAACAGGCAGTTTGCACAGTGGCTGGATTATATCGACCAATTATGTTCTGAAATTGCACAGGAAAACGGCCAACCCAAGCTGGAGGTCAAATCCCTGCTGATTGAGCCGATGGATGAACAGGTCATCAATCGTACCGAATTTGCACAGGTGATCTTGTTTGCTTTTGAGTATGCACTGTATCAATGTTTGCGCCCCGCCATCGGGCCTGTCGATATTCTGCTTGGTCATAGTCTGGGTGAATATGTCGCAGCCTGTATCGCCAATGTATTTTCATTGAAAGATGGGCTAAGGATAATCATAAAACGGGCTGAACTGATGGAAGCGAGCGATCCCAGTGGTGCCATGATGATGGTGAACGGTTCGGCGGAACAACTTGATGCCTTGATGGCAACAGACGCTGGGGTTGACGCGGGGATTGGAGGGCAGTGGCGTAATGATTTAACCCTCGCTGTCGAAAATAGCGCAACCAATACGATCATCAGTGGATCACGCAATACGCTTGAACATTTCCGGCAGCAATTGAATAAATCTGGTTTTCACGCCCGTTTTATCAATACTCATCGGGCATTCCATTCTCCGATGATGTCCAATGCAGCGCGAGAATTCGGATTGTTCCTCGCTGAAATCCCTCTTAAGGCAGCAGATGTGCCCATTTTGTCCAATCTGACGGGACAACCGGAAACCGACTGTTTCGCCACAGCAGAATATTGGCAACAGCATATGCTGGGCCGTGTCCTGTTCCGTCAGAATCTGGATAAATTAACCACGATGGCAGGGCTGAAGATCATTGAGATTGGCCCCAAAAGCATGGTCAGCGTATTACTCAATGAAATCCCACAATATCATCTTGCCTCCGCTTATTGTTGCTCTGAGAAAAGCCCGCAACTTAATTATTGCGGTTTGGTGGCCGTGATGGCCAGTGAACATCTGTCGGGTTCACCAAGAGATTGGCTGGCGATGTATGAACCGTTCACCTTCAAACCGGCTTTATTGCCAGCCAGAAAATTACTGACAGAAGCGTGCTGGTTTACGGAGTCGGCTTCTGTGTCACCGAGTGGCATAAAACAACCGCCAAAGGCTGTTGAACCTTTAAACCTGACTGAACGTGAGCCATTTTCTCTCATGCAGCAACAAATTGACTGTATGAACGCTGTCTTCCAAGCTCAATCAGAAATTATAAAAGGAATGTAACGTCATGACGCAACAACGGCCAAATGAAATTAAGCACGCTCTGCAAAGCTGGTTACAGGCTGAATTAACGAGTGAGCATGTGCCTACCGATACTGACTTTCTGGCGCTGGGTATAGAGTCCCTCACTTTGATTAGAATGAAAAACAATATTAAATCCCAATATGGTGTCGATATCGGTATTGGGAAGTTTTTTAAAGGATTGTCAACGATAGATAAAGTCGCCAGCTTTGTCAGTAAGCAGGCAGCGCCTGCCCCGGTTGACAAAGTTAACGATCAGCCACCAGCCATAGCCGTGCCACCGACGCCGGAGCCGGAGCCGCAGATCACGGTGAATGTCCGAAATGACTTAACACCTCCGCCAATATCGTTATCGCCCTCTGCTGCGCCTGCCGCGAGGATGTTCAACGAGCCAGTTGTTATTAATCATGAAGCGATCAGCCATGAAACGATCCATCGTGAAACTAAACAAGGTGTTGAGGCTAAACAAAGTATTATGGCGGCTCAGTTAAATGCCATGCAGCAATTGTTTCAACAGCAGTTGGCAGTATTACAACATATCGGGGGAGGAGGTGCTGTTTTTGCTGCGGGTCATCAAACACCGGCCGTTCAGCAGGCCGCCCCCTCATGCGCTCCGGCATCAAATGAGGCTTCACCTGAAAAAAATATTTCAACGAACAGGACTCCATCGGCGGAACAGCCAGCCGCAGGCTCACCCCATCTTCCCGAACGGCATCAGCCCACTGTCACTGAACCTTTGATATTGCCGGGTGAAAAGGCCAAATTTACCTACAAGCCGACTGCGCTTTCGAAGTCTGTGCAATGCGATGCGGAAACGACGGCATTCATTCAGCATTACAACGCGAAAACCCGCACATCAAAAACGACGGTTCAGAAGTACCGGAAAGTGCTGTGTGATAATCGCAATGCGCTTCAATTCAATAGTAAACTCAAAGAGTTGTGTTATCCGATTGTCGGGAAAACGGCAAAGGGGGCACATATTACTGATCTGGACGGCAACGTCTTTATCGATATTGCGATGGGATTTGGCGTCAACCTCTTTGGGCATAACCCCGATTTTATCCAGCAAGCCTTGCAAAAACGGCTTCATCACGGCTTTCATCTCGGCCCGGTTGATGAGTCGGGAATGGTCGTTGCCGATTTAATTTCCGAAATCGCAGGTGTTGAGCGAGTGTCTTTCACGAATTCAGGTACAGAAGCCATTATGCTCGCCTGCCGTTTGGCCAGAGCCGCCAGTGGGAAAAGAAAAATTGTTATCTTCAATAATGCCTACCATGGTCACTATACGGAAATTCTCTTTATGGGAGGAATGCGGCCGGGCGAGAAGTTTCCCCAATCCAGCGGCATTCCTGAAGATTTGGGGCAGGATGTTGTGGTGCTTAATTATGGTGAGCAACAAAGTCTGGACTATATCACGGCTCATGGGCATGAAATCGCGATGGTCATGGTTGAACCCATTCAATCGCGCAATATCAATCTACGGCCCAAATCTTTTATTCAGACGTTACGGAAAATCACGGCACAACAGCATGTGGTATTGCTATTTGACGAAATCATTACGGGTTTCCGTTATCACGCCAAAGGCGCGCAGCATTACTATCAGGTCAAAGCGGATTTAGTGACGTATGGAAAAGTCATCGGTGGGGGGGTGCCCGTTGGCGTTTTGGCGGGAGAGGCGGCCGTCATGGATTATCTGGATGGCGGTTTCTGGCAATTTGGTGATGCATCTTATCCGCCGAATGAAACCACGTTTTTCGCCGGTACGTTTTGTAAGCATCCTCTGGCTATGGCATCGGCAGAGGCAACGCTGTTGCAGATGAAAGCAATAGGACCTGCGTTACAAACTGATTTGAACGAGAGAACCACCCATTTTGTTAAACGGCTCAATGGCTTGTTCACCGCAGCAGAGTGCGGGATAGAAGTTGCGAATTTTGGTTCATTATTCAAGTTCAGCCAGAAGAAAACCCACGAACTGTTTTTCCATCATTTGTTGATGAACGGGGTCTATACTTGGGAAGGGCGTACCTGTTTCCTCTCCACTGCCCATGATGACAATGTGTTGAAGGCGTGTTTCGACGCTTTTGAAAAAACCATTGAAAGTCTTTCTGCTAAACCCCGTCCGCTGAATGCCTCCCCTGTAATATCGGAAACGCAATCGAAAACGCTGACGGACGCAACGGCAGCCGAGCCCAAGATGCAGAAGAATCTGGCAATGTCCAGTTGGTACGATCCTGCTGCATCAAAATCTTACAATGAGTTCGTCCAATGTGTGATTACAGACGGGTTGCAGCCGCAGCGTTTGAATAGCGCCATTGAGTATTTGTTTCATCGTCATCAACAGTTACGTCAGGTTTTTTGTCCTGAAACCTTTAAAACGGTAGCGGGAGCGTTTGACTATCGTGCCGCAATACGTACTGAACGGTTGGGCATTGATTCACCAACGTCGTTTTTTCAATGGCGGCAAACTTGTTTGGATGAAGCGTTCGTGCTCGATCGTGGGCCGATGTTCAGGGTACATGTGGCTCAGGTTGATTTATCCCGGCCATTATGGAATGAGACACCGTTGGCGCAGTACGCACTTAACCATAGCCGGGTGGACATGATATTTTTGGTTGCCCACCATACCATTGTTGATGGTGTCTCTTTGGATGTACTCATTGATGAACTGGTGGCCGTTTATCAGGGAGTCAACGATTTACCTCCGGCCTGGCAATATCATGATTATCTGAGCCGTCTGGCCGCGTTCAAAAAGACGCCGGACTTTATTCATCAGAAATCATTTTGGCATAAGTATCTGTCCGGCTGGCAGGCGGATTTGGCTAATTTACCGGCTCCCGCGCCTGCCGTGTTGACAGAAGAGGGGGAGGTGCTTTCCACCGGGGGGTTCTACCTCGATAAATTGCCGGCTGACTTGGCGGCCAACCTTTTGCGTTATGCCGCTGAACGCCGCGTAACGCCTTATATGTTGATGTATACCGTCTATTCTATTTTTCTGGGTACGATACTCAAACAATCCCAGTTTGTGATGTCCACGTCGGTGTCCGGGCGTAATTTTGATAACTTCGACAATCTGGTCGGTCTGACGACGGCCATGTTGCCCGTTCGGGTAAATATTCGGCACAATGAACAGCGTTTCAGCGAATATCTTGACCTTACCTGTGAGCAACTGCTGGATATTTTTTCCAGTCAGGATGTCACCGTTGAGGATCTGACGACGCAAAATTGCAGTTTGGGGCAGCGTTCGGAGATGTTGAATCGTTATCTTAATTACGATTTTAACTTCAGTCCCCGTAAACTTAAGATTAATGAGAGTGGCAGTTGGTCTCTATTGCTGGATAATCCCAAACGTTACATCGTCGGTCAATTGTCTTTGGATGTGTTTCAGAGTGAGCATGACCTCTATCTACACTGGGAATATGCGGCGCAGACTTACAGTGAGGCAAAAATCAAAACGCTGTCAGGTAAACTGAGCCAGTTGTTTAGCTATCTGATCAATTCCCCGGATCAGGATACACTGACGTTAGCTGATATTGTCACTTACCTGAACTCACTGGACACGCCCTCTATTGCCATTGGGCCCCTGCGGAAAGATTTTCTGGATAAAAATCCCATCCATGCTTTGTTTGAACAACGGGCTGCCGATGATCCACAGGCGTGTGCATTAGTGGATGTCAGTTTAACAGAGGGAATACGCTCACTTTCCTTTGACGAACTGAACCGACAGGCAAATGCGTTAGCGCACCGCTTACTGCACCAAGGATTACAGCCTGAGGAACCCGTTTTTGTCAGTGTACGCCGTGGTATTCCCTTGGCGATTTCGGTGTTGGCGGTACTGAAAGCGGGGGGTGTATATGTGCCTGTCGATAAAAAACTGCCTCTCACTCATGTCGAATTCCTGATTTCGGTACTGACTCCGCGATTCACCCTGATTGATGGGGATTATGGGGCGATGAATGAGGGGAATGAGATGAGGAACGACAAACTGATTTCGTTGCTGAAAACGCTCTCCCATACCCAACATTTCAACTTTTACGATGAAGAGGCGTTGTTGCGTCAATGTGACGTGACTGGGGAAAATACCGCGTTACTGAGAAACCCTGGAAAAGAAATACCTGCCGGGCAGACAGCCTACATTACCTGTACCTCAGGGAGCACCCAAAAGATTAACTGCGTGATGAATTCGCATGGTGCCATCGCGCACCACTGTTTGATGATGAAAGAATATCTGGCGATCCGCCCGGAAGATCGGATGCTTCAATTTACCGATTTATGTTGGGATATCGTCCTTGAAGAACTCTTCCCGGTTTGGGCAGCGGGGGGGCGGGTGGTGTTCCCCGGCGATTCACCTCCCAATACCTTTGCTGACTTCAATGAGTTACTGATTAAACAACAAGTGACGCTGGCTGACTTACCTGCGGCCTATTGGCAAGGATGGGTGGATAGTTTGCACGATCCCGCGATGGACTATCCGCCTCATTTACGGCGTCTGTTAGTCGGAACTGAAAAAGTTGATCCACAGACACTGAAGCAATGGCAACAGCTTGTGCCTGAGGGGGTTATTTTTTCCAATGCTTATGCTCAGACGGAAACCACCATTACCGCTACGGATTCGGTGATAACGTCTGATACACCGATAGGAAAAACCGTGCCGCTGGGTAAACCATTAGCCAATACCGGATTTTATGTGTTAGACGAATCAGGTCAACCTGTGCCGCGTGGCGAACCCGGTGAACTGTATATTGGGGGACCACTGGTATCTAAGGGCTATTACGGCAATCACGCGCTGACCGCAGCCAAATATGTGGCTGACCCCTATATTCCGGCTGAAGCCTGCGGCCATGACGCTCCATTAATGTACAAAACCGGTGATTTAGTCAGCATGGACGAACAGGGATGCCTGTCATTCCTTGGCCGTACTGATTTCCAGATTAAAGTACGTGGCTATCGAATTGAACCCACCCCGTTAGAAAGCGCCATGGGTCAATGGGAGGGGATAGAACAGGTTGTGTTTACCGCCAGCAATGTGATTGATCCGAGCATTCCGGCCGCAGAAACAAAATTACTCTGTTATGTAAAAACTCAGGCGGATGAGGTTGGGCAACAAGCGTTAAGTGAACAGATCCGACAATTTATCAGGCGCAATTTTGCACATTATATGCAGCCCCATTCGATTATATATCTGACTGAATTTCCTAAAACTGACAATGGCAAGGTTGCGATAAAGCAGTTTCCTTTGCAACAACATCATCGGCATAAAGAACAGGAAAAAAGATCTGTTCATCCGCCATCTCAGGGAGAACTTGGCAGTGCAGCAAGTCGTTTACTCATGGCGCATTTCGGACAACGTGAGCTGAATATGAACGAAAGTTTTTTGGCGTTGGGAGGAGATTCGTTAATCGCGATCAAGATCTTGTCTGCCCTGCAAAAAGAGCACGGTGTGACTCTCAAATTGCCGGAGTTTATGGCTCACAGAACATTAGCTGAACTTATCGCATGGATAGCGTCAGCGTTGGCGGTGAATGAAAAAAACATTGCAGACAGGGAAATGACTGGGGCACGGGCATTCGTATCAGACAGCCCCAGGCAGACGGCAGGGAGCAAAGAAAGACCGGTACTACAATCCCGCCGACGTAAAAAAAAGGGAATCGTTGCATGAAAGGCATACATGGATTCTATCCGCTTTGGATTGGCATAGCCGTGTCGATTTTTGGCAGCGAATTGACGGAGTTTGCTTTCGGGTTGTGGTTGCTTGAAAAACAAATGTCGGTCATGGCCTATACAAATATGTATTTAGTCTTAGTGCTGCCGGCTTTTTTATTGATGCCGTTAGTCGGTTATGTGATTGATCATTATGATAAACGCAAGGTGCTATTACTGACAGAAGGGATTGCGGGTCTGGCTCTGGCGATGGTGCTCGTGTTCAATCACTTCGGCTATATCAATACCATTGTGGTCTACCTCTATATCGCGCTGACCAGCGTGTTGACTGCGTTGCAAATTGATTGTTACAGCACTCTGGTTTTTCGGCTGGTGCCACCCTCTTCGCTCAATCGGGCGAATGCCTTGGGCAGTCTCAGCGATTCATTGCCACAAATGCTGGCCCCAATCATCGGCGCGTTTCTGTTTTCTCACTATGGCTTGGGACTGGTACTGACGGTTGATCTTCTCACCTTTATGGTGAGTGTATTTGCCGCAGCATTATTGTTCAGGGTCAGTTCTGTCCAGTTTCTGCCGCACGATGATGGCAACTTATCCAAGCTGAACTGGAAAGCCATCTTCCCTGATATGGGATGTATCCGATTGGTCAAGGCATCACCGGAAATGACGTATATGATCGGCTACACCTTTTTTAAAGCTATTCTGGTCGGGGGAACGTTAATCACGATTGTGCCTTATTTCACCACCTATTTTTCTGTCTCAGAAGCCGGTTACATGATGTCTATCGGTGGAGTGGCTATGGTGATAGTCAGCCTTATTTCGGCATGGAAGCCCACGCTATTGAGACATATGCCGCTATTGTTGCTGGAATTCTTGTTTGCGGCGGGTTTCGTGGTTTTGACGCAGGTAAAAAATATTTATGTCGCTGGAGTCTGTATTGCGATCAGCTTTATCACGATGCGGATAAGCATCATAAAAATGCAAACGTTATGGCAAACCACGGTGCCGAAAATATATCACGGACGGGTTTTTGCTCTGCGTAATCTGGTCAAGACATTCAGCAGTTTCATTATTTATCTCATCACTGGGATGGTCTTGGAAATCTTATTGGCTCAAGAGGTGGGGTGGGCGATTTGGGTGCAGGGTAACCCGATGGATCTTTATTTTATTGGGATCACCTTATTGATATTACCTCCCTTGCTGATGACGACCCAAAGATTGTTATTAGCGATAGGAGGGAAATAGGATGCTCAGGATAGGCATTATCGGTACAGGGGCTGTTGCGTGTTATTTAGCCCATCAATGTAAGAAACAAGGGTGTCAGGTTTTTTTACTCTCTTCACGAGGGATCAGAAACCAAGTGCTGCCTATCAGTCGAATACAGCTCAGTGATCATACAAACTCTGAGCGGGATGTGGGCGAAGATCTCGGCAGCATGATTATTGATGGCCATTTCACTGATTACGCCACGTTTCTGTCGAAAGAGTTCGATCAATTGTATGTCTGCAGCAAAACGGTCTCCAATCAACATATTTGTCAGCAATTGTCGCGCCATAAACATTGGCTCCGTGGCCCCGTTATCCTATTCCAAAACGGTTTTGCCACAGAACAGGCTTTTATTGACGAAGCATTGGGCGTCACGATCATTCGTGGTGTGCTCAATTTCTCAGTGGTCCAGCATGATATACAAAACCTGCGATTGATGTTCCTGAAAACCAGCTATCTTGGTGGCATCGAACCGTCTGAACAGGCAGACACTGATATTATGGCGGTTTTGGATTTACTCAATCGAGTCGGCATTCCCTTCGAAGGTTATGCCGATATTGCCCATAAAGTCTTTGCCAAAAATACGCTCAATGCGGCAGCTTCGGTATGTGGATTAATCCGTACCGGCGTACAGACAGCGATGCGCAATAAGAGCTCCCGATCCGTCATTCAATCGATCATTGACGAGTGTACGGTCATTGGTGAGAAAACCGGATATATCAAAGAGAGTGAAAAGTTCCGGCACCAGTCCATGGGGTACTTGATGTCAATTCCCGATTTTAATTCTTCTTTGGTGCTGGATGTTATTAATGGCAGAGAAACAGAGGCTGATACTCTGCTTGCGTCCTTTATCAAACTCAGCCAACGGGTCGATGTTGCGACCCCGAATCTGCATTTTGTTTATCGTTATTTCGATTTTTACAACAGGTATATAACCCAATCCCGGACATTCACGCAGACTATTCTGGTTGAAGGAGATGCTTAATGAGTGATACTACAGTCGATATGACCGCCCTGTTACTTGAAGGCGGTGAGGGTGTTCTGCAAAATGTATTTTCTCCTTATGCTGATTATTTCGTCGATATGATCGGCCAGCATAGTGCGCATATTTCGACTGAACCGGTTGGAATATATGAAAGTCAAGTCAACCACTATATCTGTCAGGATTATTTTCGTTACGAACAGCAAGAACTGTGGAAACGCATCCCGCAGTTTATCGCCCCCGGCCAAACATTGGAAAAAATAGGCGACTTTATCTCGGTTGATTATCCAGGCCGCGTTCCCATGATTGTCAGCAAAGTGGAGGATGATCGCTGTGCCGTATTTGAAAATGTCTGCCCGCATCGGGGAGCCAGGCTTGAATCTCATAAAGAGGGATGCAAAAAAGCGTTTGTTTGCCCTTATCACAGTTGGTCATTCAGCCATCAGGGACATTTGCTGGCTGCACGTTGGCGAGAGGTTTTTCCTGAAATACCTGAGCAATATCGTTCGCTTAATGCAATTAATGTTCAACAAAGATTCGGGATGTTGTGGCAAATGCCGGGCGAGCTTAATCCTGCACTTTCGCTGGAACATTGGTTTTCTGCTATTGACGATCAAATTTCGGCTATTGGTTTTGAACAGCATAAGTTGCTGAATTCCCGGGAGAGAATGGTCAATGCCAACTGGAAGTTACTGATTGAAAATTTTATTGAATATTATCATGTTCAGTCTCTGCACCGGAACAGTTTGGCGCCCACATTGAATGGTCAGCTTTATTCTCTGGATTCTTTTGCCCAGCACGGTCGGATCTTGACGCCACTGAAAAATCTGGCTCAAGTGCGCCAACAAACCCCCCATAAGACACGCCGGGAAATGGTTGCCACTTATTTATTGTTCCCGAACGTGATTATTGGGGTGCAGCCTTACCATGTGTTTGTCTCCTTTTACCACCCCGTATCGGTCAATCAAACCTGGTCGAAAACGTTCAATTTTATCCATAAAGCAGATGAAGTCATCAGTGAGGTCTGTCAGTTGGATGTGGAGTATCTGGCTGAGGCTTTGGAGGAGGACTATGAAGCGATTGAGCAAGTCCAAAGAAATTTGCAGACGTGTAACGCTCCGAGCCTGCTGTATGGGGAAGCCGAAGCGCTTATCGGCCAGTTACATCGCAATTTGGCAGCGATTCTGCATCAAAGTGGCAAGGAGGCAGGCCGGGTATGAATGAGATGAAAAATCAGCGGGGCGGGATTGTTGAGATTGATGAAGTCTTGGCATCTGCGGGTCAGCAAGACGTGTGGCTGGCAGAACAATTGACCGAAAAACAACTCTATATTGTGCCAGTGACCTACGAGTTAATCGGCCCGTTGGATCAGGGCAAGTTACTGGATGCGATTTCACACACGATACAAAGTAGTGAAGCATTTCGTACTGCATTTATCGAAGATGAACAGGGATTGGTTCAGCATATTTATCCTGAAATTGAATTACCCGTGACCGTGATTGATCTAGTTGGGCAAGCCCCTCGATTGGAGGAAAAAGAACGCCTGAAACTGGCCTTGACGTATTGCCAGCATAATTTGGAAACGCCATTTACGTTGAACCAGCCCGGACTGGCCCGCTTTTTATTGATTAGATTAGGAGAACAGAACCATATTCTGCATTTTTGTCTCCATCATCTGATTTGCGACAATGATTCCGTGGCATTGATCCTCAATCATATTTCTACTGCTTATGCCGGTGAACCGCTACCTTGTGATGATACTGGCGTTGATTCCTTTGAATATGCTGAATTTGCTGCCTGGCAGGATGAACTGCTGCGCGGCGGTTATTTAGCTGATGATAAAGCCTATTGGCTTCAGGAGTTGGTGGGGATAGATGGCCGGTTGGAACTGACTGTCGGGAACCCCATGCCGGCAAAAAGTGAACAAGGGGGGATGACCCGGCACCTGCTAGATCCTACTTTAGTCCGCTCGTTCAATCATTGTGCCTCGACTTTGGGTATTTCACCGGCACTGGCTTATTTCACCGTATATGCTTCGCTGTTGTATCGATTGACCGGCCAACAAACCATGGTGTTTGGTGTTCCGGCTTCCTTGCGGGATGATCAACGTTTGGAAAAAACGATAGGTTACTTTATCAATGTGCTACCGATTAAAGTGATATTTCATCCGCAAATCAGCTTTGCCGATATTGCCGCCCAGCTTAGCCGTCAGCTTTATAACGGCATTGAACACCAGCAATTTCCTTACAGCCATATCGTGCGCAGTGTCAGCGATGCACAACAGATATCTCAGGCACCTTTATTCAATGTGATGTACAACTATTTTGTGGGGCAGGGAGACTGGGCATTGCCCGGAACCCGTTCCCGTCAACATGAACTTGCCCCGATCGGGGGGAAATTTCCTTTGACGCTGTTTGTGATCCATCTCGTTGACACCGTAGAGGTATGTTTTGAATACCAATACAACCATGTTGTGGCGGATTACAGCGGAGTATTAAACGACAGTTATCAGCAATTATGTACCGCGATGAGCCGTGATGCTTCTCAGTCGGTTTTGGCGTTGCCGTTGTTGAATGAGCTAGACTATCAACGCCAGGTTCTGACATTTAATCAAACCGATGCCCCCTTTACGGGCGATTTCTGCCAGCATTTTTTCCATCAGTTGAACTCTGAGCCTGAGTTAATGGCGGTTGAATATTGGGTTGGATCACGTACCGAACAATTGAGCTACCAAAAACTATTCAACCTAAGCCAACGGGTGGCCGACGAATTACGCCGTCATATCATTACAGCAACAACAAGACAGGCTAAGGTCGTGATTTTTTCCGGCGCCAGCCCTCTGGCTTTGGCCACTATCGTTGCTTGTTTGATAGAGGGCATAATCTGGATACCCGTAGACGACCATTTGCCACTTAATCGCTTGTTGCTGATTATTGAAGATGCCTGTCCTGATGCCATCGTGGTAGAGAAAAGCAGGGGAGCGGGCAAAGCGGCGTCATTGACAGCAGCGCTGGCGCGTTTTAATACCCCCGTTATTGCGTTGTGCAACGAATGGGGAACGGAGAATGGCGGCAACATTCATCCCAACCCTTTAGTTTCCCGATGGGGATCTCCTGCAGACAATAATGACCTTTGCTACATGATTTATACCTCCGGTACGACGGGTAAGCCCAAAGGGGTTGAGGTTTATCGCAAGGGGCTGAACAACTATCTGAACTGGGCGGCACAAACCTACATGCCGCCGGGTGCCCGTGATTTTGCTGGGCTGGGCGTGCCAGTGACCACTTCTTTCGGATTTGATGCCTCTATTACCAGCTTGCTCCTGCCATTAATTACACGGGGGCACGTTATGCTTTTTGCAGGGCAGGACCGTCAGGATGGGGCATTACTGCGCTTACTTGAACTGAATAAGCCTTTGGGATTAATGAAAACGACGCCTTCGCAATTGGAACATCTGGCGTTAAATCTGGAGCAGAAGCAGACATCACTGGATATCAAAGTCATTGTGGTAGGTGGTGAACAGATGAGCCGCGCACATCTCGATTATCTTAAGACCATTGCCCCTGAAAGCGTCAGTTTTAATGAGTACGGACCAACAGAGACGGTTGTTGGTTGTTGCGTGGAACGGTTGAATATTGAGGGCGAAGAGACTCAAAGCCGTCAGGGGGGGCTACCGATAGGATCGCCCATTGCCAACACGCGGATGTATGTACTCAATGAACGGGGCTGTCATCAACCGCCAGGGGTGAGGGGTGAACTGTTCATCGGGGGTGAGGGGGTGGCTAAAGGATATTGGCAACGACCCGATTTAACCGCCTCTGCATTCATCGAAGATACCATCTCGAATGTTAAGGGGGGACGATTGTACAAAACGGGTGACCTGGCTTGTTTCACAAAAGAGAACAAACTGTTGTGCCTGGGGCGAAAAGACAAGCAGATCAAACTTCGGGGCTACCGGATTGAACCGGAAGAGATTGAATCATGGATTAAACAGGTTTCGGATATTGATAAGGCCGTCGTCGTCATTGAAAAACAGCCCCATGAGCGGCTCTGTGGCTATTTGGTCACGGCAGCCATGTTCACAGGCAATACCGGCCAACTCATTGATAAGGTGAAACAACATCTGCAAGGTCAATTGCCGAATTACATGATCCCAACACAGTGGCGGGTGATTGAATCAATCCCTTATACCATGAGCAATAAGATCGATACGGCTGCTTTACTGGCATTGGGGCAGAGCCCATGCTCTCCTGAGACAGCGGCGGGTGTGGAATTTGACTCCGATATCGCCAGACAAGTCTTGTCTCATTTCAGTGAGGCGCTAAATCGCCATGTTGTTTCGCAGGAAGATAATTTCTTTGAGCTAGGGGGAGATTCTCTGATGGCAGTACGTCTGCTGGCAAAAATTAACGTACATTTTGCCATCGACATTAAACTAAAAACCTTCTACCAGCGGGCATCCCTGATAAACCTGATTACGTTGGTGGAAGAGGGGCTAAATCCTGGCAAACCGCATATCGACGAGTGAGTTCAGAAATAGGAATACAGGAGCATAGTTTGGAAAACAACCGATTGTTCATTAGACCAAAATTGAGCAGTAGCCCGAAATTGAGGGTATTTTGCTTCCCCTATGCAGGAGGCTCGGCGAAGACTTATCTTGACTGGGCGGAACATTTCAGTGATGACATTGAAATTGTTGCTGTGCAACCACCGGGACGGGCAACTCGAATTGACGAAGCCCCCTATGAAAACGTGCATTCACTGGTCGATGAGTTAATGGCTTATGCTGCATTTATTACGCAGACTCCCTACGTTTTTATCGGACATAGTTTAGGATGCCGAGTGGCATTTGAACTTGCCTGTCAATTGCAATCCCTGACTTATCCCGCCCCGGTGCATTTCTTTGCATCAGGGTGTCCGGCACCGCATTTAAGGGATACTCATCCCAATACCTACGATTTACCCCATGAGGCGTTTATCCATGAGTTGCAAAAAATGAATGGGGCGACTGATGAAGTGCTATTGAATAACGAACTGATGGCGCTGATGCTACCTGTTTTAAGGGCAGATTTTAAAATGGCCGAAACCTATCGGGCAAAACGATTTATTTTAAAAAGCCCGATAACGGTTTTAAGTGGTGAATCTGATCCCGATATTAAACCCATCGAACTTTATGCCTGGTCAGAGTTATCCAGCGAAAACCTGACCATACAGTCTATTCCGGGGGATCATTTTTTTATCGATCAAAATAAAGAAAAGGTGATAAAGATTATGGCATCTTTACTGGAATCAATGTGACGGAAATTAATGTAATGGAAATCAATGTAATGGAAATCAATGTGCAGGCCGCTAAAAGTGCTTGCACATTGAAGTCGTAGGTTGAACGGCCAAGAACATACGGGGATAAATATCAGCTCTTTACCTTAGCCGTCAAACTCAGTGCAAATAATATGGCGGCACAAAGCACAACCGAAGGTCCGGCGGGTGTGTTATAAAATGCTGACAAGGTTAATCCCCCGGTGACAGCAAACATACCGACAAGGACGGCAAAAACGGCCATTTGCTCCGGTGTACGGGAGAAACGGCGCGCAGTGGCGGCAGGAATAATCAGCAGGGAAGTGATGATTAACGCCCCGACGAATTTCATGGCCAGGCCAATGGTCAGGGCGGTCACTAACATCAACAGAAAGCGCAGCCGCTGAATTTTAATGCCATCAACAAAGGCCAGATCTTGGCTGACTGTCATGGATAGCAGAGCACGCCACTGCCATGTCAGCAACCCGACAACAATGACGACACCCGTTGCAATCAGCCAGAGATCTTCATAAGTCACAGACAGCAGATCGCCAAATAAATAAGCCATCATGTCAACCCGTACACTGGTCATAAAACTGACAACGACTAAACCCAGCGATAGCGCACTATGAGCCAGAATCCCCAACAGGGTATCAACAGCCAATTGTGGGCGTTTTTCCAGCCAGACTAAAATAATGGCCAATATGAGTGTCACCGCGATAACGGCATAAAACGGGTTGACATTCAGTAAAAAACCAAATGCAACACCGAGCAATGATGCGTGCGCCAGTGTGTCACCAAAATAGGACATTCTGCGCCAAACCACAAAAGAACCCAGAGGGCCTGCGGCCATCGCCAATAAAATTCCGGCCAGCCAGCCGGGAAGCAATAATTCAATCATCGACGTGGTTCTCCACCGTTTTTAAAAATCACTTTCCCTTTCAGGTCATGATGATGATTGTGATGATGACGGTAAACGGCCAGTTGCTCCGCACCATGATGCCCAAACATGGCGATGAATTCTGGGTGCATTGAGACAACTTCCGGTGTGCCGGAACAGCAAATATGTTGATTAAGGCACAAAACTTCGTCTGTTTTCGCCATTACTAAGTGCAGGTCATGGGATACCATAAGTACAGCGCAGTTAAGTTCTGTTCTGATTTGATTGATTAAATCGTACAGCGCCAATTGACCATTGACGTCAACACCTTGTGTCGGCTCATCAAGAACCAAAAGCTGAGGGTGATTGAGTAAGGCTCTGGCGAGTAATACCCGCTGCGTTTCTCCACCTGACAGTTTTTGCATGGGTTGCTCCAATAAATGGGCAGCGTTGACCCGATTTAATACTGGCATGATATCTGCTGATTTCACGTTGGGTCTTAGCATCATGAAGCGCTTGACAGTCAGTGGCAGAGTGGGATCAAGGTTAAGTTTCTGTGGAACATAACCAATTTTCAACGCGGTAATATGTTCGATGGTGCCCGAAGAGGGCTGGACTAAACCAAGAACAACACGGACTAGCGTTGATTTTCCTGCTCCGTTTGGACCAATGAGCGTCAGAATTTTACCTTGTTTTAGATTGAACGAAATATTGTTCAGTACCTTGCGGTGGTTAAATTCAACCGTAATATTTTTTAGGGTGATCATATTTTTAGAGTGATCATAGTTGACATGTTAAAAGTGTCTTGCAGTATCATTGAAATGTTATAATATAACAAAATTCAATTTGCTGCAGGGAATATTCATATTATGTTACACAAACCACAGAAATACGTGCATAAGTTTTTTCCTAAGATCGCGTTGGCTACTGCGCTGGTGGCTGGAGTGAATGGCTTTGCACAGGCCGATGTTGTCACATCTATTCGTCCATTGGGTTTTATTGCTGCTGCCATTGCTGACGGTGTAACAAATACTCAAGTGCTTTTGCCTGATGGCGCTTCTCCACATGATTATGCTTTACGACCTCTGGATGTACAGAAGATCAATCAGGCGGATTTGGTTGTCTGGATTGGCCCGGATATGGAAACATTTTTGGCGAAGCCGATAGCGAAAATTGATCGAAACAAACAACTGGAATTGGCTAATTTACCCACAATAAAACCCTTGTTATTGAAAAATAGCGAAGATAATAATCACATAAGTGAATCGAATCAGCCTAAACATGAAACCGATCACGAACATCATCATCACGGTGAATATAATATGCATCTTTGGCTTTCTCCAGAGATTGCAGAGAAAGCGGCTCAGGCAATATATGATCAGCTCGTTGAGCAATACCCTCAACAAAAGCAACGGTTACAAGTAAACCTACGTAAATTCAATGGACAGCTCACGCAAACTGACAAGAATATTGCTAATATTTTAAATCCTGTACTTAAACAGGGGTATTTTGTTTTTCATGATGCGTATGGCTACTTTGAAAAACATTACAAATTAGCTCCACGAGGCGTTTTTACGGTTAATCCTGAAATACAGCCGGGAGCTAAAAAATTACACTATATACGAACACAATTGGTTGAGCAGAAAGTTAAATGTATTTTTGCTGAACCTCAATTCAGGCCAGCCGTCATTCATGCCGTAGCAAAAGGTACTGATGTCCGTATCGGAGTGCTTGATCCGTTGGGAAGCGGCATCGTATTGAGTAGGGACAGCTATATGAAATTTATAACTCAGTTGTCAAAGCAATACGCGAGCTGCCTGAATTAGTACAATAAGGAATTTTATTAGTGCAGCAAATAGCTAAAACGCTTGTTTTGGTATACAACAACCTGCCCAAGCCACATAAGTTCATGCTGGGTTCTTTGACGTTAGTTACGTTGGCTGTGGCGGTGTGGAGGCCGGTTGTTTACCATGATCGAGAGGAACGGACAGGTAACATTATTATCAGCACCCCCAGTAGTAGTAGCCTCCCTGATGCGACAGATGATGTGGCAGGGGATGTTAATGAGCAGTTCCCCGATGAAGGGATCGCAGATGAGGAAAGTGGCTCGGATGCCGCCGCAAATGTTCCCCATCAATATGTCGTTTCCAATGGTGACACTTTAAGCTCCATTTTGACTCAATTTGGTATTGATTCCTCTGATGTTGCGCTATTGGCAAACCAATACAAGGCATTGCGCAATTTGGGTATTGGTCAGTCATTGTCATGGTCCGTTGATGAAAATGGTAATTTGAAAACCCTGACGTGGGATATATCACGCCGTGAAACCCGCACTTATACCCGCGAAGGAGACACCTTCAACGAAGCGCAGGAATTCCAAAAAGGGGAATGGAAAAACAGTGTCATCGCAGGCACAGTCAATGGCAGCTTTAATGGCAGTGCGCTTACTGCCGGCTTGACCAGCAGCGAAGCCAGAGAAGTGACAAAAGCGCTGCAATGGCAAATAGATTTTCGCAAATTGCGCAAAGGTGATCGTTTTTCTGTGTTGATGTCCCGTGAAATGCTTGATGGCAAAAGTGAACAGAGCCAGTTGTTGGGGGTTCGCTTACAGAGTGGCGGAAATGATTATTACGCTTTCCGTTCTAATGACGGGCGTTTTTATGATAGTCATGCTTCAGGTCTGGAACGGGGTTTCCTGCGTTTTCCGACAACGAAACAATTCAGGGTCTCATCCCCTTTTAATCCACATCGCTTAAATCCGGTAACCGGGCGGATCACCGCACATAAAGGGATTGATTTTGCCATGCCGGTAGGAACTCCGGTTCTGGCGGTGGGTGATGGCGAAGTTATCGTCTCCAAGTTTGATGGCGCGGCAGGAAATTTCATCGCCATCAGGCACGGTCGCCAATACACGACTCGATATATGCACTTGAGAAAATTATTGGTAAAACCAGGCCAGAAAGTAAAACGAGGTGAGCGTATTGCGTTATCGGGAAATACCGGCCGTTCGACTGGCCCGCATTTACATTTTGAATTCTGGGATAACCAACAGCCGGTTAATCCACTCACGGCAAAATTGCCGCGTTCTGGTGGGTTAAGTGGTAAAGAGCGAGCCGAATATATAGCAATGGTTCAGGAGATGAAACCTAAATTATTGCTGGATTGAATGTGTTGATTCTTCGATTATAGACAGACATAAAAGCGGATGATTGCTATCATCCGCTTTTATGTTATTTTTTGTCGGAAACTTGCGTTTTGGAAGCGAGTGTTGGAATCATCAGAGTTGGCTCATGAATAAAGAGAAAAATACAGAGAGTAAAATGGGACATGTCCCTCGGTTTCATCGATCTTATTTGCATCCCCGTTATTGGGGGCTTTGGGCTGGCGTAGGTGTATTAGCGGGACTGGCTTATATCCCGGTGAAATGGCGTGACCCATTGCTGGCCAAGTTAGGTATTTGGGCGGGCAGAAAAGCAAAAAGTGCCCGTCGTAGGGCAAAAATCAACTTAATTTACTGTTTTCCTGAATTGACGGAACAGCAACGCGAAGACTTAATCGATCGCATGTTTGCCTCCGCACCTCAATCATTCGTCATGTTGGCGGAACTTTGCCTGAGAGGTGCAAAACCGACCCTTGAGCGTACTCGGTGGCATGGCGAAGACATTATTCAAACCCTGAAAGCCCAGAACAAGAATGTCATTTTTATGGTTCCCCATGGGTGGGCAATTGATATACCCGCTATGCTTTTGTCAGCACGTGGCTACAAAATATCAGGTATGTTTCACCATCAAAGCAATCCTGTGGCTGACTATTTATGGAATAAAGCACGCCAATACTTTGGTGGTCAATTGCATTCCCGTGACGCAGGAATTAAACCCTTTATTGCATCGATACGTGGGGGAGCTTGGGGGTATTATTTGCCTGATCAGGATCATGGCGAAGAACACAGCGAATTTGTCGATTTCTTTGCCACTTACAAAGCGACACTGCCTGCACTTGGGCGTTTAAAGAAAGTATGCCGCGCTGCGGTTGTCCCGTTATTTCCGGTTTATAACTGCCAAACCCATCAGTTGGATATTTATATTCGCCCACCCATGGACGACATAGCAGAGCAGGATGATGCTTATATTGCCCGCCGCATGAATCAGGAATTAGAAGAATTGGTTAAACCTAATCCTGAACAATATACCTGGATCTTAAAATTGCTCAAGACGCGCAAAGAAGGGGATATTGAGCCTTATAAAAGGACCGATCTTTAGTGATTAACCTGAATTTCGCTTAAAAAAGAAACCCAGTGCCTGAGATAGACTGAACGTTCTTATCAAAAAGAATAGGGTTGTTGAGTTACTCAGGCATGAGGGGTATTAGTTCAGATGAGATCTGACACTTCGATTTGAAAAGAAGAGAGTTACCCGCTTTGATTTAAGATTCATCACCTTTAATTAAAGCGGGTCTTATCAACCTTTTGTTGCGCTTCATATGGGCCAGCAAGGTATTACCTTGATTTATCGACCATCATGAGTTGCATTATGCTGTCCTTCTTGGGTTACTCGCTCCCTGCAGTTATTCTGATACACAATTACAATTTTTATTAATTTATATTAATTTGATCTCCTTGATCATAAGTAAAAAGGATATCTTCATTCTTATTCTGAGGGAATGTTATTTTGATAATAGGTATTAATGTACCGGTAGATTGATAAAAATCTTTTTGATCATGTTGCGCATCTTGTAACCCATCATTTTGATAAAAAAAGGCTTCTATCGGTAATTTCTCCGGAATATCTTGCTCCCAAGTCGCCAAAAGCAATTCATTGTTCGATGGTAAATCAATAAGAGAGCGAACTTTAATCGCTTGCATAAAGATATTTGCACTGCCATCACCAGTCACATCAAAACCACATTGAGCATCACGATTATTTGCGTAATAATTAACCCATTGTTCTGCTGTGGTAACATTTTGTTGTTGACAAGAACCTCTATTTTGATGCCCTAACGAAGAGCCACATCCTTTATCACTTCTATCATCTGTGTCTCCATCAATAGGAAAATAACAGAGAGCTTCAGGATTAACTTTAGGACTATCTATATTATCAAGATATGGGGAAAATATATAACCATTATGATGATTGCCGTATAATGCAATAACTTTAACATCAGATCTTAGATAAGAGAATGAAACACTTCCCCTGCTTTGAGACTTTGGGCTAGGGTTCCATGAGTGATATTTATTTGACGCAACAGTTCCCCTTATTAATACTCCTGAGCATAAAAATATCGGAAGTCCATCATCCCCACAGTATATTTGATTATCAAAATACCTTTGAGTGATTTTTTTTGCAACATCGTACCCGGTATCTGAATTAGCATTGGTGGTAGAAATAAAAAATGCCAATGTCATATACAGAAATAATTTAATCATTAATTTTATTCTTGCCATAATATCCACCTGTAAATTTTTAATTTCTGATGAGATTTATTAATGTTTTAAAGAGGCATTGGTTTATAGGGCACATAGATAATTCAAAAAATGATAATATCTATCAGTCGCAATATATTTGTTTTATTATGCACCAACATCTTATTAAAAATATTATACTTTATTTAAAGTGTGATAATGCTTATATAACTTGTCTTCATGCCTCAGAAAAATCATACTCTGTGCCTGATTCCTACTACATAATCAACCAGCACAGTTTGCCCGGAAGCCATACCGGTATAGATGGGGACAGTTACCTCTAAATTATCTAACCTATAATAATCTCCTTTTGTTAGTAGTGTGCCATTATTACCTGTAGTTTCTGGAACAGTTGGGAAATAATCCGGTAAACTGGATGATATTTTTTCAATATTTACAGTTGCTGTTTTAGATTGTGCACTATTATCCAATAGTGTTGCTACAGTATAATACCTTGGATAAGTTAATTAGTAATTTAAAATGTTGACCAGAGAAATCAATGTTGCCTTATTAGATAAGTCTGTTCCCATATCTGTTGTTACTGTCATTTTGGTTGATTTTTATTTTTATGTTATTATTTCAATAAATAATTATTTTATCCTCCATAATTTTATGAAATTTAATTTAAAATCCGATCTGTTTATTTTTTGGCAGTATCTTAGATTAAAATCATAAATGCAATACATACATTAAAAATGCAACTATATGTTAAAATGACCATTTTATGGTATACACACTCGCCTTTTATTGGTTATTTATTAATCTTCCGGCATTCTATAGGGTTCTGTCACATTAAATCCTTACCCAATATGATGTTATTTTTTTGATAGCGAACTTTGACGATGTCCCGGCATCCGAAATGCGTTCAAACGTTGACAAGAATTGGTTTGGCATTCAATCCTGATGGTCACTAAATCAAGGATAGCTCTTTAGTGATTAACCTGAATTTCGCTTAAAAAAGACACTCAATGCCTGAGATAGACTGAACGTTCTTATCAAAGAGAACACGATTGTTGAGCTATTCAGGCATGAGAAATTTTGACTGATTTTACTGCTTCATTGATGATTTTTTTAAAACCAATTCCTTTTTGTTATCACTAATAGAGAGGAAATACCATCATTGGTGGACAGGGAGATTTTGAAATAGACTTAAAAAAAACAGAATGTAATGATGATTACGGGACACAGATCCCATTTTATTAATGAATGGTTCAAATATTTCTTGCTGTTCAGTGATAACTATTTTGAATGACTCTAATTTGAATTTTCTAACTAATATTATAAGCAAGAATGGGTAAATGTCGCTCAGAATATGAAGTGTCGAGTAAAATTCTCAGCTATATAATAGAAATATTTTTGGAGTATTTGTATATGTCATTAAATTTTAGAGGATTTATTGGCTTTTTTATTTTGTTTTATATATTACTGATACCTCCTGCAATAGCTAATGCTTTAGCTGAGGGTAATATGAAAACAGCAAAGCCATATACTCATTCACAAAAAAACAACGATATTTCAGAAATTGATACGCCACATGTAGTGAGTAGTCATATTCAAACAATAAGCAATATTTTAACCTCTTCTCCTGCTGAATTGGCAGAACAAGCCAAATCCTACGCTTTGGGTAAATTTAACCGCACCGTCACTTCTGAAGCGCAAAAATGGCTCTCACAGTTT